>NZ_CM135118.1:1952500-2554666 GCF_054166015.1 Gallibacterium sp. ZY190522
AGGTAAACGCAATACACGATGTAACGCTTCGGTTAAATCAATTTTGTTGGTTTGCAATGGGTGTGAATTAACCCGTTTAGATACTTCATTACGTTGCATTTTTGGTGCTTTACCTAACAACACATTCATTGGTAAATCAATAGGCTGATTAGCAAAATAATCATCGTGTAATGTTAGCTGTTTTTCTTCTGTCGCTTCGCCAATCACAGCATACGGCGCGCGTTCACGCTGGCAAAGCTGTTCAAATAATGGCAATTTTTCTGCACTGACCGCTAAAACATAACGTTCTTGCGATTCATTACACCAAATTTCCAACGGACTCATATTACGCTCATCACTTAAAATCTTACGCAACTCAAAACGACCTCCGCGGCCACCATCATTCACTAATTCCGGCATCGCATTAGATAAACCGCCTGCCCCAACATCGTGGATAAACAGAATCGGGTTATCCGCTCCCATTTGCCAACAACGGTCAATCACTTCCTGACAACGGCGCTCCATTTCCGGATTATCACGTTGAACAGAAGCAAAATCCAAATTCTCCGCCGATTTGCCAGATGTCATCGAAGAAGCTGCACCGCCGCCCAAGCCAATATTCATTGCTGGCCCACCAAGCACCACTAGTTTTGCACCAACCGGAATTTCGCCTTTTTGAATATGGTCTTCACGAATATTCCCCATACCGCCGGCAAGCATAATCGGCTTATGGTAACCACGCACCTCTTCGCCGTTAAAACTATTCACTTTTTGTTCATAAGTACGGAAATAACCTAATAAAGACGGGCGACCAAATTCATTATTAAATGCAGCTCCACCAAGTGGCCCATCAATCATAATATCCAGTGCAGAAGCAATACGATCGGGTTTAGATAAAGTCCCTTCCCAAGGTTGTTGATAATTTGGAATACATAGATTAGAAACGGAAAAACCGACTAAACCAGCTTTTGGTTTAGAACCACGCCCTGTCGCCCCCTCATCGCGTATTTCTCCGCCTGAACCGGTTGCTGCGCCTGGAAATGGTGAAATAGCTGTAGGGTGATTATGTGTTTCTACTTTCATCAAAATGGGCATCGATTCATTATGGTAACGATAAGTGCCGTCCTGATCTGGGAAAAAACGACCTGCAACCGAACCTTCCATTACCGCTGCATTATCTTTATATGCAGAGAACACATAATCCGGTGTTTTTTCGTAAGTATTTTTGATCATTTTAAACAGTGATTTCGGTTGTGCTTTACCGTCAATTGTCCAATCTGCATTAAAAATTTTGTGGCGACAATGCTCAGAATTCGCCTGTGCAAACATATAAAGTTCAACATCTGTCGGATTACGTTTTAATAATGCAAACTGTTCCAATAAATAATCCATTTCATCGTTTGCCAACGCTAACCCCAACTCCACGTTAGCTCGCTCCAATGCTGCTCTGCCACCACCTAATATATCAATAGTTTTAAACGGTTTTGGCTCTTGTTGTGCAAACAATTGTGGTAATTGAGAAAAATCAGAAACTACATTTTCCATCATTCTGTCGTGAATCAATTTCGCAAAAACTGCTTGTTGAGCATCATTTAATGGTGTAGCAAATCGGCAATCATATAAAATGCCACGTTCTGCACGCACCACAATGCTTAAGCCACAATTATGAATAATATCGGTTGCTTTTGACGACCAAGGTGAAATTGTACCGAAGCGAGGAATAACAATCTGTCCGCACAAAAAATTCTCTTTTTCTGACACTGCCGGAAATGACATTACAGCATTTGCTTCAAATAACCGGTTTAGTTGTTCAATCTGTTGTGCCGATAATCTCTCAGATACCTCAACAAAATAGAGATAATATGTTTGACAACTTTGAAGTGAAATCTGTTGTTCAGCAAGTTGTAAGGAAAGGCGAGAAACTCGGAAATCAGAAAGGGCTGCCGCCCCACGGAAAATCAGCATCATAGCAATATCACCTAAAATTTAGAAAATGAAAAATCACTGTTTATTATACCTAAACTTACATTTAAACGGAAACGTTTGCGTAAACTCTTATTTGTACTTAGCGATTAGATCTTATACAATGCGCATTTTGCAAATTTAAGCTTGAGGTTTCATTGAAAGGTTTGTCTTTACGCATTTTTTTAGCTGTACTTCTATTGCTTTGGGCAATTGATATGGTTTTTCCGTGGCAAAAAATTATGCGTTCAGAAGATAATTTATTTACCTCCATACAAAAAAGAGAACAATTAGTAGTTGGTACCATTAATAATGCATTTTCATATTTCATCAGTCCTAACGGTGCTGCCGGTTTAGAATATGAATTAACAAAAGCCTTTGCTGATTATTTAAATGTTGAACTCAATATTAAAACTTTCGATTCTTCTGAAAAACTATTTGATGCTTTAGAAAATAATGAAATTGATCTTGCCGCTGCAAATTTAATGTATCAACCAGAAAAAGCGGAATATTTTCAAATCGGGCCAAGCTATTATTCCTCTTCTTGGCAACTTGTTTATCGAAAAAATACAACTCGACCTTACGATCTCAACCAATTAAAAGGCAAATTACTCATTGCCAATGACCGCAATCTACAAGAGAAATTACAACAACTAAAACAGCAATATCCTCGATTGGAATGGCAAACAAACAATGCTCTATCTATTGAAGAAACATTATTGGCTGTAGCTGATGGTAAAGCAGATTACACTATCGCCAGTTCAATGGATATTGCCTCCATTCAGCAAGTGAAACCAACAATTGCGGTCGGTTTCGATTTAAGTGAAGAAACCTCTGTAAACTGGTATTTGCCACATAATCCTTACAATGAATTACAGGCTGCGCTACTTGATTTTATGAACCAGGCGAAAGAATCGGGGCTAATTTCACGCATTGAGGAAAAATATTTTAGTCATCTTTCTCGCTTTGATTATGTTGATGCCCGAACTTACATCCAAGCGATCGAAAACACATTGCCGAATTATTTGGAACTGTTTCAACGTTATGCTAATCCGCTTGATTGGAAATTACTGGCAGCCATCGCTTATCAGGAATCGCATTGGGATGCCAATGCCACCTCACCAACTGGCGTTCGCGGTATTATGATGTTGACCAAAGAAACTGCTGCTCGAATGCAGATTGAGGATCGCAATAATCCGGAACAGAGCATTAAAGCCGGCTCGGAATATTTACAGTTATTACTAACAAAAATGCCGGAAACCATTGCCGAAGAGGATAAAATTTGGTTCGCATTGGTTGCCTACAATTTAGGATTAGGGCATTTACTAGATGTACGTCGCTTAACCGAATCTCTCGGCGGTGATCCCAATAATTGGCTAGATGTGAAAAACAATTTACCATTATTGGCGGATAAAAAATATTATAGCAAATTGAAATTCGGTTATGCCCGTGGTTACGAGGCCTATCAATACGTTGAAAATATTCGCCGTTATCATAACAGTATTATTAATTACTACCGCTTACAACAACAATCTCAAGCGAACGAAAACAATGAAGAAGCAGAAGAAAATCTTGATCAAACACCCATAAATCCAAGTATGTCCACCCCAACGTCCTTATAAATTATGCTAAAATCTCCAATTATTTTTAGATAATCGGAGAATTATTATGCGCCCGAATAATCGTGATAATCACGCAATGCGCCCTATCAAAATCACTCGTCATTACACCAAACACGCTGAAGGTTCAGTATTAATCGAATTCGGAGACACAAAAGTGCTTTGTAACGCTACCGTTGAAGAAACCGTCCCTCGTTTTTTAAAAGGGCAAAACCAAGGTTGGGTTACCGCTGAATACGGAATGTTACCTCGAGCGACCAACATTAGAACGCAACGAGAAGCTACAAAAGGCAAACAAAGCGGTCGTACTATGGAAATCCAACGCCTAATCGGTCGGTCACTCCGTGCAATGGTCGATCTCACCCTACTTGGAGAACGCACCATTACTCTTGATTGTGATGTCATTCAGGCAGACGGCGGTACACGCACCGCAGCGATCAGCGGTTCAGCGATTGCACTACACGATGCGATCCAAACCTTATTGGATAAAGGTTTAATCAACCAAAATCCAATCAAAAATCTGGTTGCGGCAGTGTCAGTCGGTATTGTTGATCAACAACAGTTATGCGATCTCGAATATGTTGAAGATTCCAATGCAGAAACTGATATGAATGTGGTGATGACAGACGACGGCAGAATGATTGAGATACAAGGAACAGCCGAAGGTGAACCGTTCAGTCACGATGAATTATTATCTTTACTTGATTTAGCTAAACAAGGAATCTCACAAATCAATCAGGCACAAAAAAAGGCACTACAAACAGAGTAACACGATTAAGGAAGAAATATGCAGCAGTATCAACAACAATTCATTGAATTCGCTCTCAGCCGCAACGTGCTGAGATTTGGCGAATTTACCCTTAAATCTGGGCGTATCAGCCCCTATTTTTTTAATGCTGGATTATTCAATACCGGAGAAGATTTAGCTAAACTCGGTGAATTTTATGCACAAGCTATTTATGCACAACAGCTTGATTATGATGTAATTTTTGGACCAGCCTATAAAGGTATTCCAATTGCTACTGCAACAGCAACAGCAATTTATCACCAATTCGGCTTAAACAAACCGGTTTGTTTTAATCGCAAAGAAGCGAAAGACCACGGTGAAGGGGGTAATTTAATCGGTAGCCCATTGCAAGGAAAAATATTATTAATTGACGATGTTATCACTGCCGGCACTGCAATCCGTGAATCAATGCAATTAATCGAAGCAAATCAAGCGACATTAGCAGGCGTAATGATAGCATTAGATAGGCAAGAAAAAGGCAAAAGTGATCTATCCGCTATTCAAGAAGTAGAACGTGATTACCACTGCCATGTTAGTTCTATTATTACACTTGAACATTTGCTTACCTATTTACAACAATCCGAACAATATTCTGAGTTTTTACCGAAAATGTTGGCTTATCGCCAACAATATGGCATTAATTTATAATTCTCTTTCTGCCCGAGATAGCTACGGGCAGAAACCTTTTTCTTTAAGATTTAATTTCTTTTTATTTTTCTATTTTCAAAGGGAGTGTAAATGCAAAAACTGTCTCAACGAATCCAACACTTTTTTCAGAGTGAACCTGCTGGCGGTATTTTATTATTAATAGCAACATTTCTCGCCATCTTTTGTGCTAATTTGCCGTTTATGACTGATTGCTATCAGGGCTTGTTGAATACTACTGTTGCTTTTCAATTCGGTCAATTTCAATTACATAAACCGCTATTACTTTGGATTAATGATGGCTTAATGGCAATCTTTTTTCTGTCTATCGGTTTGGAAGTAAAAAAAGAGTTATTAACAGGTTCACTATCCAATATTAAAACTGCGATTTTTCCGGCGATTGCCGCCTTGGGCGGAATGATTGTGCCGGCAGTGCTGTTTTACACCGCTACCGTTGCTCATCCGGAATTGACAAAAGGTTGGGCGATTCCTATGGCGACCGATATTGCATTTGCGCTCGGTATTATGGCTTTAGTTGGTAAAAATGTTCCTACACCATTAAAAGTCTTTCTATTAGCATTAGCAATTATTGACGATCTTGGTGCAATTATTGTTATTGCCCTCTTTTTTTCCCACGATTTAGGAACAGTTGCTTTAATTGGTGCTAGCATTTCCATTATTAGTCTAATTTTGCTCAATCGTGCTAAAGTGAGTTCATTAATTCCTTATGGTATTGTTGGCACTATCCTTTGGGTTTGCGTGTTGAAATCGGGTGTTCACGCCACACTTGCCGGCGTGATTATCGGTTTTTCCATTCCGTTGCAAGCTAAAAATGGTGATCACCTATTACACCGTCTGGAACACAGCCTGCAACCTTGGGTAACTTTTATGATTTTGCCGTTATTCGCTTTCGCCAATGCCGGCATCTCGTTCCAAGGTGTTGATTGGCAAACATTAATTTCTCCATTACCCTTTGCCGTATTACTCGGTTTATTTATCGGCAAACCACTCGGTATTTTCGGTATTAGTTACCTTTCAATCAAATTAAAACTAACCAAACTGCCTGAAGGGATTAATTTCCGCCATATTTTTGCCGTATCGCTATTGTGTGGTATCGGCTTTACAATGGCAATGTTCCTTTCCGGCTTGGCATTTGAACAAGAATCGCATCAGCTCAATATTTTAGCTCGTATCGGCATTTTAGCCGCCTCATCACTCTCCGCTATTCTCGGCTTTTTAGTACTTAAACAAGTGACGAAAAATAACCAAGCTATTTCATCCAATTAAACGCTTGTAAACAATAATTTCACCCCTATATAGGGGTGAAATTATTTTTGAGGTAACTTTTATGACAGATTTATATAAACAAGATAACGACAAACTATACCGATTTCTTTTCAAGAACCGTGCAGTTCGCGGAGAATGGGTACGTTTAAACAAAACTTTTACAGAAACATTAAATACACATCATTACCCAACACCTGTACAAAATTTATTAGGTGAATTATTAGTTGCCACCAGCTTATTAACCGCCACCTTAAAATTTAAAGGCAATATTACAGTGCAAATTCAAGGCGATGGTCCATTAAAACTTGCTTTAGTGAACGGCAACGATCAACAACAGTTACGTGCATTAGCTCGCTTACAGGATGAAATTAGTAATGAAATGAGCTTAAGTGAGATGGTGGGTAAAGGCGTTTTAGTTATCTCCATTATTCCGGAAGAAGGTGAACGTTACCAAGGTGTTATTGCATTAGATAAACCAACCATTACTGAATGCTTAGAAGACTATTTCATCCGTTCCGAACAATTACAAACGCAATTATTTATCCGCTTCGGTGAATATCAAGGCGAAGCTGTTGCCGCCGGAATGTTATTACAAATTATGCCAGATGGACAAGGTTCACCAGATGATTTTGAACATTTAGCAACATTAACAGCAACAGTAAAAGATGAAGAATTATTTGGTTTAAGCGCAGAAGAGTTGCTTTATCGTCTATATCACGAAGAAACTGTTGAAATTTATCCACCACATCATACAGAGTTTTTCTGCGGTTGCTCTCAAGAACGTTCTGGAGCAGCAATTGCTTTACTTTCTGATGAAGAAATCAGTGAAATTTTTGCAGAAAAACCAACTTTAGATATGCAATGTGAATGTTGTGGTACTCATTATATCTTTACTGAAGAAATGGTCAGAAAACTAAAAGAGCAAAGTCTCCACTAATACAGCTACTACTTTCATTGATACAAAAACAAACCCTTTATGCCTCTCGGCATAAAGGGTTTTAATTAAATAACGAGCAATTAGATAATTACTTTCACACCTTGTTGGATATATAAAATATCTTCACTTGATAAATGTTTATATACATCAACATTTTGATAAGACACACCATTAAAACTATGTTCTTCTGTGTGGCTCTTCGTCCAACCTGAACCTGAAAGCACAACTTTATTCGTCGCATCTCCGCCATCATTACGGATAAACAACTCATCTTTTCCAGCTGGAGACGGTCCGGTGTTATTATTAACAAGATTACCGCTTTCAATTTTCACAGTTACACCCGTACCTGTAAACCGAATTTCTTCTGCTCCCCAGATCTGAGTATGCTCCGAAGGTCTCCCTCCAATACTAAATTGGTTATTGTACCCCTCTAACTGCGAACCCTCTATGCTTAAAATGTCGTAATCCGTTTTATTTACATCCTCTCCTAAATCAATAATATGATCATTATCACCTTTAACATTCTTAATAGTAACAATATCGTTACCATTTCCAGCAAAAATACTCACATTATCTTCTGTACTAATATTACCTACAGAAATCGTATCGTTACCTTCACCGCCTCGTATTTCGAATTTTCCACCTAGGTCTCTCAGAATCTCACCATCGAGAGTAATGGTATCATCACCTGCTCCACCATTGATCGAATTATTAGATCCACGAATATTGCCACTAATTGTAATAGTATCATTACCCGCATCTCCAAATATTTGGTTACCAGTACCGAATAAATCTCCATTGATCGTAATAGTATCATCGCCATTACCACCAGAAATCCAAGACTTATCAGCTTCCAACGCTACTAATGTCTTTGGTAACGCATTAATAATAATGGTGTCATTACCATCTTCTGCACTAATAATACTACCGCGTCCTTCTTGTTTCTTTATGCCACCAACGGTAATTCTATCTTCACCAGCACCGGCATAAATTGCAGAGTTCGACATTTGAGCAAGCTCAACGCTATCCTCTCCCAAACCTAACCAGAAACGGCTATTTTCAGTGACACCTGACTGAATGGTATCCACATCTTTGCCACCAAAGTAATTAACGCCGAACATTTTACCTGTTACCGATAATGTGTTTTGTCCATCACCAAGATCTAACACATCAATAATTTCAGTTACGCTTTCACTGGTTGAGGTGGCAACTCTATCTGCGCCAACCACGTCTCTACCACCTGTCGCACTTCTATCTTGGCTATCTGTCGCTATCAAATCAATTGCACGCACTAAGCTTGAATTAATTTGATCTTTCAATGCTTGATCATAGAAATTTTTGTAACGTTCTATACCTTGTCGTGCATACTCATCATTGTGTAAGAATACCTGACTAATCCAATCCGATTTTTGACCAGAAAGAATAAGATCGTTACTAATTGTTACCTTATCTTCGCCATCACCCATCATCATAGACAACTGAGCTTCTTTAACATTTCCAATAGTAACATTTGCACTCTCTTTAGAAGTAATTAACACCAATGGTGATGAATAATTTGACTCTCGCTCTATTTTTGCTAAGGATAAGGTATCATTTCCTGAACCTAAATTAATAATCGTAGAGCCTTCATAAGAGGTTTCACGCAATTGCCCCAAAACATTTCCACCCACAGTCATTGTGTCATCACCCTCGCCAAGGTTAAAGTAATTACCTGACTCTTGTTGCGAGCCGGTGAACACATTCCATTTAATGGATACTTTATCATTACCAGCACCCATATCTATTTTGGCATTCGTTGCATAGAGTGAAGCATATATCATCTCATCTCTTACAGCTCCTGCTTTCTCTGGGTCCTCTGTGTCTTTTGCAGTGCCGGTAACTTCAAAAGTATCATTACCATCACCCATATAGATTTGGTTACTACCATCAACATTAGGGCGTGAATACCCTAATCCGACATAATAATCATATCGACCTTGTAGGTTCATTGTCGTAATCATATCATCACCATCATTGGTTCTAATCACAACATTACCGGCAATTGCTGGTGCAGAAATGTAGTCATTTCCACCGCCTAATGTATCCATAACAAATTGTGTCATCGTTTTATTAGTTAAGGTTGCTGAACTGCCTGTATTTTCCGCACCAATCCATCCTCTACGATTATAATAGCTCCACCACTCATCAGTTCGTGACATACCTGAAACAATAATATCAGCTGCTTCATTATCCCCATTCCACTTATAAAATAACGCTTTATCTTGGTTATACATTACAGCAGTTTTGGTATCAAATCCCCAACCTTGAGCATGATCATTATGATATTGATCGCTTGATGTATCATCATCGTCATCTTTACGCATCATCCAGTCTAATTTTGGATTATACACAACAACTTTATTACCTAATTTATCTGTAATAATGCGTTGTTTATCACTCTGTGCATTACCGAAATCTAGTTTCATCGTCATTTCTGCTGCACCTGAAACCGTAGTATTTCCATCTTTCAGAATGTGAGAACCATCGGTTGCGACTATCGTTACACTATTTGGCTTGTTGTTAGGGCCATCTGAAACAGATGATGTAATCTTAGAGAAGTCCAACTGTGGAACAACATTATCCACCATAACATCCACACTTCTTTTCGGTAAATTAGCATCATTAAATCCTGTGCTCTTATCCTGATGCACAATATCTGCAATGACTTTGTATTGCTCATAATCTGCACTGAGATTATTAAACGCCCCTTTATATGTTTGGGAATCAGACGAAATATCGAGATAATGTACCTCAACTTGTTGATCCCCCTTCATTAAGCGCACTCGAATTATCGCTTCTTCGGCTTCTTGCCCTTCCACTGTTGCTGTATAGTAAATTGCCTTTTGATTAGTATCTACTATATTTGGTGTAGTGGTATCCAAATCCTGATTATTCACTTTAAAATCAGTAAATTTCAATGGATCTTTCACAACGTGTCCAACACCTTGTTCAGATTGATTACCTGCTTTATCAAAGGCTTGTGCAGTTACTGTTGTACCATACGGGAATTTCTCAGTATTAGTTGGAATGGTTGCTGTATTGCCATTAATCGTAATCCAATCTGCTTCTGTCGGTTTTTCCCAACGATTAGCAGTTTTGGTTAATTTAACGCTTTGATCACCTGCGGTAATAATAACCCAATCACCTACTTCAGCTTGAGTTCCAATACTTGTGAAAGGATCAAAGTTACTGCGTTCTCCAGTCGGTAGAGTAATACTAACCTCGCCTCCCGTTTTAGATGTCACTACTGGCGTATCCGGAGTAAGTTTATCCACATAAATCAACAACGGCTCAGATTCAGACTTAACAGTAGTTTTATCTGATTGATACAATTTCACTGGATATTTATTCTCTCCTTGGACAAGTGCAAAATTCATTGGAGCACCTGCTCTTACCTCAAAATATCCATTCTTAATATCAGTTTGCTTAACTTGTGCTTTCAGAATTGAAGATCCAAAAGGAAACTCAACATAATCACCTACTTGAGCAGAATTTGGTAAATAAATTTTTACCGTTACATTTGATGGAGAGCCGCTAGCCTCTAATTCAGCAGTATTAAGCACCATCATCGTGCCGGTATCATTCATTAAGTTACTATTAACCTCTGGATGTTCCAAAGCCACAGTAATTTTAGTACGATCTATCAAGGTATTATCGCTATCTTTATCCGCTTTATTACCTGCAATATCAAAGGATTGTACCGATACTCCTGTACCTGATAGTGCAACAGTATGTAGTATAGTAACTTCATTATCTCTCGGTGTTGGTACAAGTGCGGTATCACTACTTGTCCAACCGTTATCACCATCACTGGTTAAGGTTACCTTCTTATTACCTACCATTACTTCTACATAATCACCTTGAGGTGCATTATGTGGAAGTGTAATAGTAACATTACCATTCTGATCATTAACTGCTGTTGCGGCATCAGGTGCTGTGGTATCAATCACGAATTTTTTAGCATTAGTGCTGTATTTAATTGCACCCTCTTTATCTTGTTGAGTAATGCGAATTGTTCCCTCTGCATATTCACCTTCAGGTAAAATATAAACACCTTCAACATAAGGCACAGTTTGATAATTACCCTCAGCATCTTTGTATTCCACTTTAGTAATCATCGCACTATCATCACCCACAAGTTTTAAGCCACCATCATTGGTAATGTTGTCTCTATCAGATACGCCGGTATCATTTCGTAAGACAATCTCTACATCCTTCAACTCATTATTGAAATAAGGTGCAGTAATTGAATCTGATGATGGAGAAGTATTATCAGCTTTATCTTTAGCCGTTGCTGTAATAGTTTCTTTACCGATTAATGGCTCTTTTAATTCGATTGTAAATTCACCTTTTTCATTAGCAATGATCGGTTGATCGTTTTTATCTATTGCAACTTTTTGCGTGGTTTGACCATCTTTACTTGTCACCTGCAACACAATAGTGCTACCTGGCTCAGCAATTCCACTAATAACCGTTCCTTGCTCATTAATCTCAATTACCGGTGCACTAGGTGCTATTTCATCCGGTGTTTCACTTTGCTTAGTCACACGATTATCATAACTATTAGTAGATGTTACCGTTAACGTTTCACCAGTTTTAATTGGCGAATCAACAGTATAACGATAATTACCTTCCTTATCTGTACGATAAGTTTCAAGCTCACCATCACCATTATGATCGGCTTGAATATCTTTGTTAGCATTTTCTTTTCCTAAACTCACTACCTCTTCGTGTGTTAATTTAATAGTAAACCGACCATCGCTATCAGCTGTTCCACGACCAACTACTTCATTATTCGCATTACGAATTTCCACCGTGCTAAGCGGATCAGTAGTACCTGTTACAGATTCACCATCATTTGAAGTAATTGTTAAGGTGTTACTTGTATCTATAGTATCAGCAATATTTACTGTTTCTACTTCACTAGCAAGATATTTATTATCAATTGCTTTAACTTGAATACTTGGTAAGTTATTGCCTTCATTAACAAAAGCAGCCCCTTTCCCAGTTAAACTAATTTCTCCTGTTCCACTATCAAGCACAAAATAACCATCATCGTTGTTTAACAATTGAATAGTTACGGTATCAGTTTTATCTGGATCCGTTGCTGTTACTGTCGCAATTAGTTTGCCTGCTGTTGCCTGACCTTTAGTAAAACCTGTTTCCACTATATCCTCTGGTTTAATAGTCAATACAGGCGCATCATTTACATCTACCGCATTAACACTTGCTGAATGACTATTACCAGCTTTGTCTTGGGCAGACACAGTTACTGCTGAACCATCTGTTACTTTATCATTTGGAATAGTGGTTGTGGTTGAACCATTAGGTACATTAGGCACTACAGCAGGATCGCTAGAAGTCCAACTACCATCATCACCTTTGGTTAAGGTAATATCACGTGGCTTGGTTTCACCCTCAGGTTGTACGGTAACAGTTACTTTGTCCGCATCATTAGGAAGTGTAATCACCACACTACCGTCTTTTTTGGCTTCTGGTGCTGTTACAGTCGGCGCTTGTGTATCGACAGTAAAGGTTTTGCCCTCACTCACTAGACTATTGTTACCGGCTGGATCTTTGACTTGCGCAGTGACAGTGTATTCGCCATCTGCTTGTGCTGGGAATTTCGCTTTTTCCACAGGAATGGTAACGATAGGATCGGTACCACTTAAATCACCAGATTTAACTTTGTAGTCAACGGTAATAGCATTCTCTGTTTGTGGTTGAAGGGTTAAGGTAACGGTATCCCCTGCTTGCGTACCTTGTGGTAGGCGAACTTGTACTTCAATACCGTCAGCAAATTCTGTCGCATTGATGCTATAACCATCCGCCTCAGTAGCTTCTGGAATTGATTCAATCACTGGTTTACCATCATCATCCGCAACACCATCGCCATTGCTATCACCTGGAACGGTGGTATCGACAGTAAAGTCAGCCGGCGCACTGACTTTACTGCTATTACCGGCAGGGTCAGTGACTTTGGCAGTGACGGTGTAAGCGCCATCAGGATTGCTTGGGAATTTTGTTGTCGGGATATCGACAGTGACTGAGCCTGTAACATTGTCCGTATCTTTAACGGAATCAGTCACAGTAAACTCATCACCACTTGCAGGTTTCACAGTCAAGGTAACCGTATCGCCTACTTGCGTACCTTTCGGTAGGGTCACATTGACTTGAACACCTTTATCATTAAATTCAGTCGCGTTCACGCCACCATTTGCATTTTCTGGAATCGTCACGACTGGTTTACCATTATCATCCGCAACGCCATTACCGGTAGTGTCACCTGGTACGGTAGCATCAACAGTAAATTTCGCTTCATCGCTGGTTACACTGCTATTGCCGACAGCATCAGTCACTACAGCAGTTACGGTGTAAGCGCCGTCTAGGTCTTTATCCCCATGTTGTTTAGGAATAGTGACCGATACTGGTGTACCGTTACCAGAAACATCATCACCTTCTTTAACAGTATAAGGCACGGTAAAGGCTTCACCGACGTTTGGTGTCACGGTCAAGGTAACGGTATCCCCTACTTGCGTACCTTTCGGTAGGGTAACATTAACTTGAACACCGTCACCGTCTGCAAGCTCTTTGGCATTAATGGTGTAACCGTCCTCTTGTGTCGCTTCTGGGATAGTGACCACTGGTTTACCATCATCATCCGCAACACCATCGCCATTGCTATCACCTGGAACGGTGGTATCTACTTTAAAGTTAACTGGATCGCTGTCTTTACTGCTATTACCGGCAGGGTCAGTGACTTTGGCAGTGACGGTGTAGTTGCCATCTACAGCGTTATCTGTATCTTTTGGCAAATTATCTTTAGTAATAGGAATTTCTACTGGGGTTGCACTATTAACAGCATCACCCTGTTTAACGGTATAAGTGACTTTTTGTTCTGTACCGTCATCTGCTTTTACGGTCAAGATTACGGTATCACCCTCTTGTGTACCTTTTGGTAGAGTAACTTGAACTTTGATTCCGTCTGAAAGCTCTTTGACGTTCACACCATCTTTTACACCGTCTGGAAGGGTCACAACTGGTTTACCAGCATTATCAGGTTTATTGTCACCATCGCTATCACCTGGGACAGTGGTATCTACAGTAAATGTGACTTGATCCGAATCTTCGGATTCACGCGCTCCTTTGCTATAAGGCTCTTTCACCGAAGCTGTGATGTTATAAGTTTTGCCATCAGCGAACTTGTCTTTAGGCACGGTCACGGCAATCGGATCAGTACCAATTGTGGTGTCTGCTGGGATGGTAAAGGTATAAATTTCACTACCATTGTTTTTAATTACAATGATATCGCCAGCTTCTGTACCTGCTGGTACGGTGACATTGATCACTACGCCATCGGCAAGCTCAGCGGCATTAATTTTGCCGTCTTCTGCTAAGCTTGGATTAGAAGCATCAGGAATAGTAATGCTTGGTTTATCATCACCTTTACCATCGCTATCGGCATCGGTTGTACCACCCGGTTGATTACGATCAATCTGAATAGATTGTGTGGCTTCTGTTTTCTCACCACTTGTTGGTGTTACCACAATGCTAGAGGTAATTGAAGTTGCATCATCTTCAACTGCCACATCATCAATAGTTGTGGTGTACTCTGTTTTGCCATTAACTGGTTCGGTAGTTAAAGTATAAGTTTTATTGCCGTGTTTGATGACTTTGGTATCACCACTTAAATCGACATTGTAAGTGTTATCGCCGTTGATAGTGATTGCAACAGTATCACCTGCATTCACGGTTGGGAGATTGACTTTAACAGAAACCACATTATTAGCGATTTCATCCCCCATTAAGACACCATTTTGATCGGCATCTGAGGTGTAAACAATATTTGGCTTACCTTCTAAAGCACGGTTTACAGTTATTGTCACAGCATTAGAAACTTCTGAACCATTACCGGCTTTATCCAATATATTAGTCACAACAGATAATGTACCTTCTTTTCCATCTTCAACACCAGTTGGCACAGACACGATCGCAGATTGGCTACTTACATCTGATCCTGTAATAGTGTGCTTAACAACCTTTACAATCTCTTTATCATTTTCTTTTAGTATAGTATGTGAAGCGATGCGAAGTACATCGCCCTCTTTCACCCCAGCAGGTAATTCAACCTTAACTTGAACACTGCCATCTTCTGCCACTTCATTACGAGTAATAATGTCGTCTTGTGGGTTGTTATCACTCACAAAGCCTTTGATAGTTGGTTTACCAGTTGCTGTAGTATCAAGGGTAAAGTCAGCCGGTTCACTGGCTTTACCTGCATTACCGGCTTGATCGGTGACCAACGCAGTAACGTGATAATCTCCATCTGTTAATTTGCTGGAAGTTGGAATGGTAATGGTTGCACCATTGCTTAAGTCACCGTCTTGAACGGTGTAAGGTTCACTTGTATATGCTGTGCCTTCTGCATTGGTCACGGTCAAGGTGACAGTATCACCGGCTTGAGTACCACTTGGTAAGGTTACTTTCACTTGAATGCCTGCGACTTCTTGCTTTTCACCACCATTCCATTCGGTGTTGTTCACACCGTTGTCAGCTTCTGGAATGCTGACTTCAGGTGCTTCTTCTACACCCGATACAGCAGGGTTGGTATCACCTGGAGCAGTAATATCAATAGTGAAGTTTGCGGCATCACTAGTCGCACTGCTATTGCCAGCGGCATCAGTCACCACGGCGGTTACGGTATAGTCACCGTCAGGATTGCTTGGGAATTTTGTTGTCGGGATATCGACAGTGACTGAGCCTGAACCTGTAACATTGTCCGTATCTTTAACAGGATAAGTCACAGTAAACTCATTACCACTTGCAGGTCTCACTGTCAAGGTAACCGTATCGCCTGCTTGCGTACCTTTTGGTAAAGTCACTTGAACTTGAACACCGTCTTTAAAGTCTTCTGCATTGACAATATGCTTATCGGCTTCTGTCGCTTCTGGGATGGTGACCACTGGTTTACCATCATTATCCGCAACGCCATTACCGGTAGTGTCACCTGGTACGGTAGCATCAACAGTAAATTTCGCTTTATCGCTGGTTGCACTGCTATTGCCTGCAGGGTCAGTGACTTTGGCGGTGACGGTAAACTCACCGTCAAGGGTTTTACCTTGAGAATCTTTTGGCAAGTTATCTTTAGGAATAGTAATGGTGACAGGGTCAGTACCGGTCAAATCATCATTTGCGTCAACAGTATGCACTACTTCAAATGATTGATCATCTTTTGGAGTAACAGTCAAGGTAACAGTATCACCTACTTGCGTACCTTTTGGTAGGGTAACATTAACTTGAACACCGTCTTTAAGATCGTCAGCATTGATGGTGTTACCATCTGCATCTGTCGCTTCTGGGATAGCCACGACAGGTTTACCACCGTTAGCATCTTGCTCATTTACCACACCATTACCATCGCTATCACCTGGGACAGTGGTATCGACAGTAAAGTTAGCTGGTGTGCTTGGTAAACTGCTATTACCTGCAGGGTCCGTGACTTTGGCGGTGACGGTGTAGTTGCCATCTACAGCGTTATCTGTACCTTTTGGCAAATTATCTTTAGCAATAGGAATTTCTACTGGGGTTGCACCATTAACATTATCACCCTGTTTAACGGTATAAGTGACCTCTTGTTCTGTACCGGCATCTGCTTTCACAGTCAAGGTCACGGTATCGCCTACTTGCGTACCTTTTGGTAAGGTGACTTGAACTTTAATACCGTCTGAAAGCTCGTCTGCATTCACACCACCTGTCGCTTCTGGGATAGTGACCACTGGTTTACCATCATTATCCGCAACGCCATCACCGGTAGTGTCACCTGGAACGGTAGCATCAACAGTAAATTTCGCTTCAGCGCTGGTTGCACTGCTATTGCCTGCTTTGTCTGTCACAACGGCGGTTACAGTGTAAGCGCCGTCTAGGTTTTTACCCCCATGTTGTTTAGGAATAGTGACCGATACTGGTGTACCGTTACCAGAAACATCATCACCTTCTTTAACGGTATAAGGCACGGTAAAGGCTTCACCACTTACAGGTTTCACCGTCAAGGTAACCGTATCACCTACTTGCGTACCTTGTGGTAGGGTAACATTAACTTGAACACCGTCACCGTCTGCAAGCTCTTTGGCATTAATGGTGTAACCGTCCTCTCGTGTCGCTTCTGGGACTGCCACGACAGGTTTACCACCATTTTTATCATCACCGTCCACTTTACCATTGCCATTGCTATCACCTGGAACAGTGGTATCGATTACCAATGAGGTAGGAGCGCTTTCAACCGTTTTTGTGCCATCGCTAACTTTCGCCACCACGATATAGGAACCATCCGCTTTAACAGGGAAACTATTGGCTTGATCGCTCTCTTTGTTTGCTGGAATATGGATAGTTAATCCGTCTGTAGCATTCAAATCTTCCGCTGTCAATTTTTTAGTGATGGTAATTGGTGCTTTGCCGTCAGCAGATACAGTCACGGTGAGGGTATCCCCAGCTTGCGTACCTTCAGGAAGAGTTACCTTAATATCTACCCCTTGGGCAGTTGCAAACTCAGACGCATTGACACTGTTGTTATCCATTTCTGGGATAGTCACTACAGGTTCACCACTGATTTCAACGGTATCCACGGTAAATGACGCTTTATCACTCGGTTGGCTAGTATTACCAGCTGCATCTTTAACTTGTGCAGTCACCGTAAAGTTGCCATCAAGAGTCTGTTTGCTGTCAGCATCTTTTGGCAATATATCTTTAGGAATGGTGATTTCAACTGTACGCTCTCCGTTAAGATCCCCAGCTTTTACTTGATATGGAGGTTCAATAGCGATAGGCGCTTTACCCTCTGGAGTAAGAGTAAGATAAACTTGATCTCCCTGTTGTGTTCCTGCTGGTAAAGTCACTTTGACTTGAACACCGTTATCTAATTCAGAGGCGTTGACACCATCTTTAGCTTCAGGAATAGTAATCACTGGTTTACCATCATTATCATCCCCTTGACCATTAGCAAAGCCATCGCCATTGCTATCGCCTGGGACAGTGGTATCAACCTTAAATATTGCTTCATCACTCGGTTGGCTAGTATTACCATCCGCATCCTTCACGGTTGCGGTCACTTTGTACTCGCCCTCGGTGATTTTGCCTTTCTCATCAGTTGGGAATTGCTTGTTAGGTACAGTGACGGTTACTTTGCCATCACCTGTTCCCGGTAAATCACCTTCTTCGACTTTAACGGTTATTGGAGGAAGAGTTTCACCATTAGGGGTTTTAACCGTTACTTCTACCGTATCGCCAACTTCTGTACCTTTTGGCAAGGTGACTTCAACCTGAACACCGTCTTTTAAGTCATCGCTACCGACTGGTTTGTCTTGATTGTCACTGGTGTGAGCATCCACCACCAAAACATTTGGTTTACCACCGTTATCATCTTCACTGTCTGCTACACCATCGCCATTGGTATCGCCTGGAACCACAGTATCCAAGACTGTAAATGTTTTTTCAACACTTGCAAGGCTTTGGTTACCAGCAGCATCTTTGATTTGTGCTGAGACAGTGTAATCCCCTTTTGGTGTTTCAGGGAATCGATTTTTAGGAATAGTCACCGTTGCAGTTTCAGTCGATAAATCACTATCGCTGATAGGAGCAGAAATAACAAAGGCTTCACCGCCTTTTGGTGTCACTGTTAAGGTGATGGTATCGCCTTTTTGCGTACCTGCTGGTAAAGTCACTTTAACTTGAACACCGTCATTAAATTCTGTAGCGGTAACACCACCATCGGTATCTTCAGGGATAGAGACGCTTGGTTTACCGTTGATATCATTGGTATCTGCTTTGCCATCACCATTGATGTCACCTGGGACAGTGGCATCGATAGTAAAGTCTTTCGCATCACTGACCAGACTAGTGTTCCCAGCTTTATCAGAAACAGTAGCGGTGACTTGGTAAGCGCCATCTACCTTACCGTCGCTATCTTTTGGTAAATCCTTTTTAGGAATATCTACAGTGACTTTTCCTGCAGTGATATCCCCGGATTCCAAGGTTTGGGTCACTTTAATCGGATCATTGCTATTCGGTGTTTTCACTTCTAAAGTGACGACATCACCTGCTGCCACACCACCTGGTAGAGTGACTTCCACTTGAACACCGTCTGCAAGCTCTTTGGCATTGATAGTATGACCATCTGCGTCAGTCGCTTCTGGAATATCGATAACTGGTTTGCCAGCATTTTTATCCTCAGCATCTACTTTACCATCACCGTTTTCATCGCCCGGTGCAGTGGTGTCAACAGTAAATTTAGTTTCATCACTAGTCGCACTGCTATTACCGGCAGGGTCAGTGACCACGGCGGTTACGCTGTAGTCGCCATCAGGGACTTTGCCGTTATTATCTTGTAAGTCTTTTGTAGGCACAGTGACAGTTACTTTGCCATCGCCGTTTTCGGGTAAATCACCCTCTTCGACTTTGGCGGTCTTTTTAACTTCACCATTAGGTGTTTTAACTGTTACTTCTACAGTATCACCCGCTTCTGTGCCTTTTGGTATAGTCACTTCGACTTGAATACCGTTTTCTAAGTCTTTATTACCGACTGGTTTATCTTGTCCATCGTCTGTATGGGAATCTTTCACCGTCACAATCGGTTGACCGCTATTGTCATCAGAGCCATTGACTACACCATCACCATTGCTATCGCCTGGGATAGAATTATCGATTTTAAAGGCAACGGTATCAGAATCTTCGGATTCACGTGCTTTATCGCCATAGCTGTCTGGTTCTTTCACCGAAGCGCTTAATTTATAAGCACCACTTGGGAGTTTCTCTTTAGGAATAGGGAACTCAATCACACTACCTTTTGTTGTGGTTGTGCCTTGAGGGATGGTGTAGGTGTAAAGCTCTTGTCCATTGTTTTTAATCACAATAACATCACCAGCTTGTACTCCTTCGGGCAAGGTTACTTTCGCTACAACCCCATCAGAAAGCTCTTGGGCATTAATGTTGCCGTCTTTTTCTAGGCTTGGATTAACTGCTTCAGGGATTTCAAGTTTTGGTTTATCATCACCCTTAGCATCACCATTGTTATCTCTACCACCCGGTTGAGAGCGATCGATACAAAGTGTTCCATTAGCTTTTAACTCAGTATTATTCGCAGTTACCACAACATTTGTTACAACCTCTGATACACTACCATCGGCTATAGATATATCATTAATAGTAACAGTATAACCATCATCATCTGTAGCAGGTTTAAACTCAAAAGTTTTATCATTGTGTGTTACTTTTTGAGTAATTACATCAACACCATATTCTTCACCATTGATAGTGATAGAAACTTTATCGCCTTCACCAATATTCGGAAGATTAATTTTAACTGAAGTAGTATTACCAGCTAATTCTTCACCTAATAGAACTTGATTATTATCTTTATCATCGGGATATTCGACAGAAGGCTTACCCAATAAAGTACGTTTCACATCATAATTATCTGAGTCTTTTTCAGTTGATGAGTTTCCTGCTTTATCAATGAGTTGTGCAGTGAAAGAAACTTTGCCTTGCCCTAAGGCATCAACACCAGTAGGTGCATCAACAATCGCATAGCCCTGATCTATCTCTGCTTTAGTAAGTGGATGTTCAATCGGAGAACCTTTTTTTGTTGAAGGTGTAACGATAAGTTTATCGCCCTCTTCAAGCCCTTGAGGTAAGTAAACTCTAACAGGTACTTCACCGTGTTTATTGATCTCATTACGCGTTAATACATTATCTGCTGGGCTATTATCACTCGCCACATCAACTTTTATTGGTGCATCCGGTTTTTCTAAATCTGCTTTTGGAGCAATACTTGTGCTAATAAAACCTTGATTGCCTGCATCATCTTTAATGTAGGCTTTTACTTCTGTATTAGGTTCAACTTCAACCTCTACACCTGATCTTAAGTTTTCAGTTGTAATTCTAGTTTCTTGACCGTTGACGACAACAATATCACCTACTTGAGCATCTAGGAATTTTACGGTAGCAGTAATAGTATTTGGCTTGCCTCGTTCAACTTCCTCAATATTGTAAATGTTATCTGTACCAGTACTTTCAAATGTGATTATAGGTTTCACATTTGGCACATCTACATCTGCATTCTGCAAAGTTTTACTAGCAATCTCACCTGCTACTCCATTTGCTCCTATAATAAAAGCAGAAATCTCACTACCCGGTTTTACTTCTACCTCAATACCATTTTTGTTATCAGTAGTAATTTTAAAGACTTCCGTTTTACCATCACGCGTAATAGAAATGCTATCACCAATATTTGCGTTTGGAATCACTTTAACAGTAATAGTACCGTCTGTTCCAACTTCTTTTGCGTTGTATAATTTATCTACTCCTGCAACTGGCACAGCATAGTCAAAATCTGGTTTAGTCTTCGGAACAACTAAAGGAGCTGTTACTTTCTCAGAATTGGATTCATTATTAGCATTATCTGTGGCTGTTACTGAAAGCTCTTCTAGTGCTGTTTTTGGTTCATCCAATGTAATATCAAATTTACCATCCTCTTCATTGGCTTTTCCTGTACCGATTACATTATCTTTCTCATCTTTTACAGTCACGGTGCTGCCCGGTTCAGCCGTACCAGTGACACGTGTCCCATCATCAGACACACCAAGATTTTCTGGTTTTGCTGGTGGAGTGCTGTCGTCTGCTTTAACCGTATTCGGTTGTGAAGGGTTACCGGCTTCGTCTTTGGCTTCTACTGTTAATTCCTCACCATTGGTTTTTGGTGGGTTAATAGTCACATCAAATTTACCATTATCACCTGCTGTTGCTGTACCGATTTCTTTGCCGTTTTCATCTTTCACGGTTACAGTGCTACCTGGTTCTGCTGTACCGGTGACATGTGTACCATTATCAGACACATCAAGATTTTTTGGCTTGTTTGGTGGAGTGCTATCAGATGCGATTACATCTGTTGGGGTTGACGTATTACCGGCGTCATCTGTTGCGGTAACTTCTACTTTTTCGCCGTTATTTTTTGGTGGGTTAAGATCAATTGAAAAATTGCCTTGCTCATCAGCTTTTCCATTCGCAATCACATTACCCTGGTCATCTTTAATAGTAATTTTACTACCGGGTTCGGCTTTACCAGTAATTTGTTTACCATCATTTTTAATAACTACATCTGTTGGTTGAGACGGAGGCGTGGTATCTGACGGAGCAGAATGTGCTGAACTACCCCCCCCCCCGAACCACCTGCGGCCGCTGCACCCAAGCCGAGAACAGTTAATCCAGCAAGACCGTAAAGCCACGGACGGAAGCTATCACCTTCTGCTAAAGTACCAGTCATTCCCGCTTCAATTTCAGAGAAAGAAGAAAATTCTTTACCTACCTGTGTAACGATAACTTGTCCGGCATCTACGCCTTCCGATGCACCAATATCAAAAATTGCGAAACATTGCTGCTCATCATCACATTTACCCCAGAAATCATCAATGATAACTTCTACATTCTCTTTTTCACTTTTTAAAATAAGATCATTTCCGGAACGAGTAACTTTAATATCTTCTGGTGTTTTGCCGGTTGCGCGGTCGATGAGATAGTACTCTTCACCCGGCACAGCCAATTCCGTATATTTACCATTTTTTAAAACTTTTGATAAATCAATGCGTTTGCCTGATTTTTTCTCAACGAGGATAAGCCCCATAATTTCTCCCAATACGTCTTTATAGAATTAACTAAGCTCCCTTTCATTCCAACAACAAGTATGAACAGCCATCCTCATAAAAGTAAGAACGAAAAGCAATAAATCGACGCATATTATCAAAAGCAAGCGTAAAGTCAATTTAAACTTTATTTAAAATTTAAGAAATTGTTGTTTATATGATATTTTGTATTTCTTTGATGTCAAAATATTATTTTTATTTATAATTTTGAAATAATGAATTAAAGAAGCTATTAAATATTCGTATCCAAAATAGATGTATAATTTTACAACCAACAACTTTACACTTATAAAATTACACAGAAATAAACTAACATTTTATATAATTCCTTAAATTTATTTGGACATAAAGTCGCTCATTATATGGAATGAAAAGTCGAATATTTAATACTCGTTATAACTATCCCGTACTCTCTGAAATATCTATCAGAAAATAGGCGAACAAGTTCTCCCTTTATTAAAGGAAGAACTTTTATAAGATTAAAGAAATAATGAGGTAAT
This sequence comes from Gallibacterium sp. ZY190522, assembly GCF_054166015.1. Lineage (NCBI taxonomy): Bacteria > Pseudomonadati > Pseudomonadota > Gammaproteobacteria > Pasteurellales > Pasteurellaceae > Gallibacterium > Gallibacterium sp. ZY190522. The sequence goes on from NZ_CM135118.1 coordinate 1,975,945, forward strand.
TTCGGGAAAAGCTAATAGTAAAATCAGAACTAAAATTTGTAAGCTAATAAATGGCCAGACAGATTTAAAAATATCTGTTAATTCTACGCCTTCCGGAGCTACACTTTTAAGATAAAATGCTGCCGGTCCGAATGGAGGACTAAGGAATGACACTTGCATATTTACGCAAAATAAAACACCAAACCAAATCGGATCATAGCCAAGTGCAGTAATAATCGGAACAAAAATAGGCATTGTTAACATCGCTACACCAATCCAGTCCAAGAACATTCCTAAAATCAATAAGATAATCATCATAATGATAATGGTATAAATCGGCGGAGCATTCAAACTGGCAAATAAACCTGAAATAAAACGATCTCCTCCCATTAGATTATAAATGCCAATGATCATTGTTGCTCCGATACCTACCCAAATAATCATTCCAACAGTATTAATTGTATGTTTAAGCGATTCCTTAATAATCGTGAAGTTCAACTCTTTGCGATAAAAAGCCGCTAAAATAACACCCACTACACCAATACAAGCAGACTCTGTAATAGAAGCAATCCCACCATAAATACTGCCTAAAATCCAAGTGGCAATTGCTACCGGAATAGCAATATCGTGAATAATTTTCTTAATATCTTTTTTTGTTAATGCCTGCCTTTCACTTGCAGCCATTGCTGGTCCATAATTTGGTCGTAAATAACATAATAACAAAATATAGGAAATATAAAGTAAAGATAATAAAACTGACGCAGGAATTGCAGCTAAAAATAGTCCACCAATAGACACGTTTGCCGTCATACCATAAATGATTAAGACAATGCTTGGAGGTACCATTGTTCCTAATGCACCGCCGGCAACCACCGTACCTATAGCAAGGTTTTTGTTATACCCTAAACGCAACATCTGCGGTAATGCCAACATTCCTAACAATACGGTTTCACCACCAATAATGCCTGACATTGTTGCTAATAAAATAGCAACAAACATTGATTGAATGGCGATACCCCCTCTTAACCTACCACCAATAATACGCATAGCATTGTACAAATCACGCGCTATGCCTGTTCTATCCAATAATGTTGCCATTAATACAAACATTGGCACTGCAACAAATGTATAAGAAGAAGTAAAATCTGTTACCCTTGCCGCAACCATTTGCATTATTGCCGCAGTATCAAACCATAAATAGGAAATCACTAAAGCAATTAAGCCGGTTAAAAAACCCAATGGCATACCAATAAATAACAACGAAATCATCATTAGAAAGATAATTAATGTTCCTACACCTATTCCTAAACCACTAATCATAATTATCCCTCCTGATTTTTAGTCACTAAATGACGAAATATATGCAACACTGAAAGCACCAACACCATCAAACACGAAATAAAAAAGAACCCTTTTTCAATCGCAGGGAATGGCGTATCCAATACAGTACCGGAAGTTTGCATCTTAAATGTTCCCATAGGAGTAAAAAATGCTTCGACAGCTGAAAGATATGAACCATAACTTAATAAAACAAAGAAAATAAAAACGAATATTTCAACGAGCAATTCCAATCCCCACCTCACTCGAGCTGAAAATTGTTGTCGAATAAATGTCATAGCAATATGTTTATTGTTGGCATAACAAGCAACACCACCATAAAGTAAAGATAAACTGACAAGAAAAGTAGTGACCTCGTGTACCCAAATTGTAGGGCTGGAAAAAATATATCGCACAATAACTTCATAAAACCCAATCGCAACAATAAAAAGGAAAAGATAAGAGACGTAGTAACCTAATTTGATAAAAAATTGATCAAACCGATCACATAAAAATAGTAAGCGTTGAGAAAAAGACATTTTCAACTCCTTAATAAACAAGGCTGAATGTGATCCAACCCAGCCTTGCCTATAGTTACGATTATTGCATCATTCCTTGAGAAGTAAGGAATTTTAATAAGGCTTGATAATACTGATTACCTATTTCAGATTGTTGAGCTGTTTCCTGCCAGATTTCTCTTGCCGCAGCACGAACTTTCGCAACTTCTTCCGGGCTCCAAGCCTCTGGCTGAACGCCTTTATCTAACGCTTCTTTATATGCGATTTTATCTTCATAATGGGCTTTAATCAGTGTATCCAAAGCCATTCCTTTAAAATAGGACACTAGAAAATCCTGATCTTGAGGAGAGAGTGATTGCCAAGTTTTCAAGTTCATTATCATATGAACTGCAGGAGAAGAATGGATACCCGGATAAATAGGATATTTTGCGATATCGTGTACACCTTGTGCTTGATTATTAGCAAAAGTGGAGAAATCCGCCGCATCGATAATTCCTTTTTCTAAACTAGTGTAAATTTCCGATCCTGGCAAACCGACAGGAGCAGCTCCCAACTTCGCAAATAATTTCTGAATTGGGCCTGATGGCGCACGAACTTTAACGCCTTTAAAGTCAGCAACACTTGCAATTTTCACTTTGGAAGGTAGTGACTCTGAACCAGTTACCGATACACCAATTAATTTAGCCCCATATTGTTGAAAGATTTTATCAACGACTTCAAAACCTCCTCCATTATAATAAAAGCTAAGAATATCCTCATCGCTACTCCACGCAGAAATAGTGTCACCAATCAAGCCAAAACCAGGATCAGTACCAGCATACATTGCCGCAGTAGCAACTGCACCATCAATAATTTTATTTCTCACTCCAGAAAGCATATCACTTGTTTTTAATACTGAATCTAACGGTAATAATTCAATGCTGATTCTTCCATTTGAGGCTTTTTCTACATTATCAGTCCACTGTTTTTGGATCTCATATACTTTCTCTCCAGCAAAATTTGAGCTTTCAAATTTCAAATTAATTTCCGCTGCCGATACTGCAAATGACATCAAACTTGCTAATGAAATGAATAATAAAGATTTTTTAAAGTTCATAATTAAACTCCTCGTTGTTTATACAGCGACTAACATTCCACCATCAACAAACAACAGATGGCCATTGACAAAATCGGAAGCTTTAGAAGAAAGGAAAACAGCTGAACCGATTAATTCTTCTGGATCTCCCCAGCGATTAGCAGGTGTTCTCTGACATAACCATTGTGTAAATTGCTCATTTTCTACTAATGCCTTAGTCATATCCGTTTTAAAATATCCTGGTGCAATTCCGTTTACCTGAATGTTATAACGAGCCAATTCAACACACGCCCCACGAGTAATCATTTTTACTGCACCTTTAGAAGCTGCATACGGCGTGATAGTATCTCGTCCTAACTCACTCTGCATTGAACAAATATTGATAATTTTTCCTGCATTACGTTTCACCATATATTTGCCAACTTCCTGAATCATTAAGAAAACCGCTTTTTGGTTAATTTCAATAACGTTATCCCACTCCTGTTCAGGAAATTCCAAAATAGGATGTCGCCGTTGAATACCAGCATTATTAATTAGGATATCAATTGCCCCTATTTTTGCTTCGATTTCCGCAACATTACGCTCAATTTCGCTTTTTTTAGTCACATCAAATGGAACTGAATGAGCAAGAAAACCTTTCTTTTTTAACTGTTCAGCAGCGACTAGCGCTTTTTCTGCGTTAATATCATTAATGATAATTTCTGCACCATATTGAGCTAATCCATTTGCAAGTAAAAAACCTATCCCTTGAGCAGAGCCAGTTATCAAAGCTCTTTTCCCTGTTAAATCAAATAAATTATTCATAATTATTCCTCAAATTTAAGTTGGACTTTTATAGCAACACTTTTATCACTCGCTATTTGTAATGCTTTTTCTGCATCTTGATAAGAAAATTCATGAGAAAGCAACGGTAACGGATTAATCAATCCTTGCTCTAACCAACGTACTGCTACTTCAAATTCATTAGTAAAACGGAAGGCCCCTCTATAAGTAAGTTCTTTCGCTAAGAATTTTGTGATCGGAATAGCGGCATCTCCTTTTGCCATTCCTATTTGAATAATTGTGCCGGTTGCTTTAGTTGCATCAATTGCAAAGTTGATAGCACTATTTGCTCCTGAAGCTTCAAAACTCACATCAAAATAACCTTTATCTTGGAAATACTGTTCTTGATCCTCCAAAGGATTAATCACAGATGTTGCTCCCATAGCAATAGCACTATTTCGGCAAGATTCTTGTATATCAGAGGCAACAATTTCAACCGCACCAGCTTTCTTACAAGCAGCAACCACAAGAGAACCAATTGGTCCACAACCTGTCACTAAAACTTTCTTTCCAACCAAAGAACCTGCTTGATTAACAGCGTGAATCGCAACAGCTAACGGTTCAGCAAATACCATTATTTTGCTTGGTATCCGATTATCATAAGGGACAATTTGATCATTTCTTACAGCAACATATTGAGAAAAACCGCCATCCACATGTGGATTCAACATCGCACTGCCGAAAAAACGCATATTTAAACATTGATTGGATTTTCCACTCAGGCAATATTTGCATTTTAAACAAGGCTTACTTGGATTTACTGCAACCGCTTGCTTTTTATTTTCTAAAATACCAACGACTTCGTGACCTAAAATCATAGGATGTTTTAAACTGAAGTGTCCTACTCCCCCTTCTTGATAGTAATGAATATCAGAACCGCATATTCCCCCTCTGCTTATTTTAACTACTGAATCATTACTTTCCTTAGCAAATATCTCTGTTGTGGTAATTTGTATTTGATATGCTCCTGATACTTTCACACATTCTGACTTATAAATTTCTGTCATTCTTCACCTCTTTAACCATCAATGCAACCGATTGCATTAACGTAATATTTATTAAAAAGTGTTGCAACAACATTTTGTTCAAAGTGTGATCAGTTTCAAAAAATAAATGATTTCAGATAAAATATAAAACAACAGAATTAATTGATTAAGAACCGTTATCTATGAAAAAACGCACAACAATTGATGACATAGCGAAAGCTTTAGGAGTTAATAAATCCACTGTTTCTAGGGCAATTAATAATCCTTCTTTAATTTCCACAGAAATGAGAGAAAAAATCGAGAAAATGTGTAGAAAAATGAACTATATACCTAATAGTATAGCTAAATCACTTGCATCATCATCTACCAATTCTATCGTGCTATTAATTCCCTCTTTCAGTAATGACGTGTTTAAAGAAGTCATTGATGGTGTAAAAGAAATTTGCGACCAATGGAACTATAATTTATTAATCAGTGATTTTTCTTATACACCATTGGAAGAACAACACATTATTGAAAAATATATGCAACAAAATGTGGATGGCTTTATTCTCACAGAAACATTTCATACACAAAAAACGATAGAGTTATTAAAAACAGCTAATATTCCGACAGTAGAAATTATGAATATCTATGATAATCCTAACTTTCTTGCTAATATTGGCATCAATCAATATGTCGCTGCTAAAGAGTTAATTCGTTTTTTAGTACAAGAAAAACATAGAAAAAACATTGCATTATGCTCCTCTTGGTTAGATAGCAGAGCATTATTAAGAAAAAATGCGTGGGAAGCTGTTTTAAATGAGAACAATCTTGTCACAGATAGACATTTTAAAATGCAACAAAGAACTTCTTTTGCCAGTGGTGCTGAAGCACTCATTGAAATTTTATATCGTTGGCCTGATACAGATGCGATTTTTTTCATTAATGATGACATTGCAGCGGGAGCAATTATGGAATGTTCCCGTAGAGATATTAAGGTTGGTAAGGAGCTAGATATTGTCGGTTTCAATGATTTAGAATTTTCCAAAGTACTCAATCCGAGCCTAACTACAATTGCTACACCTAGATTTGAAATAGGAAAAATGGGTGCCGAAATATTAATTCAATTTTTAACATCTAAAAAACTCCCTTCTCAACAAATCATTGAATTACCTTTTAGATTTATGCGCAGACAAAGTGCTTAGGTCTAACAATAACAGGATCTCCTATGGACTTTTCAGAATTATTAAATGGTTTAAATGAACGACAACGTGAAGCAGTTGCAGCTCCTTTAGCTAATTATTTAGTACTCGCAGGAGCCGGCAGTGGAAAAACACGTGTACTAACTTATCGCATTGCTTGGTTAATCGGTGTTGAGAATATCAGCCCCAATGCCATTCTTGCGGTAACCTTTACTAATAAAGCAGCTGCTGAAATGCGTCATCGCATTGAAAATTTATTACAGGATCAAATCACACCACCTTTCGGAATGTGGGTCGGAACGTTTCACAGTTTGGCACATCGTCTTTTACGTCGTCACGCTTTGGATGCCGGTTTACCACAAGATTTTCAGATCTTAGACTCTGAAGATCAACTACGGTTAGTAAAACGATTAGTAAAATCCTACAATCTGGATGAAGGGTTGTATCCACCTAAACAGATTTGTTGGTATATCAATAACAAGAAAGATCTTGGTTTACGTGCAGATCAAATTGAAATTCACAATAAAGAAGATCGCAGTTGGATTGAAATTTACAAAATTTATCAGGATGCCTGTGATCGCGCCGGTTTGGTCGATTTTGCCGAATTATTATTAAGAACTTATGAACTTTGGCAGAAAAAGCCGTTGATTCTGCAACGTTATCAACAACGTTTTCAGCATATTTTGGTGGATGAATTTCAGGACACCAATAATATTCAGTATGAATGGGTTAAATTATTGGCTGGAAATAGTGCCAATGTGATGATTGTCGGGGATGACGACCAATCTATTTATGGTTGGCGTGGTGCAAAAATTGATAATATCTATCGTTTTTTAACTGATTATCACGCAGAAACGATCCGTTTGGAACAAAACTACCGTTCTACGGAAAATATTTTACAAGCTGCTAATATGTTAATCGCTAATAACGAGGGACGTTTAGGTAAGCATCTCTGGACGGAAGGCAATAAAGGCGATCCTGTCGGAATTTATCGTGCATTTAATGAACACGATGAAGCACGTTTTGTGACTTCACAGATTAAACAGTGGGTAGATGAAGGAGGTAATTATGATCAATGTGCAGTGCTATATCGCAGTAACCGCCAATCACGAATTTTAGAAGAAGCATTTTTACAATCCGGTCTGCCTTATCGTATTTATGGTGGTTTACGTTTCTTTGAACGTCAAGAAATTAAGGATGCTCTCGGCTATCTGCGTCTTTTAGCAAATCGTCAAGATGATGTTGCCTTTGAACGAGTAGTCAACACACCACCCCGTGGCATTGGCGATAGAACACTTGAAATTTTGCGAGATATTGCTCGTAAACGAACATTAACCCTTTGGCAAGCAACACAATTAGCCTTGGAAGAAAGTTTGGTACAAGGACGTTCCGCTACTGCATTATTGCGTTTTATTGAACTTATTAATGCATTGGATAATGACACTTTCGATTTCCCTTTAGCAGAACAAACTGAATTTGTGATTGAACATTCAGGACTGAAAGAGATGTATCAAAAAGAGAAAGGTGAAAAAGGTGAAGTGCGTTTAGAAAATCTAGATGAACTGGTTTTTGCTGCAAGAGATTTTCAAAAACCAGATGAGGCGGAAGATATGAGCGACCTGATTGCTTTTCTGACTCACGCTTCGTTGGAAGCCGGTGAAGGACAAGCCTCGCCACATCAACAATGTGTCGATTTAATGACGTTGCACTCTTCAAAAGGTTTGGAATTTGATCGTGTTTTCATCGTTGGAATGGAAGAGAGCTTATTCCCGAGCGGTGCTTCAGGAGAAGAAGGCAGAATCGAAGAAGAACGCCGTTTGGCTTATGTCGGTATCACTCGTGCAAGGAAAAAACTTACGCTTTGTTATGCTGAACAACGCCGTGTTTATTCTCAAGAAGAAAAACGTATTGTTTCTCGTTTTATTAATGAATTACCGCAAGAAAATATTCAGGAGATTCGCTTAAGAGGTACAGTAACAAGAGCGGTAAACCTTGCAGCGGTTGGTACAGCAAAATCAATTTTAGAAAATTCAGAATGGAAGCCGGGTCAACGCGTAAAACATCATAAATTCGGATATGGTTCAATTATTAATGTAGAAGGTAGTGATAAAAACTGCCGGCTACAAATTGCCTTTCAAAATCAAGGCATAAAATGGCTAATTGCTCACTTAGCAAATTTAGAAAAATTGTGATCTATATGAAACTTTTTGCATTATAATAGGTCAAATAAAGCGTTCGTTAAGTTAAGTTAAGACAGTTTTTACATTAGGCATTAACTGTGCTATAACGGAAACAAATTTTTTAATATAAGAAGGTAGTTAATGACAAAAGAAATGCAAAACATGATGCTTGTTCCTCAAGGTAGTTTAGAAGGCTATATTCGAGCAGCTAATGAATATCCAATGCTTACCGCAGAAGAGGAGAAGGAGCTGGCAGAACGTTTGTATTACCATCAAGATGTTGATGCCGCGAAAAAATTAATTTTATCCCACTTACGTTTTGTGATTCACGTTGCACGTGGTTATTCCGGTTATGGTTTGCCACAAGCCGATTTAATTCAAGAAGGTAATGTTGGTTTGATGAAAGCCGTGAAACGTTTTAATCCTGAAGTTGGTGTTCGCCTAGTTTCTTTTGCTGTGCATTGGATTAAAGCAGAAATTCACGAATATGTGTTACGCAACTGGCGTATCGTTAAAGTCGCCACCACTAAAGCTCAACGTAAATTATTCTTCAATTTGCGCAAAACAAAACAACGTCTAGGTTGGTTCAACGCAAATGAGGTAGATATGGTTGCTAACGAACTCGGTGTTTCTGCAGAAGACGTACAAGAAATGGAATCACGTATGAGCGGTATAGATATGGGTTTCGATTTACCTACTGATGATAGCGAAGAAACCTATTCTCCGGCACTTTATCTAGAAGACAAAAGTTCAAACTTCGCTGCCGAATTAGAAGAAGAAAACTTTGAAAATCAAGCAACCGATCAACTTAGTGAAGCATTGGAACAATTAGACGAAAGAAGTCGTCATATTATCCAAACCCGTTGGTTGGATGATAATAAAGCCACATTGCAGGAGTTGGCTGATCATTATGGGGTTTCAGCCGAACGTATCAGACAATTAGAAAGCAATGCATTAAAAAAATTAAGAAATGCAGTAACATTCTAAATTCCCTCTATAAAAATACCCCATATTTCACTCGGAATATGGGGTTATTTTTTGTATTTCTTCCGCTGTCATCAAACTGTCACATTTCATCGCTAAACTTCCTAACGTCAAATGTTAATTCATTCTGTTAGGAGAAACCTATGTTACCGAAAGTCCTTAGAAAACTTGCTCTCGTTGCTATTTCATTACCTTTTATCGCTCAAGCAAATGCCCACGAAATTACCGGCGCAGGCGCTTCATTCCCTTATCCGATTTATGCCAAATGGGCAGGGCTTTACCAACAACAAACCGGCAATAAAATCAATTATCAGTCCATCGGTTCCGGTGGCGGTCAGCAACAGATTATCGCTAAGACCATTGATTTCGGTGCTTCAGACGATCCAATGAAAGCAAACGCGCTTACAGAACACCAGTTATTACAATTCCCTGCCATCATTGGCGGCACCGTTCCTGTTGTCAATATTCCGGAAATCAAAGCCGGCGCATTAAAACTTTCAGGTGAGGTAATTGCTGACATATTCCTCGGCAAAATCAAAAAATGGAACGATCCGGCGATTGCCGCACTGAATGACGGCATTGCCTTGCCGGATAAAAATATTCTGGTAGTACGCCGTTCAGACGGTTCCGGCACAACCTTCGGCTGGACGAACTATTTATCCAAAGTTTCTGCTGAATGGAAAGAAAAAGTGGGTGAAGGAAAATCCGTTAAATGGCCGGTCGGACAAGGCGGAAAAGGTAATGAAGGCGTTGCCGCTTACGTTAAACAGCTTAAATATTCTATCGGTTATGTGGAATATGCTTATGCCAAACAAAATCAATTAACTTGGGTTACTTTACAAAATGCTTCCGGTAAATTTGTACAACCTTCTCGTGACAGCTTTATGGCGGCGGCAGCCAATGCCGACTGGGAGAAAGCTGCCGGAATGGGCGTAGTTTTGACAAATGAACCGGGCGATCAATCTTGGCCAATCACTGCGGCAAGTTTCATCTTAATCCACAAAAATGCCGACAATGCCGAAAACACCAAAAATGTCTTCAGTTTCTTTGAATGGGCATTTAAAAACGGTAAAGACGCTGCTTTAGAACTGGATTATGTGCCATTACCGGACACTGTTGTCGAAAAAATTAAAGCTCGTTGGCACAGTGAAGTGAAAGATGCGCAAGGAAAAACTATCTATTAATATTCTATTGAAATATCAAAGGGTTATGCTCTCACATAACCCTTACCTTACAAGGTAGAAAAATGCATAAAATCGATAATAAATGTTTAAATCACGCTTGGTTGGAAAATGTTTTTAAGAACACCACCCGTTTTTTTGCTGTCTTTGTTTTTATTGTGCTCTCCGCCATTTTATTGTCTTTAGTGATTGGTAGTTGGGATTCGATTTCTAAATTTCATATCGCTTTTTTATGGAGTAACGACTGGGATCCGGTGCAAGAAAATTATGGGGCATTGGTACCGATCATCGGCACATTAATTTCCGCCGCCATCGCCTTAATTATTGCCGTACCAATCTCTTTCGGCATTGCCACTTTTCTCACTGAATTATCTCCACAATGGTTAAAACGCCCGATTGGCACCGCAGTAGAGATGTTGGCAGCGATTCCTTCCATTATTTACGGGATGTGGGGGCTATTCGTTTTCGTACCGCTTTTTCAAGAATACATTCAGCCTTATATCATTGATACTTTTGGTAATTTACCGTTAATCGGCATTCTCTTTTCCGGCGCACCTTTCGGTATCGGACTATTCACCGCCGGATTAGTGTTGGGCATTATGATTATTCCTTTTATCGCCTCAACAATGCGTGATGTTTTTAGTGTTGTACCGCCAATGTTGAAAGAATCCGCTTACGGCTTGGGTTCAACCACGTGGGAAGTGATTTGGAAAGTCGTGCTGCCGTATACCAAAGCCGGTGTTGTCGGCAGCATTATGCTTGGATTGGGGCGTGCATTGGGCGAAACAATGGCGGTCACTTTCGTTATCGGGAATGCCTTCCAACTTCCGGATTCTATTTTTGCACCGTCCACCTCTATCGCTTCTGCGATTGCCAATGAATTTAACGAAGCCGGCGGTTTACAGAAATCAGCCTTGATGGAGTTAGGGTTAATTCTATTCTTGATTACCACTTTAGTATTGGCGATCGCACGTTTATTAGTGATGCGAATGAGTCGACTAGAAGGAAGAAAATAATGCATAAATATCAAAATCAACGCTTTTATTGGCGTAAAAGCAGAAATCTTCTTATGTTAAGCCTTGCCTATCTGGCAGTGCTGTTCGGGCTTTTTTGGTTGATTTGGATTTTATACACATTAATCATCAAAGGCATCCCGGCACTCTCGTTTGAACTGTTCCTAAAAGCGACACCTGCACCCAACGAAAGCGGCGGTTTGATTAATGCCATTATCGGTTCGATTATGATGGTATTAATTGCCACCTTTATCGCCACACCGATTGGCGTTTTGGCAGGCACCTATTTAAGCGAATACGGTCGCTATAGCAAATTATCGAAAATTACCCGTTTTCTGAACGATATTTTACTTTCCGCACCCTCCATTATTATCGGGCTGTTTATTTACGCAATCTATGTTTCGCAAGTAAAACACTTCTCCGGCTGGGCAGGTTCGTTGGCTTTGGCAATGTTGGTAATTCCAGTTGTGGTCAGAACCACCGACAGTATGTTGAATCTCGTGCCGAATAATTTACGCGAAGCCGCCGCTGCACTCGGTTGCCCGCAATGGCGAGTCATTACGATGGTTTGCTATCGTGCCGCTCGCTCCGGCATTTTAACCGGCATTCTGCTTTCCGTTGCCCGCATTTCCGGCGAAACCGCACCATTGCTGTTTACTGCGCTCTCAAACCAATTCACCTCTTTGGATATGAATGCACCAATGGCAAATCTACCGGTGGTGATTTATCAATATGCCGCCAGCCCGTTTGAAGATTGGAATGAACTGGCGTGGGCAGGTGCAGCATTAATTGCGATTTTTGTTTTATCTTTAAATATTTTAACCAGACTTTGTTCCAACAAACATAAATAAGGACCATAAAATGGATATGTTATCAAACCAAATTGATGCGAAATTAACCGTTAATAATCTCAATTATTATTATGGTGATTTTCACGCTTTAAAAAATATCAATATGAAAATCGCAAAAAATAAAGTCACTGCATTTATTGGTCCATCCGGCTGCGGAAAATCGACACTGTTGCGTACATTTAACCGGATGTATGAACTTTATCCGAACCAACACGCCACCGGTGAAATTAATTTAGATAATGAAAATTTATTGACCACACATATTGATATTGCCATTATCCGCGCCAAAATCGGGATGGTTTTCCAAAAGCCGACACCGTTTCCAATGTCGATTTATGATAATGTCGCTTTCGGCATTCGTTTATTTGAGAAACTGCCTAAATCAGAGTTGAATGATCGGGTCGAATGGGCATTAACCAAAGCCGCATTATGGAACGAAGTGAAAGATAAGCTGAACCAAAGCGGTGATAGCTTATCCGGTGGGCAACAACAACGCTTATGTATTGCGCGCGGTATTGCCGTTAAACCGGAAGTGTTGTTATTGGATGAACCTTGCTCTGCGCTCGATCCGATCTCAACAATGAAAATCGAAGAGCTGATCAGCGAATTAAAACACGATTACACTGTTGCCATCGTCACGCATAATATGCAACAGGCGGCGCGTTGTTCCGACTACACCGCCTTTATGTATCTTGGTGAGCTGATTGAATTCGATCAAACCAGTAAAATTTTTGACAAACCAAAATTCCAACGGACAGAAGATTACATTACAGGTAGAATGGGTTAAAGCAGCAACTCAAATAAAATGAGGGCTTATGGCGGGCAAAATTTTAATTGTTGAAGATGAACGTGCGATCCGTGAAATGGTTGCACTTTACTTACTGAAGCAAAATTATGAGGTGATTGAAGCGGAGGATTATCAAAGTGCGGTAAATCGCCTTGAGGAACAACCGCAGCTTATTCTGTTGGATTGGATGTTGCCCGGTCGTTCCGGCATTATGTTTATTGAATATCTAAAAAAACAGGAACAAACCGCTAAAATTCCAATCATTATGCTCACGGCACGCAGTGCGGAAGAGGATTGCATTACCTGTCTGAACGCCGGTGCCGATGATTACATTACCAAGCCGTTTTCACCGAAAATTTTATTAGCCAGAATCGAAGCGTTATGGCGACGCAGTTATGATCCGCCGAGCCAAATTGTCAGTTTTGAAAATTTACAAATCGATCAGCAGGCGCAACGTGTTAGCGTGGAAAATCAATTTGTGGAATTAAGCGCAACCGAATATAAATTACTGCTGTTTCTAATGACGCATCCCGAAAAAGTCTATAGCCGTGAACAGCTATTGAATCATATTTGGGGCGATGATATTTATGTTGAAGATCGCACTGTTGACTCCTATATTCGCCGATTACGCCGCAGTTTAGAGCCTTTTCAGGCTGATCGCTATGTGCAAACCGTTCGTGGTTTCGGCTACCGTTTTTCTAACCATTTTCAGGATTAACCAATGAAGCTCAATCTGTCGTTAAAACATCTGATCATCGAAGTGTTGCTGGCGGTCGGCATTGCTTCACTATTGAGTCTCTTCAGTAAAGATTTCTCGTTCTGGCTAATTGCCTTGTTGGTAATTTTACTGATTTGGCACCACTATAATGAATTCAGTTTATTGCAAATCATCAATCCGAATAAACCCCCTAAAAGCAAAAAGAAAATTACTGCGCTTGAGCATATTTCACAAACTGCTGCCTACTACAATGAGCGAACTCGCCGCGAAAAAATTAAATCGTTACGGCTACTTTCCAGGCTAAATCGCAATATTCAATTTTTGCCCGATGCGGTATTAATTTGTGAACACAACGGCGATATTTCTTGGTGCAACCAAGCAGCACAGGAGATGTTTGAATTTATTTGGGATAAGAAAACGCAAAAAAGTGTTTTTAAGGTGATTTTTTACCCCGAATTTAAACACTATTTTCGTCATTTAACCTTTAACAGGCGCAATCGCCCTTTGGTTTTACTGACCCACAATAAACGCTATATCGAATTTAATATCAATAGTTACGACAGCGAATCCTATTTAATTATTGCACGCGATGCGACCTCGTTTATTCGCTTAATGCACTCCCGTCAAACTTTTCTGGCGAATATGAACCACGAACTGCGCACACCATTAACGGTGCTGCAAGGTTATTTGGAAATGTTTGAGGGCGAGATCGATGAAAAATCACCTTTTCAACAAAAAGCATTGCAGGCGATGAAAGAACAAAGCGAGAGAATGGCGACATTGCTGCAACAGCTATCTTTATTGGCAAAAATTGAAAATATCAATAGTGCCGAACACGAAGTGGTTGATATGTCACAATTAATTCTCTCTTTACAAAAAAATACTGCCGTTATCCATCAAGCAAAACAGCAAATTATTTTTGAAATCGAGCCGGATTTGAAAATTATTGGGGATGAACACCAATTACAAAGTGCGGTTTCCAATCTGATCTATAACGCTATTCGCCACGCCGGCGAAGAGGCGATTATTCACGTCAGTTGGCAACGTTGTAAACAAGGGGCAAGATTTTGTGTCAGCGATAACGGTATCGGTATTGAAGCTCGCCATCTTGCCCATTTAACCGAACGTTTTTATCGCGTGGATGAATCACGCAATAATAAAACCGGCGGCAGCGGCTTGGGATTAGCCATTGTTAAACACGCTTTGGAACAACATCAATCCTATCTTGAAATCCAAAGCGAAGTCGGTAAAGGCAGTGAATTTTCTTTTATTATCAAACCCGATTTAATCGTCAATCCGCAACAATAAGTTAGAAATCCGGCGGGCAAGTAAATGTCATCCGTTCTTGAGTGATCGGATGCGTAATAGTAAGGCTTTCTGCGTGTAAATATAATCTCGGTGCCATTGCCCGCACTGCCGGAGGAGAATAGAACTTATCACCCAGAATCGGATGCCCGAGAGCTAACATATGTAGACGCAACTGATGCGAACGACCTGTGATCGGCGTCAATTTCACGCGCGTGGTGTTATTCGGATAACGCGCTAAAACCTGATACTGCGTCTGTGCTTTTTTGCCGACTAAAAAATCTATACGTTGTCGCGGTCGATTCTCCCAATCACAAATTAACGGCAAATCGACAATACCGCTATCCTGTTCCAAATGCCCCCAAACAATCGCTTGATAATGTTTCTTCGGTTCTCGCTCGCGAAATTGTCGCTTCAGCTCTTTTTCAGCGGCTTTGGAAAGCGCAAACAGTAAAATGCCGCTGGTTGCCATATCTAAACGGTGCGCCGGCTCGGTAAAACCGAATTTATTCGCCACGCGTGTGGTGGCGCTATCCTGATACTGCGGCTGATTGCCGGGAACCGACAACAAACCGCTCTGTTTATTCACCACCGCAATATAGTTATCCTGATATAAGATATTCAATCCTTGCGGCGGGTTGTACGCTATTAATGCCATAATTACTCTTTATTACTGACAATCACACGCAAACTGTCCAAACGCCAACTTGCTTTTTTCAGTTGAGCCAGTGATTGCGCAATTAATTGTTCCTGTTGTTCAATTTCATCCTGACGAATATTTTTATTCACCGCCTGAAGTGCGGTAAGACGCTGAAGTTCACTATATAACGTTTTATCCGCCACTTCGGTAGCTTCCGCAATAATTTGTTCAGCATAAGGCGCTATCAAAGTTTGAGAGTGCTTAATCAGACGATCAATATCCGCTTTCGTCATTTTAACGACTTTATTTGCCATATTTTTATTGATCGGCTTAAGCTGTTTTTCTAAACCGCGGAAAGAGACTTGTGAGGCTAAATCATTGCCCTTAATATCCAATAACAAACGCACCGGTGTCGGTGGCAAGAAGCGAGTTAATTGCAAGGCTTTCGGTGCCTGTACTTCAACCACATAAATTAATTCCAACAATAACGTACCTGCCGGTAACCCTTTATGCGGCAATAAACTCACTGCCGTTTTGCCAATATCGCCGGAAGTGATCAGATCGATACCGTTTCGCACCATCGGGTGATCCCACGTTAAAAACTCAAGATCTTCACGTGCCAATGCCAATGAACGATTAAAAGTGACGGTGCTTCCCTCCTCTTTTAATCCCGGAAAATCAGGTACTAACATATGCCCGGTCGGCTGAATCACTATCGAATCTTCGCCCAAATCTTCCTGATCTAAACCGATTACATCAAACAGACTCAAACAGAAATTAATTAAATCCGGTTGTCCATCCTGTTGTTCAATAGCAGCAGCGAGCTGTTGTGCTTGCTCTCCACCGTTAGAATTGAGTTCCAACAGGCGATCTCGCCCTTGTTCCAACTCCTGCTGCAAGCGAATCCGCTCTTTTGCCACCTGTTCAATAAAGAGCGCAAATCCCGCCTCATCTTCATTTGGGTTATCAATAAATGTCTGTAGCTGTTTACCGTATTTAGCGAATAAGGTTGCCCCCATCGGGCAAGTCTGTTCAAAGGCTCCCAAGCCTTTTTGATACCAATCCACCAAAATCATCTGTGATGTTTGATTAAAATAAGGCACATAAATTTGAACATCTCTGGTTTGACCGATACGATCCAAACGTCCGATGGACTGCTCCAATACATCCGGATTTAGTGGCAAATTAAACAATACCAATCGGCAAGCAAATTGGAAATTACGCCCTTCCGCACCAATACTGGAACTTAACAGTACTTTTGCGCCGTCTTCCTGTTGTGCAAAATAGGCTGCCGCCCGATCACGTTCAACAATCGACATTTTCTCGTGGAATACCGCAGAACGAATGCCCTCTTTTTCGCGCAAAATCTTCTCTAACTGCAATACGGTTTCGGTTTGTTGACAAATAATCAATACTTTTTCTTGGCTATGATTTTTGAGAAAGGTCAATAACCATTCAATGCGCGGATCAAAATCCCACCACGCCGCTTCCGGGTTAAGCTGATGAAACAGCACTTCCGGATATAATGAATTTTGTTGCACCGTCTTATTAAGTAAATTCACAACTTTGATCGCATTTGCATACTGCTTCGGCAATTCCAGTTTTACTTGATGCAAAATACGTTTCGGAAAGCCTTTCACTCCTTGACGCGTATTACGAAATAATAATCGGCTAGTGCCGTGGCGATCCACTAAATTAGTAACCAGCTCTTGTTTCGCCTCTTGGATCTGCTCGTTAGAACTGTTACCGCCATTAATAATCCGCAATAACGGTTCAATATCCTGTTCAGGCAGTAATTCAGCTAAAACATTCTGTTCTTCAGCGGTTAATTTCTTATCAGATAACAAATCATTCACTGCTACCGCTACCGGACGATACTGTTTCTGCTCTGCAACAAAGGCATTGTAATCATAAAAACGATGAGGATCTAATAACCGTAAACGTGCAAAATGGCTTTCCTGTCCCAACTGTTCTGGAGTTGCCGTTAGCAACAAAACTGAAGCTATCTTTTGCGATAACTGTTCGACAAAACGATAAGCTCGACTTGGCGCCAACGAGTGCCATTCCAAATGATGAGCTTCATCAACAATCAGCATATCCCAATGGCTTGCCAATACTTCTGCCATTCGATTTTCTTGTGTAACTAACCAATCCAAAGAACAAATTACTAATGATTCAGTATCAAAAGGATTTACTTTAACACTTCTTCCATTTTCTTCTTTACGATCAAAATCCTGACAACGTTCTTCATCAAATAATGAAAAATTCAGATTAAAACGACGCAACATTTCAACTAACCATTGGTGCTGTAATGTTTCAGGCACTAAAATTAGCACCCGTTCAACTCTACCAGAGAATAGCTGTTGTTGTAGAATCATTCCTGCTTCTACAGTTTTTCCCAATCCGACTTCATCTGCCAACAATACCCTTGGTGATAAACGATTTCCAACTTCCTGAGCAATATGTAACTGATGAGGTATTAAACTAGCTCTTGTACCACGTAACCCTCTAAATGGTGATTGAAATTGCTGTTGCTGATGTCGTAATGCGTGATAACGCAATGTAAAACGATCATTTCTATCAATTTGTGCAGAAAACAGTCTATCTTGAGGTTTACTAAAAGTAACTTGATGTGCTAGTTCTAGTTCTTTAATTACAACTTCTTCGTCTGTATCGATTCTTTTCGCTAAATAAAGAGCAACTCCATTATTTTCCATCACATCCAATACTTCCGCTTGCCAACCTTCGTGATGAGTAATCACATCACCTTGCTGAAACAATACTCGCGTCATCGGTGCCACCGCAAGGGAATAAACTCGTGTTTCATCCGCTGCAGGAAACAAAAATGTTACCGTTCTCTGGTCTACAGCAGTGACTAATCCCAATCCTAAGTTATTTTCGCTTTCACTAATCCAACGTTGTCCAATCGTAAATGACATTTTATTGTTCTTCTCTTTCTTCTGTTTTGATTGATTATTCAATTTAAAAATAAGCGCGGATTGTACTCTGAATAGTCTGGAAAACCAAAAAGATTTATCAGTAATCTCCTTACATTGAGAGCAATGTAAAATATCAGCTATATTTATACAGAAAACATTTAATTTATAGAAAAAAATAATGCATATTTGCAACAAAAAATATAGAATGTAATAGAAAAAATGATATTCACTGGAGAACCTATGTTAACTATAAAAAATATTCAACAAGAGCTGTTCGGAGGTTGGACAAAATTTGAGAGTTTCTGGCTAGTACTCTTTGTTACATTACAGATAGGAACCTATATCCATCAGCCTGATTCTCTATTAGCAATGATCTCCGGTATTGCCGGTATTTTATGCGTTATATTTGTTGGTAAAGGGAAAATAAGTAATTTCTTTTTCGGTCTAATCTTTGCTTATACTTATTTCTATGTCGCTTGGGATAACAAATTTTACGGTGAAATGACAACAACATTGTATGTTTATATTCCGGCACAATTTATCGGTTATTTTTTATGGAAAGCCAATATGCAGAAAGATGGTGAAAGTGAAATCGTTGCTGCTAAAGCATTGAATTTTAAAGGGTGGCTCATCACCATTTCAGCAATCACTATCTGTTCTTTGCTATTCATCTCCTATTTAAAAACCACTGACGGCAATTCTGTATCGCTAGATGGCGTTACCACCGTAATGGTAATTGCAGCGCAATTATTAATGTTATTACGTTATCGAGAACAGTGGGTATTATGGATTATTATCAATGTCCTCTCGATTGCCTTATGGGCGGACACTGCAGCAATGTATATTATGTATGCTGCTTATTTATTAAATTCCCTTTATGGTTATTACAACTGGACTAAACTTGCTAAAACAGCAAATGCTTAAACTATTGCTTTGATAAAAACTGTTTTTTGATCAATTATCTGCACCGCAAAAGTTGGATTCATTATTCAACATTAAGGGGTGGTGCAGTTTTTTATGAAAAAACAAATGTATAGTGCTTTTTGTCGGCTTTTAGCTACGAATTAGCGGCATCAATAATAAGAGCAGACACTGCTTCAACCTGCGAAACTAAAGAGGCGTGGCTAGCATCTAATTCAATGAGCTTACGAGGCTTCATTCTCTGCGCCATCATTCTTTGATTGTCTGGATGAATCATTCGATCTTGAGAAGAAATTTGATACCAACACGGTTTCACTTTCCAAGCTGGTTGTGTAACTATATCACTGAAAGTCGAAGCAATAGGCGCTTTTTGTGTGACTGACATCGGATAAGCCAAGTTTTCGTCAATATCTTGACAGAAACTTTGGTGATACTCTTCACGCTTTATCCATAAATAACCATCACTATCCCCTTCAATCGCCGAAAAAGCTTGTGGTGGCAATTTTTGGCTAATCTCTCCTGCACTTTCACCAACATCAGGTGCAAAAGCCGCAATATACACTAAAGCCTTCACATTAGGCATATTCCCCATCTCTGAAATTACTGCTCCACCGTAAGAGTGTCCAACCAATACAACTGGTCGTGGAATCTGAGCCACCATTTTACGAGTTCGTTCCGCATCATCTTGAAGTGAGGTCAGTGGATTTTCCACAGCAAAAACATCAGTATAACCTTGTTTTTTGAGTTCATTGATCACTAAATTCCAATGAGCTGCACCACCCCAAAATCCGTGAACTAATACGATAGCTGGTTTATTCATTTTATCCTCCAAATTAAAAACATTGTTGAATTCATTCTAAATTATCCCCTATTGTAGGAACAACATAGGTAAAATAAGTTTTTAACAGTGATATTAATAGGTATCTTCTTACATTTTAAGAACTCGGTTATTTGTTCACTCCCTTTATAGTATTGCGATACTCTTCCTGTGTATCTTATATACTATTCAAACATTTACAACACGCCATCTTACTAGACTGCCCACATTCATCTCTGTCGGAAATTAGTGCAATGTCAATCTACAACAATGCTTATTTGCCACAAACATAGTGAAAAACGGCGAAATGAACACAAATCAGAT
Source organism: Gallibacterium sp. ZY190522 (assembly GCF_054166015.1). Lineage (NCBI taxonomy): Bacteria > Pseudomonadati > Pseudomonadota > Gammaproteobacteria > Pasteurellales > Pasteurellaceae > Gallibacterium > Gallibacterium sp. ZY190522. Next base: position 1,996,486 of record NZ_CM135118.1, read on the forward strand.
GTTAAAGAAATAACATCATTTTATTTTGTCTTTTACCATCAAAACCTCTAAAATTCAGAGTTATCAAAAAAAATCATTAGGATACAAAATGACAACATTCACCGTTCGAAAAGCTCGTCCAGAAGATACCCAATCGATTGAAAACTTAATCCAAGCAGCTTTTGCTGATATGCCTTTAAGCGACGGACAAGAATCGCTCTTAGTTCACAATTTGAATGCTAACCACGATGTAGTATTAGAATTAGTAGCTGTGCAAGCAGGAGAAATCATCGGGCATATTTTATTTAGCCCTGCAACTATTTGTGGACAGTCTGTACTAGCATTAGCGCCTCTCTCTGTTGCTCCACAATGGCAACGGCAAGGCGTGGGGAAAGCTTTGATTTTAGCCGCACATCGCCAAATTAAGACTATGAACTATGCAGCAATTGTAGTGTTAGGACACCCTGATTATTACGCTCGCTTTGGCTATCTGCCAGCAGAGGACTACAATATCAGCGCCCCATTTGAGCTACCTGAAGGCGTATTACGCGTACTACCCTTGGTGAAAAACATGCCACAAGGAGAAATTCATTACGCTACTGCATTTGGATTAAATTAAAAAGAAAAATATGGTTCTTTCTACGGAATTTTATGTTTCTATTTATTCTTATTCTGAAAAATGGAGTATTTCCTCATAAAAAACAAAATGTTCGCCTTTTATAAATAACCATACTTTTCTTCTGTTTACTGCTTAATCCGCCATATAACGATTGATAAAGGCGAGGATTTGTTCAGGGTGGCGACCAAAATAATTGTAGCCGTCTTTGAAGCGATACGGTGTGTTTTCAATCCACAGCAATTCTTTTTCTTTCGCACCGAGCAAATCAAAGGTTTTTTGACCGTCTTCGGGATTGCGTGTCCACGCGTCTTCCAACACTTGCACAATCATTGTTGGCATTTTCACCGCGTGCGCCCATAGGTGTGGAGTCATTTCTGCCATGGTGAAACCGCCCATTTTGAGCAATTCTAAATCAATCAAGGGTTGATATTGTTGCACGCCTTGCAATTCAGAAAAGGCATCATAAATCGCCGCCATCGACACCACCATCGGGCTAACCATACAACGCACATTTTCAAATAAATCAGGGCGTTCCATAATGGCACGGTATTGTGAATTACCGCCCATACATTGGCTGTACAGTGCCACTTTCATTTTGGAAAGCTCAGGGTGGGCATCGACAAATTTTTTCACGCCCACGCAATCACGCCATTCCCAGTTGCCAATACCACTGATGCCATTATTCGCCGCTCCGCTGTTGCCGTGGTTGCGAATGTCGTAGGTCAGCACATTGTAGCCTGCATCGGTGAGGTGTTTGTATTGAATCACAAAATCGATTTCTACCGAGTCAAAGCCTGCCCAAGGCTGCCCGAAATGACCAGGGAAACCTGCACGGCACATCGGCAAAGCGTGGTTAAAAATCACCAATTTATCGCTCATTCCGCCTTTGGCTGGGATAAACCACGCTTCGAGCGGCACACCGTCTTCAGAGGGGATCACCCATTCTTCAAAAGGCATATCGTAAGCGGCTGGGGTTTTAAAAATAAAGCTACGCAAAGGGCGAACAATGCCCGCTAAGGCTTTGACTTTTTCATAATCGGCGGCGGAAATGGTTTTTTCTTGTTCCAACGCCAAAGCGAGGTGGTCGGCTGGTAAACGGTTGGATAACATAAATACTCCTTATGGTCTTAAAAAATAGGGCGTTATGTATAACGCCCTGAATGAACAGTCGCCATTATAGCCTCTCAGAATGGCAAACAAAATGATAGAAAATGGAATTTATTATTTCTGTATTTGGAATAATTGAAGAACTTTGCTATGATTTTTTCGCCATCAAGAGGAACAAAGACGATGAAAAACAGGCTGGAATTGCTCCATATTTTTTGCACGGTGGCGAACACCTTGCATTTTAAAAACGCCGCACGCGAGCTGGGCGTGTCGCCACAACGCGTTACCCGTAGCATCAGCGAGTTGGAACAATCTTTGGGCGAAGTGCTGTTTCAGCGTAGCACCCGACAAGTGCAACTCACGGATTTTGCCCGCCAGTTTTTGCCCCGTGCCCAACGCCTACTTGCCGATGCCGAAGCGCTGATTCACCCTCAGCCCAATCACGCACTGAGTGGCACTGTCCGCATTGCCCTGCCTGATTACCCCATCTTAATGAACGAGGTGTTGCAACAACTGTTGATCCGCCTAAGTGATTTCCCCGATATTCAACTGCATTGGCGTACCGACAACGCCTTGATTGACGTGGTGGCAGGCAAAATTGATGTGGGCATACGCTTTGGCAACCCACAAGATAGCCGTCTGATAGTGAAAAAAGTCGGGCAAGAACAAGACATTATCGTTGCCAGCCCCAACCTGTTACAGCACTATGGCGAGCCAAAAAACTGGCAAGACCTCATTAGCCGTTACCCCTTAAGTGCCTTGATTAACCCCAACAACGGACGCATTTGGCAATGGGAAATTGGCACACACCGCCATCAGCCCAACCCGCCCAAACTGCTCACCAACAACATCAGCAGCGAACTTTCCGCCGTGCTGGCGGGGCAAACCATCGCCCATATCCCCCGCCAACTGTGCCAACCTTATCTTGAACGCGGTGAATTGGTGGAACTTTTCCCCCAACTGCCCCGCAAACAATGGCCGTGTTACCTCTATCGCCCTAAACGCCAAGCCGAACAGCCACGAGTCAAACGCGTATTTGATTTGCTTGCGGAGATTTTGCTAGGGCGGTTTGGGTGAGGTGAGAAAATCATCTCGTCACGGCGAAATGCGGTGCTTTAATCCCTTGCTCAACATAAAAAATCACCGAAAAAAAACACCGCACTTTTGTCATCAGCCCTCAAACTTTCCTCGCTTACCATTTTATGCCGTTGTATAATTCGCCGAATTTTTTATAGAGAGAAGCTTATGAAACGTCGTGATTTTTTACTTGGAGCGAGTGCATTAGCCATTTCGCCTTATTTCTTACGACACGCTCAAGCAACTAATAGCGGAGCAATCCAATATTTTATGCCGTCTGAAAGTGCGCCACATCAAGCCACTTGGATGGCATATGGTGCAACAGCTGGTGCGTGGGGGACGACAGGGGTGTATGGAATGGCACGCCGTGCGGCACGGGCAGATTTAATGCGAATCGCCGCCAACCTTTCCCGTTTTGAACCCGTGAATATGCTGGTGAACCCCAATGAAATGGAGGAAGCCCGTGCGGTGTTAGCACAGGTGAAAAGTGAGCTGGCTCAGTCTGATTTGCAGGAATATAGTGCCACAGGCGTATTTACCAACGGGCGTGCCATTCCCAACATCGAAGCAGGTGGCAAAATCAACCTCATCGCCGCCCCGCTTAATGATTTATGGGTACGCGACACCGCTCCGCTATTTGTGCGTGATGAAAACGGCAAACGTGCCGCCGTGGATTTCAATTTCAACGGCTGGGGACAGGCAGACACAGGTGCAGAAGGTTGGCGAAAAGACCCAGCTAAACGCGAACACGGCATTGTGGATCAACCCATCGGTAAAGACCAAAAAATCGCCGCTTTTGTCGCCAAATACACCCATTCGCCATTAGTGAAAACCTGGCTGGTAATGGAAGGTGGCGGCATTGAAGTGGACGGCAAAGGCAACGCCATCTGCACCGAAAGCTGCATTCTTAACGATAACCGCAACCCCAACCGCAGCAAAGCCGAAGTGGAACAAGAATTACACCGCGTACTGGGCGTGAACAACATCACTTGGCTCAAAGGCTTAAAAGCCCGTGACATCACCGATGCCCACATTGATTTCTACGCCCGTTTCACCGATGACGACAGCGTACTCTGTGCTATTGATGATGAACCAGAATCACCGGATTATTCAGTAACCCGCGATAATCTGCGTGTTCTCAAACAGCACCACCGCAATGTGATTGAGCTACACGCCCCGAATTACGAAACCGTGCAAGCTGCCGTAGAAGCCCGCCAATACAAAGGCTTCCGCTTCAATGAAGACGGCTTCGCCGCAGGCTACATCGGCTTTTACGTTGCCAACGGCTGCATCATCTTGCCACAATTTGGCGACCCTGATGCCGACCGTGAAGCCTTTGACATTGTCAGCCAAAGCCACCCAGACCGCACTGTGCTACAAATCGCCACAGACGGCATCGCCAACGGCGGCGGCTCAATCCATTGTGCCACCCAGCAGGAAATTCCCGAATGAGTGAAGAAAAACAACCCAATTTCAAAGACTTACGCCAGCCGATGATTGCCTCCATCGGCATCGTAATGGGCTTTTTGCTGAACTTCCTCGCAGGCTGGGCGGCTGCAGACGATAGCCAACCTGCGGTAAATAGCCTCTCTGATTTACTCATCACCGCCTCATTATTGGTGGGGCTGGTGATGATGCTCAGCGTGCTTTACCGCCTGCTCGCCCACCCCGAACGAATGCAACAAGCCAGCCACTACCAGACTACCTTTCGACTCTATTTCTCCAGTCTCATCTTAACCTTTGGTGGTTTGATTTTTGCCTTGTTTATTTGATGAGGCTTCAATCCTCTGAAAACGGCTGAAAAAATGACCGCACTTTTATTAGCGTTTGGCTTAAAAGTGCGGTGCTTCTTTTTCATTATTTTTAATGCCGTCTGAAACCCTATTTTTAGATAGCCTTAGTTTTCCTTTTTTCTCACGAACCAAAAAATGTAGTGATCTACTAAATGAGCAGTCCTTGATAGTTTTTTTCGCTAAAATTGGCTTAATCCTTGATTATAGCTATACAGTCTCACTCTATTATAGTAAAACACGTAACATTTAATATCTTCCTTGTCTTCATCTAATGAAGAATAACCGTCTTTTAACATCCATTCATATTTAAACTTCTAAACCAACAGCTACATCGGTACATTATTCCAACAATTTCTTCGATAGCTCATACTTTGTATCAAATCGTGCTGTTTTACACATTATATAAACGACTCACGTTAGAATTCTCCACCTTTCTCAAAGCAAGCCTTTAATGTAAAACAACATAAAAAAACGCTAACCTCTCGGTTAGCGTTCCTTCCTTTAATTTATAACCTGGCAGTGACCTACTCTCACATGGGGAATCCCCACACTACCATCGGCATGACAACATTTCACTTCTGAGTTCGGCATGGGGTCAGGTGGTGCTATTGCATTCTCGCCGCCAGGATTATCCTGTCTATACACTGCTTTTTCCTACTTTCTGCTCTTGCTCTTGCTTTCCACAGTGTATCTGCTTATTCTCTATCTTCTCTTTCTTCTTGTTCTTTCTTTAACCTTTCCGGCTTCCTTTTAACTTAACACAAGCTGTCTACTTCCTTCTCTCTTCGCTCTCTTCCCTCGCTCCGCGCTCTTGCCTTTCCTCGCTTCCGCTTCTCCTCAGCCTCCGCTCTCCGCAAAAACCCTTCAGCGTTGTATAGTTAAGCCCCTCGGGCAATTAGTACTGGTTAGCTCAACGGCTCACACCGCTTACACACCCAGCCTATCTACGTCTTAGTCTTAAACAACCCTTACTGACTTTTGTCAGGGAGAACTCATCTCGGGGCAAGTTTCGTGCTTAGATGCTTTCAGCACTTATCTCTTCCGCATTTAGCTACCCAGCAATGCCTCTGGCGAAACAACTGGAACACCAGTGATGCGTTCACTCCGGTCCTCTCGTACTAGGAGCAACCCCCCTCAATTCTCCAACGCCCACGGCAGATAGGGACCGAACTGTCTCACGACGTTCTAAACCCAGCTCGCGTACCACTTTAAATGGCGAACAGCCATACCCTTGGGACCTACTTCAGCCCCAGGATGTGATGAGCCGACATCGAGGTGCCAAACACCGCCGTCGATATGAACTCTTGGGCGGTATCAGCCTGTTATCCCCGGAGTACCTTTTATCCGTTGAGCGATGGCCCTTCCATTCAGAACCACCGGATCACTATGACCTACTTTCGTACCTGCTCGACTTGTCCGTCTCGCAGTTAAGCTGGCTTCTACCATTGCACTAACCTGACGATGTCCGACCGTCATTAGCCAACCTTCGTGCTCCTCCGTTACGCTTTGGGAGGAGACCGCCCCAGTCAAACTACCCACCAGACACTGTCCGAACACTCGTCCCGAGCGCTTCGTTAGAACATCAAACGTTAAAGGGTGGTATTTCAACAACGACTCCACGATAACTGGCGTTACCGCTTCGCAGTCTCCCACCTATCCTACACATTAAAATTCAAGGTTCAGTGTCAAGCTATAGTAAAGGTTCACGGGGTCTTTCCGTCTAGCCGCGGGTACACCGCATCTTCACGGCGATTTCAATTTCACTGAGTCTCGGGTGGAGACAGCCTGGCCATCATTATGCCATTCGTGCAGGTCGGAACTTACCCGACAAGGAATTTCGCTACCTTAGGACCGTTATAGTTACGGCCGCCGTTTACTGGGGCTTCGATCAGGTGCTTCTCTTTCGATGACACCATCAATTAACCTTCCAGCACCGGGCAGGCATCACACCCTATACGTCCACTTTCGTGTTTGCAGAGTGCTGTGTTTTTATTAAACAGTTGCAGCCAGCTCGTCGCTTCGACTGGTTCATGCTCCATCCGCTTCGGACTTCACACTACGCCAGCGCACCTTCTCCCGAAGTTACGGTGCTATTTTGCCTAGTTCCTTCACCCGAGTTCTCTCAAGCGCCTTAGTATTCTCTACCTGACCACCTGTGTCGGTTTCCAGTACGGTTTAGATAAACCTTTCGCTTAGTGGCTTTTCCTGGAAGTTGGGTATCAGTTACTTCAGCACCTTGGTGCCTCGTCATCATCTCTCAGTGTTAATGGTGAGCCGGATTTGCCTAACTCACCCACCTACTAACTTAAACGTACTCTTCCATCCGTACGCTAACCTAACCTGCTCCGTCCCCACATCGCAGTTTATCCAAGTATGGGAATATTAACCCATTTCCCATCGACTACGCTTCTCAGCCTCGCCTTAGGGGCCGACTCACCCTGCCCCGATTAACGTTGGACAGGAAACCTTGGTCTTCCGGCGAGCGGGTCTTTCACCCGCTTTATCGTTACTTATGTCAGCATTCGCACTTGTGATACCTCCAGCAGCCCTCTCGAACCACCTTCTTCAGCTTACACAACGCTCCCCTACCCAACAAGATTTCTCTTGATGCCGCAGCTTCGGTGCTATATTTTAGCCCCGTTACATCTTCCGCGCAGACCGACTCGACTAGTGAGCTATTACGCTTTCTTTAAATGGTGGCTGCTTCTAAGCCAACATCCTAGCTGTCTAAGCCTTTCCACTTCGTTTCCCACTTAATATAGACTTTGGGACCTTAGCTGGCGGTCTGGGTTGTTTCCCTCTCCACGACGAACGTTAGCACCCGCCGTGTGTCTCCTATACATTACTCTTCGGTATTCGCAGTTTGCATCGGGTTGGTAATCCGGGATGGACCCCTAGCCGAAACAGTGCTCTACCCCCGAAGGTATTCATATAAGGCTCTACCTAAATAGATTTCGGGGAGAACCAGCTATCTCCCGGTTTGATTGGCCTTTCACCCCCAGCCACAGGTCATCCGCTACTTTTTCAACAGTAGTCGGTTCGGTCCTCCAGTTAGTGTTACCCAACCTTCTTCCTGCCCATGGCTAGATCACCGGGTTTCGGGTCTATATCTTGCAACTAACCGCCCAGTTAAGACTCGGTTTCCCTTCGGCTCCCCTATCCGGTTAACCTCGCTACAAAATATAAGTCGCTGACCCATTATACAAAAGGTACGCAGTCACCCTTTCAGGCTCCCACTGCTTGTACGTACACGGTTTCAGGTTCTTTTTCACTCCCCTCCCGGGGTTCTTTTCGCCTTTCCCTCACGGTACTGGTTCACTATCGGTCAATCAGGAGTATTTAGCCTTGGAGGATGGTCCCCCCTTCTTCAGACAGGATTCCTCGTGTCCCGCCCTACTTCTCGTCAGCTTAGTACCACATCTCTTTTTTCGGATACGGGGCTATCACCCTCTTTTGCTTGCCTTCCCAGACAATTCTCCTAAAACAGTTGCTATCACTCACTGGCTCCTCCGCTTTCGCTCGCCGCTACTCGCAGAATCTCGGTTGATTTCTTTTCCTCGGGGTACTTAGATGTTTCAGTTCTCCCGGTTCGCCTTGCTTACCTATTTTATTCAGTAAACAATGATAGGCTCTTCACCTATCGGGTTTCCCCATTCGGACATCGTGGGATTAGCGTTTCTTATCAACTCCCCCACGCTTTTCGCAGATTAGCACGTCCTTCTTCGCCTCTGATTGCCTAGGCATCCACCGTGTACGCTTAGTCACTTAACTATACAACCTCAAGGATTCTTGCGCTTTCTTACGCTACCTCTTGGCTTTAGTTCGCTCTTTTGAGTTCTCTCAGTTTTCAGCTTGTGTCTCGTTTTTAAAGAACAATGTTCAATATCATAAAGATATCCTTAATTGGCGTCCCCTAGGGGATTCGAACCCCTGTTACCGCCGTGAAAGGGCGATGTCCTAGGCCTCTAGACGAAGGGGACTCCGACCAATTAACGATACCTTCCTTCCTACCAAACAATCTGTGTGAACACGCATAGCTAACACTTCAAACCCTTTCTTTTAAGGAGGTGATCCAACCGCAGGTTCCCCTACGGTTACCTTGTTACGACTTCACCCCAGTCATGAATCATACCGTGGTAAACGCCCTCCAATAGGTTAAGCTATCTACTTCTGGTACAACCCACTCCCATGGTGTGACGGGCGGTGTGTACAAGGCCCGGGAACGTATTCACCGCAACATTCTGATTTGCGATTACTAGCGATTCCGACTTCATGGAGTCGAGTTGCAGACTCCAATCCGGACTACGATGCACTTTCTGAGTTTCGCTCCATATCGCTACTTCGCCTCCCTCTGTATGCACCATTGTAGCACGTGTGTAGCCCTACTCGTAAGGGCCATGATGACTTGACGTCATCCCCACCTTCCTCCAGCTTGTCACTGGCAGTCTCCTTTGAGTCCCCGGCTCTACCCGTTGGTAACAAAGAATAAGGGTTGCGCTCGTTGCGGGACTTAACCCAACATTTCACAACACGAGCTGACGACAGCCATGCAGCACCTGTCTCTAAGTTCTCGAAAGCACAGCTCTATCTCTAAAGCCTCCTTAGGATGTCAAGAGTAGGTAAGGTTCTTCGCGTTGCATCGAATTAAACCACATGCTCCACCGCTTGTGCGGGCCCCCGTCAATTCATTTGAGTTTTAACCTTGCGGCCGTACTCCCCAGGCGGTCGATTTATCACGTTTGCTTCGAGAGCCAAGTTTACACCCAACCCCCAAATCGACATCGTTTACAGCGTGGACTACCAGGGTATCTAATCCTGTTTGCTCCCCACGCTTTCGCACATGAGCGTCAGTATCTCCCCAAGGGGCTGCCTTCGCCTTCGGTATTCCTCCACATCTCTACGCATTTCACCGCTACACGTGGAATTCTACCCCTCCCTAGAGTACTCTAGAACGACAGTATGAAATGCTGTTCCCAGGTTAAGCCCGGGGCTTTCACATCTCACTTAACGTCCCGCCTGCGTGCCCTTTACGCCCAGTTATTCCGATTAACGCTCGCACCCTCCGTATTACCGCGGCTGCTGGCACGGAGTTAGCCGGTGCTTCTTCTGTGGCTAACGTCAAATCAATATGCTATTAACATATTAACCTTCCTCACCACCGAAAGAACTTTACAACCCGAAGGCCTTCTTCATTCACGCGGCATGGCTGCGTCAGGGTTCCCCCCATTGCGCAATATTCCCCACTGCTGCCTCCCGTAGGAGTCTGGGCCGTGTCTCAGTCCCAGTGTGGCTGGCCATCCTCTCAGACCAGCTAGAGATCGCAGGCTTGGTGGGCCTTTACCCCACCAACTACCTAATCTCACTTGGGTTCATCCTTTGGCAGGTGACCGTAACCACCCCTTTCATCTCTCGATACTATGCGGTATTAGCCATCGTTTCCAATGGTTATCCCCCTCCATAAGCCAGATCCCCAAGCCTTACTCACCCGTCCGCCACTCGTCATCTAAAATAGCAAGCTATTTTAATGTTACCGTTCGACTTGCATGTGTTAAGCCTGCCGCCAGCGTTCAATCTGAGCCATGATCAAACTCTTCAATTTAATCTTGCTCTCAAATCACTGACTTCATCGTTTTGAATTGATTCTTCAGCATTCAAGATAATTTCTTTTGGACTTAGCTTTTGCCTCGCCCTGAATCTTTTTCAGGTTCTCTTTTTGTTATCTACGAATGCCCACACAGATTGTCTGATAGTTTTTTAAAGAACAAAAAACGACGCTTTCTTTTTAACTTCACACTTCAGCGTCGTTGCGGTGGCGTATTATAGGCATTTCAAAACCTTGTGCAAGTCTTTTTTGCAGATTTTTTTAATTTATTTTTTAATTGATGTTTTTTACAACAGTTTATCTATTCCATACTTTAGAAACAAAAGCCATATCTCCAACGAAAAACATTGAATTATATGGCTTAAACTTTTTTATTTTCAATTAGTTATTCTTTAGGTAATCGTTTAATGGAAATTAATAAACCACCCCAAATGATCACAAGCGAGATAATCATCATAATGATTGCTGTCGTACTCATTCTGTGTCCTCCTCAAATTTTTCTTCATTTTTCCAAGGTAAATGTGTTAATAGGAAGGCGACTACCACCAATCCGAATGCCATTCCCCAACCGAATATATCTACAAACCAGTTTGGATAACCTTCATAACCTTCGCGGAACACTTTTGCACCTTCAGTAAATAACATAAACGCTAAAATACCTGTTGTAACAACAATACACAAACGCCAAATAAAGCCAACTTTGAAAGAAGAGGTTTTGTTAAGATGGTTTCCTAACAATCCTAATTTTTCATTGGACACAATAATAACCAATGAACAAAACGCTACCGCAACAATACCGAAGTAGTTAACAAACTTATCCATCACATCCAACATTGGTAACCCTGTTGTTGTACCGAATAAAGAAACAGAAAGAACCATCATCGGAATACCTACAATGAAGGTTGAAACAACACGTCCAAGTTTTAATTTATCTTGCACTGACGCAATAATCACTTCAATAACTGAGATAAAAGAAGTCAATGCGGCAAAAGTAAGTGAACCAAAAAATAGCACACCTAGTATTGAACCAAATGGTGCATTATTAATAATCGTTGGGAACGCAAAAAATGCTAAACCAATTCCGCCTTTTGCTACTTCGTGCACTTGTTGTCCACTTGCTACAGCCATAAAACCTAAAGCTGCAAAAACACCAATTCCAGCCAATAATTCGAAACTACTATTTGCAAAGCCAACCACCAATCCAGAACTGGTTAAATCTGAATCTTTCTTCAAATAGGAAGAATAAGTAATCATAATGCCGAAACAGATAGATAGAGAAAAGAAAATTTGCCCGTAAGCTGCAATCCAGACACTCGGATCGGATAATTTATCCCAATTAGGAGTAAATAACGCATCCAAACCTTTACTAGCTCCCGGCAACAAAAGCGCTGAAATAACCAAAATCACAAACATTACCACCAAAAGTGGCATTAAAATACTGGATGATTTAGCTATACCTTTTTGCACACCCAATGCTAACACGGCTAACGCCACCAACCATACCGCAATTAAAGGACCAACAACCATACCAACAAATTCAAAACTGACGCCTTGTGTAATATCGCCCATTTTAAGGAACTCACCAATAAAGAAATCTATCGGCTTATCCCCCCAAGCACCATTTATAGAAAAATAGGTATAACACGCTGCCCAACCAAGTACTACCGCATAATAGATTCCAATGATGACATTAACTAATACCTGCCACCAACCAAAAATCTCAAAGTTCTTATGCAAACGTCTAAACGCTAATGGCGCAGAACCACGGTGTCTATGTCCGATGGCATAATCCAAAAAAAGTAAAGGAATCCCTGCCGTTAACAATGCGATAATATAAGGTACAATAAATGCACCACCCCCATTTTCATAAGCGGTATAAGGGAAACGCCAGATATTACCCAATCCTACTGCTGAACCAATAGCCGCTAAAATAAACGCTTTACGCCCCGAGAAAGTTTCTCTTGTTGTTTTTGCTGTATTACTACTCATTCCGCCCTCCTAAAGGACTTATCTTTATTTTGTTATAGGAAACCTTAATATAATCGAATAGTTATATTAGTCAACGCTATTTATTTGATAATAAAAGTAAAATCTTAAATATGATTTAAATTTATCTAGTAGAAAACACTAAAATAAAGTGGTAATTTTAGTGAAATAAACTACAAGTAGTTTCAATTAAGAACATATCACTATTTAAACCTGCTCTTTTTAGTGAAAAAAACTAACATAAAGTTAATTTTTTTTTATAAAAAAGATCAAGATAATTGTATTACCTTGATCTTTAACAACGCTAAAATCAGTAATTTTATTTTGCTTTACGTTGTACTCTTAAGCCTAATAATAATGTTAGTGAGAAAGTGATCACAAATGAAATCAACATACCAATACAATATACAGCGATACTATCTGGTTTAATTGAAATAATGCCGGGTAAACCAGCTGCACCTAATGCCTGTGCTTTCGCATTAAACAAAGCGATAAACGCACTGGAAACACCAGAACCTACCATTGCCGCAATAAAGGGGTAACGATATTTAAGATTCACCCCAAACATTGCCGGTTCAGTAATCCCTAATAAAGCACTGATCCCGGATGGTAATGCAATTCCCTTCACTTTTGCATCTTTAATTAAGAACATCACCCCTAAACAGGCAGCTCCTTGCGCTACATTTGACATTGCTGCAATAGGAAAAATAAAAGTGCCACCGGTATGAGCCATATCCGCCAATAATTGGGTTTCAATTGCAATAAAAGTTTGATGCATACCGGTGATCACAATTGGCGCATAGAAAGCACCAAAAATAGCACCACCAATAAAACCAGTTGTGTCATATAACCAAGTTAAGCCATCTCCAATTAAAAAGCCAAGTTTATGTGTAATTGGTCCGACAAAAGTAAAGGTTAAAATGCCGGTGATAAACAAGGCTAATAGCGGTGTTAATAAATTATCCAATACGGATGGAATAATTTTACGGAAACCATTTTCCAATCTAGCCAAAATCCACGTTGCCGCCAACACCGGTAATACTGAGCCTTGATATCCCACTTTCTCGATATGGAAACCGAAAATATCCCAATACGGAATATCACCTGAAAGACTCGCCGCGCTAAAGCCCCAGCCATTTAATAGATCCGGATGAACCATCAACATTCCCAATGCCGCACCTAAAAACGGATTACCACCAAATTTTCTGCTAGCCGAAAATGCCAATAAAATTGGCAAATAGACAAACGGTGCATTGGCAAAGGTATTAATCATTGCCGCAAGATCCGCCAAATTCGGATAAGCATCAATTAAGGATTTATCATCAATAAATAAACCTTGTGCAGTAAAAACATTCGCTAACCCCATTAGCAAACCGCCAGCCACAATCGCCGGAATAATTGGCACAAAAATATCCGCCAATCCTTTTACTAAACGCTGCAACAACCCCTGTTTTTCAGCACTTAAATTAGCGACATCACTTTTTGTCATATCGCCTAATCCTAAAATTTCTGTCATTGCGGCGTGAACTTTGTTCACCGTACCCGCACCAAAAATAATTTGGTATTGGCCTGCTACGGCAAATTGACCTTTCACACCTTCAATTTGTTCAATGCCTTCCTTATCCGCCTTACTTTCGTCATTAAGTACTAAACGTAAACGAGTGGAGCAATGTGCAGCGCCACTGATATTCTCTTTTCCGCCCAACTTCTCAATGAGCTCTTTTGCAATTTTTGGAAAATCCATAGGTTTTCTCTCCGGGTAGATTGGTTAAGTAATCAACAGCACGCATTATAGCTAAAACGTTTTAGTAAAATCTATTTTATTCATAAACTAGTTTTCATTTTTGTGATCCAGTTAACACTTTTTAATAGAAATCAACAAATATAATTGCTCAACTAAAACGGTTTAGCTACAATTTTACTGTTCAAAAAACAATAGAGGATTTTACCTATGAATACAGTATGGGTTTTAGGCGATGCCGTTGTCGATTTATTACCGGATGGAGAACAACATTATTTACGCTGTCCAGGTGGTGCGCCAGCAAATGTTGCCGTTGCCATTGCACGTTTAGGTGGTAACAGTGCTTTTATTGGCAGAGTTGGAAATGATCCTTTAGGTCTATTTCTGAAAACTACTTTACAGCAAGAACAAGTAAATACTGATTTTATGCATCTCGATGATAATCATCGCACTTCAACCGTGATTGTTGATCTCGACGAAACCGGTGAAAGAACCTTTACTTTTATGGTCAATCCAAGTGCGGATCAATTCTTACAACAATCAGATCTTCCACATTTCTCTGCCGGTGAATGGCTACATTTCTGTTCCATAGCTTTAATCAACCAACCATCACGCCACACCACACAACAAGCAGCACAGCAAATTAAACAAGCCGGTGGATTTGTTTCTTTTGATCCAAATCTTCGCCCTAGTTTATGGCCTTCACAACAACAAATGATTGATGAAGTGAACAAAATGATTGCTATCGCCGATGTCATTAAATTTTCAGAAGAAGAAATTTGTCTACTAAGCGGTGAGCCTGATCTGAGCTTGGCTACCCGTAAAACCCGTCAACAGTATCCAGATAAATTAATTTTAGTTACTCTCGGAGCAGAGGGTGCATACTATTTTTATCAAGCTATTGAAGGAAAAGTTGCCGGAAATAAAGTAAAAGTGATCGACACCACTGGAGCCGGTGATGCTTTTGTCGGCGGTATGTTGCAGGCATTAGCTCGACATCAGCACTGGCAACAACAAAATATTTTTGTCCAGGCGATTCAACAAGCAAATCTTTGCGGTGGATTAGCCACTACCGCCAAAGGTGCAATGTCTGCATTGCCAACAAAAACACAACTTCAATCACAATAATTTTCTATCATTCGGAGGAAGATGATGATTTTTAATCAAGGCAAATATCGCAATCTATATGCAGCTAAAGAAAATGAATTAACAACATTAGCATCACAAGTACAATGTGATCATCACCATCGTCCACAATATCATCTTGCACCTCCGACCGGTTTATTAAATGATCCGAACGGATTGGTTTTTGACGGTGAAAACTATCATATTTTTTACCAATGGTATCCGTTCGGTGCATTGCACGGAATGAAACATTGGCAACATTATTGCAGTAAAGATTTTATTCATTTTCAACAGGCGGAGTTGCTCATTCCCGATCAACTTTTTGAATCACACGGCTGCTATTCCGGCGGTGCGATTCTCTATCAAGATCAAATTGTCGCTTTTTATACCGGAAACACACGCCGTCAATCGGATAATCAACGTATTCCATTTCAAAATATCGCTATTTTTACTAAACAGGGTAAATTACTCGAAAAACGTGTTTTACTGCACGAACCACCAGTTGGTTATACTGAACATTGCCGCGATCCGAAACCGTTCCTTACTGATGAAGGCAAAATTCGTTTTATTTTAGGCGCGCAACGCCAAGATCTTTCCGGTACAGCATTATTATTTGAAATGGATAATCTGAATGACACGCCAAAATTATTAGGCGAATTAGCTCTTCATCCCTTTGATAATAAAAATATTTTTATGTGGGAATGTCCTGATCTTTCTAAATTAAAAGATAAAGATCTGTTCATTTGGTCACCGCAAGGAAAGCAGCAGGAACAAGCCCAATTTCAAAATAATTATCACGCTACTTATGCCCTTGGCAAATTACAACATCTTGATTTTCAAGTAGAAATATTTTCCGAGCTGGATCAAGGATTTGATTTTTATGCGCCGCAAACTTTTTCCGGCTTAAATGATGACAGTAAAATCCTATTCGCTTGGTGCGGTTTACCTGATTTGCAGTATCCTACCGATCAATATCAATGGCATTCAATGCTAACTTTGCCACGTAAACTTTGGTTGCAAAACAACCAAATCTATCAACGTCCTGTGAAACAGGTTTATCAACAGATCGGCACAATACATCATCATCAACAAGGAAAGATTGAAATTCCTTATCTATCACAAAGTTACTTAACACTTGAAATTAACAACCAATCATTTGACTTACAATTATTCAAAAACGAACTGAATCAATATCTTGAAATCAGTTATCACAACGGAATTTTCTGTTTAAACAGAGAACATAGTGAACAATCTGAATCTATGCGGAAATGGGGTACAAAACGTTATTGTCGAATTAAAAATCTACAAAAGATTGAAATTTTTATTGATCATTCTATTATTGAAATCTTTTTAAATGATGGCGAAAAAGCAATGACTTCCCGTTTCTTTATTGAAAAGAAACAGCCTCTATTATGGATATCGCCTTTAATCAAAATAGCAAGTGCCAAAGTTTCGCCAATTTACTTCGATTAAGGATTGAGGTTAATGAATATCAACAATAAACGGCTTACTCTCGCAGATATTGCAGAATTAAGTGGTGTTTCAAAAACTACCGTCAGTATGGTGCTTAATGGACACGGAAATAACTTTAGGATTAAGCCAGAAACGCAAGCAAAAATTTTAGAAATTGCTAAAAAACATCACTATAAGGCCAATAGTGTAGCAAAGGCGTTACAGGCACAGCGTAGTAACACTATCGGTTTAGTCATTCCTGATTTTTCTAATTTAGGTTTTGCCACAACAACAAAAACCCTAGAAAAGTTGTGTCGTGATAATGGATTACAACTGATCATCGCCTGTACCGATGAGGACGCTAAACAGGAATTAATTGCTATTGAGCGTTTATTGGATCGTCAAATTGATCTTTTAATTACAACACCGATTAAATCGGATGCGCATTATTATCGCCAGCTCAATATTAATGTTCCGGTCATTCAACTCGACCGTTTTACACAAAACAGCCTCACGCCTTATATTGTGACGGATGATGAAAGTGCTGTCATTGAACTTATTGATACTTTATGCCGACAATATCATTTAAATGAGATCTATTATCTAGGCGGTCAAGCTGAATTACGTCCTAGTACAGCACGTCTTTACGGCTTTAAACAAGGATTGCAACGTGCGAATTTACAGTTAAATCCGGATTGGATTATGCAAACTTCCTACTATGCTGATAGCGCCTACTTTGCTTTTGATCAACTGTATCAACGCTTAGGGCGTTTACCACAAGCATTATTTACTGGTTCATACGCATTATTAGAAGGGGTTCTTCGATGGCTAAATGAAAAACAGTTATTACATCATCTGTCTGATGGAACAATGCACCTTTCCACTTTTGATGATTATGAGTTGCTGAATTGTCTACCGTTCAAAATCAATTCTATTCAACAAAATCACCAAAAAATTGCTCATCAGCTTTTTGCAATGGTACAAAGTTTATTAAAACAAGAACCGGTAAAAAATCAGATCATTCCAGCAACCATTATTTGGCGATAAAACTAAAGGGTTCATCACGAACCCTTTACGAAACTCATTACTTTAGGTTAGTCGCTGTTCAATAATACCACCACCTAAACAAACCTCATCCAAATAGAAAACTGCCGATTGTCCAGGAGTCACCGCAATTTGTGGTTCATCAAAACTAACTTCAATCAAATCATCATTTAATGGAACAATTTGACAAGGCACATCCTGCTGGCGATAACGTGTTTTCACTGTACAACGCAAAGGTTGTTTTAAAGGCTTACGATCAACCCAATGTAATTGTCCGGCGATTAACCCTCTAGAGAATAGGCGCGGATGGTTATGACCTTGCGCCACAATCAACTCATTATGTTGCAAATCTTTATCTACCACATACCAAGCCTCGTCACCAGCATTTTTCAATCCGCCGATACGCAAACCTTTACGCTGTCCAAGCGTGTGATACATTAACCCATCGTGACGACCGATAACTTCACCATCTACCGTACGAATATCCCCTGGCTGTGCCGGTAAATAACGAGCTAAGAAGTCTTTGAATTTACGTTCTCCGATAAAACAAATACCGGTAGAATCTTTTTTCTTAGCAGTAACCAAACCTAAATCTTCTGCAATTTGACGCACTACTGGCTTTTCTAATTCGCCTACTGGAAATAAACTTTGTCCAACCTGTTTATGGCTCAATGTGTAAAGAAAGTAACTTTGATCTTTATTATCATCCAAACCGCGTAATAACTGTGCATTCTCATCATCGCCACGACGACGCACATAATGCCCTGTGGCGATGTAATCCGCCCCTAAATCTTCGGCGGCATATTCCAAAAAGGCTTTAAACTTGATTTCTTTGTTGCACAGAATATCAGGGTTTGGCGTGCGGCCAGCTTTGTATTCCGCTAAAAAATGTTCAAAAACATTGTCCCAATATTCCGCAGCAAAATTAATTTTATGTAGTTTTATACCTAATTTATCACATACTGCTTGTGCATCAGCTAAATCTGCCGCCGCCGTACAATAATCTGTATCATCATCCTCTTCCCAATTTTTCATAAACAAGCCTTCCACTTGGTAGCCCTGTTGCTGAAGAATATAAGCAGATACGGATGAATCTACACCTCCTGACATTCCGACAATCACTTTTTTCTGTTGGTTTTCTGCAAATTGTTGTGGTGATATTGTCATTAGATCAGTAAATGTTTTTGAAATTAATGCCATTATTTTTCCTTTGTTTTATGCTTACAACTATAAATATGCTATGAAATCCGCTTATCTTAAGAACTCTCAAACAAAATAGCAAACAATCACAAACATTGTCGTTATCTTTATGTTAACGTACAAATTTATAATTGATTTATTAGAATTATTCCCAAAACAATACAAACCACATCTATAAAAATAGATAATTCCGAGAATTAATCTATTTTGTATTGATGTTTGGAACGAAACAATTAAAAAAGGATATGCATACCGAATTATACATATCCATTAAGGCATAATGGAAAGCAATATTCTTTCCTTAATGTTATCGATTCACAGAACAACGCTTAATAGCATTACCTTATGAATTAAATTATAAAATGCGACCGGCTTCTTGCAGTTTTGCTTGACGTTCTGCTTCTTTTGCCATTCTGGCTTTACGTGCGTCACAAGGTTCTGGACAATCGCATACCTTTTCTAAGCCGAGTGAAGAGATACCGCCGCAGCTACCACTGATAGTTTTACGTTTAATGATATAACCGATTGCCATTGCAAAAATTACAACTACAAAAAAACCGAATGTAATCAAAAATAATTTCATTACTTCTCTCCTTCTTTATTATTGTACAACAATTTTGCAAATGCTGATGACATTTTAACCTCAAATCCTTTTTCTGTTTTAACAATCAGATAAATTGCAAGATTATCTTTTTCAGCCAGTTGCAATGCCTTTTCTGCACCAAGAACATATAGACCGGTTGCATAGCCGTCAGCAATCATACAGCTTGGATCAACTACAGTGATTGAAGCTAAATTATGTTGTAACGGATAACCAGTTTTAGGATCGATTTCGTGAGAAAAACGTTTTCCATTTTCCTCAAAATAATTACGATAATCACCGGATGTCGCCATAGATAAATTGCTTAATCCAACAATCTGTTCTACCGCACGAGAGCCATCAAATTCAGGTTTTTCAATAGCAATTTGCCACGCCTGACCTTTTTCATTCACCCCTTTAGTATGAATTTCACCACCAATTTCAACTAAATAATCGCTGACACCGATACTTTCCAAATAAGAAGCAACTTTATCAACGCCAAACCCTTTTGCAATTGAGGATAAATCAACATAAAGTTCCGGTATTTTTTTAATGAGTACCGGTTTTCCATCTATTTCAGAAACAGATAATTTATCGATACCTATCCACGCCTTACGTTTTTCAATTTCTTCCGATGCTGGTTCTTTATCCAATCGTTTTTCCGGCCCGAAGCCCCATAAATTAACTAATGGTCCAACCGTAACATCCAATGCACCTTCCGTTTTCTGATGTAACTGAATCGCCGCCTGCACTACTTCAGAAAAATCCTTAGACACCTCAAAAGGTTTATTTATCTCTTTACTGCGATTAAAACGACTAAGTTCAGAATCTTTCTGATAAGTTGACATCTGATGATTGACCTCCTTAAGCAGTTGGTCAATTTGCTGATGGGTCATTTCCGGTCCGGTATTTATGCCCTTATCCAAATACTTAATATGATAAGTGGTCCCCATTGTTTTACCGCTTAAGGTAACAATTTCGGGATCTTTTTGGCAGGCGGTTAAGCTGCTCACCAAGAGTAAGGCGATGGCCCAGCAGTAAACCGTTTTGACTTTTCTTAACATAAATCTATCGCTAATTTTCTGTGGCTAAAAATGGCTAAAGCGGTCAGAAATCTGACCGCTCTTTTTCTTTATTTAACAGCGTTATCAACCGCCAAAGTCATCTAATAAGATGTTTTCGTCTTCAACACCTAAGTCTTTGAGCATTTTGATCACTGCTGCGTTCATCACTGGAGGTCCACACATATAGTATTCACAGTCTTCTGGGGCTTCGTGATTTTTCAGATAGTTTTCATAAAGCACGTTGTGAATAAAGCCGGTGTAGCCGTCCCAATTATCTTCTGGCAATGGATCAGAAAGTGCCACGTACCATTTGAAGTTGTCGTTTTCGGCTTGGAGAGTGTCAAAATCTTCCACATAGAACATTTCACGTTTTGAACGTGCTCCATACCAGAACGACATTTTACGTTTAGATTTCAAACGTTTTAATTGGTCAAAAATATGCGAACGCATTGGTGCCATACCCGCACCGCCTCCGATAAAGACCATTTCTGCATCAGTATCTTTGGCGAAGAACTCACCGAATGGACCTGAAATGGTTACTTTATCACCCGGTTTTAATGACCAAATATAAGAGGACATTTGACCCGGTGGTGCATCTGGGTTGCTTGGTGGTGGCGTTGCGATACGCACGTTAAGCATAATGATGCCTTTCTCTTCTGGGTATGAAGCCATTGAGTAAGCGCGCACAATTGGCTCGTCCACTTTTGAAACATAACGCCATAGGTTATATTTATCCCAGTCTTCGTGGTATTCTTGTGGAATATCGAAGTCTTTGTAATAAACCGTATGTGGCTCAGCTTCAATTTGGATATAGCCGCCCGCACGGAATGGCACTTCTTCCCCTTCAGGAATTTGAAGTTTGAGTTCTTTAATGAAGGTGGCTTTGTTGTCGTTAGAAATAACGGTACATTCCCATTTTTTCACGCCAAACACTTCTTCAGGCAATTCGATTTGCATATTGTTTTTTACGTTTACCTGACAAGCAAGACGATAACCTTCTTTGGCTTCACGTTTCGAAATGTGAGAAAGTTCTGTTGGCAGAATATCACCGCCACCCTCGGTTACTTTCACCACACATTGACCACAAGAGCCACCGCCGCCACAAGCAGAAGAAACGAAAATGCCTTTACTCGCTAATGCACCGAGTAATTTTCCGCCTGCTGGCAAATGAATGGCTTTGCTTGGGTCGTGATTGATTTCAATAGTAATGTCCCCTGAATTAACGAGCTTTGATTTAGCAAACAAAATGATTACCGCTAAAGCAAGCACTAGCACAGTGAACATTGCAATACCTAAAATAATTTCCATTTAGTATCCCCTTCTTATAACTGAATACCTGAAAATGACATAAAGCCAAGTGCCATTAGCCCTACAGTGATAAAGGTGATGCCTAAACCGCGTAAGCCTGCTGGAATATCAGCATATTTCATTTTTTCAGTTAAACCTGCAAGTGCCACGATAGCAAGCATCCAACCTGTTCCTGCACCGATACCATAAACCACCGACTCGGCAAAGTTATATTCGCGTTGTACCATAAAAGATACGCCACCGAAAATCGCACAGTTTACCGTAATGAGTGGGAGGAAGATCCCGAGTGCGTTGTAAAGAGCTGGGAAGAATTTATCTAGCACCATTTCAAGGATTTGTACCAATGCCGCAATCACCCCGATGAAGATGATAAAACGAAGGAAACTTAAATCAATACCTTCCACCAATGCCCCATCTTTTAAGATATGGGTATAAACGAGTTGGTTAGCTGGCACGGCAATGCCTAATACTACGATTACCGCAATCCCTAAACCAAAGGCGGTTGAAACTTTCTTTGAAACCGCAAGGAATGTACACATACCAAGGAAGAAAGAAAGTGCCATATTTTCAATAAAAATGGACTTAACAAACAGACTTAAATAATGTTCCATTGCTTATTTCTCCACCTGTTCTGGTTTCCAAGTTCTCAAGCCCCAAATGAGGAAGCCGATAATAAAGAATGCACTTGGTGCTAAAAGGAATAAACCGTTTGCTTGATACCAACCGCCATCTTGGATGGTTTGGAACACGGTCATACCGAAAATTTTGCCTGAACCAATTAATTCACGCAAAAAGGCAACGATAATTAAGATTGCACCGTAGCCGATACCATTACCTAAACCATCAACGAAACTTGCCAATGGTGGCTCTTTCATTGCAAAAGCTTCTGCACGCCCCATTACAATACAGTTGGTAATGATCAATCCAACGAATACGGAAAGTTGTTTAGATAACTCATAAGCATAGGCTTGCAACACTTGATCCACAAGGGTTACTAATGATGCAATGATCGCCATTTGCACAATGATACGGATACTATTTGGAATGTAGTTACGGATACAAGAAATAAAGAAACTTGAACACGCCGTTACTAAACTCACCGCAATCGCCATTACAACAGCGGTTTCTAATTTCGTTGTTACCGCTAAGGCTGAACAAATACCCAAAATTTGCAACGCAATCGGGTTGTTGCTCACCACAGGAGATAACAATAATTTTTTCATATTTGCATTAGCCATTAGTTAGCCTCCGCTCTAAGTTTATCTAAGTACGGCCCAAAACCATTACGTCCAAACCAGTAATCGAAAGAACCTTGAACCCCTTTCGTGGTTAATGTCGCACCAGAAAGCCCATCAATACCGTGTTCTTTGTCTGCTGACGCACCTTTACCAATTTTAATGGCCACTTGATCTTGTGCATTAAAGAGTTTTTTACCCACAAAATGTCTCTGCCAGTTTGGGTTAGCAATTTCGCCTCCTAACCCTGCAGTTTCACCTTGTTCATAGTAAGTGATTCCTTTAATAGTATTCGCATCAGGTGCAACAGACACAAAACCATACATTACCGACCATAACCCTGTACCATAAATTGGCAACACAATTTGCGAGGTTTTACCCTGTGCATCTTTCACTAAATAAACCTCGGCATATTTTGCCCGCACTTTAATTCCCGCTTTATCGTCTGCTGGATTAATTGCGATGCTTTCCGCAGGGTCTTTCGCTGCCACGCGTGCATTGAAATTAGTGATGTTATTTACATAATCACCCGTTGCGAGATCCACAATTTTCGGCTCAATGTTTTTCGCATAAAGGTCTTTAATTTCTGCCCCTTTTGCTTTTGCAGGTAATAAGCCTGCTACACTGAGGATATTTTTTTGTTTATCTAATAATTTTTGCTCATTTTGTGTCGGTTTCAATCCAACCGCAGCGGTTGCGACAATAATTGAGCAAACTAAGCTGACTAAAACAACAACAAGGATTGTTCCGCCAACACTATCTTTATTAAACTTAGCCATTGCGCGCTCTCCGACGTTTGATATTTGCTTGAACAACCAGATAGTCAAAAATTGGGGCAAATAAGTTAGCTAATAAAATGGCTAACATCATACCTTCAGGATAAGCAGGATTTACCACACGAATAAGCACTGCCATCGCACCAATTAATGCACCATACCACCATTTTCCTTTATTTGTGAATGAAGCGGATACTGGGTCTGTTGCCATAAACAACATACCTAACGCAAAGCCACCCAATACTAAATGCCAATGCCAAGGCATTGAGAAAAGTGGGTTAGTTTCTGAACCGATCACATTAAATAAGGTAGAGGTCGCGATCATACCGAGCATCACGCCCGCGATAATACGCCAAGAAGCAATGCGTGCGAACACAATCACCGCTGCACCAATTAACAACGCAAGGGTAGAAACTTCCCCGATTGAACCTGGGATATTCCCTAAGAATGCGTCCATCCATTGAATTGGCTGTCCTGTGGTAACTTGTTTTAATGCACCTTGACCGCCAGTTGCCCATTGTGAAAGTGCGGTCGCCCCAGAGAAACCATCAGCGGCGATCCATACGGAATCCCCTGAGATTTGTGCAGGATAGGCAAAGAATAAGAACGCACGCCCTGCTAAAGCTGGGTTCATAAAGTTTTTACCTACCCCACCAAACACTTCTTTGGCAACTACAACCCCGAATGTCGTCGCTAACGCCGCTTGCCATAATGGCAATGTTGGCGGAACGATAAGGGCTAATAAAATAGAGGTTACGAAAAAACCTTCGTTGATTTCGTGTTTACGCACTGTGGCAAATAACACTTCCCAGAAACCGCCCACGAGGAACACGGTTAAATAAATTGGCAGGAAAAAAATCGCACCTAGTGCCATTTTTGCTAGCACGCCCGCATCGGGTGAAACTAAGCCTAATGCGTTTGCTAAGGCAAAATGCCAGTTTGAATCCACGTTATGGGCTAAGTTTTGTGCAAAATCACCCACGCTTAATGCAAGAATAGATTGTGATCCCACATTAAACATTCCGTAGAACATTGCTGGGAATAAGGCTAACCACACCAACACCATCATACGTTTAGAATCCAACGCATCACGGACGTGAGAGGCCTTCGCTGTTACTGTACCCGGTGTATATAAAAAGGTTGCCGTTGCTTCATAAAGGGCATACCACTTCTCATATTTCCCACCCGGTAAAAAAGCAGGTTCCATTTTCTCTAAAAGATGTTTTAAACCCATTTTTAACCTTCCTTCTCGATCTTATCTAAGGCTGCACGCAGCATTGGACCGTAGTCATTTTTACCCGGACACACGAATGTACAAAGTGCGAGATCTTCTTCATCTAACTCTAAGCAACCTAATGCTTGTGCACTGTCTGTATCGCCTGCACTTAAATCACGCAACAACAAAGTTGGGATAATGTCTAATGGCATTACACGCTCATAAGCACCGATTGGCACCATCGCACGGTGTCCACCATTAAGTGCGGTGGTAAAATTGAACAGTTTTTTGCTGAAATGTCCTAATACAGTTCGGGTGATTGAGAACTTATTCGCCCCTGGAGCAATCCAGCCCAAGAACTCTTTCTCACGCCCTTCTTCAATCACGGAAACCTGCAACGCATAACGACCTAAATAGTCCACCGCGCCAGCCGCTTTATGACCGCTTAACACTGAGCCAGAAATGATACGGTTTTCACCCTCTTTCAATTCACCTTGCGTTAATTGGCTTAAATTCGCTCCAAGTTGCGTGCGAATTAAACGTGGATTTTTCACCTGTGGGCCAGCCAATGAGATCACACGGCTATTATAAAGTTCACCCGTGGTAAATAAGCGACCAAATGCGATCACATCTTGGTAATTTAGATACCACACGGTTTTTGTTGCACTCACAGGATCGATAAAATGAATATGCGTACCGCTTAAGCCCGCTGGGTGTGGGCCGCCAAAATCGTGAATGGATAAATTCGGTAAATCCATCGTTGGGATATTGCTGTCGCCCGCTTTACATAAATGCAATTTGCCTTCGTGTAAACGGCTTAATACGGTTAAACCATTGGTGAAATCTTCCCAATGGGCTTTTAACACCACTTCAGGATTAGCCGCTAATGGATTGGTATCCATTGCATTGACAAAAATCGAAGATGGCACAGCATCAACCGCTGGCACTTTACTGAATGGACGGGTGCGAAGTGCTGTCCAAAGCCCTGACGCTTGTAGGTTTTGACGAACTTGCTCGGAAGTTAAACTTTTAAGCTCATCGGCGGAATATTTGTTAAAGGTAACCTGATCATCACCTGAAATTTCAATCACGACGGATTGCAACACTCGCTTAGCCCCGCGATTAATCGCAGTTACAGTACCACTTGCAGGGGCAGTGAATAATACGCCCGGGTTCTTTTTATCTTCAAAAAGCACCTGACCTTTTTTCACCACATCACCTTCACGCACCTTCATTGAAGGACGCATTCCCACATACTCTTCGCCAAGCAAGGCAACTTCAGTAACGGCATTACCGTTATGGATTACTTGTTCTGGCTTCCCAGCGATAGGAAGATCCAAGCCTTTTTTAATCGTAATCATATTGTTTGCACTACTTTTTCGTTGGGTTAAACACAACAATTACCGTAATAGAGTAGGCATTACGGTAATCTCTCGTTTGAGTAGTTTCAAGCGAATTATTATTCTTTAAGCGATATAAGTGCAGTCAAAACTTCTATAAAAACAAATAGATAATTTTCTCCAACACACCAAGATACATAATTACACTATCCACTTAATTTTAAAACTCAAATCTGTATACTCCTTGTTCAGGTTATAAATCATAACCAAAACAATGATTTAAATAATTAGTCATACTATTGAATTAGGAGTGAACAAGGATATTTAAAACGGCTTATTGTAACCAAAAGCCCCCCTTTAATTCCAGTAAATGACCGCTTATTTTAAAAAAAATGTGAAAATTTTGATATATTTCAATAAAAAATAACCGACTTTTTATTTATAAATCAAATAAATACCACTTTATAAGTATATTACTCACCAACACCCATACAATTTGGTGAATTTGGCACTTGTTGTAAAGATTTCCATTCATCCGGATCATACAAATGCAACGCTAAAGCATGCACACCTTCCGCCAACTGCTGTGCCAATAGCTGATAAACCAAACGATGACGCATTACCGCCCGCATTGCTTGAAAACGCTCACTGACAATAATTAATTTAAAGTGTGATTCATCCCCCTTCCCAGAACTATGCATATGGCTTTCATTAATAATTTCAAAATGAAGAGGGGATAATTCTTGTTGCAATAAAACTGTCATCTGTTGCTGTTTGTTCATAAAAACTCCTAAACGTAATGATCTTCTGCAAATTGTGGAAAACTTTTCGCTAAAATATGATTATTCTTTTTGCTGTAAGAGGATAATTTACTTTGACTATTGATGATTCTTGTATGAATATACACTATTTTATAGCGATGTTTTCAACTTCACAAACTGATAACTAATGAAATAGGACTTTATTATGTATAAATCTTTACGATGTTTCGCTTCCGCCTGTGTTATGGTTGCAAGTTTTCTACTTGCCGCTTGCCAAACACCACAAAACACTATCACTTTTACACCGCCAGCAGCAGTTGGACCATTTAATGCTCAAAACCAAAATAGTAGCGTAAGCGTTACTTCTCGAGATCTTCGTGGCAACCAAACTGTTTCTCAATATACTTATGATGGTCAACTTTATCCGATCTTTGCCCAGCCAAGCATTGCTGAAGTGTTCCAACAAGCATTACAACAAGATCTGAACAGCAAAGGTTTCCGTATTCTGCCGAATAACGCCCCAGCTGTAGTAACAGTTAATGTGAAACAATTCTATGCTAATGTAAACCAAGGCAATCTTCGTTATAAAATTGACGCTTCCGTACAGCTAACTATTCAAGTACAAAGCGCAAAAGGCGAATATAGCAAAAATATTGAAACTCACCGTTCTCAAGAAGGTGCATTCGGAGCAAAAACACCTGAAATCCAAAAAGTGTTAAATCAGGCATTCACCGATGCGATTAATGGCATTTATCAAGATCAAGATGTTTCCAACGCCATTATTCGCCTGACTCACTAATAAAAAATTCCCTTATTCCATATGGGATAAGGGAATTTCTCCAATTCAAAACAATCTGTTAGCTTCTTAAACTTGTTACTAACTCAACTGCCTCTTTGGTTAATTGGGTTACTTTAGCCCAATCACCCGCCGCAACAGCATCATTAGGAATCATCCAAGAACCACCGACTGTTTTAACACAATTCACTGCAACATAATTTGCCACATTTTTTGGTGATACTCCGCCGGTCGGGCAGAAACTTAATTGTGGTAATGCTGCTGAAATAGCTTTTAATGCTGCCGCACCACCATTAATTTCTGCTGGGAAAAATTTAACATAAGAATACCCTAGCTCTAACGCTTGCATCATTTCTGATGGCGTTGCCGTACCCGGAATTAGTGGTACTTCACGTTCAGCTGCGTGTTTTAATAGTGCTGGTGTTGCGCCCGGAGAAATCACAAATTTTGCGCCTGCCGCCACCGCCTGATCATATTGTTCAGCCGATAATACGGTTCCTGCACCAACCAATGCATCTGGAACTTCTTTACTTAATAATTTGATTGCATCCAATGCTACTGCACTGCGCAATGTGATTTCAAAAACATTAATACCGCCTGCTTGCAATGCTTTTGCCATTGGTAAAGCATCTTCCAGTTTCTTAATCACCATCACTGGAATAACAGGAGAGGCATTAAAAACATCTTTCGGATCTAAATTCCAATTCATTGTAAATTCCTTTTGTTGTGAAAAATAAAAAAGCGTTTCAAAATTAACACAAGGCAATAAAAATTTATACTATAAAACTACTTTTTTTGAATTTAGGTCAAAAAACTTATTGCAAACCAATAAGAATCATTCTCATTAATATTGTATTATATTTTTCTTTTCGTTATACTCCGCCTCCAATTTATTTATCCTATTTATTATCACCAATTTAAAAAATTTTTTATGCAAAAAAAGACAATTTTCTTTTATTTTTTAATATGTTTATCTTCACCCCATATTGTTATTGCAGATTCAGACTTTTCTGATAACACATTAGAACAGGTCGAAGTCATAACGGAATTAGAGCGACAAATAAACTTAAATCGGATGTTAATCTCAGTTTACTTGGACAACAAACTGCATTTGCTACGCCTATTTCAGTCATCAATTATAATCAACAGGCAATTGAACAAACTGAAGCTCGTAATATTGTTGATGCTATTGCAAAAATGGATGCTTCAGTGATGAACTTTGGCGGTGAAACCAACACACTGAGTGGAATTTATGTTAGAGGTTTACAACTTGATGCTCGTCAATTCAGCGTAAATGGGTTAACCGGTTTATACTCCAGCTACAATTCTCCTCTTTCCGCCGTTGCTTCCGCACAATTAATTAAAGGTGCATCAACTGCCACTGTAGGTATGGATCCAGAAGGTTCATCCGGTGCTTCAGTCAATATTCAAACAAAACGAGCGACTGATACTCCGATTAATATATTAGGTATGGCGTGGTATAGTAAAGATCGCACACAGCCTTATTTTGATTTTGGTCGTCGCTTCGGCAACAATAAACAATGGGGTATAAGAATTAGTGGTTTATACCGTGACGGTGATACAGCACGAAAACATTTTAATGAACGAAATAGTGAGATCGCCATAGGTGCAGATTATCGTGGTGATAAATTACGAACTGCTATTGATTATATGTATACCAAAAGAGCAACTAAAGGCGGGCGTGCACGTATACAGGATATTCAAGATCTTGATTTTGCATTAGCCCCTGCTCCGGACGGAGAAATTAATCTAATTCCTCATTGGTCTGGTCAAACAACGGAAGATCAAACCATAATGGCGACATTCGAATATGACCTACCATATCATACGATGCTTTCAGGTGGTATCGGGCATATGTCATCAAAATATTACGGTGCATTCGGACAAATCAGAATGGCGACTCCGCAAACTTATAATATCCAATCAATGAGGGCAATGAATTATAAAATTAATACAACTAGCACCAATTTAAAATTACATGGTGATTTTAACACTCATATAATCAGCCATAATTGGAATATCGCTTGGGATAGTGTTATCCGGACTCGGGATTTCAAACAAAGTCCAGTGATTGACTACAAAAAAGATAAAACATTCAGAAATATTAATCTTTATAATCCTGTGTTCCCAAATTCACCAACATATAAAGCTTTAGCTCAATCTACGAATGAAAAAGTTCAAGCACACAGCATCGCTTTTGCTGATACATTAGGTTTTTTTGAGGATGAACTACGTTTAACAGTAGGCGGACGATACCAATGGATCAAACAAACCGACTATCAAAGCGACACTAAAGCAGACAATCACCGCTTTAGTCCGATGTTAACACTTGCCTACCAACCTACTTCCAACTTAATTTGGTATGCTAATTACTTGGAAGATCTTGAACCTGGTGCAGTTGATGAAGATGGAGTAATGTCCAAACCACTAGTCAGTAAACAGATTGAATTAGGTGTACGTAAAAATTGGGGGGAACAATACACTACCACACTCAGTATTTATCAACTCTCTCGGCCGGGAACAATTACTAGTAAAGCAGCTAATAACTATCAGCGTAAAGCTGGAGAACAACAAGGAAAAGAACGTAATCGCGGCATTGAATTTAATCTTTATGCCAATTTGTTGAATGGTTACTTACGCTCCAATTTAGGTATCAGTTATAACAAAGGTGAATTGCTCGATTATGCCAACTGGGCAGGACAGATTATTGATGGAACTCAAGTTGCCAGCCCACGCATTATTGCTAAAGCCGGTATTGAATGGGATACACCATTTATTCAGGGTTTAACTCTTAATAGTGCGCTCCAATATTACAGCTCATCTTACCAAGATTACGCCAAAAAATATAAATTCCCATCCTATGCTACTGTTGATATAGGTGCTAAATATGCTTTCAAACTTCAACAGCAACAATTTATCCTTAAATTAGGTATTGAAAATCTATTCAACAAACATTACTGGCAAGTTCAACGTGGTCGGTATGATCGAAGCTTCGCCGTGCTTGGTATGCCGAGAACATATTGGGCAAATATTGAACTTTCTTTCTAATTGATACAGAGTAAAGCCCTTTCTGAAGAGGAAGGGCACATCAAAAAATGAATTGGCAAACCGAATTAAATACAAGTTTATCTTGGTTAATCAATGCGTTATTTTGGGTTTGTCTAGGATTATTCTTTCTTTCCCTAATCCTAAGATATACTTCATTTGGCAAAAAATTTTATTTGATAAATCAAGATTGCATTAAAAATTCGAATCACTATAAAATCATTTTTATGCTGATTGTACTTATTACTTTTATCCTATTAGAGGTACGAATCAGTGTATTAAATAGTTTTTTTTACAATGGGTTATATAGCTCTCTTCAAAATAAACAGGCTCAAGCCTTCTGGTTTTTTGCTTCAATCAATGCCCTTTTAGTTTTTATTAATATTCTTCGTTCTATTATTAACAATCTCATCCGACAAATATTTGAAATTCGTTGGCTAGAAAAACTGAATGCCTCAATGCTTGAACGTTGGTTATCCCATAAAAACTATTATCGTCTTAAGTATGAATCAGACTTGCCCGACAATATTGACCAACGAATAGAACAGGATGCTAGAGATTTTGTTACTTCCACAATTGATCTAGTACGAGGTACAATTAATTCCATTATATCCACCATAGAATTTACAATTATTTTGTGGGGGCTTTCCGGTTTATTAGCGCTATTCGGTTTAGAAATACCTAAAGGTACAGTCTTCTTTATTTACCTTTTTATTCTTGTCGCCACTGCCATTTCCGTTTGGATCGGATTACCATTAGTAAAATTAAACTTTAACAAGGAAAAACTACAAGGAAACTATCGTTATTCTCTTATTCGTTTAAGAGATCACGCAGAAAGCATTGCCTTCTACCAAGGAGAAAAAAGAGAACACAATTTACTAAAGCAGAAATTCCAACAAATTATCCGGAATCGTTGGCGCATTGTATTAAAAATGTTGGGATTAGATGGCTTTAATACCGGCGTATCGGAAACAGCCAAACTTTTACCTCTAATGCTACAGGCTCCTCGTTTTTTTGCTGGTCAAGTAACCTTAGGAGATATGCATCAAACAGTACAAGCTTTTAATCGCTTAATGAGAGCGCTCTCATTTTTTCGCCTCTTTTATGAAGAATTTACATTATATCAAGCAAGGTTAAATCGTTTAGTTGTTTTTTTCAGTAAATTAGAACAATTGGAAGCACATTATCCTTTTTATCCTATTACCTATAGCAATCAACTTAAATTAACAAACTTCGGTTTAAAAAATAGTTATGGAGAAATTTTTCTTAAAAATATCAATATAACATTAAATAGCGGTGATTCTTTATTGATTAAAGGTGCATCCGGAACAGGAAAAACCAGTTTATTAAAAGCAATTGCCGGCATCTATCCTTTTGAAACATTAGGAGAAATAGAAATTCCCGTCTCAGGAGAAAAACTATTCTTACCACAACGCCCCTATCTGCCACAAGGTACACTTTATCAAGCCATCTGTTATCCAAATATTCAAACATCAGTGGAGCAAGTATGCACAGCAATGAAACAATGTAAGATGGACAAATATTTAACTCATTTACATCGGGAACTTGATTGGCAAGCAATTCTCTCACCTGGTGAATTACAACGTATTGCTTTTATACGAATTTTACTCAGCAAACCGACAGTAATTTTTCTAGATGAATCTACATCTGCACTGGATGAGCCAACAGAGCATTCCCTTTATTCACTCATCAAACAACAACTGCCACAGGCAATCATTATAAGTATCGGACATAGAAACACATTACAACAATTTCACCGACAATGCCTAAACCTAAATTTGATATAAAAAATAAGAGGAAACAAATTCATACTCTGTTTCCTCATTATTCTTCTTTTTCAATAATTATACATTAAAGAATATTTTCAAATTCCTCGAAGACCTGTTGTGGCCATACACTTGATTGCACTTCACCAATATGCTTTTTGTGCAATAAAAACATTACCATACGAGATTGACCGATACCGCCACCAATTGTTTGCGGTAATTTCCCATTAATTAAATCCTGGTGCCAAGAGAATCTTAAACGATCTTCGTCACCTGTAATCGCCAACTGGCGACGTAATGCCGTTTCATCCACACGAATCCCCATTGAAGAGAGTTCAAACGCAGAGCCTAATTCTTCATTCCAAACTAAAATATCACCGTTTAAGCCTTTGTAATCGCCTTCTGACACGGTTGTCCAGTCATCATAATCCGGCGCACGCACATCGTGTGGTTTGCCATCAGACAATTTTCCACCGATACCGATTAAAAATACTGCACCATATTCTTTGCAAATCGCATTCTCACGTTGTTTATCTGTCATTCCCGGATAACGTTGTACAAGATCTTCAGTATGAACAAAAGTAATCTCTTTCGGTAAAGTTGTAGCAATATGGAAATGTTTTTCTACTAAGGCTTCAGTTTCGCGGATTGCACGATAAATTGAACGGACAGTATCTTTTAAGTAATCTAATGTCCGTAATCCTTCCGGAATAACACGCTCCCAGTCCCATTGATCAACATAAACAGAGTGAGTGCGATCTAAAGAATCTTCATCCGGACGCAACGCTTTCATATGTACAAATAGCCCCTCACCCGGTTTAAAGTCAAAACGACCTAATGTATGGCGTTTCCATTTCGCTAATGAGTGAACAACTTCAAAAACTTCACCCTCGATCTGTTTTACTTTAACCTGTACCGCTTTTTCTTTTCCGGAAAGGTTATCCTGAATACCGTTCCCCACTTGGCTAAGAATCGGCCCTTGCACCTCAACCAGCCCTAAATGCTCCGCTAATTTTTCAGTAAAAGTGTTTTTAACAAAACTAATCTCTTGTTGTTGTAAAATAAATGACTTTTTCATAATAGATTCTCTTTCTTCTTTTTATCCCATACACACATAATACAAAGCATTACACTTTAATGCTGTGTATTATTCAATAAATAACAAATTTAGCAAAAACATTATTGTATTTGAGATAATTTAATTAGAATTTATTTAAAAAATTAGTTTTTTTTTAGAATTTTTATAAATTAGAGCTTCTCAGCGTGATGGATAAGGACAAATCGCTCCCACAATTCATCTTGAGATTCTCTATGATCAGGATCAGAAATAATACAACTATTGATTGGGCAGACTTTTTGGCAGGTTGGTGTTTCATAATGTCCAACACATTCTGTACATAATGCGGGATCAATCACATAAATCTCTTCACCCACAGAGATTGCATTGTTCGGACACTCCGGTTCACACATATCGCAATTTGTACATTTATCCGTAATTAGTAATGCCATAAGTTTGACAAATTCCCCCTTTCACTTTCGTTCAAAAATTAGTTATTGTACACCCTTCATCTATATTTTTATAACCGCTTTTTAAGCGATTTATTTTATTCACAAAAATAAATCAAATATTACTCAAATAATTTTGATCTAACCCACACTTTTATCACAATGAGCTGTTATAATAATCGCACTATTTGAATTCAGAAATCACTCCTATTTAACTTTATAAGAGGGCTTAAAATGTCAGTAATTAAAATGACCGATCTCGATCTTGCAGGTAAACGTGTTCTTATCCGTGCGGATTTAAATGTTCCTGTTAAAGATGGCAAAATCACCTCTGATGCACGTATTAAAGCATCATTACCAACAATTAAATTAGCATTGGAACAAGGTGCGAAGGTGATGGTAACTTCTCACTTTGGTCGTCCTACCGAAGGTGAATACAATGCTGAATTTTCATTACAACCGGTTGTTGACTATTTAAACAATCTTTTAGATGTTCCTGTTCGTTTGGCAAAAGATTACCTAGACGGTGTTGAAGTTGCTCCAAATGAATTGGTTGTATTGGAAAATGTACGCTTCAACAAAGGTGAAAAGAAAGATGCTGACGATTTAGCACAAAAATATGCAGCACTCTGTGATGTATTTGTAATGGATGCTTTCGGCACCGCACATCGTGCACAGGCCTCTACTCACGGTGTTGCAAAATTTGCCCCTGTTGCTTGTGCCGGTCCGTTACTTTCCAATGAATTGGATGCTTTAGGTAAAGCTTTGAAAAATCCACAACGCCCAATGGTAGCAATTGTTGGTGGTTCTAAAGTTTCCACTAAATTAACTGTGTTAGATTCTCTTTCAAAAATTGCAGACCAGCTTGTTGTCGGTGGTGGTATTTCTAATACCTTTATCGCAGCACAAGGCAATAATGTCGGTTTATCACTTTACGAAAAAGATTTAATCCCTGAAGCACAACGCTTAATGGCAAGCTGCAATATCCCTGTTGCTACTGATGTTCGCGTTGGTAAAGAGTTCTCTGAAACTGCAA
The DNA here is from genome assembly GCF_054166015.1 of Gallibacterium sp. ZY190522. NCBI lineage: Bacteria > Pseudomonadati > Pseudomonadota > Gammaproteobacteria > Pasteurellales > Pasteurellaceae > Gallibacterium > Gallibacterium sp. ZY190522. The sequence goes on from NZ_CM135118.1 coordinate 2,031,682, forward strand.
CTGCGACTGTAAAACCAGCAACAGAAGTACAAGATGATGAAGAAATTATGGATTTAGGTGATGAATCCGCACAACAACTTGCAGAAATCATTCGTAATGCAAAAACTATCCTTTGGAATGGTCCTGTAGGTGTATTTGAATTTCCTAACTTCCGTAAAGGAACTGAAATCGTAGCACGTGCTATTGCCGAAAGTGATGCCTTTTCCATTGCGGGTGGTGGTGATACTTTGGCAGCGATTGATATGTTCAATATTGCCGATCAAATCTCTTATATTTCCACTGGTGGTGGTGCTTTCCTTGAATTTGTTGAAGGTAAAGTATTACCGGCTGTAGAAATTCTTGAACAAAGAGCAAAAGGTTAATTATCGTTTTTTAGAAGGGGGGATATCCCCCTTCTTCTTCACTAAAAATAGGAAAATACTATGTCTAAAATTTTTGATTTCGTAAAACCTGGTGTATTAACTGGTGATGAAGTACACAAAGTCTTTGCTTTCGCCAAAGAAAATAACTTTGCTATCCCAGCAGTAAACTGTGTTAACTCTGATTCTATAAACGCTGTATTAGAAACTGCTGCTCGTGTTAAAGCACCGGTAATTATTCAATTCTCCAACGGTGGTGCTTCATTCTATGCTGGTAAAGGTATCAAATTAGCTGAAGGACAACGTGCTGATGTGCTTGGTGCTATCGCCGGTGCAAAACACGTTCACGCATTAGCTGAACATTATGGTGTTCCTGTTATTCTACATACCGACCACGCAGCGAAAAAATTACTTCCGTGGATTGATGGATTGCTTGAAGCTGGTGAAAAACATTTTGCTGAAACAGGAAAACCTTTATTCTCTTCTCATATGTTAGACCTTTCAGAAGAACCATTAGAAGAAAATATCGAAATCTGCAAAAAATATCTTACCCGTATGGACAAAATCGGAATGACCCTTGAAATGGAACTTGGTATTACCGGTGGAGAAGAAGACGGTGTTGACAACTCTGATCGCGATCCTATGGATCTTTATTCTAAACCAGAAGAAATTGACCTAGTTTACACTGAATTATCAAAAATCAGCTCTCGTTTTACTATTGCAGCGGCATTCGGTAATGTACACGGTGTATATAAACCAGGTAATGTAAAATTAACTCCGGTCATCTTGAAAAAAGGTCAGGACTATATCAAAGCTAAACACGGTTTAAGCACAGATAAGCCAGTTTCTTATGTATTCCACGGTGGTTCAGGTTCAAGCCACGCTGAAATTCAAGAAGCAGTTTCTTATGGCGTGGTTAAAATGAATATCGACACAGATACTCAATGGGCAACTTGGCACGGTATTTTAGAATATTACAAGAAAAATGAAGCTTATTTACAAGGTCAATTAGGTAACCCTGAAGGTCCTGATGCACCGAACAAAAAATTCTATGATCCACGTGTTTGGTTACGTAAAGGCGAAGAGTCAATGTCAAAACGTTTAGAACAAGCATTTGATGACTTAAATTGCCGCGACGTACTATAAGTGTATAAGCTATAAAAATAATAACGTTATATATATTCCTCAACTTAAATTTTGCCCCTGATTTTCAGGGGCATTTTTTGTTATACATATGAATCACTCAAAAGCAACGTTAAAGCGAATTACATTTACCTTTTTATTAATAGCATTTTTAACTGGTATTGGATCAGCATTTCAATTGCCAGTAATGAGCTTATTTTTAACAAAAGAGGTGCAAGTCTCCCCTTTTGCTGTAGGCTGTTTTTTTGCAGTAAATGCTTTTATCAGTATTATTCTTGGGCAAATTATTGGCTATTTTTCAGATCGTATAAAAGATAGGCGTTTGCTTATTTTTGGTTGCAGTTTAATGGCTACCGTCGGATATGTTATTTTTGCATTCAGTCGTAATTATTGGGTGTTACTTACATTAGCAGTAACACTTTTTGGATTAGGTTCTGCTTCTAATCCTCAAATTTTCGCCTTTGCCCGTGAATACGCCAACCGCAAACAACGACAAGCAATTATGTTTATGACAATAATGCGTGCACAAATTTCTCTCGCTTGGATTATCGGGCCTCCTCTCGCTTTTTGGCTAGCAATTAATAAAGGTTTCACTTTTTTATTTTTAATTGGTGCCACAGTATTTTTATTAAGTGCTTGTTGTGGACGCTTTTTTCTGCCCAAAATTCGCCACAAAGAAAAAAATATTACTATGCCAACAAACATTGAAGCATCTCCAGAGAATCGAACCGATATCATTTACCTTTCTGCAGTGTTAGTTATTATTTTTAGCTGTAATAGTATGTATTTAATTAATATGCCACTTTACATTACCAATCAATTACACTTACCTGAAAATTTAGCAGGAATTTTAATGGGAACTGCTGCCGGGTTAGAAATTCCAATTATGTTGCTTGCAGGATGGATGAATAAATATATTGATAAAAAACATTTAATGATGATAGCTATTTTATGCGGTGTAATTTTTTATCCATCACTTTTAGTTGTCACTTCCGACCGGGGATTATTGTTATTACAATGCTTAAACGCCGGATTAATCGGCATTGTTGCTACAATAGGAATGGCATATTTTCAAGATTTAATGCCAACAAAACTCGGTACAGCAACAACATTATTTACTAACAGTGCTAAAAGTAGTTGGATTTTAGGTGGTCCATTGGCAGGTACTATTGGCGGATTTTATAGTTATTACGATACATTTTATGTCTGTTCAGGGTTCATTTTCATCGCTTTGTTCTGTTTATATAAAGTACGAAATGCTTAAAAAAAGAGGTTGCTATTGCAACCTCATAATACTTATTTATCCACAAATCGTTCTATTCTTGCCCCTAACGCTCTTAGTTTTTCTTCAATATGTTCATAACCGCGATCAATGTGATAAATTCGATCAACAATGGTTTCACCCTGTGCAATACAACCGGCAATCACTAAACTTGCTGATGCTCGCAAATCTGTCGCCATGACTTCAGCGCCAGATAAATGATCCACACCGTGACATATTGCTGTATTTCCTTCTATTTCAGCTTTAGCCCCCATCCGAATCAACTCTGGAATATGCATAAAACGATTTTCAAAAATCGTTTCTGTAATAATCCCTGTTCCATTCGCCACCATATTTAGTAAGGTAAATTGAGCTTGCATATCAGTTGGAAATCCCGGATGTGGAGCTGTTCTAATATTGACTGCTTTAGGACGCTGCCCTAAGATATCCAACGTAATGCTGTTTTCCGTAACATCAACTTGAGCCCCAGCTTCACGTAATTTTTCAATGACTACTTCTAAAGTATCCGCTCTTGCTCCCAGACACTCAACTCGACCTCCAGATACCGCTGCTGCCACCAAAAATGTTCCGGTTTCAATACGATCAGGTATTACCGTATGTTCACCACCGGCAAGACGCTCTACTCCTTCAATAGTAATCATATCGGTACCAGCACCTTGAATATTAGCACCCATCTTATTCAAAAATTCAGCAGTATCGACAATTTCTGGTTCCCGAGCAGCATTTTCAATTACCGTTTTTCCTTTTGCTAAGACAGCTGCAGTCATAATCGAAATTGTTGCTCCGACACTGACTTTATCAATAACAATTCTCGCCCCTTGTAAACGAGAAGGAACAAACGATTTTACATAACCATCTTCAAGTAAAATTTTCGCACCCAATTTTTCTAATCCAGAAATATGGAGATCAACTGGTCTTGCTCCAATAGAACAACCACCCGGTAAAGACACTTGCCCCTGATTAAAACGTGCCGTTAATGGTGCTAATGCCCAAATAGATGCCCTCATCGTTTTAACAAGCTCATATGGAGCAACAAAATTGTCCACATTACTCGCATCAATACAAATAGTCTGCTCACCACACCAATCAGCTTTAATACCTAATTTACGCAAAATCTGTAAAGTAGTTTCTATATCACGTAGCCTTGGTACATTATGCAAAGTAATAGGTTCTTCCGCTAAAATAGAAGCAAATAAAATAGGTAATGCTGCATTTTTAGCACCCGAAATTTTCACCGAACCTTTCAGACAAGATCGCCCGTGTACACGAAACTTTTCCATAATAAATCCTATCTATAAATAAAAAATATAATCGATAATATGAGCTACAATTATATACATTTCTATCTATAATTGCTGAACCAGTGACTAATTAGTTTTCAAAAGATGCCAATACTTTTCGTAAATATCGATTGCATCTCCAACATCCTCCTGTAAAACACCTTTTTCTATCTGATCCTGAGGAGGAAATAGTGTTATATCATTAGCATCTATAGGATTCAATAATACTTTTACGCCCTCATTAGGCATAGAAAACCCCATTGTCTCAATAACCTCTTTAGCACTTTCTGGGCGTAACATAAAATCAATAAACTTATAGGCTGCCTCTTTATGTTCCGCATTTTTAGGAATAGCATAATTATCCATCCAAATAATGACGCCTTCTTGTGGATAAATAAATTGAATATCAGGATTTTCCTTATGTGCACGAAAAGCTGATCCATTCCAAATCATTCCTAATGAGACCTCTCCTTGTACATAAGGCACATCAGGAGAATCAGAATTAAACGATTGTACATTTGGCATTAATTTCTGCAACAAACGATAAGCTGATTCAATTTCTTTATTTTCCTTTGTATTTGGTGAAAATCCCTTCAATAACAAAGCAATATGAAAAACTTCTCTAGAATCTGCCGTTAATAAGATCTTCCCTTTGTATTTTGGATCCCATAAATCAGCCCAACTTGTAACTGATTTCGGATCAACCTCAGCACTATTTATGCCAATTCCCGTTAAGCCATAAACATAGGGTAATGAATATTGATTTTCCGGATCAAAATTTTTATTCAATAGGTTTGATGTTATTTGTGCAAAATTAACTAATTTTGACTTATCCAATTTTGCTAACATACCCTCTTTGGCCATTTTCCCAATGTAATAACTAGATGGAAAGATGAGATCATACCCTCCACCATTAGTTAATTTCATCTTCGAGTACATTTCTTCATTACTCTCAAAAGTCGAATAGACAACCTCAATACCTGTCTCTTTAGTAAACTCCTGTAATAGAGAATTAGGAATGTATTCTGTCCAGTTATAAATATAAAGCTTCTCTGCACATATCGAAGAGCTAAAGAAAATAAGAGAGGAAATTAAGATTGTTTTCAATAACTTAGAAAAAGATAAAAATTCCAATTTTTAGGTTCTCCAAAGCCTGAGGGATGTTATGGAATATGATTAAATAAATTTCAGAATTAATCAATGGAAACAATAAAACCAGATATAAAAAAACTGCATCTAAAAGATGCAGTTTTTTTTAATCAATCTAAATTGAATTATTCTGCCGCTACAGCTGCTTCTTCAGCAACTTGGCGATCTACTAACTCAATATACGCCATTGGCGCATTATCACCTGGGCGGAATCCACATTTTAAAATACGAGTGTAACCACCCGCACGTTGGGCAAAACGTGGACCTAATTCATTAAATAGTTTTGCAACAACTGCGTTGTCGCGAACACGAGCGAAAGCTAAACGGCGGTTTGCAACGCTGTCTACTTTAGCTAAAGTAATTAACGGCTCAACTACACGACGTAATTCTTTTGCTTTTGGCAATGTAGTCTTGATAATCTCATGACTAACCAAAGAACTTGCCATATTACGAAACATCGCTTGGCGATGACTGCTATTACGGTTTAGTTGACGACCACTCTTACGATGGCGCATGACCTTATCCTTCTCAGAAAAATCTTTAACCTATGACCAAACTAGTCTTCAGCAATACTTGCTGGTGGCCAATTCTCAAGGCGCATACCTAGTGATAGTCCACGTGAAGCTAATACATCCTTAATTTCAGTAAGAGATTTCTTACCAAGATTAGGAGTTTTAAGTAACTCAACTTCTGTACGTTGAACTAAATCACCGATATAGTGAATTGTTTCTGCTTTCAAACAGTTAGCAGAACGAACTGTCAACTCTAAGTCATCTACTGGACGAAGTAGAATCGGATCAAATTCCGGTTTTTCTTCTTTGACTTCTGGTTGACGAACATCACGCAAATCAACGAATGCATCAAGCTGTTCTGCTAAAATAGTTGCTGCACGACGAATCGCCTCTTCTGGATCTAATGTTCCATTAGTTTCCATCTCAATAACTAACTTATCTAAGTCAGTACGCTGTTCAACACGTGCTGCTTCAACATTATAAGCAATACGATCAACAGGACTATAGCATGCATCTACCAACAAACGACCAATAGGACGTTCTTCATCATGTGAGCGCGAAGACGCAGGAACGTATCCTCTGCCACGCTGCACACGAATGCGCATATTAATAGAGGCATTTTCATCTGTCAAATGACAAATGATATGATCTGGATTAACGATTTCAACATCACCATCATGAGTGATATCTGCGGCAACAACAGGGCCAATTCCAGATTTTGACAGTGTCAGAAATACGTCATCTTTATTCTGCACTTTAACCGCTAGACCTTTTAAGTTTAAAAGAACTTCAAGAATATCTTCTTGAACCCCTTCTTTACTACTGTACTCATGCAATACACCGTCAATCTCTACTTCAGTCACTGCGCAACCTGGCATAGATGACAAAAGAATGCGACGTAAAGCATTACCTAATGTGTGGCCAAAGCCTCGTTCTAACGGCTCCAAGGTCACTTTAGCATGAGTAGGGCTAATTTGCTCAATATCAACTAAGTGTGGCTTTAAAAATTCTGTAACAGAACCCTGCATTTTATCCTCTCTTTGCTGTTAAGCTCTATTATTTAGAATAAAGCTCAACAATCAGATGTTCGTTAATGTCTGCTGATAAATCAGAACGTTCCGGAACACGTTTGAAAACACCTTCCATTTTAGCAGCATCGACTTCTAACCAAGTTGGCTTTTCTTTTTGTTCTGCTAATTCTAATGACGCTTTAATACGTGCTTGCTTTTTAGATTTTTCACGTACTGCAATAATATCATCAACAGAAACCTGGAAAGAAGGAATATTTACTACACGTCCATTAACAATAATAGCCTTATGGCTAACTAATTGACGAGCTTCTGCACGTGTTGCTGCAAATCCCATACGATACACAACATTATCTAAACGTCCTTCTAATAACACTAATAAGTTTTCCCCAGTGTTACCTTTCAAACGGTTAGCTTCTTTGTAATAGTTACGGAACTGACGTTCTAAAATTCCGTACATACGACGAACTTTTTGTTTCTCACGTAATTGACTACCATAGTCAGATAAACGTGGCTTACGTGCACCGTGTTGACCTGGTGCAGTATCAATCTTACATTTAGACTCAATCGCACGAACACCAGACTTCAAAAATAAGTCTGTGCCCTCACGACGGCTTAGTTTGAGCTTAGGCCCCAAATATCTTGCCATTTTCTTTCTCCAACTATCCTAATACGTCTTATACACGACGTTTTTTCGGTGGACGACAACCGTTATGAGGAATCGGAGTCACATCAGTAATATTAGTGATGCGAAATCCTGCAGCATTTAATGCGCGGATTGTTGACTCACGACCAGGACCAGGTCCCTTTACCATAACTTCCAAGTTCTTTAAGCCGAATTCTTTAACCATTTCGGCACAACGTTCTGCAGCAACCTGTGCCGCAAACGGAGTAGATTTACGAGAACCACGGAAACCTGATCCACCTGCAGTAGCCCAAGCTAGGGCGTTTCCTTGGCGATCAGTGATTGTAACAATAGTATTGTTGAAAGAAGCATGAATATGAGCCACGCCATCTACAACTTGTTTTTTTACACGCTTACGTGCACGAACTGGTGTTTTAGCCATTATCATTTACCCCGATTATTTCTTGATCGGTTTGCGTGGTCCCTTACGGGTACGCGCGTTAGTTTTAGTACGTTGACCACGTACCGGTAAGCTACGACGATGACGTAAACCACGGTAGCATCCTAAGTCTAAAAGACGTTTGATGTTTAGTGTTACCTCACGGCGTAAATCACCTTCAACAGTAAATTTACCAACTTCGTCACGCAGTTTATCAATCTGCTCTTCAGACAATTCGCTGATCTTAACGCTTCCTGCAATACCCACTGCATCACAAATATGTTGAGCACGGGTTTTACCGATACCATAGATTGCTGTTAAAGCAATTACAGCGTGCTTATGATCAGGAATGTTAATGCCTGCAATACGGGCCACTATGCACTCCTATTATTTAACTAATCTGGTATGTTGATCTGAAAAGCCCGTTTCAGGATACTCAAACAACATACCAATACACTATACAAAAGAGTTGAGCAGTATACCCACTCAACCGATTCTTTTCAAGAAAAATATATCAAATTAACCTTGACGTTGTTTATGTTTAGGATCGCTGCAAAGCACACGAACTACGCCTTCACGTTTAACAATCTTACAGTTACGACATAATTTCTTTACGGACGCACGAACTTTCATTGCTTATCCTTTTTCTAAATTAAAGACAATTTTATTGTCTTGACCCTTTAAGGTTTGCTTTTTTCAACACCGATTCATATTGACTTGACATCAAATGACTTTGAACCTGAGCGATGAAATCCATAATTACTACTACAACAATCAATAGGGATGTTCCACCGAAGTAAAACTGAACATTCCAAGCTGATGTCATAATATACGGAACTAAACACACAAAAGTAACATAAAGACCGCCGATCAAAGCTAAACGAGTCATTATCTTATCAATATAACGTGATGTTTGTTCCCCCGGTCTAATCCCTGGCAAAAATGCACCAGATTTTTTCAAATTATCTGCTGTATCTCTTGGATTATATTGCATTGCAGAATAGAAGAAGCTAAAAAATATGATCGCAACTGCATATAAAATCAAATATAAAGGCTGTCCAGGATGTAATAACATTGATAAGTCATTTAACCAGTCCAACCCTTGTCCTTGACCAAACCATTGTGTAATTGTAGCTGGGAATAAAATAATACTCGAAGCAAAGATAGCTGGGATAACACCTGCCATATTCACTTTAAGTGGCAAATGAGAACTTTGTGCTGCTAACATATGGCGCCCTTGTTGCCGCTTAGCATAATTAACAACTAGTCTTCTTTGCCCACGTTCTACAAATACAACAAAATAAGTTACTGCAAATACAACAACAGCAATCAATAAGAGAACCAACAGATGCATCTGACCTTGACGCGCTTGTTCAATTGTATGCGCAATTGCTGATGGTAATCCCGCAACAATCCCAGCAAAGATAATTAAAGAAATACCGTTGCCGACACCCCTTTCTGTAATTTGTTCACCTAACCACATTAAGAACATAGTTCCAGTTACTAAACTAATTACAGCAGTAAAATAAAATCCGAATCCTAAATTTGGCACTAGTCCAGGAAGCATATTAGGTAATCCGGTTGAAATACCTATTGCCTGAATGGTTGCTAATGCTAATGTAGAATAACGAGTATATTTACTGATCTTACGGCGCCCGGCTTCGCCCTCTTTCTTCAATTCTGCTAATGCAGGATAAACAGACGTCAATAGCTGAATAATGATCGATGCCGAAATATAAGGCATGATCCCTAAAGCAAATACTGATGCACGGCTTAAGGCACCACCAGAGAACATATTAAACATATCTACGATTGTGCCTTTTTGTTGTTCAATAATTTGAGCCAATACAGCAGAGTCAATGCCAGGAACCGGGATGAAAGAACCGATACGGAAAACAATTAACGCTCCTAAAACGAATAGTAAGCGACGTTTTAATTCACTCGTACCGCTCTGAGTACTTCTATTTTGATACCCCGGTTGTTTAGCCATCTGTTAATTATTCCTCGATTGAACCACCAGCAGCTTCAATTGCTGCTTTAGCACCTTTAGTTACACGTAATCCACGAATAACTACGCCAGATTTAACTTCACCTGAAAGAATGATTTTTGCAAATTGAATATCTGATGAAATCACTTTTGCTTCTTTAAGAGTTTCTAAAGTAATTTCATTTCCAGAAACTTTTGCTAAATCACTTAAACGAACTTCAGCAGTAACTGCTGCTTTCATTGAAGTGAAACCGAATTTAGGTAGACGACGGTATAAAGGCATTTGACCACCTTCAAATCCACGTCTTACACCACCGCCAGTGCGTGATTTTTGACCTTTATGTCCACGACCACCAGTTTTGCCTAAACCAGAACCAATACCACGTCCAAGACGTTTAGCACTGTGTTTAGCACCTTCAGCCGGAGATAGAGTATTTAAACGCATTTATTACTCCTCCACTTTAACCATGTATGATACTTGATTGATCATACCTCGTACTGCTGCAGTATCAACTAATTCAACAGTGTGGTTAAGATGACGAAGACCTAAACCACGTAAAGTAGCTTTATGTTTTGGTAAACGACCAATTGAACTACGAGTTTGTGTTACTTTAATAGTTTTTGCCATGATCAATTACCCCAAAATTTCATCAACTGTTTTACCACGTTTAGCTGCTACCATTTCTGGTGATTTCATATTAGCTAACGCATCAATCGTAGCGCGAACCACGTTGATTGGGTTTGTTGAACCGTATGCTTTTGACAATACGTTACGAATACCTGCAACTTCCAATACTGCACGCATTGCACCACCTGCGATGATACCTGTACCTTCGCTTGCTGGTTGCATAAATACGCGAGAACCAGTATGAGCCCCTTTGATAGGGTGTTGTAGTGTACCTTCATTCAAAGCCACATTAATCATATTGCGACGTGCTTTTTCCATCGCTTTTTGGATTGCTGCCGGAACTTCACGAGCTTTACCGTAACCAAAACCAACGCGACCGTTTCCATCACCTACTACTGTTAAAGCAGTAAAGCTCATAATACGACCACCTTTTACTGTTTTAGATACACGGTTTACCGCGATTAGCTTCTCTTGCAGTTCACCAGCTTGTTTTTCGATGTTTGCCATCTCAAATTACCTCTATTAGAACTGTAGACCAGCTTCACGAGCAGCGTCTGCCAACGACTGCACACGGCCATGATATTTAAAACCAGAACGGTCAAAAGCAACTTCTTTAATACCTTTTTCCAAAGCACGTTCAGCAACTAATTTACCAACTACAGCTGCCGCTTCTTTATTTCCGGTATATTTAACTTGCTCACGAATCGCCTTCTCAAGAGTAGAAGCTGTAGCAAGCACTTCTGAACCGTTAGGTGCAATTACTTGAGCATAAATATGACGTGGAGTACGATGTACTACCAAACGTGTTGCACCTTGCTCTTTAATCATACGACGCGCACGGGTTGCACGACGAATACGAGCCAATTTTTTATCCATAGTGTTACCCTACTTATTTCTTCTTAGCCTCTTTAGTACGTACCACTTCATCAGCGTAACGTACCCCTTTACCTTTATAAGGTTCAGGACGGCGGTAAGCACGAATATCTGCAGCAACCTGCCCGATTAATTGCTTATCTGCGCCTTTTAAAACAATTTCTGTTTGAGAAGGACATTCTGCTGAAATACCAGCCGGCAATGTGTGTTCAATTGGGTGAGAATAACCCAAGTTCAACGCTAATACATTACCTTTAAGTTGTGCTCTATAACCAACGCCAACTAATTGTAATTTCTTAGTAAATCCTTCTGTAACACCAATAACCATTGCATTTACTAATGCTCTAGCTGTACCAGATTGTGCATTAGATCCGTCAATTTCTACACGCGGAGAAAAATGTAATGCGTTATTTTCAATAGTTACTTCAACTGCTTTGTTAATTTCGCGAGTTAACTCGCCATTCTTACCTTTAACTGTTAATAGCTGTCCGTCGAGTTTTACCTCTACGCCGGCAGGAATATTAACAGGTGCTTTTGCGACACGAGACATCTTCCTACCTCTCTATTAAGCTACGTAACAAATAATTTCACCGCCCAAGCCTGCTTGACGCGCAGCTCGATCGGTCATTACACCTTTAGATGTAGAAACAACAGCAATACCTAAACCACCAAGAACTTTTGGCAATTCATCTTTACGTTTATAAATACGTAAACCTGGACGGCTTACACGTTGAATACTTTCTACAACTGGTTTTCCTTGGAAATATTTTAAAGTAATTTCCAATTCAGGTTTAACACCTTCAACAACTTTGAAGCTCTCAATATAACCTTCTTTAGCTAGAACGTCGGCAATTGCCACTTTTAGCTTGGATGAAGGCATGTTGATCGCTACCTTATTTGCAGCTTGACCGTTACGAATACGGGTCAACATATCTGCGATTGGATCTTGCATGCTCATGTGTATTTACTCCCATGATTCCAAAATAAAGTGGTATATTACCAACTCGCTTTTCTAAGGCCTGGAATTTCACCGCGCATTGCAGCTTCACGAACCTTAATACGGCTTAAACCAAACTTACGTAACACACCGTGTGGACGACCTGTCTGACGGCAACGGCTACGTTGACGAATTGGGCTTGAATCGCGTGGTAAAGTTTGTAACTTTAACACTGCATTCCAACGCTCTTCATCAGAAGAATTAGCATCAGAGATGATTTTCTTTAATTCTTGACGTTTCGCGTAGTATTTTTCAGCTAATTCAACACGTTTTGCATCACGTGCTTTCATTGATTGTTTTGCCATTGTAACCTGCCTTATTTACGGAATGGGAAGTCAAAGGCAGCAAGTAGCGCTTGACCTTCTTCATCTGTTTTCGCTGTAGTGGTAATAGTAATATCTAAACCACGTACACGATCCACTTTATCATAATCGATTTCAGGGAAGATGATTTGTTCACGCACACCCATGCTGTAATTACCACGACCATCGAAAGACTTCGCATTTAAACCGCGGAAGTCACGGATACGTGGAACAGCAATAGAAATTAATCGTTCAAAGAATTCCCACATACGCTCACCGCGTAGGGTTACTTTACAACCGATCGGATATCCCTGACGAATCTTAAAGCCAGCAACAGATTTGCGAGCTTTAGTGATTAAAGGTTTTTGACCGCTAATTGCTGTTAGATCTGCTACTGCGTTATCTAACAATTTTTTGTCGGTCAATGCTTCACCCACACCCATATTTAGGGTTATCTTCTCGATTCGTGGGACTTGCATGACAGATTTGTAGCCGAATTTTGCTTTTAATTCGTTTACTACTTGATCTCTGTAGTAATCATGCAGTTTCGCCATCGCATTACTCCAGTTTATTTAATTGTTTCACCAGTAGATTTGAAGAAACGAACCTTTTTGCCATCTTCAAATCTGAAACCTACTCGGTCAGCCTTATTTGTAGAAGGATTGAAAATTGCTACGTTAGAAACATCAATTGGTGCTTCTTTACGCACGATACCACCTTGTTTTCCTAATGCAGGAACTGGTTTTTCGTGTTTAGCAATCATATTTAAACCTTCAACGATAACTTTACCGTTAGGTAATACCTTTGTTACTTTACCGCGTTTGCCTTTACCTTTGGCAACGCTACCAGTGATCATAATCACTTCATCATTTTGACGGATTTTTGCAGCCATTTCTCACTTCTCCTTACAGTACTTCTGGAGCTAAAGAGATAATCTTCATAAACTTCTCAGAGCGAAGTTCACGAGTTACCGGTCCGAAAATACGTGTACCGATTGGTTGCTCACTATTATTGTTTAAAATAACGCAAGCATTACCATCGAAGCGAATAACTGACCCGTCTGGGCGACGAACACCCTTCTTGGTGCGCACAACAACTGCTTTAAGCACATCACCTTTTTTCACCTTACCGCGTGGAATTGCTTCTTTCACAGTAACTTTGATGATATCACCAACAGCAGCATAACGACGGTGTGAGCCACCTAGAACCTTGATACACATTACGCTACGAGCGCCTGAATTATCAGCAACGTCTAGCATAGTCTGTTCTTGGATCATGTTAGTACTCCGCTAAAATTAAAAAAACCCTTTCGGGACGAATTTACCTCTATCTCACCCATAGGGCGGATAGGTTGCGGATTCTAGCACAACGGACAGACAAAAAGCAACCTAAATCACACTATTTAATAACAAAAAATACTTTGTAAAATCACTCAATCAATTTATTTTGCTTATGTTAACTTAAACAACTTTTACATCAAAAAATAAAAAAGCCCTTAAGATACTAAGGGCTTAAATCATTTTATTTTTTAATTTAACAGCAATAAATTAGCTTACTGCTTTTTCAACAACACGAACTAAAGTCCAAGATTTTGTTTTAGAGATTGGACGACATTCACGAATCTCTACAATATCACCAACTTTTGCTTCGTTGTTTTCATCGTGTACGTGGAGTTTAGTAGTGCGACGGATAAACTTACCATAAATTGGATGTTTAACCATACGCTCAATAGCGATAGTAAAAGATTTTTCCATCTTATCACTAATTACTTTACCTTGTACTGTACGAATTTTATCAGTCATTACTCACCCGCCTTCTCAGTTAGAATAGTCTTAACAACTGCAATTTGACGACGCACTTGTTTTAACTGATGAGTTTGTTGAAGCTGACCGGTGGCTGCTTGCATACGCAACTTGAATTGCTCACCTAACAAGTTAACCAATTCAGCATTCAGCTCTTCAACACTTTTTGTACGTAGTTCTTGAGCTTTCATTACATCACCGTCTTAGTTACGAAAGTGGTCTTAATAGGCAATTTAGCCGCTGCTAATGCAAAAGCTTCTCTTGCGATCTCTTCAGACACACCATCCATTTCATATAGAACTTTACCCGGTTGGATTAAGGCTACCCAGTACTCAACGTTACCTTTACCTTTACCCATACGGACTTCTAATGGTTTTTCAGTAATTGGTTTATCTGGGAAAACACGAATCCAGATTTTACCTTGACGTTTAACCGCACGAGTCATCGCACGACGAGCTGCCTCGATTTGGCGAGCAGTTAAACGACCACGTCCAATTGCTTTCAAACCAAAGGTACCGAAACTTACATCAGTACCTGCCGCAATACCACGGTTACGACCTTTGTGGATTTTACGGAATTTAGTACGTTTTGGTTGCAACATTTAGCGAATCTCCTTACTTACGACCTTTACGCGGAGCTTTTTTAGGCTTATCCGCAGGTTGTTGTTGTTCTGATTGCATAACTGCAGCCATTCCACCAAGAATCTCACCTTTGAAGATCCATACTTTGACGCCGATAACGCCATAAGTAGTATTAGCTTCAGCAGTATTGTAATCGATATCCGCACGTAAAGTATGCAATGGTACACGGCCTTCACGATACCATTCAGAACGAGCGATTTCCGCACCGCCTAAACGACCGCTAACTTCAACTTTGATACCTTTTGCTCCTAAACGCATTGCATTTTGTACAGCACGTTTCATTGCACGGCGGAACATTACACGGCGTTCTAATTGAGAGGCAATGCTCTCCGCAACTAATTTTGCATCTAATTCAGGTTTTTTAACTTCCGCGATATTGATTTGCGCTGGAACACCTGCAATAGCTGCAACTGCATTGCGTAATTTTTCAACATCCTCACCTTTCTTACCGATAACGATACCTGGGCGAGCAGTATGAATAGTTACACGAATACTTTTTGCTGGACGTTCAATAGTGATACGTGAAACAGATGCATTCGCTAACTCTTTAGTTAAAAATTTACGTACTTTAAAGTCGCCGTCTAAATTATCGGCGAAATCTTGTGTATTCGCGTACCAAGTAGATGACCAAGGTTTTACAATACCTAGGCGAATACCATGTGGATGAACTTTTTGACCCATTGCTATTCTCCTACTGATTAACGATCTGACACTACCACAGTAATGTGGCTAGTACGTTTTAAAATACGATCTGCGCGACCTTTAGCACGTGGCATTACGCGTTTCATGCTAGGACCTTCATCAACGAAGATTTTCGCGACTTTAAGATCATCGATATCTGCACCGTCATTGTGCTCTGCATTTGCGATAGCTGACTCAAGCACTTTCTTCACTAAAGCTGCTGCTTTTTTATTAGTGTATGTAAGAATTTCTAATGCTTGTGCTACTTTTTTACCGCGAATTAAATCAGCAACTAAGCGAGCTTTTTGTGCTGAGGTGCGAGCGAAACGATGTTTTGCAATAGTTTCCATCCTTTACCCCTTACTTCTTAGCTTTCTTATCTGCGGCATGACCGCGGTAAGTACGAGTCGGTGCAAATTCACCTAATTTATGACCGATCATTTCATCAGTAACATAAACAGGAACGTGCTGACGACCATTATGGACTGCGATGGTCAAACCAATCATACTTGGGATGATCATTGAACGACGGGACCAAGTTTTAATTGGTTTTTTATCCCCGCTTTCCACCGCTTTCTCTACCTTCTTCAACAAGTGTAGGTCAAGGAAAGGACCCTTCTTGAGAGAACGTGGCATGGCTTATCCTCTTTACTTAATTAATATTATTTACCACGACGACGTACGATATATTTATCAGTACGTTTGTTATGGCGAGTCTTCTTACCTTTAGTTTGGACGCCCCAAGGAGTTACTGGGTGTTTACCAAAGTTACGACCCTCACCACCACCGTGTGGGTGATCTACTGGGTTCATTGCAGTACCACGAACAGTTGGACGAATACCTCTCCAACGGTTAGCACCTGCTTTACCTAATACGCGTAACATATGTTCAGAGTTGCCTACTTCACCAATGGTTGCGTGACACTCAGCTAATACTTTACGCATTTCACCAGAACGAAGACGAAGTGTTACATAATTGCCTTCACGAGCAATGATTTGTACATATGCTCCTGCAGAACGGGCAATTTGACCGCCTTTACCTGGTTTTAATTCCACGTTGTGTACAGTTGTACCAACCGGAATACTACGCATTGGTAATGAATTACCAACTTTGATTGCTGCTGTTGCACCTGCTTGGATTTGATCTCCAACAGACAATCCTTTAGGCGCTAAAATATAACGACGTTCACCGTCTTTATATAATACTAATGCAATATTAGCAGAACGATTTGGATCATATTCTAAACGCTCTACCACCGCTGGGATATCTAACTTGTTACGTTTGAAATCAATTAAACGGTAATGTTGTTTATGACCACCACCGATATGGCGAGTAGTAATACGACCTAAATTGTTACGACCACCAGTTTTAGCATTTTTTTCTAAAAGTGGTGCATAAGGTTTACCCTTATATAATTCAGGATTGACAACTTTTACAACGTGACGACGACCAGCGGAGGTCGGCTTACATTTAACGATAGCCATTGATTATCTCCTCTGATTACTCTGCACTTTCTACAAGGTCTAAGCTTTGACCTTCAGCAAGTGTTACATAAGCTTTTTTCCAGTCACTGCGACGTCCGATTCTTGCACCGTGGCGTTTAGTTTTACCTTTTACTACCACTGTACGTACAGAATCCACTTTCACTTCAAATAATTCTGCTACTGCTTGAGCAATCTCTGCTTTATTTGCATCTAATGCAACTTTGAAAACGATAGTGTTTGACTTCTCAGTATTATTTGTTGCTTTCTCAGAGATATGTGGTGCTTTAAGCACTTTTAGCAAACGTTCTTGACTCATGCTAACATCTCCTCAATTTGCTTAACTGCATCTACAGTCATAACTACTTTTTCAAAAGCAATTAGGCTGACTGGATCGATACCTTGAACATCACGTACATCTACTTTATATAAATTACGTGCAGCTAAATATAGATTTTCATCTACATTTGCTGTGATGATTAATACATCATCAAGTGCCATTTGTTTTAATTTTTGAACTAAAACTTTAGTTTTTGGTGCTTCAACTTCGAATTTTTCGACAACAACTAAACGATCTTGACGAACTAATTCAGAAAGAATGCTCTTGATTGCACCGCGATACATTTTTTTGTTCACTTTTTGGCTGTGATCTTGTGGTTTAGCTGCGAAAGTTACACCACCAGAACGCCAAATTGGGCTTTTAATGTCACCGGAACGGGCACGACCTGTTCCTTTTTGACGCCATGGTTTTTTACCTGAACCAGACACTTCAGCACGAGATTTTTGTGCACGAGAACCTTGGCGAGCACCTGCTGCATAAGCAACAACAACTTGGTGAACCAACGCTTCGTTAAACTCACGTCCGAAGGTAGTTTCAGAAACAGTTAATGCACTTTGTGCATCTTTAGTTACTAATTCCATTCCTATCTCCTAGACTTATGCTTTCACTGCTGGTTTAACGATTAAATCACCACCAGTTGCGCCAGGAACAGCGCCTTTAACTAATAGTAATTTACGTTCAGCATCAACACGAACCACTTCTAAAGATTGAACGGTTACACGTTCATTCCCTAAGTGACCAGACATTTTTTTACCTTTGAATACGCGACCCGGAGTTTGGTTTTGACCAATTGATCCCGGAACACGGTGAGACAAAGAGTTACCGTGTGTAGCATCTTGAGTACGGAAGTTCCAACGTTTTACTGTACCGGCATAGCCTTTACCTTTTGAAGTACCAGTAACGTCAACTTTCTTCACGTCTGCGAAGATATCAACATTAATTTCTTGACCTAAAGTGAATTCTTCACCTTCAGCCACACGGAATTCCCATAAACCGCGACCTGCCTCAACACCTGCTTTAACAAAATGGCCTGCTTCAGGTTTAGTTACGTGACTTGCTTTTTTTGAGCCAGTTGTAACTTGAACTGCACAGTAGCCATCTGTTTCAAGGGTTTTCACTTGAGTAACGCGGTTGGCTTCGATTTCGATAACAGTAACTGGGATAGACACGCCGTCTTCATTGAAGATACGAGTCATACCAACTTTACGACCGATTAAACCAATCATTGTAATAACCTCTTAAATTAACCTAGGCTGATCTGCACATCAACACCGGCAGCCAGATCCAAACGCATTAAAGCGTCAACAGTTTTTTCAGTAGGCTCAACGATATCAACCAAACGTTTATGAGTACGGATTTCATATTGATCACGCGCATCTTTATTTACGTGTGGAGAAATCAATACTGTGAAACGTTCTTTACGGGTTGGTAGTGGAATTGGACCACGAACTTGAGCACCTGTACGTTTTGCCGTTTCTACGATTTCCGCTGTAGATTGATCAATTAAACGATGATCAAATGCTTTTAAGCGGATACGGATTCTTTGGTTCTGCATGAGACCAGAGCTCCATTTTCAAAAAATAATTAATAAAAAATTCACACCTCAAGTTCCAACTGCATAATGGAAAGAAGTGCGACTAACCTATTTTAGTTTCCCAATCGGAAACATTTTGTTATGACAAAAATATTGCCATCATTTGATAAATGATTACATCAAATGGCTTAAAAAAGCCTGTGTATTTTATACGACATTAATAAAATAGCAAGGATTTTTTGTGTTATTTTTCTGCACCAATCTGAGTAATCATCCATTTGTATAGATTACTGATAGAAAAAATTAAAAAGGAAGTTTGCCTATAAAAAATAAAGCCAGTTTTCTTTACCGGCTTTATATATCTCTTATCTGCATCGCAATGTTTATGTGTACTAAATCACCAGCCTGCCGGCAATAGTGACAACTTAGCTAGCACTGCATACACTGCACTGGCGCTATACATAATGAAAATAGTGATATAGATAACAGGCGAAGTAAGTACTTTCGGGCATTGCCATTCTGGTTCTTTATTACCAGATTTTCTTGCGCCTTTAACAATAAGATAAGGCACAATACTCAATACCACTCCACTGAATACGCCAGCAAAATAGAGCGCATCCACAAAACCAACCATTCCACTATAAGCCAACCACAGCGGTGGTACTGCAACCAACGCAACTACACCGGTACGAACCAAGCGATTACTATCCACAGGAAGATCAAAACGATCCGCAATATTAGTTAAGAAGCTACCGCCAATTCCCCAATAAGAGGTTAACATCGCAAATAAAGCAAAGCCGTTAGCCATAAAAAATGCCCAACTTCCCAATGCTTCTCCCCAACTAATTGTTGCGACCTGGCTAATATTTTCTAGTCCATTAAGAGAAATGACAGATAACGGTACCAAAGCAATTAAAACGAAAGTAATAAACATCCCAGTAATAATTGCTCGAGGAAGCAACTGTGGTTTGTGCGCTAAACCTCGCGCCATTTCTGGAACAATATATTGTGCACAATAAATAAACACAACTAAATTAAATACCGGAATCATATAATGCCAGCTGCCGTCAAAAATTCGACTAAAATCAGTAGTTGGGAACGCGAATGTTGCACCAATAAGCACAACCAACATTAATACCATTAATGAAGTAATAACTTTTTCACTTCGCCCCAAAGCTTTTAAGCCAAGATATAAAATTAAGGTCGCCGGTATAAAGAAAATAATACTACCTAATTTTTTATTAATGCCGAATAATGAGTGCAATAAATCGCCGCTACCATTCATGTAAGCAATTAACGCACCAAGCGCATTAATCGTTACTGAGGCAAACATTAAACACGCTCCCATTTTACCAATATAACGGTGTGCTAATCCGGTTAACTGCTCGTGCTGTTGGGTTCGTAATGTTGCTTCGGCTACATACAACATTGTGATAGTAGTAATGATGCCAACGACAATCAACCAAAAGAGTAATGGCATATAACCTGCTTTACGTGCAGCATATGAAACCGATAAAATGCCGGCACCGATGTTGGTACCTACAATCATAGCCATCCCTTCGGCAAAGGTAATTTTTGCCGTTTTTAAGCCATTAGACATAGCTTGCCTCCTGTATATAAAGATAAATTAAAGGCGTGTTTTAATAAAAATGTTGTGTTTGCATAAAATAATAGTAAGAAAAACACGCCTCAATTTTTATGATTATTCACTTAAATCAACGCATAGATATTTCAACTCAAGATACTCGTCTGCTCCGTATTTACTACCTTCGCGCCCAATACCGCTCGCTTTTACGCCACCAAATGGCGCAACTTCATTACTGATTAAGCCAGTATTAATACCAACCATACCGTATTCCAATGCTTCGGATACTCGCCATTGTCTTGTAGTATCTTGTGTATACAAGTAACTAGCCAAACCAAATTCGGTATCATTAGCATAAGAAATCACTTCTTTTTCATCAGTAAATTTAAAAACAGGGCAAAGCGGACCAAAAGTTTCTTCCTTTGCAACAACCATCTGCTGAGTCACATTTGACAACACTGTCGGCTCAAAAAAACTAAAACCTAATTCACTACGCTTACCTCCAATAAGGCAAACTGCACCTTTTGATACAGCATCAGCAATATGTTCTTCTACTTTTCTTACAGCTTTAGCGTCAATGAGAGGACCTTGATTAACACCCTCTTCCAAACCGTTACCTAATTTAAGTTCAGCTACTTTAGCCACTAAACGATGACAAAATTCATCGTAAACACCAGCTTGAACATAAGTACGGTTAGTACATACACAGGTTTGCCCACTATTTCTAAATTTACTTGCAATTAAACCATCAACGGCTTTATCCAAATTAGCATCATCAAACACGATAAATGGTGCATTTCCACCAAGTTCAAGGCTTAATTTCTTAATATCTTTCGCACTGCTACTAAAGATTTTTGCCCCTACTTCAGTTGAACCAGTAAAGCTAATTTTTCTTACTATCGAATTATTGGCAAATGCATTGCTAATATCACTGGCATTACCATTTACGATTACGAACAGATCTTCCGGTATGCCAGCCTGATAAGCCAATAAAGCTTGAGCATAAGCACTTAATGGTGTTTGGCTAGCCGGTTTAACCAACATCGCACAGCCTACTGCTAATGCTGGTGCCGCTTTACGAGTAATCATCGCAGCCGGAAAATTCCAAGGCGTAATCGCCGCAGTCACTCCGATAGGTTGTTTAATCACCAATAATTTTTGTGATACTTTCGTGCTGGTTAAAATATCACCATCAATACGGCGTGCTTCTTCCGCAAACCAACGAATAAAGGAAGCAGCATAGTCGATTTCCCCACGTGATTCGGTTAAGCTCTTACCTTGTTCCATTGTCATAATTTTTGCCAATGCTTCTTTGTTTTGTTTTACTAAGTAATACCATTGCCAAAGAACATCAGCACGTTCCAATGCTGTTTTTGCAGCCCATTTTTTCTGAGCAATAGCAGCTTTCTCGATCAGCGCATTAACCTGATCAGCTGAAGTTTTCTTCACATATGCTAATACATCACCATTTGCAGGATTAGTAACTTCAATCCAATCAGGCTGCTGAGTAAAACTCACATCCTTATGTTGTAACAATGCTTGAAGTGATTTCATCTTTTTCTCCTTTATAGAAAGTGATTAAGCAAGTTCCTTTCTAGCTTGTTCAATCGCATTTTTGAGAATTGACAATGCACGATCAAACAACTCATCCTCAATAGTAATTGGATAAAGGAAACGAATAACATTACCGTGCACACCACAAGTAAGCAGTACTAAGTTATTTTCCATTGCAATTTTTTGTACTTTGCTTGCAAATGCGCTATTTGGATTTTCATCATCACCAAATTCAACCGCAACCATTGAACCAAGACCGCGAATATCAGTAACTTCAGGTGCATTAAGATCAGCAAGGAACTTACGAAGGCTATCACCTAATAGTTGAGAGCGTTCTAAGATTTTTTCTTCTTTAATAACATCTAATACCGCTAAAGCCGCAGTAACACCTAAAGGGTTACCTGCATAAGTACCGCCTAAACCACCACGACGAGCCACATCAAGAATTTCAGCTTTACCTGCAATGCCACTAAGCACAAAACCACCGGCCAAACTTTTCGCCATAGTCATTACATCCGGTTTTACATCAAAATGTTCCATTGCAAAGAGTTTACCGCTTCTTGCAAATCCTGATTGAACCTCATCTGCAATCATTACAATGCCGTGTTCATCACAAATTTCACGAACTTTACGCATAAATTCCGGAGGACATACATTGAAACCGCCTTCGCCTTGAACCGGTTCAAGAATGATTGCTGCTACATCTGTCGGTGCAATATCGCTTTTGAAAATACGTTTAATACTCTTAATCGCATCATCAACACTAATATTTTGTGTTTTTGATGGATAAAGTGCGTGATAAATACCGGCAGGCATAGCACCGAAATCTGCTTGATATGGATTAACTTTACCGGTTAAAGCCAATGTTAATAGAGTACGTCCGTGGAACGCACCACCAAAAGCAATAACACCATTACGTTTTGTGTAGGCTCTTGCTACTTTCACTGCATTTTCAACAGCTTCCGCACCGGTAGAGAAGAACTGGCTTTTCACTTTTCCATCAATAGGAACTAGTGCATTAATGCGTTCTGCAAGCTCAATATAGCTAGTATAAGGAACGATTTGGAATGAAGTGTGTGAAAAATGATCTAATTGTGCACGTACTGCAGCCATAACTTTTGGATGACAGTGACCGATATTTAATACACCGATACCACCATAGAAATCAATCATTTCTCTTCCATCTGTTGTTTTGATAATTGCATTGGATGCAGAATCTACAAACCAATCGCACATTACGCTGGCACCATTTGGAATTGCATCTCTCATTCGAGTAATTAAGTCGTTCATTTCAACACTCCTGTCTGTCTATTAGAATAAATTTGCTTTTTTTGCCCTTTTATATGATAATTATTCAGAATACTGAACAGTCATTTCATATTGTGAATATGATAATAACGACAACTCGTAAAAAAAGTCAACAGTTTGTTAATAAAATGGAAAAAGAAAATAAAAATAGCCTTGTTCCGGCACTACAAAAAGCAATTCAAATTTTGAATTTTTTAAGTGAACAAACACAGCCGATCTCCGCTGCGGAAGTGAGTAAATTATTAAATTTACCAAGAAGTTCCGTACACAATCTTCTCCATACAATGTTGGATAATGGCGTTGTACAAAAAAATGAAAATCAGCAATTTATGTTAGGAACCAAAATTCTTCAATGGGCAAACGCTCTTGTTGCAGAACAGGATATGATCAGTAAATTTTATCAAGCCATTAAACAATTTCCTGAATTGGAACCCTATACATTAACGCTCTCCACTCTTAATCAAGATCAAGTTATCTATCTTGCTTGTAAAAATAGCTCTTTACCTTTGGGGATTACTTTCAAAATAGGGATGCATTTCCCAGCAATATTTACAGCGACCGGAAAAGCAATTTTAAGTACATTTACTGATGCACAATTAGCACCATTATTAGAAAATTTACCCGCACCTTTTACTGATACAGGTGTAACCAGTATTGAACAAATTCAACAAGAAATGAGCCAAATAAGAAAACAAGGATATGCCATAGATAATGGGCAATTAAGAAAAGGGATGTATTGCTATGGTATTGCTTTACCTAATAAATTTGGACTGGCAGCAAGTTTATTGGAGTATGAAGCACAAGACCAAGCTGTAGTAGATCAATTATTAACTGCATTAAAACAATTAGCAGAAGAATTAAAACCTACTATTTTTACCCAATCTAATTAATTCTCTTTATATAAAATAAATAGTATGCTAATTACAATGAATAAGCGTATTGGTTTTCTCCACTCTTCTTACTTAAAAAATATAAACATAATTTTACGAGGAGTTTGCCAAGCAATTATGCACGGTAAGTTTCTGCCTCAAAAATGTTTTATGCATTATTGAACAAAATTTTATCACTTAGAATACATCTATACTATACCAATCCTATTTATGAAGAAACTTTCTATGAAATCCAAAATAAAACAAGATAAAAGAACTTTCCGTAAATTCATTCTTTCACCTCTCTCAAAGCAAGCACTTTAATGTAAAACAACATAAAAAAAACGCTAACCTTTCGGTTAGCGTTTCTTCTCTAAATTTAAAACCTGGCAGTGACCTACTCTCACATGGGGAATCCCCACACTACCATCGGCATTACAACATTTCACTTCTGAGTTCGGCATGGAGTCAGGTGGTGCTATTGCATTCTCGCCGCCAGGATTATCCTGTCTATACACTACTTCTCTTTCTCTCGCTTTTGCTTTTGCTTTTGCTTTTGCTTTTGCTTTTGCTTTTGCTTTTGCTTTTGCTTTTGCTTTTGCTTTTGCTTTTGCTTTTGCTTTTGCTTTTGCTTTTGCTTTTGCTTTTGCTTTTGCTTTTGCTTTTGCTTTTGCTTTTGCTTTTGCTTTTGCTTTTGCTTTTGCTTTTCGCAGTGTATCTGTTTATTCTGTCTATATCCTATTATCTTTTCTTGTTCTTTCCTCGACGCTTCGCGCCTCTCTCTCAACTTAACACAAGCTGTCTACCTTCTTCTCTTTTTTCTTTTCGCTTTCCTTGCTTTTCGTTTTTCTTCTTGCGTTTGGCTTTTTATGCGCCCCGCAAAAACCCTTCAGCGTTGTATAGTTAAGCCTCTCGGGCAATTAGTATGGGTTAGCTCAACGGCTCACACCGCTTATACACCCCACCTATCTACGTCGTCGTCTTCAACAACCCTTACTGACTCTATGTCAGGGAGAACTCATCTCGGGGCAAGTTTCGTGCTTAGATGCTTTCAGCACTTATCTCTTCCGCACTTAGCTACCCAGCAATGCTTCTGGCGAAACAACTGGAACACCAGCGGTGCGTTCACTCCGGTCCTCTCGTACTAGGAGCAACCCCCCTCAATCCTCCAACGCCCACGGCAGATAGGGACCGAACTGTCTCACGACGTTCTAAACCCAGCTCGCGTACCACTTTAAATGGCGAACAGCCATACCCTTGGGACCTACTTCAGCCCCAGGATGTGATGAGCCGACATCGAGGTGCCAAACACCGCCGTCGATATGAACTCTTGGGCGGTATCAGCCTGTTATCCCCGGAGTACCTTTTATCCGTTGAGCGATGGCCCTTCCATTCAGAACCACCGGATCACTATGACCTACTTTCGTACCTGCTCGACTTGTCCGTCTCGCAGTTAAGCTGGCTTCTACCATTGCACTAACCTGACGATGTCCGACCGTCATTAGCCAACCTTCGTGCTCCTCCGTTACGCTTTGGGAGGAGACCGCCCCAGTCAAACTACCCACCAGACACTGTCCGAACACTCGTCCCGAGCGCTTCGTTAGAACATCAAACGTTAAAGGGTGGTATTTCAACAACGACTCCACGATAACTGGCGTTACCGCTTCGCAGTCTCCCACCTATCCTACACATTAAAATTCAAGGTTCAGTGTCAAGCTATAGTAAAGGTTCACGGGGTCTTTCCGTCTAGCCGCGGGTACACCGCATCTTCACGGCGATTTCAATTTCACTGAGTCTCGGGTGGAGACAGCCTGGCCATCATTATGCCATTCGTGCAGGTCGGAACTTACCCGACAAGGAATTTCGCTACCTTAGGACCGTTATAGTTACGGCCGCCGTTTACTGGGGCTTCGATCAGGTGCTTCTCTTTCGATGACACCATCAATTAACCTTCCAGCACCGGGCAGGCATCACACCCTATACGTCCACTTTCGTGTTTGCAGAGTGCTGTGTTTTTATTAAACAGTTGCAGCCAGCTCGTCGCTTCGACTGGTTCATGCTCCATTCGCGAAGAACTTCACACTACGCCAGCGCACCTTCTCCCGAAGTTACGGTGCTATTTTGCCTAGTTCCTTCACCCGAGTTCTCTCAAGCGCCTTAGTATTCTCTACCTGACCACCTGTGTCGGTTTCCAGTACGGTTTAGATAAACCTTTCGCTTAGTGGCTTTTCCTGGAAGTTGGGTATCAGTTACTTCAGCTCCGTAGAGCCTCGTCATCATCTCTCAGTGTTATCAGGTGCCCGGATTTACCTAAACACCCCACCTACCAACTTAAACGTACTCTTCCATCCGTACGCTAACCTAACCTGCTCCGTCCCCACATCGCAGTTTATCCAAGTATGGGAATATTAACCCATTTCCCATCGACTACGCTTCTCAGCCTCGCCTTAGGGGCCGACTCACCCTGCCCCGATTAACGTTGGACAGGAAACCTTGGTCTTCCGGCGAGCGGGCCTTTCACCCGCTTTATCGTTACTTATGTCAGCATTCGCACTTGTGATACCTCCAGCAGCCCTCTCGAACCACCTTCTTCAGCTTACACAACGCTCCCCTACCCAACAGACGTATCACACATATTCCTCTCTTCGATTATCCCTCCCGCTCACACCTCAACGTGTAAGTCGCTTGACCACCTTGCTTCGCAAGGTGTTAATCGTAAGGCGTATGTGTGATACGCCTGATGCCGCAGCTTCGGTGCTATATTTTAGCCCCGTTACATCTTCCGCGCAGACCGACTCGACTAGTGAGCTATTACGCTTTCTTTAAATGATGGCTGCTTCTAAGCCAACATCCTAGCTGTCTAAGCCTTTCCACTTCGTTTCCCACTTAATATAGACTTTGGGACCTTAGCTGGCGGTCTGGGTTGTTTCCCTCTCCACGACGAACGTTAGCACCCGCCGTGTGTCTCCTATACATTACTCTTCGGTATTCGCAGTTTGCATCGGGTTGGTAATCCGGGATGGACCCCTAGCCGAAACAGTGCTCTACCCCCGAAGGTATTCATATAAGGCTCTACCTAAATAGATTTCGGGGAGAACCAGCTATCTCCCGGTTTGATTGGCCTTTCACCCCCAGCCACAGGTCATCCGCTACTTTTTCAACAGTAGTCGGTTCGGTCCTCCAGTTAGTGTTACCCAACCTTCTTCCTGCCCATGGCTAGATCACCGGGTTTCGGGTCTATATCTTGCAACTAACCGCCCAGTTAAGACTCGGTTTCCCTTCGGCTCCCCTATCCGGTTAACCTCGCTACAAAATATAAGTCGCTGACCCATTATACAAAAGGTACGCAGTCACCCTTTCAGGCTCCCACTGCTTGTACGTACACGGTTTCAGGTTCTTTTTCACTCCCCTCCCGGGGTTCTTTTCGCCTTTCCCTCACGGTACTGGTCCACTATCGGTCAATCAGGAGTATTTAGCCTTGGAGGATGGTCCCCCCTTCTTCAAACAGGATTCCTCGTGTCCCGCCCTACTTCTCGCGTGCTTAGTACCACATCCGTCTTTTCGGATACGGGGCTGTCACCCTCTCTCGCTTGCCTTCCCAGACAATTCTCCTAAAACTTATGCTATCACTCGCTGGCTCCTCCGCTTTCGCTCGCCGCTACTCACAGAATCTCGGTTGATTTCTTTTCCTCGGGGTACTTAGATGTTTCAGTTCTCCCGGTTTGCCTTGTTGCCCTATGAATTCAGACAACAATGATAGATTCTTCATCTATCGGGTTTCCCCATTCGGATATCGTGGGATTAACGCTCCTTATCAGCTCCCCCACGCTTTTCGCAGATTAGCACGTCCTTCTTCGCCTCTGATTGCCAAGGCATCCACCGTGTACGCTTAGTCACTTAACTATACAACCTCAAGGATTCTTGCGCTTTCTTACGCTACCTCTCGGCTTTAGTTCGCTCTTTTGAGTTTTCTCAGTTTTCAGCTTGTGTCTCGTTTTTTAAAGAACAATTCGACTTACGTCATTTATTATCACTCTTTTCTCTGATATCTTCCTCCGATATCCTTCTCTGACGTCTTATAGCCTATTCATCTTTTAATAGACCGACCGTCAAAATGATAATAAATCACGTGTCGTTCATCCGTCCGACTTGGTGGAGATAAGCGGGATCGAACCGCTGACCTCCTGCGTGCAAAGCAGGCGCTCTCCCAGCTGAGCTATATCCCCTCGTCGTACTTCCCTACGCCCATAAACCTTCGCTCATGGTGGGTCTGAGTGGACTTGAACCACCGACCTCACCCTTATCAGGGGTGCGCTCTAACCACCTGAGCTACAGACCCATCGTAGGTGTGTCTTCTTCCCTATCAAACAATCTGTGTGAACACGCATAGCTAACACTTCAAACCCTTTCTTTTAAGGAGGTGATCCAACCGCAGGTTCCCCTACGGTTACCTTGTTACGACTTCACCCCAGTCATGAATCATACCGTGGTAAACGCCCTCCAATAGGTTAAGCTATCTACTTCTGGTACAACCCACTCCCATGGTGTGACGGGCGGTGTGTACAAGGCCCGGGAACGTATTCACCGCAACATTCTGATTTGCGATTACTAGCGATTCCGACTTCATGGAGTCGAGTTGCAGACTCCAATCCGGACTACGATGCACTTTCTGAGTTTCGCTCCATATCGCTACTTCGCCTCCCTCTGTATGCACCATTGTAGCACGTGTGTAGCCCTACTCGTAAGGGCCATGATGACTTGACGTCATCCCCACCTTCCTCCAGCTTGTCACTGGCAGTCTCCTTTGAGTCCCCGGCTCTACCCGTTGGTAACAAAGAATAAGGGTTGCGCTCGTTGCGGGACTTAACCCAACATTTCACAACACGAGCTGACGACAGCCATGCAGCACCTGTCTCTAAGTTCTCGAAAGCACAGCTCTATCTCTAAAGCCTCCTTAGGATGTCAAGAGTAGGTAAGGTTCTTCGCGTTGCATCGAATTAAACCACATGCTCCACCGCTTGTGCGGGCCCCCGTCAATTCATTTGAGTTTTAACCTTGCGGCCGTACTCCCCAGGCGGTCGATTTATCACGTTTGCTTCGAGAGCCAAGTTTACACCCAACCCCCAAATCGACATCGTTTACAGCGTGGACTACCAGGGTATCTAATCCTGTTTGCTCCCCACGCTTTCGCACATGAGCGTCAGTATCTCCCCAAGGGGCTGCCTTCGCCTTCGGTATTCCTCCACATCTCTACGCATTTCACCGCTACACGTGGAATTCTACCCCTCCCTAGAGTACTCTAGAACGACAGTATGAAATGCTGTTCCCAGGTTAAGCCCGGGGCTTTCACATCTCACTTAACGTCCCGCCTGCGTGCCCTTTACGCCCAGTTATTCCGATTAACGCTCGCACCCTCCGTATTACCGCGGCTGCTGGCACGGAGTTAGCCGGTGCTTCTTCTGTGGCTAACGTCAAATCAATATGCTATTAACATATTAACCTTCCTCACCACCGAAAGAACTTTACAACCCGAAGGCCTTCTTCATTCACGCGGCATGGCTGCGTCAGGGTTCCCCCCATTGCGCAATATTCCCCACTGCTGCCTCCCGTAGGAGTCTGGGCCGTGTCTCAGTCCCAGTGTGGCTGGCCATCCTCTCAGACCAGCTAGAGATCGCAGGCTTGGTAGGCCTTTACCCCACCAACTACCTAATCTCACTTGGGTTCATCCTTTGGCAGGTGACCGTAACCACCCCTTTCATCTCTCGATACTATGCGGTATTAGCCATCGTTTCCAATGGTTATCCCCCTCCATAAGCCAGATCCCCAAGCCTTACTCACCCGTCCGCCACTCGTCATCTAAAATAGCAAGCTATTTTAATGTTACCGTTCGACTTGCATGTGTTAAGCCTGCCGCCAGCGTTCAATCTGAGCCATGATCAAACTCTTCAATTTAATCTCGCTCTTAAATCACTGACTTCATCGTTTTGAATTGATTCTTCAGCATTCAAGATAATTTCTTTTGGACTTAGCTTTTGCCTCGCCCTGAATCTTTTTCAGGTTCTCTTTTTGTTATCTACGAATGCCCACACAGATTGTCTGATAGTTTTTTAAAGAACAGGTCGCATTATTGCGACAAGGTCGTCTATACTACGTTTCTTGACCTTTATTGTCAACAAGATTTTTTCAAGCTTTTTTCACTTTCTAGGATATTATCTTCGCTTTTGAGCCAATGTTTATCCTCTCTTGTCGCGTGAGGCGGCATTATAGGGATTTTTTTATGCCTTGCAACTGTTTTTATGACGAATATCACACTTTTTTATTTAACTGCCTAGAATTTCTGCAAAATGTGTTGTTTTACATCAATTTTCTTTTTAATCTGTATTTTTTACTACTATGGAGATAACTATGGACTTAACTCAATTTATCGGCTTCGGAGTAGCCGGTAACTTTGCTGGGCATTTAGAACAAGCTGGTGAAGCAAAAGATTTTGAACAGGTTGTAACAAAAGAGGCTTCTCAACCGAAAGCTATTTTTCCTTTTTATGTACCTAATGCCGATAATTTTTTAGCAACTTTTCCGCTTTCATCCTCAACCATTCAAGTCCCTGTGGGTGCAGATAATTTACAAATAGAGCCAGAAGTTGCCATACTATTTAATATTAGTTATGACAGCAACAAAAAAGTCATCGCTTTATCGCCTTTTGCTTTTGCAGCTTATAATGATTGCTCCATCCGAAAACCTAATGCCAAGAAAATTTGTGAAAAAAAGAATTGGGGAAATGCGTCAAAAGGCATTTCGAGTCGCTTTTTAGATGTCAATTCTATAGATAAAGGTGGCAAACTAGATCATTATCGTATTGCTTGTTTTCACAAAAGAAATGATATCTTGACTGCATACGGTATAGATAGCCCTATATCCGGCTATAATTATTTCAATCAAAAATTAGTAGATTGGCTAATTGACAGAATGAATAATCAGCCTGATCAAGGCCCTATGAATGACATTCCCGAATTGTTGAAACAAGCCAATTATCCTTCTCAAGCAATTATCAGTATTGGTGCAACCAGATATACCGAATTTGGTGAAACCCATTATTTACAAGTAGGGGATACCAGTATCGTGGTAGTGTATGATGGAAGACAATATCATCACCAACAGATTGCGCAATTTGCCCAAGCCGAAAACTTCCCTGACGACATTTCTGCATTAATTCAAAAAGTGAGTGCTTAATGAATAAAAAACCTCAAAAATCTGCTTGCTTTTTGAGGTTTTCTTTTTTAGTCATCCATATAGCCTAGACTTCTTAACGCCCGCTCATCATCAGCCCAACCACTTTTCACTTTAACCCAAAGTTCCAAATGCACTTTCGCATCGAATAATCGTTGCATATCCTGTCGAGCTTCCGTTCCAATCGTTTTTAATTTTTGACCCTGATGACCAATCACCATTTTTTTCTGTCCATCACGTTCAACTAAAATTAATCCATTAATTTCATAAGTGCCACGTTCATTAATTTTAAATTGCTCAATTTCTACTGTAACGGAATAAGGCAACTCTTCTCCCATAAAACGCATTAACTTCTCACGAATGATTTCTGATGCCATAAAACGTTGAGAACGGTCGGTAACATACTCCTCAGGAAAATGGTGAACGCCTTTGTGTAAAAATTGACGCACAATCGCTTTTAATTGATGCACATTATTGCCTCGCTGTGCCGAAATAGGCACAACCTCTTTAAATGAAAACTTTTCTGTCAATTGCTGAATGAAAGGCAACAATTCATCTTTATTTTTCACATTATCAATTTTATTGATGGCCAACACTACCGGCGCTTTCGCACTGCGTAATTTTGTCAACACCATTTCATCATCATCAGTCCAATGGGTACCATCAACAACAAAAATGATTAAATCTACATCTCCAATTGCACTACTCGCCGCACGATTCATCAAACGGTTAATCGCACGTTTCTCTTCAATATGAAGTCCCGGAGTATCAACATATACCGCTTGATACGCACCATCCGTATCAATTCCAACAATACGATGGCGTGTAGTTTGAGCTTTTCTTGAAGTAATGGATATTTTTTGCCCTAAAATTTTATTTAATAGTGTTGATTTACCGACATTCGGCCGCCCAACAATAGCGATAAAACCACAATAGGTTTCTTGTTGATTATCTGTTTGATGATCTACTGTCATTATGCTCTCATTTATTTTATTTTCAATGCAGACAAAATTTTCTCTGCCACAGCTTGTTCTGCTTTACGACGACTACTGCCGACGCCTTCAAATAAAGTTTCAGATTGTGGAATCTTACAGGTCACTTTAAAAGTTTGATTATGCGCTTCACCTTTAATTTCCACCACTTTATAAGTTGGCAGAGGTTGACGAATACCCTGTAGATATTCCTGTAAACGTGTTTTCGGATCTTTTTGATTATCGCCCGGCTTAATATCTGCTAAGCGTTGCTGATACCATTTTAAAATGGTTTCCTTCACTTTCTCAAAATTGCTGTCCAAATAAATCGCGCCAATAATCGCCTCCACACAATCGGAAAGAATTGAGCTTCTACGATAACCACCGCTTTTTAATTCACCCGGCCCCAATTTCAAATATTCACCCAAATCGAATTCTATTGCGATCTGCGCTAAAGTCTGCTCCCTGACTAATGTTGCACGCATTCGGCTTAAATCTCCTTCAGCGGATTTAGGAAATTGATGATATAACGCCTCACCAATCGTAAAATTCAAAATTGAATCGCCTAAAAACTCTAAACGTTCATTATGTTCGCTTGCCGCACTGCGATGTGTTAATGCTTGTTGCAATAACGCCATTTTTTTAAATTGATAACTCAATTTATTTTGTAATCTATCTAGATGTTGATTATTCATAACTATTTAATTTGTTTAAAGAAACGATCAGTCCGAATACCACTCGGCCACTCACCTTCTTTTTTATCTAAACTTAACCAAATCACCGTCGCTTTACCAACAATATTCCTTTCCGGCACAAATCCCCAAAAACGACTGTCATTACTGTTATCGCGGTTATCACCCATCACAAAATACTCACCTTCCGGCACCGTCCATTCACCGACAGCATTTCCATCCTGTTTGAAATAGTAAGGATCATAATTAAAACGATCCGGATTCAGTAAAATTTGATGCGTTACTGCACCTATTTCAGTTCGTTCAATTTGAGCATTACCGTGATATACGAATTCCGGATTAGGCTCAACCCCTTCATACTGATAAGTTTGGCTTTCGCAAAGATCCTGCCCACAAGCCGGTGTTACCGTTAAAACACCATTCTGCTGATCGTATTTAATATGATCGCCCGGTAATCCGATAACACGTTTAATATAATCCACATTCGGCTGCATTGGTGCTTTAAAAACAATAACGTCTCCACGTTTCGGCTCACCTAGCGCAACCCATTTCTCTTGAAAAACCGGATCTTTAATGCCGTACTCATATTTATTGACCAATAAAAAATCCCCGACTCTTAAAGTCGGCTCCATTGAGCCCGAAGGAATTTGGAACGGTTCATATAAAAAAGAACGCACAATTAATACTACTGCCAACACCGGAAATAATGAAGCAATAAATTCCGCACCTTCTGAAATTGGCTCAATTCTCGCTTTTTCTTCATCAGTTAGCTGTTTACCGCTACGCTGTTCCGCTCTGGCAATTTGACGTTGACGTTTCGGCTTCAACACAAAACGTTGATGACACCAGAAAATACCTGATAACACCGAGAACACAATCAACAAAATGGTAAATGTGTTCGGCAGTTGAAAATAATCCAATACTTTCCACAGGATAAATCCAACGACTAACAAAATAGGCAAGAAAAAGTTTGACATACTTGCTCCTTATTTATCTTTTCCAACGTGTAGAATCGCCAAAAACGCCTCTTGAGGGACTTCAACATTACCAAGTGATTTCATCCGTTTTTTACCCTCTTTTTGTTTCTGTAACAGTTTCTTCTTACGGCTGACATCCCCACCATAACATTTTGCCAACACGTTTTTCCGTAACTGTTTAACCGTTGAGCGTGCAATAATATGGTTGCCAATGGCTGCCTGAATTGCAATATCAAATTGTTGGCGAGGAATAAGCTCTTTCATTTTTTCCACCAACTCTCGACCACGATAAGGCGCATTATCTTTATGAACAATCAAGGCTAAAGCGTCTACACGTTCGCCATTAATCATAATATCCACCCGCACCATATCCGCCGCTTGGAAACGTTTAAATGAATAATCCAATGAAGCATAACCGCGTGAAGTTGATTTCAAACGATCGAAGAAATCCAACACCACTTCGCCCATTGGCATTTCATACGTCAATGCCACCTGATTGCCGTGATACACCATATGCGTCTGCACGCCACGTTTCTCAACACACAACGTAATCACGTTACCAAGATACTCCTGCGGCAATAACATATTACACTCAGCAATCGGCTCTCTGATTTCAGCAATATTATTTATCGGCGGCAATTTTGCCGGACTATCGACATAAATGACCTCGCCATTAGTCATTGCCACTTCATAAATTACTGTCGGCGCAGTGGTAATTAAATCCAGATCATATTCACGTTCCAAACGTTCTTGGATAATTTCCATATGAAGCAAACCCAAGAAACCGCAACGGAAACCAAAACCAAGCGCACTTGAATTTTCCGGTTCATAAAACAGTGATGCATCATTTAAGCTTAATTTTCCTAATGCATCTCGGAATGCTTCATAGTCATCGGAACTCACCGGGAATAAACCGGCATATACTTGCGGTTTTACTTTCTTAAAACCCGGCAACGGTTTTGCAGCCGGATTATGTTGTAATGTCAGCGTATCCCCTACCGGTGCGCCAAGAATATCTTTAATACCGCAAACAACCCAACCGACTTCTCCACATGATAATTCATTCGTATCAACCTGTTTAGGCGTAAAAATACCAAGTCTATCAACACCATAACTTTGCCCGGTGCTCATTACTTTAATCTTATCACCTTTCTTTAAGGTGCCATTTTTAATACGAACGAGGGAAACAACCCCTAAATAATTATCAAACCACGAATCAATGATTAACGCTTGTAGCGGCGCTTCAGGATCACCTTGTGGTGCCGGAATACGTTTAACAATCTCTTCCAACACATCCTCAACCCCAACGCCGGTTTTCGCCGAACAACGAACCGCATCAATCGCATCAATCCCGACAATATCCTCAATCTCTTCCGCCACTCTTTCCGGATCGGCTGCTGGCAAATCAATCTTATTCAAGATCGGCACAACCTCAAGATCCATCTCAATTGCAGTGTAACAGTTCGCTAACGTCTGTGCTTCCACACCTTGCCCGGCATCAACCACCAATAATGCCCCCTCACAAGCCGCCAATGAACGAGAAACCTCATAAGAAAAATCGACGTGCCCCGGCGTATCAATAAAATTTAACTGATAAGTTTCACCATTTTTCGCCGTGTAGTTTAAGGTTACGCTTTGCGCTTTAATAGTAATCCCACGTTCACGCTCCAAGTCCATCGAATCCAATACTTGCGCTTCCATTTCACGGTCACTTAAACCGCCACAAATTTGAATAAGACGATCCGAAAGTGTGGACTTACCGTGATCGATGTGAGCAATAATTGAGAAATTACGGATATTCTTCATAAATGGATAATTTTAATAAAATGGTTGGTTAATCAAATAAACCGCAAGATTTTACAAGAAACTAGCAAAAACTGCTACAAGAAAGGGATTTGTCGACAATATCAATATGGCAGGAAATGATCCTGCCATTGAATATTTTATTAATAATAAGAGTGTTCGCCGCGTTGATGTTCAGTAACATCTTTCACGCCGGTTAACTCACCTTCAAACTGTGCCAATAGCTGTTTTTCTACACCGTCTTTCAAGGTGACATCAACCATTGAACAGCCATTACAACCGCCGCCGAACTGAAGGATTGCTTCCCCTTTATCCGTAATTTCAATCAAAGTTATGCGTCCGCCGTGGTTTGCCAACTGCGGATTAATCTGTGTTTGAATAACATATTCAACACGTTCAATTAATGGTGCATCATCCGCTACTTTACGCATTTTGGCATTCGGTGCTTTTAAAGTTAATTGTGACCCCATTTCATCAGTCACAAAATCAATTTCCGCATCCTCCAAAAACGGCAAACTTAACTCATCAACAAACGCTGAAAATGTTTCATATTTCATTTCATGGTCTGTTGCTTCAACTGCTGATTTCGGACAATAAGACACCCCGCATTCCGCATTCGGTGTACCCGGATTAACGACAAAAATACGGATATTTGTTCCCTCTTCCTGTTGATCAAGCAGTTTACGGAAATGTGCCTGTGCCGCACTGGAAATCACAATTTGCTGCATAATTTATCTATCCTTTTTGTTAATACTTGACTGATATGGTCGGGAATAATACGCCTAATCTAAAATTTTTTCTACTCCCTCACTCAATTAAACCAAAAGGAAAAATCATTTTTGCGTTCTACACAATGCCCATACCTGAATTTCTGCCAACTCCTGTTGCATCAGGCAACGACAAATTGCCTCCATTGTCGCTCCGGTAGTGATAACATCATCAACTAACGCAATTCGCTTTATTTGCGCCGGAAGACGCTGTTTTAAGGCAAATGCCTGCTGCATATTTTGCTCTCTTTGCCGGCTATTTTTGCCTCGCTGTGTCGAGGTGGCACGTTGACGAATAACAACATTCTCTAAACAGGGAATATTCAACCACCGACTTAAATATCGAGCCAACAACGAAGATTGATTATAACCACGTTGCCATTGCCGCCGATGATGCAACGGCACCGGAATTAACAATTCCGGCAGATTTAACTGATGTGTCCTCCTTGCTTCTTTCACCGCCAATAACAATAATCTGGCTAAACTGCGATCCAACCAATAATCTTGCTGAAATTTGAAACGATAAATAAGCGATTGCAACGGATCTTCAAATGCGGAAACAAAGACTATTTTTTGCCATAACGGCGGAGTTAACAAACAAATACCGCAACGTTGTCGATCCTCCGGCAATTTTGTACCGCAACAACCACAATAGTGAAATGCCTTAATCTGTTTATAGCAAAACGAACAAAGTCCGTGCGCCGCAATCTGCAAGCGTCTTCCACACTGAATGCAACAAAAATCAAAAATATTATTCCGCTTCATTCCATTATCTTAATCAAAATCCTTAACTATTAATGAGATAGTGATAATTTTTGTGAAGAGGATCGAGAAATAAAGAAAAACTGCTAAAATTAACACTCTTTTCATTATTCCAAGGCAAGTTATGACAAAACCAGACATTAAAATTATCTTTTTCGATATTGACGAAACACTTTACGTAAAAAATAAAGCTATTCTGCCTACCAGCGTACCAAGCGTTATCCGCAGTTTAAAACATAAAGGCATTATCCCGGCTATCGCCACCGGACGAGCAAGATGTGCATTTCCGGAAAAAATTGATCAATTAATTAAGCAAGAAGGTATCGAATTATTTGTAACCATTAACGGCCAATATAATAGTTATAAAAATCAAGTTATTAGCAAACATCCTATTGCGACAACAGAGATTGAACGAATCATCCATTTTTTACAAATACACCAAATAGATTATGCTTTTGTCGGCAATGAAGCCATTGCAGTTTCCAATATCACGCCGCAATTAAAAAAGGCACTTGATCCGATCACCACCCGATATTTTATCGACCAAGACTATTATAAAACGCACGATATTTATCAACTTTTGCTGTTCTATCCTGAATCACAAGACCAATTTATCGCCAATTCCGGCATTTTGGGTGAGCAATTTAAAACTGTCCGCTGGCACGATTATTCTGTAGATTGCCTTGTTGCAAGCGGTTCCAAAGCGAGCGGTATCGATGCCGTCGTCAACCATTTCGGCCTTACGATTGATAATGTTATGGCGTTCGGTGATGGCTTAAATGACATTGAAATGATAACCCACGTTGGCACAGGTGTCGCGATGGGCAATGCCCACCCCGAACTGAAAAAAATTGCCGATTATGTCACCGAAGATATTGAACACGATGGCGTTCTCAAAGGTTTATTGGCTTTAGGTGTGTTAACTGAAGAGGATTTAATTTAGGAATAGTAAAGTGGCTTAATTTTTCTTACAGAACAAACAGTTAAGCCACTTATAAACGCTTTCTTTTTAATTAAAACATTGATAATGCTTGTTTAACAATATCCTCCGCAGTGAGTTGGTACTCTTTTTGCAAAAAATCGACCGTTCCCACTTGCCCATAACGATGTTTTATCCCTACTCTCCTCATTGGCACAGGACAATGTTCAACTAGTACTTCGGCAACTGCCGAGCCTAAACCGTTTTCAATACTATGATTTTCACAGGTCACCACTTTTCCTGTTTGTTGGGCAAATTTCACTATCGTTTCTGTATCTATCGGTTTTAAGGTGAACATATCAATTACGGCTGCGGAAATTTGATGCTGTTCAGCTAAAATATCCGCCGCTCTTAACGCTTCTGCAACCATAATGCCATTAGCAATTAATGTCACATCCTTTCCTTGTTGCAAAACTTTTGCTTTACCGATAACAAATTCTTCATTGTCAGAATAAATTTTTGTCGCCTGCTTACGCATTGTTCTCACCCAATAAAAACCTTTCAATAATGCTAATTGACGCACAATATTTTTCATCATTGTCGCATCAGTCATTTCCATTACTGTTGCATAAGCCAAACCTCTAACAATTCCCATATCTTCAAACGACATATGTGTTCCACCATTATGTGCAGAAGTAATACCGGCATCAGAAGCAATCACTTTCACATTATTTTGCTGATAATCTACCGACATAAATAGTTGATCGAAACATCTGCGGCTAGCAAAAGCTGTGAATGTATGAAAAAACGGAATATGTCCGGCTATCGACATTCCTGCTGCTAAACCGATACTATGCGCTTCCATAATGCCACAATTAATCACATTTTTCGGATACAGCTTCTGTACTTTATCCATCGACATAGAGCTCATTAAATCTGCTTCTAAATCAATGATTAAAGGATTTTCTTGGATCAATTCAGCCATAGTAGAGGCATAAACTGCTCTCATTTCCAGAGTATCTTTTTCTAAATTACGCATTCTTAACCTCCAACTCTGCAATGGCCTTTTCAATCTGCGCCTTCATTTCATCATTTAGTCTTAAATGATGACTATTTTGCAAACCTTCCAAATAAGGCACGCCTTGCCCTTTCTTCGTGTTTAAAATGATAACTTTCGGTTTGTCTTGTGCTGGTTCAGATAAAATTCGAGCCAACATTTGTACATCAGCTCCATCAACGGCAAGGCAATTAAAACCAAACGCAGTAAATTTCTCCTGCAAATTAAAAGGAGCTATGATCTCTGTTAAAGCTCCATCCAACTGCATTTTGTTGTAATCCACCATCACAGTGAGATTAGTTAAACGATGATGAGCAATAAATTGAAACGCTTCCCAACATTGCCCTTCATTTAATTCACCGTCCCCCACTATACAAAATGTTCTGTTCGGCAAATTTCTTAATTGATGAGAAAAAGCAATTCCGCTAGCAATTGATAAACCTTGTCCCAAAGAACCGGTTGTCACATCAACACCAAGTGTTTTCAAACGATCCGGATGACTAGGTAACAATGTGCCATTTCGATTGAGTGTTTTTAATTGCTCTAATGGGAAATATCCCTTTAATGCTAATGTACTATATAAAGCAGGGCCTGCGTGTCCTTTTGATAACACAAAATAATCTCGCTCATTCCAATTTGGATTTTTCGGATCAATTTTCATCACCTTTCCATATAATGCAGCAAGAGCCTCTACCACAGACAAACTACCGCCGAAATGACCAAATCCTAAATTCATCAACATTTTTAATGTTTCAATTCTAATTTGATTAGCAAATTGGATCAGATTAGTTTCCATCATCTACCCCTTAATTATTTGCTTTTTCTTTTTTAAGATAGTTGTAAGCCACTAACGCTATAAATAAACTGACAATCACAACAGTAATAATATTTTTATCCCAATAATTCGCCATATTTCCTAAGATAATGCCCACTACCCCAAAATCTGCATCTGAGAAAGTAGTATTTGAAAATCCCAAGTTTCCTAATACAGGCAATAGGAATACAGGAAGGAATGTAATTAATATACCGTGTGCGAACGCTCCCAAAATAGCACCTCTGCGTCCCCCCATTGCATTACCAAAGACACCAGCTGTCGCACCACAGAAAAAGTGAGGAACCACACCAGGAAGAATAAGAACCCAACTGAGTTGACCTAAAATAAACAACCCAACTAAACCACCAACGAAACTAGATAAAAAGCCAATCAATACCGCATTTGGTGCATAAGGGAAAACAATCGGACAATCTAAAGCCGGTTTTGCATTCGGCACTAATTTTTCAGAGAAACCAGTAAATGCGGGTACAATTTCTGCAAGAATTAAGCGCACACCCTGTAAAATGATAAATACCCCTGCAGCAAAAGTAACTGCTTGAATAATGGCATAAACTAAATAATTCTGACCGGCACTGAATTTTGATTCAATGAAATCCGGTCCACTCGCGATAGCTAATATTAAATAAATTACCATCATTGTAAGAGAAATGGAGATGGAACTATCACGTAAGAAACTTAAATTTTTCGGTAAATTCATCTCTTCAGTAGACTTTGAGCCTTTGCCTGTCCATTCACCAATAGCACCTGCCAAAACATATCCCACTGTACCGAAATGACCAAACCCCACGTCATCACTACCGGTAATATGCTTCATATAACGGTGTGCAATATAAGGGAAAAATGCCATTACCAACCCTAGAGACAATGCTCCCACAAAGATAAGTTGAACGCCCTCAAACCCAGCAACAGTTAAGATAATTCCAATCATACAAGCCATATAGAAAGTATGGTGACCCGTTAAAAAGATAAATTTCAGACGAGTAAAACGCGCAATAATAATATTGGCAACCATACCAAATGCCATAATTAATGCTGTTGCTGTACCATATTTTTGTAATGCTAATGAAACAATTGCTTCATTATTTGGAATAATACCTTGCACATTAAAAGCGTGTTGGAACATATCGCCAAGCGGAGTTAATGATCCTAATAAAACACCGGCACCACCACCTAGCACAATAAAACCTAAAATAGTTTTAATCGTGCCTTTAATAATGTCCGGTAATGCTTTCTTTTGCGCAACCAAACCGACCAATGCAATAAGTCCAACTAACACTGCCGGTACTTTTAAAATATCTAAAATAAAGAAAAGGAAAGCGTTCATAATAATCTCCTTCTAACATTAATTTTTTTGGAAATAAGATGTAAGTTTTTCTTCATACTCCGCCAAACTTACAATATTGGTCACGACAATTAATTTATCTTCTGCAATACCGCTGCTTGCTGCAATGTCTTTTGCCATTACAAAAACATCTGCATCATTCGGACTGACAGAAGCGAGATCGGTATGTTCAACTTCCGCCTCAATTCCCATTTTTTTCAACACTTTCTTGATGTTCATTTCCATCATAAAGCTGCTGCCTAATCCAGAACCACAAACTGCCATAATTTTCATCATAAACCTCCGAACTGTTACTATTGAATAAGAGAAAAAATTTCATCTATTGTTTTGGCATTGATAATTTGTTTTACCTTATCATCGTCGCCTAATAATTCTGCTAATTCTGAAAGTACAGAAAGATGAGCTGTATTATCTTTTGCTGCCAACATCACAATTAAATGTACTGGATCATTTTCATCCGAACCGAAATTCACGCCGGAAGAAACGACTAATAACGATAATCCTGTTTCTATTGCCCCATCTTCTGGTCTGGCGTGAGGCATGGCAATCTGCGGAGCAATCACAAAATAAGCACCGAGTTCCTCATATAAACGGAAAATATTATCGAGATAACGTGGCTCAATAATCTTCTCGCTAAGCAATGGTGTAGCACACAATTTCACTGCTTCTTGCCACGAAGTCACCTTTTCTATGCGTTGCAAATGCTTTTTTGGTAAAAATTGTTCTAACATAGTGCCTCCTTAAATCTTGTTCATAATTGCAGTCTAGAGGAGCTTTAATTTTCTATCAATCACCAAATTTCAATTTTGTGATAGCGCTAACATTTTATTTTTTCGAAGGAAGAGAATGGTATACTTAACCCTATTATTTTGACTCTATTTCACTCATTATGACTGAACAAAAAAGTAATAAACCTCGCCGTAGTACAGGGAAAGTAACTTTAGCTGATATCGCCAAAAAAGTGGGAGTTGGTGCAATGACGGTTTCCCGAGCAATTCATAAACCAGATTTAGTTTCTGAAGAGTTAAGAGATAAAATTCAACAGACTATTCAGGAAATGGGTTACATTCCGAATGTAGCAGCAAGAAATTTGGCAAGTGTCAACTCCAATAATATCGTAATTGTTACAACATCATTAATTGCCACTGAGAATACACTTATTCTAGAAGGGCTACAGAGGGAATTACAAACCGCTAATGTACAACTTCTGTTTCTTCTTACTGAAAAAGACAAAGATTGGATCAACGAAGCAATTCAATATTCCCCTGAAATTATTGTTTTATTAAATATGGAATATGATGCCAATCAATCACAACGACTAAAAAATCTTAATTTACCACTCATATCCATTGGTGCACATAAAACTGACGGTTTAGGTATCAACATAGGCGTTGATATATCACAAGTCATTCATCTGTTGGTTTCGCATTTATTACAAAAAGGAAAACAAGAAATAGGTTTACTTTGCGCCAATCA
This sequence comes from Gallibacterium sp. ZY190522, assembly GCF_054166015.1. Classification (NCBI taxonomy): domain Bacteria; kingdom Pseudomonadati; phylum Pseudomonadota; class Gammaproteobacteria; order Pasteurellales; family Pasteurellaceae; genus Gallibacterium; species Gallibacterium sp. ZY190522. Next base: position 2,074,909 of record NZ_CM135118.1, read on the forward strand.
ACAACTTTCTATTTTCCAACAATATATGAAAAGTTGGCATAGCGCTTGTTTGCAATACGCCATTAACCCTCACCTTGTCCTACACGGTGCTAATCACGCCTCTTTCAAAACTGGAGCACAACTGTTCAACGAGGCGTTTTTACTTTGGGGACGAATTGACGCTTTTATCTGCCTATCTGATGAAATGGCTTGTGGCGCACTATTTGAAGCTCATCGTCGTCATATTAATATTCCTTATGAAACAACAATAAGCAGCATAGGCGGTTTAGAAGTTAGCGAAGTGTGTTATCCCAAATTAACAACTGTAGCCATTCCTTATAAAGAAATGGGAATTCTAGCCGGGCGAACTGTAAGACGCTTATTCAATCAACAAATAGCCTATAAACCGGATAGTATCCTTGTTCGCAGCCGGCTCATCATCCGAGACAGTACCTAACCCACCCTCACAATTGTTCTGCCGTATAACTGGTGATCGAGCATCTTTTTAGCATATTCGGCAGCTTCTGCTAATGGGATTTCACGCGTGAACGCTTGTAAATAATCATCACCGATCAGTTGTGCCAGTTGCTGCCAAACGGCTGTGCGTTTTTCGAGCGGAAAATAAACTGACTCCACGCCTTGCAATCGCACATTACGCAATATAAACGGCATTACTGTGGTTTGCAGTTGATAACTTTGTGCTAAACCGCAGCAAGCAACACAACCGTGATACTGCACACGACTTAACAAATTTGCCAAAATATCGCCACCGACAGTATCAATCACGCCGGCAAATTGTTGTTTTTCTAATGGACGGCTTGGTTGTGCAAAATGGGATCGATCATAAATTTTCTCTGCACCGAAATCCAAAAGTTGTTGATAACGATCCGTATTTCCTGAAACGGCAACCACTGAATAGCCTAATTTATGCAATAAATAGACCGCAATTGAGCCGACACCGCCGCTTGCACCGGTCACAATAATTTGCCCTTTATCAGGCGTAATTTCAGCCTGTTGTAACGCATTCACGCACAACATTGCAGTAAAACCTGCCGTACCTAATGCTATCGCTTTATATTCTGTCAGCGTTATCGGCAGTTTCAACAAATGTTGCGGTTGTACATAGGTATATTCCGCCATCGCACCGAACTGCAATTCCCCATAGCCAAAGCCGGTAGCCAACACTAAATCCCCCACCTTAAACGCCGGATCATTGCTTTCGGCAACACTGCCGACCAAATCAATGCCGGGAATGAAGGGGTACTGTTTAATAATCCGACCGGTTCCGCATAATGCCAACGCATCTTTATAATTCAACGCTGAATAATGCACTTTAACTTTAATGCCTTGTCGTTGTGCTTCAGAGAAAAATTGCGAATCGATATTTTCAATTTTTGCCTGAAAAGGTTGATTTTCCGATTGACGTAATACCAATGCTTTCATAATTCACCCCTGTTTCTGATATAAACGATATGCAACTTGCTGTGTAAATTTCTCTTTTAACAACTGCCAGTTTTCCGGCACGGTCGGTGTTAAGTTTTTTTCCGTTTCAATGTAAATCAACGCTTCCTCCGCCAGCCAACCGTGATTATTTAATAATAACAGTGTTTCTGAAAGCAGATTCTGATGAAACGGCGGATCAATAAAAACAATATTAAAACCTTTCGCTTCAGCCGTTGCTAAAAACGACAAGGTATCCGCACAAATCACTTCGCCCTGCTCTGTTTTAAGCTGTTGTAAATTTTGCTTTAACTGTTTTGCCACTTGTGGCGATTTTTCCAACATTACTACCGAGTTTGCCTGACGAGATAACGCCTCAAGCCCCAAAGCACCGCTACCCGAAAAACAATCTAAACAATCCGCTCCAACAATATCGTGCATTAGCCAATTAAACAGTGTTTCACGCACTCGATCTGAAGTAGGACGCAACCCTTGGGACAACAATACTGGCAATTTACGCCCTCGCCATAATCCACCGATAATTCTCACTTCGCCCTTGTTGTTACTCAATTGTGCTATTTTTGAAAGTTTTTTTGCCATAAATAAAAGAAATGCTAAACATCAATAACATTAAAATGATAAACTAGACGGTATTTTAGTCTATTCTTTTCACTTTGTGCATAACCTTATGCAGATTATCATTTGATATTAATTTGGAAATAAATATGTCGGAAAATAAACAGAAAAAAGGCTTTTGGGCATCATTATTCGGTCGTAATAAATCTCAACAACCGCAACAAAATACACAACAGGAAACAAAAACTGATAAAAATGCAGATAATGTTATTTCAGATCAGCATCCACAAACTGAAGCACCGAAAACTGAAACGCCGATTGCTGAATCACAACTTACCGACACAGAAATAGCAACAACAGAACAGCAAGAAAAACAAACTTCTTCACTTCCACCACAACAAATTGAGCCTGAGCCTGAGCCTGAGCCTGAGCCTGAGCCTGAGCCTGAGCCTGAGCCTGAGCCTGAGCCTGAGCCTGAGCCTGAGCCTGAGCCTGAGCCTGAGCCTGAGCCTGAGCCTACAAAAATTGAAACACAGGAAAAACCCACTAAACAAGGCTTTTTCAGCCGTTTAGTACAAGGCTTAGTGAAAACCAAACAAAATATCGGTGCCGGTTTTCGCTCTCTTTTTTCAGGTAAAAAAATTGATGATGATCTGTTTGAAGAATTAGAAGAACAGTTGTTAATTGCCGATATTGGCGTGCCAACCACTAATAAAATTATTAAAAATCTAACAGAACACGCCAGTCGTAAACAGTTAAAAGATGCGGAATTACTCTATCAACAATTAAAGGTCGAATTAGCAACTATTTTGAAACCGAATGAACAACCTTTGGTGCTAACCGATAAAAAACCTTTTGTTATTCTGATGGTCGGTGTAAACGGTGTAGGTAAAACCACAACCATTGGTAAATTAGCAAAACAGTTCCAGCAGCAAGGTAAATCCGTTATGTTAGCTGCCGGTGATACTTTCAGAGCAGCAGCTGTGGAACAGTTACAAGTTTGGGGTGAGCGGAATCATATTCCTGTTATCGCTCAAGCAACCGGTGCAGATTCCGCTTCAGTATTATTTGATGCAATGCAATCTGCAACTGCAAAAGGGGTGGATATTCTCATTGCCGACACCGCAGGTCGTTTACAAAATAAAAATAATCTAATGGATGAACTAAGAAAAATTGTGCGAGTGATGAAAAAATATGATGAAAATGCACCACACGAAATTATGCTGACATTAGATGCCGGCACCGGTCAAAACGCCATTAGTCAGATGAAATTATTTAATGAAGCAGTCGGCATTACAGGAATTACACTAACTAAATTGGACGGCACAGCAAAAGGCGGTGTCATTTTTGCACTAGCAGATCAATTTAATGTACCTATTCGTTATATTGGAGTGGGTGAAAAAATTGATGATTTACGCCCATTTAATAGCGAAGAGTTTATTGAAGCGCTGTTTATATCAGATAAAGAGGCTTAAGGAACAGTTATGATTCGGTTTTCAGATGTGAGTAAAGTTTATAGTGGCGGAAACAAACCCGCTTTACAAGGAATCAGTTTTCATTTACCTGTCGGCAGTATGACCTATATCACTGGGCATTCCGGTGCCGGTAAAAGCACGCTGTTAAAACTGATCCTTGGTATTGAACGTGCCAATGGCGGTAATATTTGGTTCAACAATCACGATATTACCCGTTTACCTGCATCTGAAATGCCTTATTTACGCCGCCAAATAGGAATGGTACATCAGGATTATCGTCTACTCACTAATTACACAGTGTTGGATAATGTCGGTTTACCACTAGTAATTAATGGAATGCACCCTAATGAAGTAAAAAGACGTGCTTCGGCGGCTCTAGATCGTGTAGGATTATTCCATCGTGCTGATTACTATCCGCAACAACTTTCTGGTGGTGAACAGCAACGAGTCGATATTGCACGAGCAATTGTTAATCGCCCACAACTTTTATTGGCAGATGAACCAACCGGAAATTTGGATAAAGAACTTTCATTAGATATTTTTCATCTTTTCGAACAATTGAACAGTATGGGCGTAACAGTGATTATTGCCACACACGATGTCAATATCATCACACAAAATCCAAAACCTACCATCGTATTAGAACAAGGACACTTAAAACAGTTTATTTGTTAATGGGATTATTATGAACCAACGTCATCTCAACGCTTCCATATTCTTGCAATTAAAAATTGTCTTCCAAATGGTATTTCGTGAACTATTAAAAAGAAAACTCGGTACATTATTAACCGTTATTGTGATCGCCGTTTCATTAACTATTCCGGTAACGACTTATTTATTATGGAAAAATGTGGAATATACTATCGATAACTTCTATCCGGAATCTGAATTGGCGGTCTATCTGAATAAGAATTTGAGTGAACAGGATACAGAACGCGTTGTTGAGTCACTCAGAGCGCAACAAGGTGTTGATTCTCTCAATTATATCTCTCGCCAAAAAAGCCTTGAAGATTTTCGTCAATGGTCAGGATTTAATGAAGAATTATCTCTTTTAGATGACAATCCTTTACCAGCTGTAGTGATGATAAAACCAACAAATGAATATAAAAGCAGCGATAAAATGATGGAATTACGCACAGAACTGGCGAAAGTCAAAGGCGTACAGGAAGTACGTTTAGATGAGGGCTGGATAGAAAAATTAGGAGCAATCTCCTATTTAATCGCAAAAATTGCCACTATTTGCAGTTTTTTAATGAGCTTGGCAGTATTTTTAGTTATTGGAAATAGTGTACGTTCCGATGTTTATAGCAGCCGCACTAATATTGAAGTAATGAAACTGCTTGGGGCTACTAATCACTTCATTCTTCGACCATTTCTTTGCAGCGGCATTATTTATGGTATGTTAGGCAGTATTCTAGCTACTATTTTTAGTTTTTTATTAATCAGCTATTTCTCTACTGCTGTAGGTTATGTTGCTGATATTTTTGCTATAAAAATTGCCTTAAATGGCTTAGCTATTTCAGAAATACTTCTTATGACTATTATCTGTTCTGCTATTGGCTATACAGCAGCCTGGATTTCAGCCAACAAACATATCAATGATTTTGAAAAGAAAAATTAATCTTTAAAGTAAAGTCAAGTTTCATTAATAGTGAAACTTGACTATTTCATTTGACAAGAGTAACATTCCGCCCGATATTTTTTCTATGAGGACAAACACTTTGGACAGTCACAGTCGATACTGGTTTTACTATTACAACTAATATTTTCGCCTCATAGCCTCTTTTGCTTATCGGCGAAAAGTCGGTAAGTATCAAACTTCCCATTATTTTAAATAAACTGGAATCTTTTTTATTTTGTTCATTGCGTTGTTCAAAACCCAACTTAGGGAGTAAGAACAGATGATTGGAGCATTTGCCTTAGATGACGCACGTTTAGTGCGAATTGATGAAAACAGCGATGCATTAAATGATGCAATTTGGATTGATTTATTAGAACCAACAGCTGAAGAACGTGAGATGCTACAAAAAGGACTAGGTCAAAGCTTAGCTTCTTATCTTGAATTGGAAGACATTGAGGCATCCGCACGTTTCTTTGAAGATGAAGACGGATTACATTTACACTCTTTCTTTTATTGTGAAGATGAAGATGATTACGCCGATATAGCCACCGTTGCTTTTACCTTACGCGACGGACGTTTGTTCTCATTAAGAGACCGTGAATTGCCGGCTTTCCGTCTTTATCGTATGCGTTCCAGAACTCAACGTTTACTCGAATGCAATGCTTATGAATTACTGCTTGATTTATTTGAAACTAAAATTGAACAGTTGGCTGATGTTATAGAAACTGTTTATGCTGATTTAGAAAAATTAAGCCGTATTATTCTTGAAGGGAAACAAGGTGAAGCCTTTGATCAAGCACTATCTACTCTTACTGAACAAGAAGACGTAAGCTCAAAAGTGCGTTTATGTTTGATGGATACACAACGGGCATTAAGTTTCTTAGTGCGAAAAACTCGCTTACCAGCTAGCCAGTTAGAACAAGCTCGTGAAGTATTACGAGATATTGAGTCGCTACAACCTCACAACGAATCTTTATTCCAAAAAGTGAACTTCTTAATGCAGGCGGCAATGGGTTTTATGAATATCGAACAGAACAGAATTATGAAGATCTTCTCTGTAGCATCCTTGATTTTCCTACCGCCAACATTGGTTTCTTCCACTTACGGCATGAACTTTGCCAATATGCCGGAATTAACTTGGAAATTCGGATACCCATTCGCCTTAGTTTTAATGGCTCTCGCCGCCTTATTCCCATTCCTTTATTTCAAACGAAAAGGGTGGTTGTAAGAAAAATGCAGTATTCCGATACTGCATTTTTCATTCCATTAATGTCAAATCTATCGCACTCATAAAACAGCTGACTTTACATTCGCCGCAGCCATTACAGTGCGATAAATCAACCATAAGTTGTTTATTACTATCAAGTCGGATCGCTTTTGTCGAGCAGCTTTGTATACAACTATCACACGCTTGTCCCTGTTGTTGTAAACATTCCGTTAAGAAGTATGGTCTTAATTCAGTGTCTGCTTTGAATGCCGGATGTAATGCTTTTGTTGAACAAACTTGTGCACAGAGTCCACAAAAATCACAGGCAGTATAAGTTATCGCTAAAGTCGCTTTTTGTTGTTCAATTTGGATTAACCCATATGGGCAAACTTGCGCACATTTACCACAACCATCACAAAAAGCGGTAAACAACGACTCTTTTGCAGCAAACGGTGGGCGATTTTGTAATCGCCGCAACGATTGTTGTTGCGGTGATTGTTTAAACAGACGAAAAAGCCCTCGTCTTGAAATATTATGATGTGACAAATATGCCGAATAATAACGTTCGTCTTTTGTTGTCATCATTGCTAAAAATAGAGTGGTAATTTTGGAACAGAGCATTTAATGTTCATCTGCCATAACGATAAAGTCTGTTCCGCAATTAATCCGATTCCACGATAAAAAGGCGATTCTGTTTGTTTAGTGAGCAAGCTTAAATAACGCCACACCCAAGTAAACAGATACTTCGCTAAATATTCATCCAGAATTTTCGGATTACTGTTGGCGATATAACCTGCCATCATTAACATCAAGCCGACCTGATCCTCCGGTTCTTCAGTGCCAACATTACAACAGATGTCATTTTTTAACATAAATTTGCGTAGATCTATTAAGGGTTTGCCGAAGATGACAGCCTCTTCATCCAAATAAACTGTACTCCAAGGCGGTGCCGGTAAAGCATTAGGCCCAATAAATTGCGCTTGGAATTGTTCCGGCAAATTATCACGTTGGCGTAACAACGCCACAATTTCATCCTCATTTTTGAGTGCTGGAAACCAATCTCCTTGCCAATCCATATGATCCAATGCATCTAGAATAGGCTTTAAAACAGAGTGTCTTGGTTCAAAATATAATAACATTCCCATCCAATAACCACTTGTTTTTACCCATTCTAAAAACTTTTCTCGTTCCATCATTGTATCTCCCACAGAAAGGAACTACGCCTAAATCATTAGGCATAGCCATCATTAACATCAAACTGCCATACCTACCGTCATATGCAGTCCATAAAAAATGATGCGACCTAACACTTCTCCACCGAAAACTAATAATACCGCGAATAGTAATCCAGCTCTATGATTACTTTTACAAAATAAACTTATTTTATATGACCCTTAGGAGATGCTATTATATGGAGTGTTTTCTGCTCCAAGATAAAAAAGATAATATATATCAACTAATTATAATTAATGAAAATTAGGCATAGTAGACAAAATTGTTGCTGATCTATCAAAAACTATGCCATGTGGACAATTTTGTTGCTAATATTTATTTTTCAAAATATTAGCAACTCTTTTTATTTAAAAAATCCTTTATAAACATAATCTTATGCTATTTTGTTAAGCCATTATGATTATTTAATTGACGTTTTAGATGTTTAAATAATCCTTCAATCCTATTTGTCGTCTTTTCAATATTTATTTCAGTATACTTTTCAAAAGAGAATAAATAATTCATATACCATTTTAAACTGGCATAAGCGCCTCTTATGTTTCAATGCTTATATGGGAAATAGCCTTTTTCATTCGCTTTTTCACTTCGTTCTTTTAAAAAAATCTCGTGCTTTAAATACCATGTATGTAAGCGAAGATAAAATTCATTTTTTGTGCTTTCTGTTATTGTTTTAGTAATAATTTTTAATTCCTTACCTGCTGATGATTGATGTTTTTTTCTTAATTTTCTCATTACAATAGCTATCATATGAAATTGACACATCTGTACCGGAGTATTAAAAAGATCTTTCATTAATCCTCTTCTCCCATCACAAGTAATAGCTTGAATTATATAGCCTTTTTCTCTTAGTCGATTTAATGCTAATTTGTAATAAATATCCTTTTCTGTTCGTATAAAGTGATAACAAACTACCTTATTTGTTTTTGAATCCATCAGCACTAAAACACCAAAATAGCGACCAAAAAAGGTGGTATCCATAATAATGTTCAGGTATCGATTTTGAGGTAATTTTAAGGGTGTTTTGGGGGATTTATCTATATATCTTTGAATGGTTCTAACGGAACAATGATATTTAATTGCAAGTTGTTGATAAGTTTGTTTTCCACAAGTGTAATCAGACCAAATTTTTATTGGCTCTAATTTCTTTTTGAACGTAAATGTTTTATGGCATTGGTGACAAAAATAACGTTGAAAATTATTTAATTTGCCATGTTTCTTTATTTCTGCACTTTGGCAAAATGGGCAGTTTTTTATTCATATTTCAAAAAGAGGGCTTAAAGCCTTGTACTATAAGGCTTTAAGCCACTTTTTAGCAACAATTTTGTCTACTATGCCGAAAATTATTGCCAACAAAAAACCGGCTATATCGCTATAACCGGCTTTTTCAATATTAAGAATTAGCGTTTATTTTTGACTAATTTTTCTGTGAGTTCATAAGCACGCAATTTCGCAAGTTCTCTGGAAAGTTTAGAAGCCATAAGCTCATAATTACCATCCTTATGCGCACTGCGAATATTTTCTTCTGCACGGCGTTTCGCTGCAAGGATACGTTCTTTATCAAGTTCTTCTCCTCGAATCGCAGTGTCCGCCAATACAATCACATTTCCCGGTTGTACTTCAAGAAAGCCACCGGATACATAAATAACTTCTTCTTTACCTTCTTTCATCACTTTTACGATGCCAGGTTTAATCGAAGTTAATAACGGAGTATGCCCGGCGAGAATACCTAACTCACCTTCGCTCCCTGTAACCTGAATACTTTCAACAACACCTGAAAATATTTTTTCTTCCGCACTTACAACTGTTAAGTTAAACGTTGCCATTAGTTATCTCCTTAGCGATTGTTTGCCTTAGGAGCAATTACATTTTTTTCGCTTTTTCTAATACTTCATCGATAGAACCAACCATATAGAACGCTTGTTCAGGAATATGGTCATATTCTCCGTTTAAAATACCTTTAAAGCCGCGAATTGTTTCTTTTAATGGCACATATTTACCCGGTGAACCGGTAAATACTTCAGCAACGAAGAACGGCTGTGATAAGAAACGTTCAATTTTACGTGCACGAGCCACCACTAATTTATCTTCTTCAGACAATTCGTCCATACCAAGAATTGCGATAATATCTTTCAATTCTTTATAACGCTGTAAGATACCCTGTACGCCACGAGCAACATCATAATGTTCTTGTCCAACAACTTGCGGATCTAATTGACGTGAAGTTGAATCAAGCGGATCCACCGCAGGATAAATACCGAGTGAAGCGATTTGACGGCTTAATACGACAGTTGAATCCAAGTGAGCAAAAGTTGTTGCCGGAGATGGGTCAGTCAAGTCATCCGCAGGAACGTAAACCGCTTGTACGGAAGTGATTGATCCAGTTTTAGTTGAAGTAATACGTTCTTGTAAAACCCCCATTTCTTCCGCAAGAGTAGGTTGATAACCTACCGCTGACGGCATACGACCTAACAACGCAGAAACCTCTGTACCAGCAAGGGTATAACGATAAATATTATCCACGAAAAACAATACATCACGTCCTTCATCACGGAATTTTTCAGCCATAGTCAAACCGGTTAATGCAACACGTAAACGGTTACCTGGTGGTTCATTCATTTGTCCGTAAACAAGTGATACTTTATCTAAAACGTTGGATTCTTGCATTTCGTGATAGAAGTCATTACCTTCACGGGTACGTTCACCTACCCCTGCAAATACGGAATAACCTGAGTGTTCAATTGCGATATTACGGATAAGTTCCATCATATTAACAGTTTTACCTACACCCGCACCACCGAACAAACCAACTTTACCCCCCTTCGCAAATGGGCAAACCAAATCGATAACTTTAATACCGGTTTCCAACAATTCTGTACTGTTTGCTTGTTCTTCATAACTCGGTGCAGCGCGGTGAATTGACCAACGTTCTTTTTCGCCAATAGGACCACGTTCATCAATTGGCTCACCAAGTACATTCATAATACGACCTAATGTTTCTGTTCCAACCGGTACAGAAATTGGGCTACCTGTATTAGTTACAGATAAACCACGTTTTAATCCGTCTGAAGATCCCATTGCGATACAACGAACAACACCACCACCTAATTGTTGTTGTACTTCAAGCACAAGACCGGTTTCAACGTTTAATGCTTCATACACTTTTGGCACAGCATCTTGTGGAAACTCAACGTCAATGACGGCACCGATGATTTGTACAATTTTTCCAGTTGCCATTATCATTCCTCTAATCTACTTTAAATTGCAGCCGCACCAGCGACAATTTCATTTAATTCATTTGTGATGCTTGCTTGACGAGCTTTGTTATAAACAAGTTGTAATTCGTTAATCAAATTACCCGCATTGTCTGTTGCAGCTTTCATTGCAACCATTCTCGCCGCTTGCTCAGATGCTAAGTTTTCTACTGCTGCCTGATACACTTGAGATTCGATATAACGAATCAATAAACTATCAAGCAATACTTTCGGATCTGGCTCATAGATATAATCCCAAATACCTTTTTGTAAACGATCGTTTTCCATTGAAGGTAAAGGCAATAATCTTTCAAGGGTCGGTTTTTGCGACATTGTATTAATAAATTTATTAAATACGAGATAAACCGCATCAACCTCACCGTTTCTATAAGCATCCACCATCGTATTAACAGTACCAATCAACTCTTCCACAGAAGGGGTATCACCAATTCCTGAAGTTTGAGAAATCACTTTCGCAATTCCCAAAGATTGGAAGAAGTTAATTCCTTTAGCACCGATCAAACTTAGCTGAACACCGACACCCTTATCATTGAACGCTTTCATTTCATTCATAGCACGTTTAAACAAATTAATATTTAAACCGCCACATAATCCACGATCCGTTGAAACGATAATGTAACCAACATTCTTAATTTCTCTTTCAACCAAGAAAGGGTGTTTATATCCAATGCTACCTTTTGATACATGGCTAATTACGTAACGTATTGTGTCAGAATACGGACGTGAAGAAGACATGCGTTCTTGCGTTTTACGCATTTTGGAGGCAGCAACCATTTCCATCGCCTTAGTAATTTTCTGTGTACTCTGTACACTGGCGATTTTGGTTCTTATCTCTTTCGCACCTGCCATTTCATCTCTCCGTTACGTCTATGGTAATTACCAAGCACCGTTTTGTTTAAATGAGTCTAAAATTGCCTTTAAGGTATCTTTTACTGCATCATCATATTTACCGGTTTTGGTCAATTCTTGCATAAATTCTGCATAATTATTTTGTGCATATTCCAATAATGCAGATTCAAATGAACCAATACGGTCTAACTCAACATCATCCAAATAGCCGAATTCAACAGCAAACAAGACTAAAGATTGTTGTGCCACAGTCATCGGTGAATATTGTTTTTGTTTCAACAATTCAGTAACTTTCTGTCCGTGAGAAAGTTGTTTACGGGTTGCATCATCCAAGTCGGAAGCAAATTGCGCAAACGCTGCCAATTCACGATATTGAGCTAATGCAGTACGAATACCACCTGACAATTTCTTCATTGCTTTAGTTTGAGCAGCACCACCAACACGAGAAACGGAAATACCCGGGTTAACTGCCGGACGAATACCGGAGTTAAATAAGTTGGTTTCAAGGAAGATCTGACCATCGGTAATAGAAATTACGTTAGTCGGAACGAATGCTGAAACGTCACCCGCTTGAGTTTCGATAATAGGCAATGCAGTTAATGAACCTGTTTTACCTTTAACTTCACCATTAGTGAAACGTTCTACGAATTCGGCATTAACGCGAGCCGCACGCTCTAATAAACGAGAGTGTAGATAGAAAACGTCACCAGGGAAGGCTTCACGTCCAGGTGGACGACGTAATAACAATGAAATTTGACGATATGCTACAGCTTGTTTTGATAAATCATCATAAACGATTAATGCATCTTCGCCACGGTTACGGAAATATTCACCCATCGCACAACCAGCATATGGTGCAAGATATTGTAAAGCTGCAGATTCTGCCGCTGAAGCCACCACAACAATAGTGTTATCCAACGCACCATATTCTTCTAATTTACGTACGACGTTGGCAATTGTTGAAGCTTTTTGTCCGATAGCGACATAAACACATTTGATACCTGAATCACGTTGGTTGATGATTGCATCAATCGCCAATGCGGTTTTACCGGTTTGACGGTCACCGATAATTAACTCACGTTGACCACGACCGATTGGAATCATTGAATCAACCGCTTTATAACCGGTTTGCACTGGCTGATCAACAGATTGACGATCAATAACACCCGGTGCAATCACTTCAACCGGAGAGAAACCATCATTTTCAATCTCACCTTTACCATCGATCGGCTGACCTAATGTATTAACCACACGACCTAATAAACCACGACCGACTGGCACTTCCAAAATACGTCCAGTACATTGTACTTCCATACCTTCAGCCAAGTCAGCATAAGGTCCCATTACTACCGCACCAACTGAATCTCTTTCCAAGTTTAGTGCAATAGCATAACGATTATCAGGTAATGCAATCATTTCCCCTTGCATTACTTCTGTTAAACCATGAATGCGGATAATTCCATCACTCACGGAAACGATTGTACCAGTATTACGTGCTTCACTAACGACTTCAAACTGGGCAATACGTTTTTTAATCAGTTCACTAATTTCTGTAGAATTTAGTTGCATCTTTTTTTCCTCTTACAATTGCAACTCATTAGCTAAACGAGCAATTTGACCACGACTACTTCCATCAATGACAAATTCATTAGTACGAATAACTGCTCCCGCAATTAAAGTACTGTCCACATTGCAATTTAATTTAACTTTACGAGCAAGCCTTTTTTCCATTGCAACAATAATATTTTTTTGTTGCTTATCACTTAATGGAAAAGCGGAGGTAACATAAACTTCTGTGATTGACTTATAATCATCCACATACTCTTTAAACAATGCCAACACAGCCGGCAAAACTTGTAGACGTTTATTTTCAGCCATAATACGGATAAGGTTTTCACCATATTTATCCAACTGATCACCGCAAATTTTAATCACTATATCGGCAATTTTATTTGCTGATAAATCGCTGACTAATAAATTTTGCATTCTATCATCAGTAACTACAGCTGCCGCAAAACCTAACATTGTTTGCCACTGAGCTAATTGATCGTGTTCAATCGCAAAATCAAAAGCCGCTTTCGCATAAGGACGAGCTACTGTAGTAAATTCTGACATAGCTTACCTTCCTTATAATTCAGCCACTAATTTATTGATAATGTCGTTATTAGCAGCTTCATCGACATTGCGAGCAACAATTTTTTCAGCACCGGCCACTGCTAAAGAAGCCACTTTAGCTCGTAATTCTTCCTGAACACGTTTACGTTCAGCTTCAATTTGAGCATAACCTTGTTCCACGATTTTTGCTTTCAAAGTTTCTGCCTCATTTTGAACTTCAGCTAAAATTTCATTACGGCGACGATTCGCTGCATCAATAATAGATTGAGCTTGTGTTTTTGCCGCATTCACTTCTTTTTCAATCAGTGCTTGTGTATCCGCTTGTTCTTTTTTCGCTACTTCAGCCGCAGCCAACGCATTCGCAATTTGTGATTGACGCTCTTCGATAGCTTTAATAATCGGTGGCCAAACATATTTCACGCAAAACCATACAAAGATGATAAAAGCTATTGTTTGTCCAATTAATGTTGCGTTGATATTCACAACGGACCTCCTATTGAAGTTGGTTGATTTACTCTATAAAGAGTAACCCGTTATGTATTAACCTAACAATGAAACGAATGGGTTTGCAAACGCAAAGTATAAACCGATACCTACTGCAATCATCGCAATCGCATCAAGCAAACCAGCAACGATAAACATTTTTGTCAATAAAGAGTTTGCTAACTCTGGTTGACGAGCAGCTGATTCCAAGTATTTACCACCTAAGATACCGAAACCAATAGCGGTACCTAAAGCAGCAAAAGCGAACATGATAGATGCAGCGATAATTGTTGCACTAATTACAGTTTCCATATTTTTCTCCAGTTTGGTTAAAGATAACAGCAAAATGCTGAGGTTAAAAAAATCAATTAATGTTCCGATTTATTGTAAGCAATACTTACATAAACCACAGTAAGCATCATAAAGATAAATGCTTGTAATGTAACAACTAAAATGTGGAAGATTGCCCAAATAATCTGCAATGGAATTCCCATTGTGGCAACAAACATATTGGCGGAATACATCACAGCAATCAAAATAAAGATCAACTCACCTGCATACATATTACCGAAAAGACGAAGTGACAAAGATACAGGTTTAGAAAGTAAAGTTACAGATTCAAGGATAAGGTTAACAGGAATTAATGCCCAATGATTAAATGGATGCATTGTATATTCTTTAACAAATCCACTTACTCCTTTAGATTTCACAGTGTAGAAAATAATCAGCACAAACACACCCAAAGCTAATGAGAAAGTAAGATTCATATCAGTAGTTGGTACTGCACGTAAATGAATTTCATCATTACCAGACAAAATAGCGGCTAGCTTCGGCAAATAATCGACCGGAATAAGGTCAATAGTATTCATCAAAAACACCCAAACAAAAATGCTTAATGCTAACGGCGCAACAACATTACGACTACCGTGGAAATTTTCAGTAACAACACCGTTGATCCATTCAACCAAGATCTCAACCGCCGCTTGTAGTTTTGTTGGTTTGCCAGTCGTTACTTTTTGTGCTACACGATAAAATAGATACAAAAAAGCAACACCGCAAATAATAGAGAATAAAAGAGTATCAAAATGGAATGACCAAAAACCCTCACCAGCTTTAAGATTGCCTAAGTGGTGGTTAATATATTCCATAGAAGTAAGAGATGAACCTTCTGCAGACATATTTGTTCCTACTGATTGTTAAGATGCTAGTTTATTACCTTGTTACTATTTCTTAAACGAAATAACAAGAAATTATTCAAAAAGATTACTCCCAAGTAACCACCGAATAATCCTAATGGTGACACTGTTTTATCAAAGACAAACAACATCACGAAAAACAAAATAGTTATACAAATTTTAAAAATTTCAGCTTGGTATAACACTTTAGCCTTATTTATTTGCGCTGTTTTTAATCCTTTAAAAATCAGAAAACCAACAAATAGAATTTGAGGAATCCAACCAATTAAAGCGCCGATTAAATAAGAAAAGGCATAATCCGGTTTAAAAAAATACATCCCAATAAAAACGACGGCAATAATCATTGCCATCGTTAAAAATATTTTTTTATAGAGCGTTTTTGTATGATTAATCCAAAAAGACATTGTTCAGATTCTATCCATATTTCAATTCACAAAACAAAACACAAATTGTTACTCTATGAATTGCTCTGAATTGAAGGAATTATCCCGTTTATGCACCACTCAATTATACGAGGACTATGATTTTATGCAATCGATTTAATACTATAAAAGTGTTACATAGTTAACATTTTTAATAAAAATTTTAACTTTTTGATTTCCTTTTTGCATAAAATCTCTTTTTGTTAAAATTATGCTACAATTTTTATTTTTACTAAATGCCTTTCTCCCACTAATTCTGGCACAGCTAACGTAACAACATCAATCACTTGAAAACGATTATTTAGCATTTTGACTTCTTCTGTTTGATATTGACCTTTTAACGCATAAAAAAAACCATTTTCATTCAGTAAATGCTGACACCATTGCGTCATATCAGATAAAGAAGCAAAAGCACGACTTAATACGCCATCAAACTTTTGCTCCGGTTGATACTCCTCAACACGACTTAAAACAGGTTCAACATTAGTCAGCTCCAATTCTCTCACTGCATTACGAATAAAACTGATGCGTTTACCTAAACTATCCAACAGATAGAACTTTTTATTCGGATTAGCAATCGCCAACGGTAAGCCAGGCAATCCCGGCCCAGTACCAACATCAATAAAACGTCTTCCAACCAAATAAGGGCTTACCACTAAACTATCTAAAATATGTTTTATTAACATCTCTTGCGGATCACGCACCGAAGTAAGGTTATATGCCTTATTCCACTTATGTAAAAGCTCCACTAATTTCACTAATTGAGACTTTTGCTGATCGGTCAAGGGAATATCGACAATTGACAATAATTGAGTCAGTTTTTCCAATAACATCTTACTCACCACGTTTCAACATTCCTTGCTTTTTCAAATAAACTAATAGAATTGAAATTGCTGCTGGAGTAATGCCGGAAATACGCGAAGCCTGTCCAATAGAAACAGGTCGATACTGTTCTAATTTAGATCTCACTTCATTAGATAAGCCAACAACAGCGGAATAATCAAATTCAGAAGGAATTAAAGTATTTTCGTGGCGTTTATGTCGTTCTATTTCTTCTTTTTGATGCTCAATATAACCTTGATATTTAATCGAAATCTCAACCTGTTCCACTGCCTCTTTATCTTGCATTGCCGGTTGGAAAGGGGTTAATTGACATAATTTTTCATAATCTATCTCCGGGCGGCGTAGCAGATCCTCACCGTTCGCTTCACGTATTAACGGAGAATTCAACACAGAATTGACTTCATCCAAATATTCAGAACGAGGATGAATCCAAATTTGTCTTAAACGTTGACGTTCAAGCTCAATATTTTCTAATTTTTGATTAAATCTTGCCCAACGTGCATCATCAATTAAACCAAGCTCACGTCCAATAGAAGTTAAACGCAAATCGGCATTATCTTCACGTAACAATAAACGATATTCCGCACGCGAAGTAAAGACACGATATGGTTCTTTCGTACCTAATGTGCAGAGATCATCAACCAATACACCGATATATGCTTGATCACGACGCGGATACCACGCCTCTTTGTCTTGTACGTGTAAACCGGCATTCAATCCCGCAAGAATACCTTGTGCCGCCGCTTCTTCATAACCTGTGGTGCCATTGATCTGTCCGGCAAAGAACAAACCGTTGATCGCTTTCGTTTCTAAAGAAGGTTTCAGATCTCTCGGATCAAAGAAATCATATTCAATCGCATAGCCCGGTTTAACAATTCGAGCATTTTCCAAACCTTGCATTGAGTTAACAATGCCCATTTGCACATCAAACGGTAGACTGGTAGAAATGCCGTTTGGATAGATCTCATTGCTAGTTAATCCTTCTGGTTCTAAAAAGATCTGATGGCCATTTCGATCACCGAACCGCATTACTTTGTCTTCTATCGAAGGGCAATACCGTGGACCAACCCCTTCAATGATCCCTGTGTACATTGGGCTGCGATCTAAATTAGCACGAATAATATCGTGTGTTTTAAGATTAGTATGAGTGATGTAGCAAGGCACTTGTTGTGGATGTTCATCAACACTTCCCATATAGGAAAATACCGGTAAAATCTCATCACCGTGTTGCTGTTTTAGCACGGAAAAATCGATAGTTCTTGCATCAAGACGCGGTGGAGTACCAGTTTTTAATCTAGCTACGCGCAGATCAAGATCACGAAGACGTTCTGCTAAACGAACGGATGCAGGATCTCCGGCACGTCCACCTTCATAATGATCAAGACCAATGTGAATTTTACCTGCTAAGAAAGTACCTGCTGTTAATACCACTGCTTTAGCCTTAAATGTTAATCCCATTTTAGTATTAACACCGCTTACGTGACCATTTTCAATAAGAATATCAGTTACTTCTTGTTGAAAAAGATCTAAATTAGGCTGCCGTTCTAAAGCCGTTCTAACCGCCTGACGATATAAAACACGATCTGCCTGAGCTCTAGTTGCTCTTACAGCAGGCCCTTTACTACTATTTAATGTTCTGAACTGAATTCCTGCTTGGTCAGTAGCGTGAGCCATTAAACCGCCTAAAGCATCGATCTCTTTTACTAAATGTCCTTTACCGATCCCTCCGATTGCGGGATTACAGGACATTTGCCCTAAAGTATCTATATTATGTGTGATTAATAATGTTTTTAGACCCATTCTTGCCGGGGCGAGAGCTGCTTCTGTACCAGCGTGGCCCCCACCGACAACAATGACATCATATTGATTTGGATAAAGCATAAAAAACCTAAAATTTGAAAATTAATTTGTGATAAGAAAATTTGATTATTTTAACTGAATTTTGAGGATCTGTTAAAATTTAATTTTTAAGATCACAATGAATGATCACTAATAATAGAACAGATCTCTATATAGAGATCTTTTTATTATTGTTATTATTAGTAGCTTAGATCCTTGTGAGAAAGTTTGTTTTTCATAAAGATCTTAATGAGTTAAGATCCTTATGAAACTGTGAAGATCATTAGCGAAAGTGTGATCTTTTTTGTGGATAAAGTGCTTTTTTTTCCACAGGTGATCTAATTTATAAAATTATATTCAGCAATAAAACAGTTTATATAATGGAAATTCATCAGTTTATCCACAGGCGATCACGACAGATCAGGCAAAATTATTAAGCAAATTTGGCAGCCATTGTTCCGCTTCAGTTTCCGGATCGATACAAACTGACATATCAATTCGCAGTGAAGGACAGATCTTTACGGCGTGACATTGTGTAAGCTCGGTTTCAACCCGATCTACTGCAAAACAGAAAGTGTCGTAATCACTGTTTCCTAAACCGACCACAGCAAAACGCAGATCGGAAAGATCTGGATTTTCTTCATTAATCTGTTCAAAAAGCGGTTGTAAATTATCGGGTAAATCACCAGCACCGTGTGTAGAAGTGACTATCAGCCAGTTTTTATCCTCGATCACTTGATTTAACTCATTAGGGCCGTGAAATAAATTGGTTTTGAAACCTTGTTGCTGTAAACAGTCTTCTAAATGTTCAGCTACATACTCCGCACCGCCTAAAGTACTGCCGCTGATAATTGTGATTTTTTTCATTAAAAAACTCCTTAAGGTTAGCGTCGTTATTTTTTTGCAATAAAAAACGGTATCTTTGCGATACCGTTTGTCATTTTAGTTTCTTGGTAGGTAATTGGTTGGGTTGACCGATTTGCCTTTATAACGAATCTCAAAGTGTAATTTAACACTATTGGTTCCGGAACTTCCCATTTTTGCGATCTGTTGCCCCGCCGTCACCTGTTGCTGATCTTTTACTAAGATAGATTCATTGTGGGCATAAGCACTGAGATAATCATCATTGTGTTTAATAATGATCAAGTTACCATAGCCACGCAATGCATTGCCGGCATAAACAACATGTCCGGGTGCGGCCGCATAAACGGCTTGACCTCGAGAACCTCCAATGTCGATCCCTTTATTGCCGCCATCACTGTTGGAAAAGCCTTGAATAATATTGCCTTTTGTCGGCCAAATCCAAGTGATGTTACTGTTATTAACGGCAACAGGCTCAATATTACGTGGTGCTTGGTTAACGGTGTTAGTTGGCTGCGGTTCAACCGGAACGGTATTGACGGAATTGTTGCTGGTTGTCTGCATTGTACCAGCAGTAGATTTAATTGGACCAATTACTGTGCCGTCAGAGCCGTAAGCTGTACCGTTTGGACCCGGTGTGTAAGTGACAGCTGGTTGTGTCGGTGCGGTAGCAGCTGTTGTAGTTGATGCAGTAGTTGTGGTCGCTGCAATAGTTTCATTGCTTTCCGCCGCATTGTTACTAATACGTAATTTTTGACCGACACTTAATTTATAAGGTTCGGGAATATGATTTAATGCCGCCAATTCACGCACATCCATACCGGAAATATAGGCAATTAAGAACATTGTATCGCCTTTACGTACAGTATAACTGTCGCCTTTATAGAAACCTTTATCTATTTTGCTATAGTCAGGTGCATTGGTTTGTGGATTGCGTGGAATAGTGAAATCTTGAGAAACAGCTTTTTTCGTAGCTGGTTTTGTTACCGGTTGAGGTGCTGGTGTTGGCGCTGAAACAGGTTGTGGTTGTTGATAAGTTGGTTGAGTTTGCACTGGCTGAGTTTGTGTTTGTGGTGCCGCCATCATATCGGAAGGCATTTGTTGTTGTTGTACCTGTGGTTCCCAGTTGGAATTTGCACTATTACTGACGGACTGCATAATTCCCGGTGTTAATGTACCATCAACATCTTCGACAGGAGCAGAATTATTACTGCTACAACCTGCAAGCACGGCAGCAACGACGGGGATAAGTAAAAAAGATTGTTTCATAAATATTCCTATTAAAATTTTGCTACTTTAAGAGAAAATAGGCACAGATTGCTAATACTACAACGCCCCAGCCAATGATTTCAATATAATTGCGTAATTGTGCGGCAAATCGTTCTCCGCCCCAAGCGGATAATTTTGCCACTAAAAGAAAACGAGCGGTGCGGGAAATAAATGCAGTTGCAACAAACGGCAAGAAAGCCATTTGCATTACACCAGCACAAATGGTAAACACTTTATAGGGGATTGGCGAAAAGCCGGCAACGAAAACCACTAAAATACCCCATTTTTCAAACCAAGATACAGCTGTGTTCCAATGTGATTGATATCCCCAAAGAGCAATATAATCTTTAATAAAATCAAAAGCATAATAGCCAACAGCATAACCGATTATACCGCCGATAGTTGAAGCTAAACCACAATAAATAGCATAACGCAAAGCTTTTTGTGGTTTTGACATCGACATTGGCACCAACATCACATCCGGAGGAATAGGAAAAAAAATAGCTTCAATGAAGCTAACTAATAATAACCAATAAACGGCAAATTTATGTTTCGACCATTGCATTGTTTTGTCATACATTCGGCCAAACAGATTCATAAAGTATCTCCTTTTACTAATGGCACAAATTTAACTTTTTCAATATTTTCAATCTGATATTTATCATTAATACGCGTAATACGTTGCAAAACTTGTTGCTCTTCTCCTACCGGCAAAACGAGTCGCCCGCCATCCGACAACTGTTGTAATAATGCAGTTGGTATAGTTGATGGCGCAGCGGTAACGATAATCGCATTAAATGGTGCTTGTCCAGCTAAACCTTCCCAGCCATCGCCGTGTTTTAAGCGAATATTATGTAATTCTAATTTTTTAAAACGGTGCATTGCCTGCCACTGCAAGGATTTAATTCTTTCTACACTAAAGATCTGTTGTGCCAATTTGGCTAAAATTGCGGTTTGATAACCACTGCCGGTGCCGATTTCCAACACTTTATCGGTCGATTGTAATTGCAGCAATGCTGTCATTTTTGCCACGATATAGGGTTGTGAAATGGTTTGTCCATCACCAATCGGCAACGGCATATCTTCGTAACTGTGTTGACGGAAGACCTCCTCAATAAAGAAAGGACGAGGAACTTCATAGATCGCTTGTAAAACTCGTTGATCGTGAATACCACGATGATAGAGTTCATTAACCAAACGTTGTTGTTCAACAGACATAATGATTATCCTAAATTAATCCACTCTTGTACTGCAGCTAGAGAATGATGAGCGGTCATATCTGTCTGTATTGGCGTAATAGAAACAAAACCATTGGCAACAGCGTGAAAATCAGTGCCTTCATCGGCATATTCCGGCAGACTGGACAGACCTAACCAGTAAATAGCTTCGCCACGAGGATCAATTTGTTTAATAATTTCTCCCTCACTGGCACGGTAACCAAGTTTGGTCACTTTTGTGCCTTTTAATTGATCATAAGGCAGATCAGGGACATTGATATTTAAAATTTCACGACGACGCAATAGATGAGAGTGTAATTTCGGAATTAGATCACAAACCACTTTAGCGGCGGTGTCGTAATGTTGTCTGCCGTCAAGTGATACTGCAATAGCAGGTAAACCTAAATGGCGACCTTCAAAGGCGGCGGCAACCGTACCCGAATAGAGAATATCATCGCCAAGATTGCAACCAGCATTAATACCGGATACCACTAAATCGATTTTACCGGCAAGCAAATAATTCATCGCTAAATAAACGCAATCCGCAGGCGTGCCGTTAACACAATAGTCGCCATTATCAATTTGGCGTGGACGCAACGGTTCAACCAGAGTGAGTGCAGAAGACGCAGCACTTCGATTGCGATCAGGAGCAACAATAATAACATTGGCAAAAGTACGTAAATAGGAAGCTAAAGTTTGAATGCCTTCAGCGTGAAAGCCATCATCATTACTTAATAAAATATTCATTATATGCTCCTTTTTCTTTCTGAATATAAATGAGGAATAATCTAAAGAGTTTTGTGCAATAAAGCAACAGCTTCGCAAGCAATCCCTTCACCACGACCGGTAAAGCCAAGTTTTTCAGTGGTAGTGGCTTTAACATTGACTTGATTAATATCGCATTGCAAATCTTGAGCAATATTGGCTCGCATTTGATCAATATGAGGTCGCATTTTCGGGGCTTGAGCAATAATGGTGACATCCACATTTCCGATATAGTAGCCAAGTTGTTGAATTTGGCGAAATGCTTCCTTTAATAATTCTCGACTGTCCGCACCTTTATATGCCATATCGGTATCCGGGAACAGTTTACCAATATCGCCTAATGCAGCGGCACCGAGTAAGGCATCGGTTAGTGCGTGCAGTGCAACATCGCCGTCTGAATGAGCTAACAAACTTTTGGCATAGGGAATTTTAACGCCACCAAGGATGACAAAACCCTTGCCGTCATCAGTAAAGGCGTGAACATCAAAACCGTGACCGATTCTTATCATTGTTTTTCCTCTTTTTGTTGTTGCAGTAAATAAAATTCGGCTAATGCCAGATCTTCCGGACGGGTAATTTTGATATTATCGCTGCGACCGGAAACTAATTGCGGATAATCACCGATTAACTCCAGTGCAGAGGCTTCATCGGTAACACTTAACCCTTGTTGATGAGCATATTGCAACGCTTGTTTTAAACGTTGTGCCGGGAAAAATTGTGGCGTTAATGCGTGCCATAAACGGGATCGATCTTCCGTTTTTTCAATCTGCTGTCGGTTTGGAAAAGCTTTTTTGATGGTGTCGACAACCGGTTTAGCCAGAATAGCTCCCTGAGGATTGGTGATCGCACATAATTTATCTAAATCCTGATGGGTAATGCAGGGTCTGGCAGCATCGTGTACCATCACCCAAACATCTTCATCAACAGTTTTTAAGGCATTTAATACTGACTGATCGCGACTGTCACCGCCAATTACCCATTTGATTTTTGGATGATTTTTTAACGGAAATTGGGAAATATAGGGATCTTCAGCGGCAACAGCGACAATAATTTTTTCAATTGCAACATAAGTGAGAAGTTTTTCCAATGTGTGTTGCAAAATGGTTTTGCCGAGCAAAGAGAGATACTGCTTTGGGCAGTTGCTTTGCATACGACTGCCAACACCGGCAGCAGGGACAATAGCAAATATTCGACGAATCATTAACGAATGCTCCTTTATTTTTCAGATTTTAAGATACGATAAAAAGTTTCATTCGGTTTGACCATTTCATAATTTCTGCGAGCACGTTCTTCAACCGCCGCAAAACCCTGTTTTAAATCTTGTGTTTCCGCTTTTGCTTCTTGGTTAATTTGGCTCTGTTTTTCATTGATGCTTTTCTGTTGACTGATTTCTGTTATTGTTTGTTTATAAGTTTTATAACCGGAATCACCGAACCAAAAGTTATAAATTGAAATTAATAATAATGAGAATAAAGCGATAGTTAATAAACGCATAAAACGAAAAAAGCTAGCGAAAATGAATAGTGCATAGTTTACCTTGAATTACATCACAATACGACATTTAATCTCGTAAACGAGAGGGATAGATAATTAACGATTTTATTTCATAAACCCCTAAGGTAAGATAACCAATTTATTTTAACGATAAAACAGAATTGATATTTAGGTGCAAATTGATGAAACCTTTAAAAATTATTTTTGCCGGCACGCCCGATTTTGCGGCAAAACATTTGCAGGCGTTATTAGACTCTCAACATCAGGTGATTGCGGTTTATACTCAGCCAGACAAACCGGCGGGACGAGGTAAAAAATTACAACCAAGTGCAGTTAAGCAGTTGGCATTGGCTCATAATCTATCTGTTTTTCAACCGAAATCACTACGTAAAGAAGAGGCTCAACAGCAATTAGCACAATTAAATGCTGATGTAATGGTAGTGGTAGCTTATGGGTTAATTTTACCGAAAGCAGTGTTGGAGATGCCTCGTTTGGGTTGTTTAAATGTTCACGGTTCATTATTGCCTCGTTGGCGAGGTGCTGCGCCGATTCAACGTGCGATTTGGGCAGGCGATGACCAAACTGGTGTCACCATTATGCAGATGGATGAAGGTTTAGATACTGGTGATATGTTGTATAAAGTAAGTTGTGAAATCAGCAAGGATGAAACTTCCGCATCGTTATATCAAAAGTTAGCTACATTGGCACCAAAAGCATTAATTGAGGTGTTGGATCATTTAGATGAGGGCAAATATCCGCCACAAGCGCAACAAAATGAATTCAGCAATTATGCCGAAAAATTAAGTAAAGAAGAGGCAAAATTGGATTGGTCATTGCCGGCAGCTCAGATTGAACGTTGCATTCGAGCATTTAATCCGTGGCCGATTAGTTGGTTGGAAACAACGGATGCTCAAGGTAATAAACAAATATTGAAAGTTTATCAAGCCACTGTGTTGCCACATCAAAATCAAACAGCTGGCACTGTGTTGCAGGTAAATAAACAGGGAATACGGATTGCTACTGCTGATGGTGTATTGAATATTACACAATTACAGCCGGCAGGTAAGAAACCGATGACAGTGCAAGATTTCCTTAATGGACGCAGTGATTGGTTTGAAGTCGGAAAACAACTTGATTAAGTGAGCCAGAAATGAAACCTCAATTATCTAAAAAAATGCCGTTGCGAGCGGTGATGGCTGAAGTGATATTGCAAGTGTTGGATCAAGGAAAATCACTCTCTTCATTATTACCGGAGGCACAACAACGTGTTTCCCTACAGGATATGGGATTGTTACAGGAAGTTTGTTTTGGTATCTGTCGTGTTTTACCAAGACTGGAACGGATTATCGGTAAATTGGTGACTAAACCTTTAAAAGGAAAAACTCGCATTGTTCATTGTCTGTTATTAGTGGGGTTGTATCAGTTACTTTATACCCGTATTCCGGCACACGCCGCAGTCGATGAAGTAGTAAAAGCAACCAAAGTATTAAAAGTGGAGAGCTTTCGTGGCTTGGTCAATGGTGTAATGCGTCATTTTTTGCGAGAGCAAGAGTCGATTTTGGCGGTGATTGATAAACATTGGCAAACTTTGCATCCGGAATGGTTGGTGAATCTACTGAAATCTTATTATCCGCAAAATTGGCGACAGATTGTTGAAGAAAATAATCAAAAACCGCCGATGTGGTTACGCGTTAATCAACAATATTGTAGTACTGAACAGTATCAACAGTTATTAGCACAACAACAAATTGCCAGTGAAGTATCACAACTACCTTCTGCTTTGCGTTTACAAAACGCCATTTCAGTGGAGCAGTTGCCTAATTTTGAACAGGGCTGGGTAAGCGTTCAGGATTGTCACGCACAATGGGCAGCATTGCTATTAGATGGGCAGAATAATGAAACGATATTGGATGCTTGTGCTGCACCAGGCGGAAAGACAACGCATATTTTAGAATTAGCACCACAAGCAGTAGTCACTGCTTTGGATGTTGATGTTGGTCGTTTGCAACGAGTTGAGCAGAATTTGCAACGCCTCAATCAGCACGCAAACGTGATTTGCGGTGATGCATCACAGCCGCAACAATGGTTGCAGGATGATGCAATGTTTGATCGTATTTTATTGGATGCACCTTGTTCGGCAACCGGTGTGATTCGTCGTCATCCAGACATCAAATGGTTGCGACAGCCGAGTGATATAGAGCAGTTGGTTGCATTACAAAAACAGATTTTGGAGGCCTTATGGCAACGACTAAAAGTAAATGGTGTTTTACTTTATGCGACTTGTTCTATTTTGCCACAGGAAAATAGTGAGCAGATTCGGGTTTTTTTAGCAACACATTCCGATGCAAAATTAGTACCTGTTGATTTAGGAGAGCAGGGTATAGATACCGAATTTGGTTTTCAATGTTTTCCTCATCAACAAGGCGGAGATGGTTTCTTTTATGCCAAATTAGTGAAACAAGCTGAAAGGTAAGAAGGGTGAAAATTATCATATTGGGGGCCGGTCAGGTTGGCGGCACGTTAGCAGAGAATTTGGTTAGCGAAGATAACGAAATCACGTTAGTAGATAATGATATTGAACGATTGAATCGTTTGCAGGATAAGCACGATTTACGTGTCGTTCACGGTAATGCATCATCGCCACGTACTCTACGTGAAGCAGGGGCTACTGATGCAGATATGCTGGTGGCGGTTACCAGTTCGGATGAAGTAAATATGGTAGCTTGTCAGGTGGCTTATACGCTATTTAAAGTTCCGACAAAAATTGCGCGTATCCGAAATGCTGAATATATTCGTGAAAAAGATAAACTGTTTAAGAATGAAGTTTTGCCTATTGATCATATTATTTCACCAGAGCAGTTGGTTATTGATGATATTGCCCGTTTGGTGAATTATCCCGGTACTTTGCAAGTAGCCAATTTTGCTGACGGACTGATTAGTTTAGCCGTGGTGAAAGCTTATTACGGTGGACCTTTGGTTGGCTACTCCATTTCAATGTTACAGGAACATTTGCCACATATTGATGCACGTGTTGTATCTATTTGGCGCCAAGATAAAGTGATTAGACCGCAAGGTTCAACCATTATTGAAGCGGGCGATGAAGTGACTTTTATTTGTGCCAGTCAGCACATCCGTGCGGTGATGAGTGAATTGCAACGCTTAGAGAAAAATTATCGCCGCATAATGATTGTCGGCGGTGGTAATGTCGGTTCCGGCTTGGCAAGAACATTGGAAAATGATTACAGTGTCAAGTTGGTGGAGCGTAATCAGAAGCGGGCGGAAATGTTGGCGGAGAGATTATCAAAAACCATTGTTTTTTGTGCTGATGCTTCTGATCAGGCGTTTCTGTTTGAAGAACATATTGAAAATATTGATGCATTTATTGCCTTAACCAGTGATGATGAAGCCAATATTATGGCATCACTGTTGGCAAAACGGTTGGGAACAAAAAAAGCGATTGCTTTAATCCAACGTATTGCTTATCTGCATTTGGTACAGGGCGGCACGATCGATATTGCCATTTCACCGCAACAGGCGACTGTTTCGGCACTGTTAAGTTATGTCAGAAAAGGCGATATTGTGAATGTTACCGTATTAAGGCGTGGTGTGGCTGAAGTAATTGAAATTATTGCTCACGGTAATGTACAAACTTCACAAGTTATTGGACGTGAGTTGAAAAAAATCAAAATTCCGCAAGGCGTGATCATCGGGGCAGTTAGTCGTAACGGTGAAGTGTTAATTGCCAATGAGGAGTTGATGATTGAAGAAAATGATCACGTTATTTTGTTCTTGCAAGATAAAAAGTATATTGCCGAAGTGGAAAAATTATTCCAACCAAGTCCGTTCTTTATCTAAAAGGTAAAACTATGTTTAATCGACTATTTATTCTTTACATTTTAGGTTCAGTGCTTTCTAAAATTGCGTGGTTGATGATTATTCCGTTAATCGTAACCTTTTTTCATAATGGTGATGGTTTAATTGGTTTTTTAATCTGTATCAGCATCACTCATTTTGTCTCTTTTATTTTAACGCGTAAAAAACCGCAAGATATGCGCCTACGCGTGAAAGATATGCTGTTGTTGACGACACTGATTTGGGTGATTAGTTGTGTTTTCAGTGCCTTGCCGTTCATTGTGATCAGTGATTTTAGTTTTACTGATGCCTATTTTGAAACTGTTTCTGGTTTGACAACTACAGGTTCCAGCATTATTGTTGATGTGAGCGATACTTCTCCTGCACTATTGATGTGGCGTTCTACAATGCAATGGTTAGGTGGTTTGGGCTTTATTGTGATGGCGGTTGCGGTGTTGCCGTTCTTAAATGTGGGGGGAATGACATTGTTCCGAACCGAGTCTTCTGATAAATCCGATAAAATTTTGCCACAAGCGAGAGACATTGCTAAAAGTATTATCCAAATTTATCTCTCTTTAACTGTTATTTGTCTATTTTGTTATATGTGGTCGGAAATGGATTTTTTTGATGCAATTAATCACGCCTTTACCACGATTGCAACCGGCGGATTTTCGACACGCAGTGGCTCAATGAGTGAATTTAACAGTAATACACAATGGATTTGTACGGTATTTATGTTTATCGGCTCACTACCGTTCTTATTAATGGTGCAGGCAATTCATCGGCGAAATATTTTGGTGTTATTCCGTGATCAGCAATTAATGGGATTTACTCTATTTGTTTTTATTGTCGCCTTATTTACTGCCGCGTGGCTCAATTATGAGAATGTATTTAATTGGCAGGATAGTCTGCGTTATGCTTTTTTTAATTTAATTAATATTATGTCCACTTGTGGCTTTAGTTTAGGTAATTTTGATACTTGGACGGCAACCACAACAATGATATTTACCGTCGCTTTTATTTTAGGAGGGTGTTCAGGCTCAACTACCGGTGGAATTAAGATATTCCGTTTTCAAATAATGTTCCAAGTATTAAAACATCAAATATTAAGATTGATTCACCCAAATAGTATTTCCGCTGTACATTATAATCGCCATACGGTATCAAATGAAACAGTGTTTGGGATTGTAGGATTTATCTTCAGTTACTTTATGATTATGGCTGTATTAGCAGTGTTAATGGCAATTTCAGGAATGAATTTTGAAAGTGCGTGGAGTGCGGCTGCAACAGCAATCAGTAATGTTGGACCGGGATTTGGTAATGAAGTGGGAGCCAGTGGTAGTTTTGCTAATATTCCGACAGTAGCAAAATGGCTGATGATTTTAGGAATGTTATTGGGACGACTTGAAATTATGACAATTCTTATTTTATTGTTTCCTAATTTTTGGAAAAAATAGTTAAAAATATTTGTATCACATTTTCAATAAAAATATAATGTGCGCCGTTTTAACATTTGATTATTAATTTTAGATTGGAAGTATAAAAATGAGTTTTTTTAAAGAATTCCGTGAGTTTGCAATGCGTGGTAATGTCGTTGATATGGCTGTCGGGGTTATTATCGGCGGTGCATTTGGTAAAATTGTAAGCTCTTTAGTTGGTGATGTTGTAATGCCGATTATCGGTTTATTGGTAGGCGGAGTTGATTTTAAAGATCTTAAAATTATTTTGCGCGGACCGGTCGGTGATATACCAGCAGTGACCTTAAATTATGGTATGTTTATTCAAACTGTTTTTGATTTCATTATTATTGCATTTGCTATTTTTGTTGCAATTAAAGCGATGAATAAATTAAAACGTGAAAAACCGGTAGAAGAACCAAAACCTGCTGAACCAAGCGCAGAAGAAAAATTATTAACCGAAATTCGTGATTTATTAAAAAATAAATAATTAAGGATTTTATGCAACAAGAACAAACAACTCCAAAACCAAATGCGATTGCTAAATTGATTTTTGCCAGTAGATGGGTTCAATTGCCGATCTATCTTGGTTTAATCGTGGTACAGATTATTTATGCCTTTAAATTTTTGAAATCACTTTGGCATTTGATAGTAAATCTTAATCAAATGGATGAAAACACCATAATGTTAGCAGTGTTGAATCTGATTGATGTGGTTATGATTGCCAACTTATTGGTGATGGTGTTGGTTGGCGGTTATGAAACTTTTGTTTCTAAATTAAATACTGATAATCATCCGGATCAACCGGAATGGTTGGATCACGTTAATGCTTCAGTGTTGAAAGTGAAGTTATCAATGGCGATAATTAGTATTTCCTCTATTCATATGTTGCAGACATTTATTAATGCGGCTAATTTGCCGGAAAAACAGGTTATGTGGCAATTGTTTTTACATCTCGGTTTCTTAGCATCAGCATTGGCGGTGGCATATACTGATAGGATTTTATATAACACAACGCATAAACAGCATTAATAATGATAGATGTACTTTTAAAATTCTTCTAAGATATAAACTAAACCTACATTTTGAAGTCAGTTCATTTTGTAGGTTTTTTTGTAGAATTGTCAAACCAAGTACAATACCTTATGAAAAAACTTCATAAGGTGTTCTGAGTTACTCCATTGATTTATTCTCTTACTGTTTTGGGAAATTTTCCTGTATTAGCCCATTGCTGTTCTCATCAATAATGTTTAATTGGGTTTTTTCCACGATATTCTTCGTTCTAGCGAGCTTTAAAAATAAAATGGTACTATCAGCTTATTAAGATATGTTAATGAAATTAATGGCGGAGAGTCATAGGAGTTGAACCTACCCAAGACTGCTGGCAGCCTTAACAGGATTTGAAGTCCTGCCGCCTCACCGGAAACGACGACTCTCCCGAGAGTGTAAGATATGTAACAAAAGTGTACTCATTGTACTGAATTTTTCTGATAAAAACAGTATTATTTATTTTATTTTCAATAATTAGGAATCTGTTATGTCAGGATTTTACCGACAACTTCCCTCTATTGATCGTTTACTGAAAACCGAAAACGGTATACTTCTTCTGGAAGAGTATGGACATAGCGCAACGGTTTCAGCAATGCGTAATTTTTTACAGCAAGCAAGGGAGTTCATTAAAATATCGGCACAATTACCGTCGTTTTGTGTAGATGATCAGGCTTTTTTGCGACAAGTGGAATTATCGTTACAACAGCAACGGCAAGTTGCTATTCAGCCGGTGCATAATTTAACCGGAACGGTGCTACATACGAATTTAGGTAGGGCTATTTGGGCGGAATCGGCACAACAGGCGGCACTACAGGCGATGCGACAAAATGTGGCATTAGAGTTTGATTTGCAACAAGGTAAGCGTGGACATCGTGATGAAGCAATAAGTGAGTTGTTAGTACGTTTGACAGGTGCAGAAGCTGCTTGTGTTGTGAATAATAATGCAGCAGCAGTGTTGTTAATGTTAGCGACTTTTGCAAAGGATAGAGAAGTTATTATTTCGCGTGGTGAGCTGATCGAAATTGGTGGTGCTTTCCGTATTCCCGACATTATGCAACAGGCAGGTTGTAAGCTAGTAGAGGTTGGTACAACAAATCGTACACACTTGCGTGATTATGCACAAGCAATCAATGAAAATACTGCTTTTTTATTGAAGGTGCATAGCAGTAATTATCAAATTGTCGGTTTTACTAATAGTGTTAGTGAAGAAGAGTTAGTACAGTTGGGGAAAAATAAAAATATTCCAGTAATTACTGATTTAGGTAGTGGAGCGTTGATCGATTTTCGTAATTATGGTTTGCCATACGAACCACAAGTACAACAGAAAGTGATGGCGGGAGTGGATTTAATCTCATTTTCTGGTGACAAATTATTGGGTGGGCCACAGGCAGGCATTATTGTCGGCAAAAAAGTATTGATTGAGCAATTACAACAACATCCGTTAAAACGAGTGTTGCGTTGTGATAAGGTGATTTTAAGTGCATTGGAAGCAACGTTACGCTTATATCTCGAGCCAGAAAAGTTACCTAAATCATTGCCGACATTAAATGCTTTAACAAAAACTATAGAAGAATTACAAACGCAGGCGCAACAATTATTACAAATGTTACAGGTAAAGTTCGGAGATCGCTTTTATTTAATGATAGAATCTTCTGTTGCTCAAATTGGTAGTGGGGCGCAACCAATGACAAAAATTGATTCTTTAGCGGTAACTTTGCAGGCAAAATCGGCGAAAAGCGAAGATTTATATCAATTAATGACAATACTTAAGTCATTATCGCAACCTATTATCGGTCGTGTTGAAAATAATAAATTATGGTTAGATTTGCGTAGTGTAGCACGAATAGAAACATTATTAACAACGGTAAATGAATTATGATTATAGTCACGGCGGGACACGTTGATCACGGAAAAACTGCTTTACTTCAAGCATTGACAGGCACTAATGCTGATCGCCTTCCGGAAGAGAAAAAACGGGGAATGACGATTGATCTTGGTTATGCTTATTTGCCAATCGGTGATCGTGTTCTTGGTTTTATTGATGTGCCGGGACACGAAAAATTTCTCTCTAATATGTTGGCAGGATTGGGGGGTGTAGATTATGCAATGTTGATGGTGGCGGCAGATGAAGGCATTAAGCCACAGACTATTGAACATTTAACCTTACTGTATTTATTGCAGTTTAAACAAATTTTAATTGTTATTACAAAAGCGGATCGTGTTGATTCTAAGCTAATTGAGCAATTATTGCAGAAAATTCGCAAGCAATTTCCATTCTTAGCTCAAAATCCTGCATTTATCACTTCCGCTTATTCAGGTCAGGGTATTGATAAGTTAAAGCAGTATTTATTGAAACTGGAAAATCTGAGTGATCAAAATAAACCGTTCCGTTATGCAATAGATCGCGTATTTACTTTAAAAGGTGCTGGATTAGTAGTAACTGGAACTGTATTCAGTGGTGAGGTGTCAGTAGGTGATGAACTTTATCTTTCTTGTGCACAACAGAAGGTTAGGGTTAAAAGCATTCACGCTCAAAATCAGAATTCGTCAAAAGGGGTTGCCGGGCAACGTGTGGCATTAAATCTTGCTACTGAATTAGGCAAAGATGAGATTAAACGTGGAGATTGGCTTAGTAGTTTAGAAACAATGCCTTTTAGTGACAGAATAACGATTAAATTAAAACCAAATCAGGTTTTAAATGACAGTCAGGCGGTGCATATTTATTATGCGGCAAATCATACAATTGGCAAATTTACTCGATTGATCAATGGTGAAAATGATTTAGTTGAATTGGTAATGGATAAACCGTTGTTGATGGCGAGTGGTGATAAATTGATTTTGCGTAATGCTGATGATCAGCAGACATTAGCTGGTGCAACAGTATTGGAGATTAACTCTCCGAAACGGCATAAACGTACGCCGGAACGGTTGAGTTATCTGCAATCGTTATTACAGTGTACAAACAGTATTGAAAGGATCAAATTCTATCTTAAAAATCAGACATTGGAAGTTGCTCATTTACAATGGATAGAGCAGTTGACTTCTAGCCAGTTACGACAATTACAACAGCAACAACATTTGTTTTTATACCGTGATCAGGTATTTTCCTTGAATTACCAACAGCAACAACAAAAAGTGTTATTACAGCATTTGGCTCAGTTTCACGAGCAACATCAAGATCAATTAGGAGTTAGTAAGGCACGTTTATGGCGAATGAGTGCCTTGCAACAACCGAAGATATTAATTTTCCATTTTATTGATCAATTAGTAGCACAGCAGCAGATGCTGCAAGCCAATGGTTGGCTACATTTACCTGAACATCAGATTAGTTTTACTTCACAGGAACAGCAGCTTTGGCAAGCGGTGGAGGCGGAATTTACGAAAACCACACAACCTATTTGGGTGCGTGATATGGCAAAAATTTTATCGTTAGATGAACAGGAGATGCGCTGTTTTATGTATAAAGCAGGAAAAATGGGATTATTGATTCCAATTGTGAAGGATCGATTTTTCCGTCAGCAAGATATTCAGCGTTTTGCACAATGGTTAAAAGTTTACCTTCGTCAATATCAACAGATTTCGGTAAATGAGGTTCGGGATCAGCTCGGGTTTGGACGTAAATTATCGGTACAGTTAGTAGAATATTTTGATCGTTCCGGATTTTTACGACGAAAAGGAAACTTTCATTTATTAAGAGATGAAGATGCTTTTTAATAAAATAAGCGTAATAGTTAACAACAGGTACAAATAATATTTAATTTGTCCTATAATTACGCGATTTTTAAATTGGTTGAGGAATATAGGTTATGACACGAAATTATTTCACTTACTCTATTCTTGCTTTGGGGTTATGCTTATCGAGTGTTACCTATGCAGCGAATAGCCAAAATACAGAATTGAAACAAATTTTATCCCGTGCTTTTGAGAAAGATCCGGAATTATTAGAAGCAAAAGCCAATACGATGATTGCTCACAATCAAACAGAACAGGCAATTTCGGGGCATTATCCAACACTATCTGTTTTTGGTCGTCAGTCATTAGAGGATTATTCTCGTTATCAAACAAATGATAGAAATAATAAATTTACACCGGGAGCACAGGCGAATGTGAACCTTTACTCTTTTGGTGCAATTGAAAAAAAGGTCGCTTATTCTGAGGCCAATGAAGCTTCTTTCCGTTATAAATATGATGAAACAAAAGAGAATATTGCCTATAAAATTACAGAACTCTATTTAATGGCAATTCGTAGTAAAGATGCGATTGCAGCACAACAACGAGGATTAGTTCGTTTGCGTAGTATTATCAGTGAAATAGAGGCGATTGCAGACAATGATGAAGGACGTCGTTCTGAGTTGGTGCAGGCAGAAGCACGAATGTTTTCAGTTGAGCAACAACAAAATACCTCTGAACGTGAGTTACAGGATGCATTAAGTCAATTGCAACGTTATTCAGGTAAAGCGGTAAAAGTGAGCGGGTTGTCTGATCCTTTTAAAGGAATGACAGCTGTTGTACTAAAGAAACAATATTCTCAAAACCAATATTTGCATCCTTCCTATAAGACTGCTCAAGCTAAAATTAAGAGCGCACACGCTGGTGTAGAAGCGGAGCAAGCGAGTCGTTATCCTAAATTAGATTTGATAGGGCAGGCAACCAAAGATGATCGCCAGGTTTATTTGAATGTATCTTGGGATATGTTTAATCGTGCTTCTTCATACAGTGTACAGGAAAAAGCACAAACATTAGAAGCTGAAAAAAGTCGTTTAGAGCAGACTAAATTAGAGTTGGAAGAGAAAACTAGGACTGCATTAATTAATTTAGAAGAGTACCAACGTCAAATTGGCACGTTATCAAAACAGGTTAACTCACTTTATGAAGTTACCAACTTTTATAAATTACAATTCCAAATTGCAAAGCGTTCTTTATTGGATTTGTTGAATGCGGAAAATGAATTATTAAGCGCGGAATTAAATCGAGTATCCGCCGAATATCAATTACGTCATTCTGTGTTGGATTATCTTTATTCACAAGGAATGACTACTAAATGGGCTATTGATCTTAAATAGAAAATAAAAACAGTTATGAAGTTAATTATTGAAAATGTTGCATTAGCAACACAAATTTTAGGGTCGCCACTTTCTGTGGCGACACTTGCCTCTCATACCATTCGCCGTAATGGCAATAATCTTGATTTTTCATCATTATGTGAATATTTGCGAAGTGAAGGTTTTGAGAATAATTTATCGCAACGATCATTGAATGAAATTCCTTCTTTGGCATTACCAGTAATTTTGATTTTACAGAATGAAGAAGCTGCAGTGGTAACTGCCATAGATACTAATGAAGAGGGTAAACGCCTTTATACCATTACTCATACTGATGGTATAAAACAGCAACTTGCTGAAGTAGATTTAGCTGAAAAATATCTTGGTTACTGTTGGTTTATTAAGCCGAAAGTAGAAAAAGATATCCGTTCTGAATTGCCGGAATACTCTTTGCCGAAGAGTTGGTTTTTCCGCATTATTTGGCGTTTCAAAAAATATTATTATCAGGTTATTGCGGCAACATTTATTATCAATTTCCTTGCTTTAATTAGTTCTCTCTATGTAATGAATGTGTATGACCGGGTAATTCCTAATCAGGCATATGAAACCTTATGGGTATTAAGTATAGGTGTGATTTTGGCAATCAGTTTTGAGTTTGCCGCCAAAATGATACGTGGACATTTAACAGATGTGGCAGGTAAAAAAGCCGATCTAATTATTAGTGCGATGCTGTTTCGGCGAGTAATGGCCTTGAAGTTGCAGAATCGTCCGGTTTCTTCTGGTTCTTACGCTAATAACTTACGTGATTTTGAGTCGGTGCGTGAATTTTTAACTAGTGCCAGTTTGCTGACTTTGGTTGATTTACCATTCTTATTGCTGTTTGTTACTGTAATTTGGATTGTCGCTGGTAAATTAGCATTGGTACCAGCGATTATTATTCCTTTGGTGATTGTTATCGGTATTTTGGCACAGGCCCCACTTTCCCGTGCCATTAATGAATCAATGCGTGAATCTTCACAACGTCAAGGCTTGGTGGTGGAAGCAATAGAGGGGATTGAAACTATTAAAAATAACAATGCAATGTCGTGGGCGCAGAAGCGTTGGGATTTTTATACCGCAAAAAGTTCTTTTTCCTCAATTAAAGTAAAAGATACCAGTAATTTTGTGGTGAATTTAATCACCGCTTTGCAGCAGTTAAATACTGTAATTCTAGTAATTTTCGGTACTTATCTGATTCATAGTGAAGATCCGAGCAGCCGTATCACAATGGGGGCATTGATAGCTTCTGTCATTCTTTCTGGGCGAGCATTAGCACCGTTGGGACAAATTGCTGGATTGGCAACGCGTTTCCAACAGGCGTGGTTAGCATTAAAAGGGGTAGAAGGTATTGTATCTAAACCTATTGATAAACCCGCAGATCGTGAATATATCAGTTTAAAACAGGTGCAAGGGCATTTGCAGTTTAATCACGTTTCTTTTAAATATCAGGAAGATAGCCAACCGGCATTGCAAGATTTTAACCTAATTGTACGTCCGGGTGAGAAAGTAGGGGTATTGGGTAAAATTGGCAGTGGAAAATCTACAGCGTTGAAATTAGGTGTTGGTTTGTATGATCCGAGTAAAGGAAATATTACTCTAGATGGTATCAACCTCAAACAGCTCGATCCTTATTATTTACGCAATCAAGTTTTGTTATTAGAACAAAACCCTCGTCTATTCTTAGGAACTTTGCGTGAAAATTTGGATATAGGTCGAATGGATTCCTTCCCGAGCGATCAAACCCTATTAGTAGCGTTGCAACGTTTCGGCTTGTTAGGCTTAGTGCAAAACCATCCGCGAGGATTGGATATGTATCTTGGGGAAAATGGTTTAGGACTATCCGGTGGGCAAAAACAGGCAGTGGCATTGGCTCGTATGACGTTAAAAGATCCGAAAGTAGTGTTGTTGGATGAACCTACTACTGGATTGGATCAATTCCACGAACAACAGGCTTTGGTAGGTTTGTCACAATGGGTACAAAACCGTACTTTAGTGGTAGTTACACATCGTCCTCAAGTGTTGCAGTTAGTTGATAGGGTGATTGTAGTTGATAACGGAAAAGTGGTAATGGATGGGCCAAAGGATGCAGTATTAAAACGTTTAGCACAACCACAACAGCAAGAAGAAGCCACTGTGAAAATAGAACATCACAGCGATGATACAGAGAATAAATAGGTTTGAGCAATGAGTGATAAAAATAACGAAAATAAAAAGGATAACGGGCAAAGCGGAGAGCAGAAAAAGCAGGCTGATAATAAGGCGACATCTCTGAGTGCTGAAATAAAAAAATCTGAACAATCACAAATGCCAACAGAAAAAGTGAATAGTAAGGATTTACGTCTGTTAAATGACCTCAATGCGGCATTGCAGGTGGAAAAACACACGGGTTCATTTGCTATGATTTGGCTATTGGGTGCTTTTTTAGTGGTGTTTCTAATTTGGTCATATTTTAGCAAAATAGAAGAAGTTACCCGTGGGCAAGGTACTATTATTCCAAATAGCCGAGAACAGATTATTCAAAGTTTGGATCCCGGCATTTTGGATCAAATGATGGTGCATGAGGGAGATTTGGTGGAAAAAGGACAGGTGTTATTAAAACTGGACGACACCAGAAGTTCTGCTATTTTGCGTGAAACACAAGCGAAAGTAGATAATCTTGAGGCGATTACCACACGTCTAAAAGCTGAAATTTCAGGGCAGACACCTGTTTTCTCAGAAAAAATTCCGAAAGAGATTAAAGATCGTGAAATGGAGGTCTATAAAGCGAAGAAACAAGCATTGGAAGAAGCAGTTAAAACTTTGCGTGATAGTAAAGCCTATCTTGATTCCGAAATTGCCTTGACAGAGCCGATGGTGGCAAAAGGAGCAGTTTCACAGGTGGAATTATTGCGAATGAAGCGCTCAGCGAATGATATGGCATTGCAGATTTCTGAACGTGAACACAAGTATATTACTGATGCAGGTAATGAATTAGTCAGGGTTCAAGGCGATCTTGATCAGGCAAAAGAGAATCTTGCAGCGCGAGCTGATCCAGTGGAGCGTTCTTTTATTCGTGCACCGTTAAAAGGTATTGTCAAAAATATCCGCATTAACACTATTGGCGGTGTAATTTCCGCTGGACAAGATATTATGGAAATTGTGCCGGTTGAAGATAATCTATTGGTGGAAGCCTATATCAATCCGAAAGATGTGGCTTATATACGTCCCGGAATGAAAGCAGTAGTGAAATTAACAGCTTATGATTATGCGATTTACGGTGGATTAGATGGCATAGTGACGTTATTAAGTCCGAGTACTTTGCAGGATAAACGTCAACCGAGTGACTTAAATTTAAATCCGAATAACTCGTTCTATCGTGTGTTGGTAAAAACTAATGGCAGTCATTTGACTGATAAAAATGGTCACGAATTGCCGGTGTTACCGGGAATGATTGCAACAGTGGATATTAAGACTGGTGAAAAAACAGTATTTCAATATTTAATCAAACCGATTACACGAATGAAGCAGGCGTTACAGGAAAGATAATAGAAGTTTAACTTAATGAAACAACTATATCAAAAATGCTTAAATGGTTGAAACCCTACCGTTCAAGGCAATAAATATCTTAATTGGGAGAGGTGTAACCTCTTCCAAATGAGGATAACTCATAGAACAAAGTTTTATGTGGTTATTCAGTGAGTTGAAGCGTTTTTGTGTCAAGTTAAAATTTGGGGCTGTAGTAGATTAGCAACAATGCTATACTACAAAAATGAAGATAACATATTGTAAATTAAAGAAATCCATGCAGAAAAAACTGCTTGAGTTTTTTGTTGCAGAAGTTACTGCAAGAACAGCAGCAAATTTGCTAGATATTCAACCGAATACAGCCGCTTTGTTCTACCATAAAATCAGGCTTGTGATTGGCTATCATTTATCCCTTGAAGTTAACGAGATTTTTGAGGGGGAAATTGAACTAGACGAAAGCTATTTTGGTGGTCATCGAAAGGGAAAACGAGGACGAGGAGCGGCTGGAAAAGTTGCTGTTTTTGGGTTACTAAAACGACAAGGAAAGGTATTTACTGTTGTGGTTGAAAACACCAAGAGTGAAACATTACTCCCTGTTATTAAAAGAAAAATCAAGCCTGATAGCTGGGTTTATACGGACACTTATCGCAGTTATGATGCGCTTGATGTGAGTGAATTTCACCACGAACGAATCAATCATTCCGAGCTATTTGCGGTGAAACAAAATCATATTAATGGCATTGAAAATTTTTGGAATCAGGCGAATCGGATACTGCGAAAATATAATGGAATTAACCGAAAAAACTTCCTTTATTCTTGAAGGAATGTGAACTTCGGTTTAACTTTGGGACACCAAAAGAACAGTTAAAAATATTGCGAAAATGGTGTGAAATTTAGGGCTAATCTACTACAGCCCCTAAATTTTTA
Source organism: Gallibacterium sp. ZY190522 (assembly GCF_054166015.1). NCBI lineage: Bacteria > Pseudomonadati > Pseudomonadota > Gammaproteobacteria > Pasteurellales > Pasteurellaceae > Gallibacterium > Gallibacterium sp. ZY190522. Next base: position 2,114,936 of record NZ_CM135118.1, read on the forward strand.
TAATTTGATTACTCTTATTTACTTCTTTTAGTCCCTATTTTTTGTTCATTACACAGTATCCTACAACAAATTTCTTGCAAATCTCATTCAATTCTTTTTGCTTTACCTCTCTTCTATTCTTGCTATGATTTTTTTGTCTTTAGAAATGAACTATTTTCTAAATTTTGCATAGATATTTAAGGAGAATATTTATGGCGATAGGATTATCATCTGATACGATTCGGATCTTACAAGTTATTGCTAAAACAGGGAGTTTTAGTGAAGCTGCCAAAGTGTTACATCGGGTTCCATCAGCAATTGGATATACAGCAAAGAAGATGGAAGATGATCTTGGCATTAAGTTATTCTCTCGAACTAATGGACATATTCAACTTACCCCAGCAGCAAGATATATTTTAGAAAAGGGAGACTGGATTTTACAAGGATTAAATGAATTACAATGTAACGCCGCACAAATTGATAATGGCATAGAAAAACAGTTTACAATCGCCCTCAATTACATTGTTAATCCAAATCCAATTCCTAAACTTCTTTCCTCGCTTTCAGAAAAATTTCCAGCCACAGAATTTTCTATCCGTACCGAAGTTTATAACGGTGCTTGGGAGGCATTATATGAAAATAGAGCAAATATTGTGATTGGTGCTCCGCAGAATCCCCCATTTAATCAAGGAAATATCAGTACAGAATATTTAGGAGATATTGAATGGATATTCTTAGTCTCTCCTTGTCATCCTTTGGCAAAAGAAAACTCTATTTTACAAGCTTCTCAACTACGTCACTACCCTGCTATCGTTGTTCACGACTCATCTATAGCGTTACAGCAAAAGAAAACTTGGGCATTGAAAGGGCAAAAAGTTTTTTATGTGGCTGATTTAGAAATGGTACTTTCAATGATTGCTGAAGGGGTTGGTATAGGCTTTTTACCAGCACGAATAGCAATCCCTGCTTTAACCTCAGGCAAAGTGATAACAAAAGTCATTGCTGAGCATAAACAACCTGTGAGGGTTTACTACGCTTGGCAAAATCAACAACAAAGCCAAATTCTGAACCATCTATTAACCATATTCTGTACGGATGAATATCGTTCACAATGGTTAAATTAACTACAAATAAGGAGAAAAAATGAACGTTAAACTATTTACTGCCGCTGCCGAAGGCAATATTGAACAGCTTCGTTTACTACTTGAAAATGGTGCTGATATCAATGCAAGAGATAAAGGAAAACGAACCCCTATACTTATCGCAGCACAAAACAAGCAATATGATGCTGTGCGTTGGTTAGCGTCGAATGGAGCGGATATTAATACTCAAGATAACAAGTGTTTTAACCCTTTTATTCAGGGATGTATTCATAATGACTTAACGCTTGTCAAGCTTATGGTAGAACTAGGCTGTGATTTAACTTGTCTTACGCGATTCGGGGGAAATGGTTTAACCCCAGCGGCCGAAAAAGGACACGAAGAGATTGTACGTTTTCTGTTAGAAAATACGGATATTAATGTCAATCTGACAAATACTGTAGGTTGGACTGCTTTGATAGAAGCTATTATTTTGAATGATGGCGGTGAAAAAATGCAACGGATTGTTCGTTTATTATTAGACCATGATGCTGATCCAACTATGACTGATGAATGGGGGGTATCTCCTTTAGAACTCGCTTATCGTAAAGGCTATCACGAAATTGCGAAAATTATCGAAGAATATTTATAAATAAGGAGACGGCTATGCTACTACTTAATCAGTTAAAACCAAATACATACTTTGATTCCGTTACATTAATGGCAATTTCTACAAAAGTTAATCAATTAGAAGGGGTTATTCAAGCTCAAATTGCAATGGGCACACCAATGAATAAAGCAGTTTTAAAAGAAGCACATTTATTTGATAGTCAGTTAGAAAAAGCTGGGCCTTCAGACTTAATGATTGCATTGTCTTTGGAAAAGGGGGCTAGCGAACAGAAAATACTATCAGAAGTTGAAAAATTATTAATTAGAAAGCCTTTTGATGATACACAGGCAGAAAATGACATTTTTCATAGTATTAATTCGGTTAATGAAAAACACCCAGAAACAAATTTAGCCATTATTTCTGTAAATGGTCTTTATGCTGCAAGAGAAGCTGAAAAAGCTTTAAATCTAAATAAAAATGTTATGTTATTTTCTGATAATGTTTCTATAGAGCAAGAATTGAAATTAAAGCAATTAGCTCATCAAAAAGGTTTATTAATGATGGGACCAGATTGTGGTACAGCCATAATTAATGGCGTTGGTTTAGGCTTTGCGAATAAAGTTCGAGGTGGCAATATTGGTATTGTCGCAGCTTCAGGGACTGGAGCTCAAGAAATTTCAGTAAGAATACACGAATTTGGAGGTGGCATTTCCCAATTAATTGGAACAGGAGGAAGAGATCTTAGCGAAGATATTGGGGGCATTATGATGTTAGATGGATTACAAATGCTTGCTGAAGATCCCAATACAGACATTATTATTGTCGTATCAAAACCGCCAGCACCTACAATCGCGAGAAAAATCTTATCCACTTGTGAACATATTAATAAACCTATTTTTATTTGGTTTTTAGGCTATAAAGAGGAAACTAAAGCTGCACCGCATATTCATATTTATTCTCATAGCAAACCAGCTGCAATGGCGGCGGTCATTGCCTCTGGTATTCCAGAAGAAAGTATCGATAAACACGCATTAAATTTACCTTTAATTAAAGAGGTACAAAAAAAACTTAACCCACAGCAACGCTACATTCGAGGTTTATTTTGTGGTGGAACCTTATGTGATGAAGCCCTATTTTCTGCTTTAGAAAAGTATCCTAACGTTTACTCGAATATTCAAACAAACCCAGCTTATAAATTACAAGCCAGTGATAAATCAATCGAACACACATTTATTGACTTTGGCGATGATTCTTTTACCAATGGTAAAGCACATCCAATGATTGATCCAAGCTATCGCATAGAACGAATTTTACAAGAGGGACGTGATCCAGAGGTTGGTGTTTTATTGCTTGATTTTGTTCTAGGCTTTGGTGCAAATCCTGATCCTATAGCAGAAACATTGCCTGCACTTCTACAAGTAAAAAGAGAAGCACAACAATCAGGACGGCATTTGGAAATCTTAGCTTATGTATTAGGAACTGAATTAGATCAGCCTTCTGTACAGAACCAGGTTGCACAACTTGAAGCGGCTGGCATTACTATCGCCTCTAGCTCAACTAACGCTGGTTTGTTAGCTAGGGAATTTGTAGCAAAAGGAGAATAATAATGAGTAACTTATTTAATCAACCATTAAATATTATCAATATAGGATTAGCACGTTTTGCTGAAGATTTAATAAAGCAATCAGCTAAGGTATATCAACTAGACTGGCAACCAGCAGGTGGGGGAAACTTACCATTAATTGAAACATTAACCCATTTAGAACAAATAGAAATTGCACAAAAAATAGATCTTGCAAATCAAGAAGCTTTTCAACGCATAACACAAGCAAGTCCCGTTTTAATTGGCTATGGAAAAGCCAAAGAGGTAATTCCTGGAATGCAAGACAAAATGCTTTTGCACGCAGGTCCTCCTATTAACTGGGAAAAAATGAATGGTCCTATGCGTGGTGCAATTACAGGTGCGATCGTCTTTGAAGGATGGGCTAAAAATCTTACTCAAGCTGAAGAGCTTGCTGCAAGTGGTGAAATAAAATTCTCACCTTGCCACGAACATCAAGCTGTTGGTTCAATGACAGGCGTAACTAGCCCATCAATGTATGTACATATTGTTGAAAATAAAACTCATGGTAATTTCGCATTTACTAATTTATCAGAGCAACTAGCGAAAATCTTAAGAATGGGGGCGAATGATCAAAGTGTTATTGATCGCTTAAACTGGATGCGAGATATTCTTGGTCCGATGTTGGCAGAGGCGATGACATTTTGTGATGATGGGATTGATTTACGACTTATGCTTTCTCAGGCTTTGCATATGGGAGATGAATGTCATAACCGTAATATCGCTGGTACAGTGCTATTAAATCAAAAACTCACCCCCTATATTTTAGAAACTCATTTTAGTAACAAAGATAAAAAAGACGTTTTTAATTTTATCGCGTCATCAGACTATTTTTCAGGCCCAACTTGGATGGTGTGTTGTAAAGCGGCATTAGATGCAGCTCAAGGCATTCCTTATTCAACAGTCCTGACAACAATGGCAAGAAATGGCACGGAATTTGGTATTCGTGTTGCAGGATTGCAAAATCAATGGTTTACAGGGCCAGCTCAACAAGTTATAGGCCCAATGTTTGCGGGGTACAAACCTGAAGATTCAGGTTTAGATGTTGGTGACTCTGCAATTACAGAAACCTATGGAATAGGTGGCTTTGCTATGGCTGCGGCTCCTGCGATTGTATCTTTAGTAGGTGGAACGGTTAAAGATGCTATACGTTATAGTAAAACAATGAATCAAATTACGATTGGAAACAATCCAAATATTACTATACCTTCACTCAATTTTATGGGGATACCTACGGGGATTGATATTAGAAAAGTGGTGGAAAATAACCTATTACCCGTCATTAATACGGCAATAGCCCATAAAGATGCTGGTATCGGAATGATTGGAGCTGGAATTGTTCATCCGCCAATGGAGGCATTTCAAAAAGCCTTATTTGCCTTTGGTCAAACTTACGCAAAATAAAGGAGAGACGATATGAAAACGCAATTTTGGAAAAAAGGAGATTGGGCTGCCTTTTTTGGCTTATTTAGTAATAATCTTACCAATCTTCTTACGATGATTGCTTTACTTACTTTAGTTGTAGGTATTCCTTCAGAAATTGTTTTCGGCCGCGTTGTTCCTGCATTTGGTTTAGCTGTTCTTTGTGCTAGTATTTGTTATGTTATTTTTGCAAAAATATTAGCAAAACAGAGCAATCGGTCTGATGTTGTTGCCTTACCTTCGGGACCTAGTGCCCCCTCTATATTTACTGTCACTTTCTTAGTCCTTTTACCTGTTTATCAACAAACTCAAGACTATGAACTAGCATTAAAAATTGGTTTAGTGTGGGGATTTGTCGAAGGATTTATTCTCTTTGTTGGATCATTTATGGGAGACTGGTTAAGAAAAGCCGTTCCAAGAACTGTCTTACTTTCTTGTTTAGCTGGGTTAGGTTTATTGCTATTAGCAATGAATCCTATGCTGCAAGCATTTCATACACCTCTTGTCTCATTCGTTGTACTCGTTTTGATTTTTATCAATTGGTTTGGACGTTCACCCATCTTCAAACAAGTTCCAACAGGGTTACTCTTATTAATTGTTGGCACAACTTTAGCTTGGCTTTTTGGATTACAAGATCCAAGCAAAATTGGACAAGCCCTACACAGTGCGGGATTTAATCCACCAAAACTGCATCTATCTTCTTTTATTGAGGGATTAAGTATCGCCGCACCTTACCTAGCTTCGGCAGTTCCTTTAGCACTGGCAAATTATGTCTTCGACTTAGAGAATATCGAAAGTGCTCACGCTGCTGGTGATCCTTACCCAACTAGACGCGTAATGATTGCCAATGGTTGCTCAACAATGTTTGGTGCATTAATGGGAAATCCTTTCCCTGTTACCGTTTATGTTGGACATACAGCTTATAAAGAAATGGGGGCGGGTATTGGATATACTTTAGCAACAGGTATTGTTATGTTCCTCGTCTGCCTATTAGGATTAGGAGGTTTTTTACTCTCACTTATCCCGATGGCAGCGATCGCTCCTATTTTGATTTTTATTGGTATTGTTACAGCTAATCAAGTAGTAAGGGAAACTCCGAAATTAGAAGTACCCGTGATTTTTGTATGTCTTTTTCCTTGGATTGGTGCTTGGGCATTGACAACCGTTAATAATACACTCAAAAGTGTTGGTACCAATGCTAATCAATTAGGTTGGTCAATCTTAGAAAAGAGCGGTGTAGATTTTACAGGATTATTTCATTTAGGTAGTGGGGCCCCCTGTCATCTTTACTTTGGGGTTGTATTGCTATTTTTGCGATAACTAATCAACCAACAAAAGGTGCAATTAGTGCTGGTTTAGCTGCTATATTGGCATTTTTTGGTATTATCCATCAGGCCCACCCAGTTATTGGTGGTGATTCTCCTACGATATTCCTAATTTCCTATATAATGATTGCAGGATTATTTATTCTAAAATATCTATTAGATAGAAGAGAACAACCCATAGCAAATTAATTACTTTAACGTGATCTAATTGGTGAAAGAATTAGATCACGTATTTCACCCCACCTCCTTTATTTTCAATGCTATACTAAAAAAGAATTAGAAAAGGAGAACAGTATGCCCCTATCCCCCGATGTTTTAAAACTCATTCATACTATTGCGGAAACAGGAAATTTCTCCATTGCAGCAGAAAAATTATACAAAGTGCCTTCCGCAATTAGTTACACCATTAAAAAAGTTGAAGACGAACTCGGCGTTATTCTTTTTGATCGTTCAGGAAGGCAAGTCAAGCTTACTGAAGCGGGGAAATATTTTATTTACCATAGCCAATGGTTACTACATTCTTATGAACATTTAATCACACAGACTAGAACCATTGAAAATGGCGTTGAACGGACGTTTACTATTGTGGTAAACAATATTATTAACTACGATGCTCTTGCAAAATTAACCGAAAAAATAACCGCACTTTTTCCAGCAACAGAACTTTCAATCCATACCGAAGTTTATAACGGGTGTTGGGAAGCCTTATATAAGAAAAAAGCCGATCTTGTTATTGGAGCACCACATACAGCCCCCAAAATCGAAAATATCGTTTATCATCCAATTGGAAAAATAGAATGGGATTTTGTGGTAGCTCCTCATCACCCTCTTGCCCCATTCACAACGGTGCTGACTTCAGAACAATTACGTTTATATCCAGCTATCGTGGTAAAAGATACTGCTTTTAATATGAATAAGCAGGTTTCTTGGGCATTAGAAGGGCAGAAAGTGATTTACGTTTCCGAACTTTCAACGGCAATTAACCTTATTATTGCGGGATTAGGAATAGGATACATCCCTCATCATCGAGTAAAACTATTACTTGATCAAGGAAAAGTATTAAAAAAACCAATTTCAGAACAAAAACAACCTACACAATTATTTTATGCTTGGAATAGTAGTGTACAAGGAAAAGTATTAACTTGGTGTCTAGATTATATTATGCAACCTCATATACAAAACATTTGGTGCCAGTAATTTTTTAATTAATAAATTTTGAATTTATTATTCAATTCTTTTGAATCATAAAAATATCTTGTGATTTCGTTCACAAAATATTTTTTTACTGCCGTCATATCACGCTATTTTCAATAAATTTCCTTTTAATTCATCAATTTATTTTTCTATGATTAAGGAGGTTTTCTTTATATTATCCCTTCAAGAAAAATAAATTGTTATCAACAAAAGGAGATATTCATTATGTTAAAACAATTCCAAGCTGAACCTTTCCCACTATCCTTTAATCCTCAAACAACAGCATTATTAATGATCGATATGCAACGCGATTTTGTTGAGCCAGGTGGATTTGGAGAAGCCTTAGGTAATGATGTCAATCTCGTTCGTTCAGCAATTCAACCTTGTAAAAGGATGTTATCTGCCGCTCGTCAAGCTGGGATATTTATTCTCCACACTCGTGAAGGGCATCGTGCTGATTTAAGTGATTGTCCTCCAGCAAAATTAACACGGGGCGGGAAAACCTTTATTGGCGAATGTGGACCAAAAGGGCGTATTCTTATTCGTGGAGAAGAAGGACACGATATTATTCCTGAACTCTATCCTATTGCAGGAGAGCCGATCATAGATAAACCAGGGAAAGGTGCATTTTATCAAACCGATCTACACATAATCTTACAAAATCGTGGAATTAAAACACTTATTGTCTGTGGAGTAACCACCGAAGTTTGCGTAAACACGACGGTTCGCGAAGCAAATGATCGCGGTTATGAATGTATTATTCCTGAAGATTGTGTTGGCTCATATTTCCCTGAGTTTCAAGAATATGCACTGAAAATGATCAAAGCACAAGGGGCTATTTTCGGTTGGGTTTCAACATCAACAGAGATTATCAACGCATTAATGTCATAGGTGAAAAGATGGCTATCCAATATTCAATATTACCAAATCTTTACCAAGATTCCGTTTCTTTAATGCAAATTTCTGCCAAACTTTTACAAATAGAAGGAATTACGCAAGCTTCAGTAGTAATGGGGACACCCGCAAATTTGGCCCGTTTATTAGAAGCTGAATTTCCACCAATTAATGCAAAGCCCAATGACTTGATCATCGCAGTGAAAGGAAGGAAAGAGGAATGTGAAAAAGCAATTAATTTTGCAAAACAATCATTTTTTTCTTGCTCAGAACAAACAACGACAAATAGTGAAAAGACACAAATAGTAAGCCTGTCAAATGCGGTGGAAAAAAACACCGCACTTAATTTAGCACTTATTTCTGTACCCGGTGAATATGCTGCAGCTGAAGCGATTAAAGCCCTCAATACTGGATTAAACGTTATGCTTTTTAGCGATAATGTTTCTCTTCAAGAAGAAAAACAGATAAAAAGGCTTGCACAACAAAAAGACAGATTGGTTATGGGACCAGATTGTGGTACAGCAATAATCAATGGCATCCCGCTAGGTTTTGCCAATATTGTTCGTAAAGGTCATATTGGTATTGTTGCTGCCTCAGGCACTGGGCTACAAGAAGTCACCTGTGGTATTGATAAACTTGGCGAAGGAATATCTCAAGCAATAGGTACAGGAGGGCAAGATTTGCACCAAGAAATTGGTGGACTTTCGATGCAATATGCAATGAACTTATTAGCACGGGATAGCTATACAGAAGTCATAGTATTGATCTCTAAACCACCTGCATCAGATATTGCAAATGTAATAAAAAAACAAGCAGAACAGATAAACAAGCCTGTTGTGATCCATTTCTTAGGACAAAGCCCTGATGCTAATAGCGGGAGTAATCTTTATTATGCTGAAACCCTAGCACATACAGCAGAAGTTGCGGTTGCTTTGTTAAGAAAACAACGTATTCCCTCTTATATCCCACCTAGTTTTCCAACGTATCAATATTCCTTAAAAAGAGAGCAAAAATATTTACGTGGTGTTTTCTCTGGCGGTACATTTTGTTTTGAAGCTCAACAAATTCTGCATAAAGCTGGGTTACCTTTGTATTCCAATACACCTATTGATGAAGCAACGATGTTGAAAGAGATAAATAGAAGTACACAACATACATTATTAGATCTTGGTGATGATTTCTTTACTCAAGGAAAACCTCATCCAATGATTGATCCAACATTACGCAATCAACGCCTTTTACAAGAAGGTATGGATCCCGAAGTCGCGGTACTCCTTTTTGATCTCATTTTAGGCTATGGCTCAAATCTGAATCCAATGGAAACATTACTACCTATTCTTCAAAAAATTCGGCAACAGAACTCACCACCTTATCTCATTGCTCATATTTGTGGTACAGCTCAAGATGTCCAAGATAAATTCTTGATCCAAAAACAATTACAAGATATGGGCGTGCTTATTGCAAACAATAATGCAGAATCTGCTTATATGGCATTAGAAATCTTGCAAAGGAGAAATATCAATGAATAATCTTTTTCAGCAGCCTCTTTCAATCATTAATATTGGATTAGAAAACTTTGCACAAAATATTCAGCAAGCTGGGGGAACAGTTCAGCACTTACATTGGCAACCTCCAGCTCAGGGAGATAAGCAAGCTGGATTAACTTTAGCAACGTTGATTAATTGCTCAAAAATCAATCAAGCCAATCAAATTGCACTCTCTCGTTATTTAGCTTCACAGCCTGTTTTAGTCGATATTTTACCAGCGGGAAAAGCAATTCCGCAGTTAATAGAGAAAAAGCGTATCCTCCATGCAGGTCCCCCTATACAATGGAATGCGATGTGTGGTCCAATGCAAGGTGCAATTATCGGAGCGATTTTATTTGAGGGATGGGCTAACACAAAAGAAGCTGCTAAATCACTGATTGAACAAGGAGAAATTGTTTTTGAACCTTGCCATCACTATGACGCAGTTGCCCCAATGGCAGGAATTATTAGTCCTTCTATGCCTGTATGGGTTATCGAGGATATGGCACATAATCATCACCGCTGTTTTAGTAATTTTAATGAGGGATTGGGTAAAGTATTACGTTTTGGTGCTAATAATCCAGACGTGATAACACGATTAAACTGGATGAAAACGGAACTTGCCGAAACATTATCTGCCACACTTAAGTTAAGTGGTCCCATTGAGCTGAAACCTATAATGGCACAAGCTTTACATATGGGGGATGAAGTTCATAATCGTAATGCTGCAGCAACAGGATTATTTCTTAAAAAAATCCTACCGTTCTTACTTAAAATTAACCAACCTTTAGAACACATTGAACGTACTATCCAATTTATCACTAATAATGATCATTTTTTCCTCAACTTATCAATGGCAGCTTGTAAAACAATGTTGGTAGCAGCAGAAGGCATACCTCACAGCACAATGGTAACCGTAATGGCAAGAAATGGTGTTAATTTTGGTATCCAAATTTCATCAATGAAGGGACAATGGTTTCAAGCTCCAGCAAATTCAGTCAATGGATTATTTTTCCCTAATTTTGATATAAACGATGCTGCCGCAGATCTTGGTGATAGTGCAATAACCGAAACTGCAGGCGTAGGAGGCTTTGCAATGGCATCCTCCCCAGCTATTGTCAAATTTGTAGGAGGAAGCACAAATGATGCACTTAATAATAGTGTGATGATGCAAAGCATTAGCTTAGGGCAAAATCCCGCATTTACCTTACCAACATTAAACTTCATACCAACCGCAGCAGGTATTGACATTCGAAAAGTGGTAGATACGGGAATTCTACCTATTATAAATACAGGCATTGCACACAAATTGGCAGGTATAGGGCAAATCGGTGCTGGAATTACAACTGCACCAATGCAATGTTTCACCCAAGCTTTAAATGCGTTTTATCAAAACTACTCTACTTATAGTGAATAAGGAGGTCAAAATGTGTGAACAAATTTTATTTGCAGTAAATGGAACATTAATGCGAGGGTTAGAGCTTAATCATAATTTACTTAATGTTGGAGCTCAATTTATACGTGAAGATAAAACTGATGAATACTATCGTTTATGGTCAATCAACGATATTCATCCAGCAATGCAAAGAACAACTCAAAAAGCTTATGCTGTTGAGCTTGAAATTTGGGCAATAAATCCAACCGCACTTGCTACTATTCTATTAAATGAGCCAAACGGATTAACCATAGGCAAAGTACACTTAGCTAATGGGGATCAAGTATTAGGTGTTTTAGGTGAGAATTGGCTTACCCAAGGACAAATCGAGATTAGCCATATGGGAGGTTGGCGTTATTATCAGAATCAACATAAGGAGAAACACAATGGCTAACAAAAAGTGTTCTAATCCCACATCTTATGCCTCAGCTATTCAAATCTCAATGATTTTGCTGGGAATTCTAATTACGCCTGTATTATTAGCTTCTTCAAGTCTAGGGAGCCAACTCCCTTTTTCTAAAATGCTATTTGCTATTATTGTAGGAAGTTCAATATTAACATTGCTCGCAATAATCAATATGTCAATAGGTGTTAAAGCTCGCTTGCCCACTTACGGAATTATTAAATTTACTTTCGGTTCTCAAGGTGCGACTGCGATCAATATGTTAATGGCAATCAGTTTATTAGGTTGGATTATTGTTACGGCTAATATGTTTGGACATACCGTACAAGATTTTCTATTTACTCAATTTAATTTATATGTTCCTTTACCTATAATTGTTGTGTTTGGTTGTTTAATTTTCGTAAGTGCAACTACATTTGGTTTTGATTTTCTTAGCAAAGTTGCTCAATGGGCTGTTCCAATTATAGCTATGCTAATGTTTTTTATTCTATATCTTACTTTAAAAAGCAAGTTTTCTATAAATACAGCACTACACACAATGAATATTGGTGCAGCAATTTCTTCTGTTGTAGGAACAATTATTGTTTTAGTTACTACTTCTGTTGATTTTGGTAGTTTTACGCAAAATAAAAAACAAGCTATTACTGCTGGTATTTTAACCTTTAGTATTGCTTATCCTTTCCTTTTTATCATTGGTGCAACACCAAGTTCATTAACAGGAAAAAATACATTACTTGATGCAATGCTAATTATTGGTAGTTTATTACCAGCTTATATTGTACTTATATTTGCTTGCATAACAGGAAATGCTGGGAATATGTTTCAAGGAACATTAGTTTTTTCTACACTGTTCCCTCAGTTGAAAAAATGGAAAATTACAATTGTATTAGGTATCATTACCGCATTGATTGGTAGTATAGATATAATGGCTTTATTTATTCCATTTTTATTATTTCTTGGTATAACAACGCCTCCTATTTGTGGAATTTATATTACAGACTACTTTATAAATAGGAAAATGGGCTATGATGAGAATAGTATTAAAAACGAAGCGAAAGTTAAATATCCTGCATTTTTTGCTTGGCTTATTGGATCCCTAATAGGGTTTCTCACCGTAAAAGGCTTTTTTACATTAACTTTTATTCCATCTATTGATTCTATTTTGATGGCTTCACTATGTTATTTGTTACTCACAAAATATTCTAAAATATAATAATCAAAAGGTTTCGTAATGAAACCTTTTATATTTTATGAAAAAGATCTCTGTTATTAATATAATCAAAAATACCATATAATAGATCAATACCGGAAGAGGAACCAAAACTCATCATATTATTAATATACTCTCTATTTTCTATTTCTCTCATTAAGTCTAAAATCTCCTGTTTAAATAATCTACGGCTAGCATTTTCAATATAATTTGCACTAATCTCATTTGTACAATATTTAGCTAAGATTGCTATTTCTTCAAATGGCTTAAAAATTCCTTTATTTTCAGCATAATATGCTGCCATATAGCCAACAATATAATCATCTCCACTGGGCGTAAGTCCTCGCCCTAATCCCAACATTTCTTTGAGTTTTGCAGTTTTTCTTCTTTGTTGAAAAACAACTTCAAACATATCTTGAGGTCTTATAATTTCCTCTAAAAAAGTTGAGATGTTTTTTGCTGTTAATAGGTTATTTTGAGGAAATAGCATACAATCAAATTCTTCTACAGAAAAATAAGGAATAAAAAGCGTGTTAGAAATATTATTTTTTATAGATAAGAATAATTCATTCTCTAATATTAAACTATAAGGTGCGGGCTTTATTTTTTGATTCATTATGGCATAAATTTTATTACCTTTTTTCAAATTAACCACTTGTTCGAAAACACTAATAACCTTATATGTACAATTTAATTCAAAATTTTTGTCTTTATAGTTCATATTTTTTCTCTGGAATTTGCATTAAATATAAGTATATTATTATGTTATTAAATAAATTAAAAGAAAAATCGTAGTTAAACATAGAAGGAGGAAAAAATGAAACCTAAAATTGTTATCGCCTTAGGCGGGAATGCCCTATTAAAACGAGGGCAAAATATTTCTTATAAAAATCAGCTAGACAATATAAAAATAGCAGCGAGAGTCATTGGAAAATTAGCACAAAAATACCAAATTGCTATTGTACATGGTAATGGTCCTCAAGTGGGCTTACTATCTCTACAAAATGAATCTTTCCAAGAAGAATCAAATTTCCCATTAAATAATTTAGTTGCTCAAACACAAGGAATGATTGCAACAGTTTTAACTCAAGAATTGCGTAAAATTGTTAGTGAACCTATTCTATCTTTTCTTACTCATGTTGAAGTAAAACAAAATGATTTTGCATTTTTAGAACCAACAAAATTTATTGGTGCTGTTTATTCACATCAAGAAGGAAACAAATTAGCGAGTAAATATGGTTGGAAACTCAAACAAGATGGGCAATATTATCGCCGCGTTGTAGCATCCCCCCAACCAATGTCAATCATAGAACATCAAGCTATAGAACTTGCATTAAAAAATGGTTATCTTGTTATTTGTTGCGGTGGTGGAGGCATTCCAGTAACAAAACAAGAAGGCTCATTAACAAATATAGACTGCGTTATTGATAAAGATTCGACAGCAGCTCTATTAGCCCAACAAATTCAAGCAGATTATTTTATAATTCTTACTGATGGTGATGGAATTTATTTAAACTGGGGAAAAGAAAACCAACAGAAACTCGATCACATCACTATCGAGGAACTTTCAAACTATAAATTTGATAAAGGCTCAATGCAACCTAAAGTTGATGCAATTATCCGTTATCTTTCCCATCGTAGACAAGGTATAGGCATTATTGCAGATTTACATTTAGCACTAGAAGCGATTAAAGGGCAAGCTGGAACAAGAATTACTGCTAGATAAACTTAATGAGGGGCAATAAAAAGAAAGATATTGCTCCATTTTCCTCTTTTCCCTCTTTCCTCTAGCAATTACACCTTATACCCCCTAAAATACGCAACATTAATTGATGGCTCACCACCTGTGCATCATTCGGAGTTTCTTTTAAAGTAGCAAATAAATATAGACTCGCTCGCATTGTTGTTTCCTATATTAATTATTTAAGACAAAAATTGGCGTTAGTTTATCATTGAGTAGGGTTCACTCAAAGAAGAAAGGGCTATTTGTGCCAATATTTTGTAGAAAGCCTTGGAAAGCATAAATAAAGAAAGGGGCAGTAAATTCTGTGTCTTAGTAAAACTCGTTTTCGCCCGAGCCTACTAAATCGGCAAATTCTTCACTTTGAAAGCCGTGTGAAAGCATATAGCGCCAGATTTTTTGTTTCATTTTGAAATCTCGCTCTTGCGCATAATGGGGGAATTTTTTGCGTAACACGGAATGCGCAATCTCAAACCAATCAATGTCCATTTCTGCTAATACATCTTCCACGATCTCTGAAGAAATGCCTTTGAGTTGAAAAAGCTCTTGTTTAATTCGATTTAGTCCATAGCCTTTTTGTGATCGGTAATGTAAATAGTTTTCTGTAAAACGGCGATCACTTTGCCAATTTTTTTCCTGACAAATCGCTAAAGCCTGTTCAATTTCAGCTTCTGTGAAGGCTTTTTCTTGCATTTTGCAACGCAATTCATATTCACTATATTCGCGGCGAGAGAGCAAGTTCACCACATAATTTAAGGGGCTGTAGTAGATTAGCAACAATGCTATACTACAAAAATGAAGATAACATATTGTAAATTAAAGAAATCCATACAGAAAAAACTGCTTGAGTTTTTTGTCGCAGAAGTTACTGCAAGAACAGCAGTAAATTTGCTAGATATTCAACCGAATACAGCCGCTTTGTTCTACCATAAAATCAGGCTTGTGATTGGCTATCATTTATCCCTTGAAGTTAACGAGATTTTTGAGGGGGAAATTGAACTAGACGAAAGCTATTTTGGTGGTCATCGAAAGGGAAAACGAGGACGAGGAGCGGCTGGAAAAGTTGCTGTTTTGGGTTACTAAAACGACAAGGAAAGGTATTTACTGTTGTGGTTGAAAACACCAAGAGTGAAACATTACTCCCTGTTATTAAAAGAAAAATCAAGCCTGATAGCTGGGTTTATACGGACACTTATCGCAGTTATGATGCGCTTGATGTGAGTGAATTTCACCACGAACGAATCAATCATTCCGAGCTATTTGCGGTGAAACAAAATCATATTAATGGCATTGAAAATTTTTGGAATCAGGTGAAGCGGATACTGCGAAAATATAATGGAATTAACCGAAAAAACTTTCCTTTATTCTTGAAGGAATGTGAATTTCGGTTTAACTTTGGGACACCAAAAGAGCAGTTAAAAATATTGCGAAAATGGTGTGAAATTTAGGGCTAATCTACTACAGCCCCTAAAATTTTATTCAAAATGCAGTCTTATTACCTTTATTTATCAGATAAAAAGTCTTGTTTCTTTTCTGGATCTTCGTCATTAGTTTAAAGTACTTTGAAAAATGTAGTACCTATTTCTGTTTATAAAAATAGTGAATATCGTGAAGTTAATTTATTCAATGAATTAGACGATATTTTTAATATAACCTCCTTGAATCTGTTGCACTGCACCGAGAATTTCCAGTTCCAATAGATCGGTAAGAATTTGATCGATAGGGCGATTTAATGCTGTCGAAAGTTCATCCGGTGAAATCGCAGTTGCACTGTTTAATTGTTGCATTAATGCTTGATGTTGTGGCGGAATATCAAGTTTGATCACCGCTTTTTTGTTGATGGTCGGTGGCGTGTAAACGGTTTTCGCTTGCGGTGATATTGCGATCGTGTTTTGTGCAGTAGAGCGATTGCCGGTTGGCGTTGGTGTTTGCGCTGCTATTGCTGGTGTAAACGGCATTAATGATGAAATTTGCGGTGTTAGAATTTCCAACACATCCTGTGCATTTTCAATTAACCACGCCCCCTGTTTAATTAAATAATGGCAACCTTGGCTTAACGGATTGTCCAACGCACCTGGCACAGCGAACACTTCACGATTCTGTTCCAGTGCCAGCCGAGCGGTGATCAATGAACCACTTTTTTGCGAGGCTTCGATGACGATAGTGCCGAACGAGAGACCGCTGATAATTCGGTTGCGACGTGGAAAATTTTCTGCAATGGGGGGTGTGTCGGGGAACAGTTCCGACAGCAATGCACCGTTGTTTTCTAGAATCTGTTGTGCCAATTTTTTGTGGCGAGCCGGATAGAGTTGATTCAATCCACTGCCCAAAACGGCAACGGTTTTGCCGTGATTATCCAAAGCGGCACGATGACAAATGCCGTCAATGCCTAAGGCTAAACCGCTGTTGATAGTAATTCCGCTATGTACCAATTCGCCGGCAATAGTTTGGGCGTAATGTTCGCCATAAGGTGAACAATAGCGACTACCTACCATAGCGATTTGTGGCGAAGAGAGTATATCAATGTTACCTTTAACAAATAGTAAAGGTGGTGCGGAGTGAGTTTGTTTTAGTAATAACGGGTAAGTGTGATCAAAATAGTGAATAATATGGTTTCCTGCCTGTTGCTGCCAATTAAGAATGGAGTCAATAATTGCTTGTTGCGGTGAGTACCAAGCTTGAATTTGCGCAGTGTTCCAACCGATTTGGCTGAGTGTTTGTCGATCGTAGCTGAGCAGCGTATCTAGTGAGATTTGTTCAAGCAGTTGTTGAATTTTGATAGCACCGAATTGCGGCAGCAGTGCTAAACGTAAAAGTGTGGTTACTGTTTGCATAGCAGAAAACGATTGAAAAAGTAGAAAACAGATTGAAAAAATGCACTTTACCTTATTAAGGAAGCTTGTCAGGAATATCATTGAAAAAATGTGAAGCTGATCGAAAATTAAAGATAAAACGATTTTTACGTTATAATTTGCGGTGTTAATTGCTGAAAAAATCAGTAAAATGCGAGATTTTAAAAAAGGATGAGAGTATGGCGATATTAGATGTGTTATGTTTTCCCGATGAACGTTTGAGAACAGTTGCAGCACCAGTGGAAAAGGTGGACGATGAAATTCGGGAGTTTATCGATAATATGTTTGAAACAATGTATCAACAAGAGGGGATTGGTTTAGCTGCAACACAAGTTAACCGTCATCAACGTATTATCACGATTGATGTTGAGGGCGATAAAAGTAATCAATTGGTTTTGATTAATCCGGAAATTGTCGAGAGTGACGGCGAAACCGGAATTGAAGAGGGCTGTTTATCAGTGCCGGGGTTCCGAGGCTTAGTGCCACGCAAAGAGAAAGTCACGGTTAAAGCGTTGGATCGCAACGGCGAACCGTTTACGCTTGAGGCTAGCGATTTGTTGGCAATTTGTATTCAACACGAAATCGATCATTTAAACGGTGTGATGTTTGTTGATTATTTGTCTCCGCTAAAACGAAATCGTATTAAAGACAAGCTAGTGAAATATAAAAAACAATTGGAACGTGCTAATAAGTAATAAAAAATATTCGCTTAATGCAAGATTTCAGGCTGTTGACAAACCTACGATATTTCATCGTAGGTTTTTTATTTCTTAAATATTTTAATGCTTTTCAATTTAAATTAGGATTAAAAATGTTTAGTGAGGTTTTATTAGATATTGTGATTGTGAAGTAGTTTTTATCAGATTGTGCCGTAAAATTCTGTCCTTAAGTGTGGGGATATAAGGTACAAACGGTGTGAGTCGTTTCAAACCTAACTAATTGGATGTTTGTTGTTGCTCGATGTATTGGCGAATATATACACATTAAAAATACAAGGTTTGTCGTGTCTAATTTCCTTTTCTTTTTTCATAGACCAAGTGTAGAATGCGGAAAAATTACATTCTAAATCTTGTTAATGCAACTACGCAAAGCCTTTAAGTTCGAGATAATGCCAAATGGCAGCCAAATCCGCAGAATTAAGCAGTTCTGTGGCTGTTCTCGTTTTGTGTTTAATCGGGCGTTAGCGTGGCAAAATGAGCAATACAAGCAAGATAACAGCTTCAAGTTCAGTTACACCAAAATCGCTAACTTGCTTCCGCAATGGAAAAAAGAGCTACTTTGGCTTAAAGACTGTCATTCTCAAGTGCTTCAGCAGTCGTTAAAAGACTTAGAAAGTGCGTTTAAAAATTTCTTTCAACAGTGTTCTGATTTCCCGAAATTCAAGAAAAAAGGCTTGAAAGAGTGCTTTCGCTTTCCGCAAGGTTGCAAACTGGAACAACAAAATAACCGTTTATATCTGCCAAAAATCGGTTGGGTTCGCTACCGCAACAGCCGTGATGTTGTAGGCGAAATCAAAAACGTTACGGTGAGCCACAAGTGCGGTCGCTTTTTTGTTAGTATTCAAACGGAATTTGAATACGAAATCCCTACTCATAAAAGCGGAGAAATCGGTATTGATATGGGGGTTGCACGTTTTGCAACGCTTTCAAATGGCGAATATTTTGAACCGTTAAACGCCTAAGGAAAATCGCCAAACACAGGCTGATTTTGAGTGTATAGAATGTGGCTACACAGAAAATGCAGATGTCGTTGGAGCGTTAAATGTATTGGTGCGGGGCGAGTCATCGTCCAAGCATAAAAATATCAGGCTGGGACACAGCCGTCGAGCTTGTGAAGTGAACCGTATTAGCGGTCAGCAGCAAGAACCACCGAGAGTAGCCTATTGTTTGAAATGGGCACTGGTAGGAATCCCCGTCCTTTAGGACGGGGAGGATGTCAAAATATTTGATGGTTTGTTAGGAGGCAGTGAAATGAAAGATAGACATAATTTAATTTTAGAAATGGTTAATCAGCAAGGTAAGATTTCGGTTAATGAGCTAGTTGAGAAATTGAATGTTTCAGTTGAAACTGTGCGGAGAGATTTAGCTTTATTATCAAAACATCAATTACTTTATCGTACTCACGGTGGAGCGTTGAGCAAAAAGACGAATGATATTGGCAGTGCATTTCATATTCGTCAGCGTACCAATGCCGAGGCAAAAAAGGCTATTGCACAGCAAGTCGTGGAGTATATATATGAGGGGGTTGTTGTTGGATTAGATGCAAGTAGCACTAGTTGGTATGTGGCGCAACTTCTACCCGATATTCCTTGTTCAGTAGTGACTAACTCAATGCGTAATATTACAGCATTGGTAAATAAACCGAATATTAAAACAATTGCGACAGGTGGAGTTTATTCCGCAAAATATGATGCTTTTTATGGGCCGTTATCCGAACATTTACTTTCTCGTTTGCATATTCATATTGGTATTTTTTCTTGTGTTGGAGTAGACAATGAGGGAGGCATTTGGGAATCTAATGAGTTAAATGCATCAATGAAACGTAAAATGATGGATATGTCTGAACAAAAGTTTTTATTGGTTGATCCCTCTAAATTTGGCAAGCAAAATCTGGTTAAGCTAGCTGAGGTTTCTCAGTTGGATATGTTATTTACACAGGGAACAGTTCCTAAAAAACTGCAACATTATTGTGAAAAAATGGCAGTGAGCCTTTCTATTGTTTAAAATGACTGAATTGACCGTTTTGTATAAAAAATAGTTTAATCAGTCATATTTTAGTGCAAAAAAATGAATTTTTTGCCTGTTTTCTGTGATAACCCTCACAAAAAAATACCTTTCTCAAAAAAATCCTTTGAATTACCGTATTAGAGGTAGAAGATTTCCTTAGTGAATTTTTACTGCGTGTAAAACATTTATTTACAGCGTCAAACTAAGGAGATAGCTATGCAATCAACAAAAATTAAAATTGGTATTCGTCCAACGATTGATGGTCGTCGTATGGGGGTTCGTGAATCATTAGAAGTACAAACGATGACAATGGCTCAGTCTGTTGCCGATTTGTTACAAACTCACGTTCGTCATACAGACGGTTCATTTGTTGAGTGTGTAATCGCCGATAGTTGTATCGGTGGTGTTGCAGAAGCTGCACAGTGTGCAGAAAAATTTAAAGCACAGAATGTCGGTGTTGTCATTACCGTTACCCCTTGTTGGTGTTATGGTTCGGAAACGATTGATATGGATCCACATATGCCAAAAGCAATCTGGGGATTTAATGGTACAGAGCGTCCCGGAGCGGTTTATTTGGCTGCTGCCTTAGCTGGACATACCCAAATGGGATTGCCTGCATTTTCTATTTATGGCACAGAAGTTCAAGAGGCTGATGACACCACTATTCCTGATGATGTGAAAGAAAAACTGTTACGTTTTGCTAAAGCGGGTTTAGCTGTGGCAACGATTCGAGGTAAATCTTATTTATCTATCGGTTCTGTATCAATGGGAATTGCTGGCTCAATAGTAGATCAATCTTTCTTTCAACATTATTTAGGAATGCGGAATGAATATGTTGATATGACAGAAATTAAACGCCGTCTTGATCGTGAAATTTACGATCCTGAAGAAGTTAAATTGGCATTGTCTTGGGTGAAGCAATATTGTCAAGAGGGTATAGATGTCAATAAAGAAGAATATCAGCGTACAGCAGAGGAGAAAGAAGCTCTTTGGGAAACTGTTGTTAAAATGACCATTATTGCGCGTGATTTGATGATAGGAAATCCAAAGTTGGCTGAACTGAATTTTGGCGAAGAAGCATTAGGACATAATGCTATCGTTGCTGGTTTCCAAGGTCAACGTCATTGGACAGATCACTTGCCAAATGGTGATTTTATGGAAGCAATGCTCAACTCCACTTACGATTGGAATGGTGTTCGCCCACCTTTCATTATGGCTACTGAAAATGATTCACTTAATGGCGTCACGATGTTACTCGCTCATCAATTAACTGGACAAGCACAAATTTTTGCTGATGTACGAACTTATTGGAGTGAGGATTCTGTTGAGCGCGTTACAGGCTTCCGTCCGACATCAGGTTTTTTACATTTATTAAATTCAGGATCAGCCGCATTAGATGGTACAGGCCAACATTTAGACGAAACAGGAAATCATTTGATCAAACCGGTATGGGAAATTACTGAAGAGGACGGTAAACGTTGTCTTGCTCATACTCGGTGGTGTGCTGCGGTACACGAATATTTCCGTGGAGGCGGTTTATCCTCTCAATTTCTCACCAAAGGTGGCTTACCATTCACAATGAGTCGTATCAACCTTGTTAAAGGGCTTGGGCCAGTGCTACAACTGGCAGAAGGATGGTCAATTGAACTACCTGAAGAGGTACACAATACCTTGAGTCAACGTACTAATGAAACGTGGCCTTGTACTTGGTTTGTTCCTCGTTTAACAGGACAAGGTGCTTTTAAAGATGTTTATTCAGTAATGGCTAATTGGGGAGCAAATCACTGTGTAGTGAGTTATGGCCATATCGGTGCTGACTTGATCACATTAGCATCAATGTTACGGATTCCTGTTTGTATGCATAATATTAAAGAAAGTGACATTTTCCGTCCGAGTGCTTGGAGTGCTTTTGGTCAAGATAAAGAAGGACAAGACTATCGTGCTTGCACTAATTTTGGACCTTTATATAAGTAATGAAAATCACTTTTCAAGTGCAGTGTTTAAGGCTGCACTTGAATGAAATATCGGAGGGATTATGTCAATTTCGCTGATTTTAGATTGTGGAGCAACGAATGTACGAGCCATCGCAATCGATCAACAAGGACAAATCATCGCTAATGCACATCAAGCAAATCAAACCACTGAAGATCCGCAACATAAGGATTATCAAATTTGGGATTTTGAGCAGATTGTGGAAAAACTTTTTGCTTGTGCAAAACACGTCTGTCAACAGTTGAATGAAAAACAACTATCTGTTGATGTGATTGGTGTTACTACTTTTGGAGTGGATGGGGCATTTTTTATCAATGGTAAACAAGCTACGCCAATAATTTCTTGGAAATGCCCGAGGACGATCAGTGTAATGCAACAGCTTGCTGATCAATTTGATGTTGCCGCCTTATATCAACGTAATGGTATTGGGCAATATAGTTTCAATACGTTGTACAAGTTACGTTGGTTACAACAAAACGATGTAGAACATTATGCTAGTTTTGAACAATTCTTGTTTATTTCTTCGATGCTCACTTATCGTTTAACGGGTGTGCTAAGCACTGATAGCACAATGGCTGGCACTTCAATGATGACAGATTTGCAAACGCAAAATTGGGATTCGGAAGTTTTAGCATTGCTACAACTTGATAAGAGTCAATTCCCACCATTAGTCAATGCTGGTCAAAAAATTGGTACGTTGTTATCTGAAATTGCTAAACAATGGGGCTTGTCATCAGGAATTCCGGTTATTTCCTGCGGACACGATACGCAATTTGCGATATTAGGATCGGGGGCAGCATTAAATCAGCCTGTATTAAGCTCAGGAACATGGGAAATTTTGATGGCAAGAACTGAACGAGCTATCGTTCACCCAGATTACCTTTCACAAGGGCTGACCACAGAATGGGATAGTGTCAAAGGTCTATTTAATCCGGCAATTCAATGGGTGGGTTCAGGTATTTTGGAATGGGTTGGTAGATTGTTATTCAGTGATTGTTATGGCAAAGAAAATTATTACCGAACAATGATTGATGAAGCAACTGTAGTTGGTGAAAGCACCGTATCTTTACAAGGTAATTTTGAATTTAACCAACAATCATTACAGCTTGGGCAATTTCTTGGTCTAACAATGCATACTACTCGAGGTGAGATTTATCGAGCTACTTTGCAATATTTAGCAAATAAATTGAAACAGAACCTAGCTTTATTACAGCAAGTGGGACATTTTCAAGCGGAAAGTTTGATTTGTGTTGGTGGTGGTGCAAAGAATGCTTTGTGGAATCAATTGCGCGCTAATACTTTGGGATTACCTATTGACGTTGTACAGGTTTCTGAAGCTACAGCATTAGGAGCAGCGATGACGACATTTACTGGCATTGGTGTTTTTCCTGATGTTAATGCTGCCCAAAGTGCAATGCAATCTTTACGGCAACGTGTTGAACCTCAAATATAAGGAGTTGCAATGTTAAAAGGTATCGATCCTGTTATTTCACCAGAATTGCTTAAAGTATTAGCTGAAATGGGGCACGGTGATGAAATTGTGTTTGCTGATGCTCATTTTCCAGCACACCAATTGCATCATCGGGTAATTCGTGCAGATGGTATTGGTATTCCCAGATTATTATCAGCAGTTAGTCCATTAATTGAATTAGATCAATATGTGGATGCACCGTTAATTATGATGCAAGCCGTTGCAGGCGATCAGCTGGATCCATCAGTAGAAGGTCGCTATTTAGTAGCAATGCAAACAGCAGGCGAATCTATTTTGCCTAATATCAAG
Source organism: Gallibacterium sp. ZY190522 (assembly GCF_054166015.1). Lineage (NCBI taxonomy): Bacteria > Pseudomonadati > Pseudomonadota > Gammaproteobacteria > Pasteurellales > Pasteurellaceae > Gallibacterium > Gallibacterium sp. ZY190522. Next base: position 2,138,725 of record NZ_CM135118.1, read on the forward strand.
CGAATTGAGCGTTTCGCCTTTTATGAAAAAGCAAGGCAAGCTTATGCCATCGTGGTAACAGGTGAAACAGCAAAATATGGCAATATTTTGATTAAAAAAGGGGTTATCCCTGTTAAGGATTAAATTATGAATAGACAACAACTTTCACAAAAAATTATTGATACTTGTTTAGAAATGACTCGCTTAGGATTGAACCAAGGTACAGCGGGTAATGTTAGTGTGCGTTATCAAGATGGAATGTTGATTACGCCAACGGGAACACCTTATGAGCAAATGACAGTGGATAGCATTGTTTTTGTCGATAAAAATGGGCGTTATGAACAAGGAAAACTACCATCAAGTGAATGGCATTTTCATTTAGCCGTTTATCAATCACGACAAGACGTTAATGCCGTAGTACATAATCACGCAATTAATTGCGCGGCAGTTTCTATCTTAGAAAAATCAATACCACCTTTTCACTATATGATCGCTGTAGGAGGGACAGATCATATTCCGTGTGTACCTTATGCTACCTTTGGTACACATCAATTAGCTGAATATGTAGCAGATGGTATTAAAACTTCAAAAGCCATTTTATTGGCTCATCACGGCTTGATTGCAGCTGAAAAAAATCTTGATAAAGCACTATGGTTAGCCCACGAAGTGGAAGTATTAGCCGAATGGTATATCAAATTATTGGCAACAGGATTAGATATTCCACTATTGTCAAAACAACAAATGGCTGAAGTACTGGAGAAGTTTAAATCTTACGGATTACGTATTGAAGAGTAATAAGGTATTAAAAAAGGAGACTATATTATGAAAGCAAAAGTGTTAGAAAAACAGTATGTGATTCCCTTTATTCTTCTGACGACATTATTTGCATTATGGGGATTTGCAAATGATATTACTAACCCAATGGTGGCGGCATTTCAGACTGTAATGGAAATTCCTGCATCGCAAGCAGCGTTGGTACAATTTGCCTTTTATGGTGGCTATAGCACAATGGCGATACCTGCTGCTCTATTTGTGAGTCGTTTTAATTATAAAGCAGGGGTGTTATTAGGATTAGCACTATACTGTGTTGGGGCTTTATTATTTTACCCGGCAGCAAAATATGAAATGTTCTCATTTTTCTTATTTTCGCTTTATATTCTCACATTTGGTTTGGCTTTTTTAGAAACAACAGCAAATCCCTATATTTTATCAATGGGTGATCCTCAAACAGCAACTCGTCGTTTGAATTTAGCTCAGTCTTTTAATCCTTTAGGATCTATTTTGGGAATGTTTGTTGCATCACAATTTGTTTTGACAAATTTAGATTCAGATAAGCGTGATGCCGCTGGGAATTTGATATTTCCAACATTATCTGCTGCAGAAAAAACAGTGATTAAAACACACGATTTAGCAGTTATTCGTGATCCTTATATTATTTTAGGTTTTGTTGTTTTGGCGATTTTTATCATCATTGCATTATATAAAATGCCTAAAACACGCACGGAACAGCAACCTAAAATTAAATTTGGTGAAGCACTTGGTCGATTATCAAAGAATGCTAAATATCGAGAAGGGGTAATCGCACAGGTTTTTTATGTTGCAACACAAATTATGTGCTGGACCTTTATTATTCAATATGCAGAACGTTTAGGTTTTACTAAAGCGGAAGCACAACATTTCAATATTATGGCTATGGCTCTTTTCTTAATCAGTCGTTTTGTTAGTACAGCCTTGATGAAGTATTTAAAAGCTGAATTAATGTTGATGTTATTTGCATTGGGCGGATTAGTTACGATTTTAGGAGTTATTTTCAGTGATAGTGTTGTTGGTGTATATTGCTTAATTATGACTTCAGGCTTTATGTCACTAATGTTCCCAACAATTTATGGGATCGCCTTATGTGGTTTAAAAGAAGAGTCCACTTTAGGGGCAGCAGGATTGGTAATGGCTATCGTAGGTGGTGCATTGATGCCTCCATTACAGGGTGCAATTATTGATCTCGGTACAGTAGCTGGTTTACCAGCAGTGAATGCATCATTTGTATTACCATTAATATGCTTTATTGTGATTGCTATTTATGGTTATCGCTGTTGGAAGGTATTGAAATAATAAATAATATTGACCTGCACCTTAAAATATTTAGAAACATAAGGTGCAGGTTTTTTCTGTTTGATTGACAGTCGTCATCATTCTGTAAAGGTATTCGCTAGTAAAATTTTGACTTCCGTCCCTCCTGTTGGGCGGCGTTGAATAGTTAAGGTAGCATTCAGTTGAGCAGTACGTTCCTGCATAATATTTAAGCCGTAATGTCCCTCCGGTTCATCCAAAGAAGGAATGCCGATACCGTTATCGGCAACAATAATTTCATTTTCGCCGTCTTGATTGGTATGTGCGATCACCTCAATTAAGGTCGCTTGAGAGTGTTTAATCGCATTCAGTAACGCTTCTCTCACAACTTGTAATGCGTGTACCAACTGTTGTGCCGTGAAAATTTGTGATGGCAGTGAACATTCTAAGGTAATTTGGGCATCACTTTGATTACGCAATGATTCAATTACCTGCTCCAACGCTAACTTGAGATTGGCTTCTTGAATGGTTAAACGGAAAGTGGAAAGAAGCTCCCTCAATTGTACATAACCATCATTAAGTGCCTGTTCAAAATCAGTGATAATTTTAAAACTTTTTTCTTTAGCTTGCGGATCGCTGCTTTTTAAGGCGTGTTTCAACAATGTCAGCTGAATTTGTAAAAATGCCAACACCTGCGCCAACGAATCGTGCAATTCTCTGGCGATAATTGAACGTTCTTCCATTAATACTAATTGTTGTTGCTGGCGTTGAGTTTGAATAAAGTAAATTGCTCGCCCAAGCATTTGTGCAACACTTTGCATTAGGCGTAAATCAGGGCAAGGTAAGCCTGCTTGCCAACGTAAACAGGAGAGAATTTTGCCGTTGACACTGATTTTTTGCTCTTGCCACGGATAATTCTCTTCCGCTTTGCCTGATGAGAGATCAAGATGCTCTGCGCCATAAACAATCAGTTTAATATAGCGTAAATGTTCACTGGCGCGAATTTCGGAGATCACTTCAGTTAATTGATTGTAATCCAGATCAATGTGGGTAATTTTTTGTGAAGTATGAAACAACATTGAGAGTGTACGATTTAATTGACTTAATTTTTTCGTTTTTTCGTTCACTTTTTCTTCTAAGAACCAGTAAAGTTTCTGTAACTCGTTAGCCATTTTTGTAAAAGTTTCAGAAAGCGTGCCAAGTTCGTTTGGTTTATCCACATCTAACGGAATATGTTTAAAATGTCCGTTTTGAACTTGCGTACTCGCTCGTACTAATTTTTCGATTGGGTTTAGCACTTCGCGCTTCATATACCACAGCATATAAGAGCCGATCAGTAAAATAGTGATAATTGAGAAGATGCTAATTAGTATCGCCATAATAATTTTACGTTCGGAGAAATGTTGCAATTCGGCGACAAAATCATCTACTTTCGTAACATATTGATCGACTTGAGCTTGATATTGGTTAATTTGTTGTTGTCGAACAAAACTGCTCATCTGCTGCCAATTATTAACCACATTTTGATAAGCAGCTTTTACATTATCTGGCACAAAGTAGCTATTTTGTAGATCGTTTAATGTTTTTTCCTGCAAAGTTTGTGTATATTGCTGCAAATTGTGTGCAACTGTATCTTTCTCGTGTTCCATTTGGTAAATCAGGCGATAAGCCTGCATACGCAGTGAACCGGCTAAATTGATCGCTTCAGCATCACTTTGACTACTGATTAAAAGCGCAAATACTAAGGAAATACAAAAACTTGCCAATAAAATAATACCGATTAAATATTTTGCAATGCGAGTTAAAACCGAATACTTCGCCACGTTTTTCTCCAAATCGTTAAAAAGTAAGGCTGGCATTTTACTCCGGTGACAATATTATGGCGATAACTGACCACTGTTTTTGTAAAAAATAGGAACTCGTTGTTTTGATTTATCTCAAGAAAAAAGCAAAAAAACATAATATACCTCATAGCGGTTACTGACTTACGGTAGTTTATTTCGATAATAATAACCGGTTAATTAATCGTTATAAAGCTTGCGTAAATTATGCAGAATGTAGACTTATCTCGGCGAAAATTCCTTAGTGGAAAGATCCGTGAATCAACAGTGGTAGTAAATAAAAAAACGATTTTACCGCCGTGGGCAGACAAAGAGATATTTTTCCAACAATGTACACAATGCGGAGATTGTATTACGCAATGTGAAACGCAGGTGTTAATCAAGGATGAATGCGGTTATCCGCAGGTTTCTTTTCAGCAGTCGGAATGTACATTTTGTCAGAAATGTGTTGAAGCCTGTCAACAACCGATATTCCGGCCGACCACAACTGAAGCTTGGCAGCATAAAATTTCAATAGCAGATAATTGTTTGACCAATAAGCAGGTTGAGTGCCGAAGCTGTCAGGATAGTTGTGAGTGGCGAGCGATTTCTTTTAAACCGATGTTAGGGAAAGTCGCACAACCGCAATTGGATTTGGAAAATTGTAATGGTTGTGGTGCTTGCGTATCGGCTTGTCCGGTGCAGGCAATTTCAATGTTAGTACAAGATCAGATATAGAGAATGACTGAAAATATTTCTATGGAAAATGCCCAAGAGTGGCATGTATGTGGTGTAGTAGTACAAGGTCATCCAGATAAACTGGATCAAATTTCCGCAGCTTTGTTAGCAGTTCCACATACTGAAATACACGGTTCCGATCCGAAATTGGGAAAATTAGTGGTCGTAATGCAATCACATAACCAACGGATTTTATTGGAAAATATGGAGAACGCACGCAATATTGACGGTGTGATTAATGTTTCTTTGGTTTATCACCAACAGGACTTAGGTGAGTGATTTTTTAGTGGGGAGATAATGATGAATTTAAGTCGACGCGATTTTATGAAAGCCAATGCAGCCACAGCAGCCGCAGCGGCTATCGGTATGACAATTCCTATCAAAAATGTTGAAGCGGCAGATACTTCAATCAGATGGGAAAAAGGAGTATGTCGTTTCTGTGGTACCGGATGTGGTGTATTAGTGGGTACTCAAAATGGGCGAGTTGTAGCATCACAAGGTGATCCGGATGCGGAAGTAAACCGTGGGTTAAATTGTATTAAAGGATACTTCTTGCCGAAAATTATGTACGGAAAAGACCGTTTAACTCAACCGATGTTAAGAATGAAAGACGGTAAATATGCCAAAGATGGCGAGTTCCAGCCGGTAAGTTGGGATGTTGCTTTTAAAACAATGGCGGAAAAATTTAAAGCGGCGATGGCGAAAAATGGTAAAAACGCTGTCGGTTGTTTCACTTCCGGACAATCTACCATTTGGGAAGGTTACGCTTTAAATAAATTATTTAAAGCTGGTTTGCGTTCTAACAATGTTGATCCGAATGCTCGACACTGTATGGCTTCTGCTGCAGTTGCCTTTATGCGCACTTTCGGTATTGATGAGCCTATGGGCTGTTATAACGATATTGAACAGGCTGATGTAATGGTGCTTTGGGGTTCTAATATGGCGGAAATGCATCCGATTTTGTGGTCTCGGATTTCTGACCGTCGTTTATCTAATCCGGATTGTAAGATTGCCGTGCTTTCTACTTTTGAGCATCGTAGTTTTGAATTAGCGGATTATGGTTTGGTGTTCACGCCACAAGCCGATTTAGCAATTTTGAACTATATTGCCAATTACATTATCCAAAATAATTCGGTAAACGAAGATTTTGTCAGCAAACATACCGTCTTTAAAAAAGCAGCTACTGATATTGGATATGGTTTGCGTCCAACAGATCCGCGTGAAAAAGCAGCGAAAAATCCGGGTAGCGACAAAATGCAGGACTTCACTTTTGAAGAATTCAAAGCATTTGTTTCCGAATATACATTAGAGAAAGCGCACGAACTCAGTGGTGTGGATAAAGGCTTATTGGAAGAATTGGCGAAAATTTATGCCGATCCGAATAAGAAAGTGGTCTCTTTCTGGACAATGGGCTTTAACCAACATACACGTGGCGTTTGGGTAAACCAAATGATGTACAACGTGCATCTGTTAACTGGCAAGATCTCTAAACCGGGTTGTGGGCCGTTCTCGTTAACCGGTCAGCCTTCCGCTTGTGGTACAGCACGTGAAGTGGGAACTTTCGCTCACCGTTTGCCGGCGGATTTAGTGGTCACTAATCCTAAACATCGTGAACACACAGAACAACTTTGGAAGATTCCGGCTGGTGTTATTTCCGATAAAGTCGGTTATCACGCAGTGCTACAGGATCGTATGCTCAAAGATCGTAAGATGAATGTGCTTTGGGTAATGTGTAATAACAATATGCAGGCTGGGCCGAACATCAATCAGGAGCGTTTGCCGGGTTGGCGTGATCCGGAAAACTTTATTATTGTTTCTGACCCTTATCCGACATTAAGTGCTATTTCTGCGGATTTAATGTTACCAACCTCTATGTGGGTAGAAAAAGAGGGCGCTTATGGTAATGCGGAACGCCGTACTCAATTTTGGCATCAAATGGTGAAGGGCCCGGGTGAATCTAAATCCGACTTGTGGCAATTAGTAGAATTTTCTAAATATTTCACCACTGATGAGATGTGGCCGGCAGAAATTTTAGAGAAAAATCCTGAGTTTAAGGGTAAAACACTTTATGAAGTATTGTTTACCAACGGTCAAGTCAATAAATATCCGAACAGTGAAATCGGCGATTATCTGAATGATGAAGCGGAACATTTCGGATATTACATCCAAAAAGGATTATTTGAAGAGTATGCTTCATTTGGACGAGGTCATGGTCACGATTTGGCACCGTTTGATATGTATCATAAAGCTAGAGGGTTACGTTGGCCGGTTGTTGACGGTAAAGAAACATTATGGCGTTACCGTGAAGGTTATGATCCATATGTTAAAGAGGGTGAAGAAGTCAGTTTTTATGGTAAACCGAATAAACGTGCTGTAATTCTTGCTGCACCTTATGAGCCGCCTGCGGAAGTACCGGATCAAGAGTATGATTTGTGGTTATCGACCGGTCGTGTGCTTGAACATTGGCATACTGGTACTATGACTCGTCGTGTGCCGGAATTGCATCGTGCATTTCCTACTAATGTGCTTTATATGCACCCGTTGGATGCAAAAGATCGTGGGTTACGTCACGGCGATAAGGCTGTGATAGCTTCTCGTCGTGGACAGATGGAAACTATTATTGATACTCGTGGACGAAATAAACCACCAAGAGGTTTAGTGTTTACTACGTTCTTTGATCAAGGACAGTTAACTAACTTGCTGACATTGGATGCAACGGATCCAATTTCTAAAGAAACTGATTTTAAGAAGTGTGCGGTTAAAGTCACTAAGATCTAAACAAAATTAATAGTTTAGTTGGAGTGGTGATGAGTAAAGAGCGTGTAATTACCCCAGAACGTCGACGTTTCTTAAAAGATGCTACTAAAACAGTCGGTGGATTGGCAAGTTTAGGTATTTTGCTTGGATTGCCGCAAAAGCAGAGCTTAGCGAAAGATGGCGTAGCATTACGCCCTCCGTTTGCTTTGAGTGATGAGCAACAGTTTGCCGAAGCCTGTATTCGCTGTGGACAGTGCGTGCAGGCTTGCCCATACGATATGCTTTATTTAGCATCGTGGATTTCTGATTTACAAGCAGGAACGCCCTATTTTATCGCACGTAAAAAACCTTGTGAGATGTGTGAGGATATTCCTTGTGCTAAAGCTTGCCCAAGCGGTGCATTGGATGCGAATGCTGATGATATTAATCAGGCAAAAATGGGGTTAGCGGTGCTGCTTGATCACGAAACCTGCCTTAATTGGCAAGGTTTGCGTTGTGATGTTTGTTATCGTGTTTGTCCATTAATTGATAAAGCGATTACTCTGGAAATGCAGCATAATGAACGTACCGGCAAACACGCCTATTTAATTCCGACGGTGCATTCCGATGCCTGTACTGGTTGTGGTAAATGTGAAGAGGCTTGTGTGTTGGAAGAGGCTGCGATCAAAGTACTGCCGATGCAATTAGCAAAAGGCGTTCTTGGGCATCATTACCGTTTCGGTTGGCAAGAAAAAGACAAGGCAGGTCATTCGTTGTTTGAAGGCGAAACTATCAGTTTGCCGGTACGACAACCGGAGGTGAAATAATGGCGAACTCACCAAAAGAGGCAGGAAAAGAGGCTAGACAAAAATTGGGTTGGTGGCACGCCAATCGTTTTTTGTTGTTACGTCGTTTAAGTCAATTCAGTATCTTGGCGATGTTTTTGAGTGGGCCTTTATTTAATGTTTGGATTTTAAAAGGAAATTATAGTGGCAGTATGCTGCTGGATACCGTTCCTTTAACTGATCCGTTAATTACTTTGGAGAGTTTAGCCAGTGGTTTTCTACCGAGTTTGACGAGCTTAATCGGCGTTGTCATTGTGATTGCCTTTTATGCGATTGTCGGTAGTAAAGTGTTCTGCGGCTGGTGTTGCCCTTTGAATGTGGTCACCGACAGTGCGGCTTGGTTACGGCGCAAATTGGGCTGGCGACAAACATTAAAGCTTTCACGCAATTTACGTTATTGGCTGTTAGCCTTAATTTTAATTGGCAGTGCAATCAGCGGCACATTATTGTGGGAGTGGCTGAATCCAGTGGCAGCGTTAGGACGCGGCTTAATCTTCGGTTTCGGTGCCGGTATCTGGTTGATTGTGGCTGTATTTGTGTTTGATTTATTAGTGGTGGAACACGGTTGGTGCGGGCATTTATGTCCGATTGGCGCAACTTATGGCGTGATTGGTGCCAAAGGCATTATCCGCGTAAAAGTGATCGATCGGCAGCGTTGTGATAACTGTATGGATTGTTATAACGTCTGTCCTGAACCACAAGTTTTACGTTCACCATTACACGGTAAAAAAGACGAAAGCCAACTTGTGCTTTCCAAAGATTGTATCAGTTGCGGACGTTGTCTTGACGTATGTGCTGAAAATGTTTTTAAGTTTTCGACAAGATTTAATCCTTCTCAGGAGTGAAAAATGGTAAAAAAAATCAAAGTATTCTCTGCCACCGGTTTGTTGTTGGCGAGCCTATTCTCTGTATCGGTATTTGCTGTAGAGGGAAACCCGAATAATGTTTCTTTAGAAAAAGAGGGTATTCCTATGGCAAATGCGGCAGAAAATGTTGCACCAGCAGTGCATAATGTACCGAAAGAACAGAATGCACCAGCATTAAACTATGTGAATCAGCCACCGCTTATCCCTCATAGCGTTAGCGGTATGCAGGTGACTAAAAATGTAAACCAATGTTTAAATTGCCATAGTGTGGAAAATTCGCGTATTACCGGGGCAACTCGTATCAGCCCGACTCACTTTATGTCACGTGACGGTGCGATTTCGCCGAATGCATCGCCAAGACGTTATTTCTGTTTGCAGTGCCACGTGCCGCAAACAGATGCTAAAGCGATTGTGCCTAATGAATTTAAACCGTTGCCGGGTTACGGACAATAAGAGGTAAACTATGACAACAGAAAAAAAACCTAATATTATCAAGCGTTTTTGGAAATGGTTTAGAAGTCCGAGTAAAATTGCAGTAGGTACATTGTTAGTAGTGGCATTTATTGCCGGTATAGTTTCTTGGGTCGGATTTAATTATTCGCTTGAGCAGACTAACACCGAAGAGTTTTGTGCAAGCTGTCATACTAATGATGTTTATCCGGAGTATTTGCATACCGCACATTATCAAAACCGTAGCGGCGTCAGCGCAAGTTGTCCTGACTGCCACGTTCCGCACGAATTTATTCCGAAAATTGTGCGTAAAATTAAAGCTGCACGTGAAGTTTATGCCTATTATATGGGCTATACCGATACTTTAGAAAAATTTAACCAGCGTCGTGCGCATATGGCGGAGCGTGAATGGGAGCGTATGAAAGCCAACAATTCACAGGAGTGCCGTAACTGCCATAAAATTGATCGTATGGATTTTTCTCAACAAAAAGCAGTGGCTGCTAGAATGCACGAATTGGCTATTAAAGAAAATCGCACTTGTATTGACTGCCACAAAGGTATTGCACATCAACTTCCTGATATGAAAGGTTTACCGCCGACATTCAGTAATGTGAAAGAACAAGATAAATAAGCGTTAGGAGCTTGGTGGAAAAAAGGAATGGTGTCGAAATTTCGACACCATTTTTTCGTTTAACACAGAGGAAATGAGTAATCGTATTAAGCAAAAAAGTTTTTAAGTATGTGCAAATCGATGTGTGAAGTTTGCCACTTTTATCAGCCTAGTGCCGTAAAACTCCGTCCTTCATGATAGGGAGGATGCCAATGATAAAAAGGTAAACAAATTTGTCTATTAAAATGATAGATTTTGTTGGAAAGTGCTAAACGACAAAAGCCAAGTCAGTAACGACTTGGCTTAAATTTAAGGTAAATAAGAAAATTATTTAATTAACTGTTTCGATTCTTCAATTGCTTCAGCGACACGTTGCGGTGAAACACCACCTTTAGCACAACGTTTATTTAAACAGGATTCCAAAGAGAGAATCGCATAAACATCTTCGCTGATGACATCGCTGAAACGTCTAAATTCATCGACACGCAACTCTTCCAACGCTTTGGATTTGCTAATTGCATAAACTACAGCTTCACCGACAATATGGTGAGAATCACGGAAAGGAACGCCCTTTGCAACTAAATAATCGGCAAGTTCGGTTGCATTTGAGTAGCCTTTCAAGGCGGCGTTACGTGTTTTTTCTTGATGTACTTTGATGTCTTCAAGCACTAATGCAGCCATATCAAGGCAAGCGTGCCAAGTGTCAAGTGCATCAAAAATGCCTTCTTTATCTTCTTGCATATCTTTGTTGTAGGCGAGCGGTAAACCTTTGACCGTTACCAACATTCCATTTAATGCCCCGATAACACGTCCAGCTTTACCACGAATTAATTCGCAAGCATCAGGGTTTTTCTTTTGTGGCATTAATGAGGAACCAGAGGTAACACGATCTGATAATTCAAGGAAATTGGCTTCACCACTGTTGAAGATAATTAAATCTTCGGCATAACGAGAAAGATGCACCATACTTAAAGAAGCAGTTGCCAACAGTTCAATGATGTGATCACGATCGGAAACGCTATCTAAACTGTTGCGAGTTGCACGTTGGAAACCAAGATCTTTAGCCAACTGTTCACGATCGACTGCATAAGCCGTTCCTGCCAAAGCCCCCGAACCTAATGGGCAAGTGTCCAAACGGCGATAAGCATCGGCAAGGCGAGAAAAATCACGTTCCAACATTTCAAAATATGCCATACACCAGTGGGCAAAAGTGATTGGTTGAGCGCGCTGTAAATGCGTGTAGCCCGGCATGACCGTATTTTGGTTATTTTCCGCAGTAACAATAAGTTGGCTTTGTAAATGGCGAATAGATTGTTGCAAAGAGGTGATCTCCTGTTTGCACCATAATTTAATATCCAACGCCACCTGATCGTTACGGCTACGACCGGTGTGCAATTTTTTACCGAGATCGCCCACTTTTTCAATCAGCTTACTTTCCACCCAACTATGAATATCTTCCGCATCATCCTGCAGAATCATTTCCGGGTTATTTGCCACCGTCTCTTTCAGTTCAAGTAGTGCCGCTTCAACCTGTTTCTGTTCCGCTGTGCTGAAAACATTTACGCTGACCAGTGCTTTCGACCAGCCAATAGAACCTTCGATATCCTGTTGTGCTAACCGATAATCGAAACGTAATGAATCATTAAAATTTTTAAAACGTTGATCCGCCGCTTGTGTAAAACGTCCGCCCCAAAGTGCCATAATTTATTCCTCAAAAAACGAAACCGCCAAAGCCGGCGGCATGCTTTATCATTAAGATCATTAAGTTTTTTTGCACCGAATTAAGGTGCAATTCTTGTGCCAATACGTTGTCCGGAAAATAAATCTGCTAATTTTTCCGGTTTTTTCCAGTTTGCAATTTCAACGGCTTGATTTAATGCTTGTGCTGCGGTGAGTGCAGCTTTCACTTTGACAATCATACCATCTGTAATCACTTGTTCTGCAATTAATTTTTCGATTTGAGCCGTATTCAGTTCGGCAATCAGATTTTTTTGCTGATCAAGCACACCGTCAACATCCGATAACATCACCAATTCCGCTTGTAACAAAGTTGCAATCGCAGTGACTGCCTGATCCGCATTGACATTCATTAGCCGACCGTCATCATCAATCGCAATTGAGCTGATAATCGGTAGAAAATCCGCCTTTAAAAGAGTATTTAATAAAGCAGCCTGTTTAGGTTGAACGGTTGCAACGTGTCCTAATTCCGCATCAAGCTGTGTTGCGGTGGTTAAATTGCCATCACCCAAACTTAACCCGACCACATTTAAACCGGCAGTTTTTGCCATTGCGACCAATTTTTTATTGGCAATTCCCGCCAATGCGCCGGTAATAATATCAATTTGATCCGCCGGTGTAACGCGTAAGCCCTGTTTTTTCTGTACCGGCAGATTTAAACGTTGCATCAGTTCGTCAACAATACAACCGCCACCGTGGACAATCACAATTTGTCGCTGTTGTGTGCGTTTAAATTGTGCCAAAGTTGAGATCAGATTTTGCATCGCTTGCGGTGTGTCCAACAAAGCACCGCCGATTTTAATCACTAATGGTTTCATTGTCTTAAATCAATCCTAATGTTGGTTCAAAGCCGAAACGGATATTGGCACATTGAACCGCTTGTGCCGCTGCACCTTTCAATAGATTATCTTCCGCGCCGATAATAATAATATGTTGATCTTTAATCGCAAAAGCGATATCGCAATAAGGTGTGAATTCCACCGCTTTAATGCTTGGAAAACCTTGGTCATAAAGACGCACTAACGGTTTATCGTGATAAGCCTGTTCAAATGCAGATTTCACTTGTTGTGTATCGACATTCGCTTTTAATTTTGCCGTAATTGTCGCCAAAATACCACGTTTAAAGTTGCCCAAATGTGGGGTGAAAATGACTTCTCTGCCTAAATGAGAAGCGATTTCCGGCTGATGACGATGGGTAAATACGCCGTAAGGATTGAGGCTGACTTCGCAAAAACTGGAGGTGAGGCTGGCTTTACGACCAGCACCACTGACACCGCTGACTGCATTAATGATGGGTAATTGTTGTTCATCCAATAGGTCATTTTCAATTAACGGTTTAAGGCAAAGTTGAGAAACGGTTGGATAACAACCAGCGACAGCAACCAAATCAGTCTGTTTAATCTGTTGTTTATTCCATTCTGCCAAACCGTAAGCTGCTTTTTCTAACCATTGTGGATATTGATGTTTAAAACCATAAAACTTTTGATAGAACTCAGCATTATTCACACGGTAAGCGCCAGATAAATCGAATACTTTACAGGCATTGTCTAAAAAAATTGGTGCGAGTTGGTGACTTACTTCGTGAGCAGTAGCAAGAAAAACGCAATCTGCATATTTAGCCAATTCAGTTAAATCTTGTGGTAATGGTTGTAAAGGTAAATCAACAACGTTTTTTAGTTGTGGATAAATCTCGGAAATAGGTTTATCTTTATCCAGACTGTTTTCAGAAACATAGAGTCCGCAAAGTTCAAATTGTGGATGTTTAGTAATAATGTTGGCGAGTTCAGCTCCTGTATAACCACTCGCCCCAATGATGAGTGTTTTTAGCATAGTAAATAAAATAATGATTAATTATGCTAATATTTTGCATAATTATTTTATTTGAATCAATGTTTATTTGAGGTAAATATGGCAAATCTTCCCGATTTTCTTTCTTTATATTCACAACTTATTGAAATTCCGACAATCAGCAGTACAGATAATCCTAAACTCGATCATAGTAACCAACCGTTAATTGAGAAATTAGCAAGTTGGTTGCACGATCTTGGTTTTAAAGTCGATATTTTACCAATTGCTGGTTCAAATTATAAATTCAATTTATTAGCGACTTATGGCGAAGGTGCTGGTGGATTATTGTTGGCAGGGCATAGTGATACCGTGCCGTTTGATGCTGGTCGTTGGCAGTTTGATCCTTTTAAACTAACTGAGAAAGATGGGCGTTTTTATGGCTTAGGTTCAGCCGATATGAAAGGTTTTTTTGCCTTTATTGTTGATACTTTGCGAAATATGGATCTAACAAAATTGCAAAAGCCATTGCGTATTTTGGCAACAGCGGATGAAGAAACCACAATGTTGGGGGCAAGAACGTTTGCGCAGCACGCGGAGATTCGTCCTGATTGTGCTATTATCGGTGAGCCAACTTCGTTACAGCCGGTGCGCGCTCATAAAGGACATTTCGGTGATAGCGTGACAGTAATCGGACGTTCCGGACATTCTAGTGATCCTGAAAAGGGAGTGAATGCGATTGAAATTATGCATCAAGCGACGGCACATTTAATTGAATTGCGCAATGAGCTGAAAGCGAAGTTTCATAATGATTTTTTTGCGGTACCATATCCGACAATGAATTTTGGCTCTATTCACGGAGGTGATGCCGTTAATCGTATTTGTGGTTGTTGTGAACTACAGTTTGATATTCGACCGTTGCCGAATATGGGATTGGAATCATTGGATGAAATGGTGCAGGAAAAATTACAACCGTTGATCGAACAATACGGTGATATGATTCAGATTAAGCACCTTCATGATGGTATTCCGGGTTATGAATGCTCACACAAAGCAGAAATTGTGGCTGTGGTAGAAAAATTATTAGGCAAACCTTGTGTGTCTGCTAACTATTGTACTGAAGCGCCGTTTATTCAACAGCTTTGTCCAACTTTGGTGTTAGGGCCGGGATCAATCGAACAGGCGCATCAACCAGACGAATTTTTATCGGCGGAATATATTCAACCGACCAAAGCATTATTAGAAAAATTGATTAGGCATTTCTGTGCCTAAGCAATTTGTGATAATAGTTAAGAAAAATAAATTATTGAACTGTTTTGAATTTTTAAGAAGTTTTATTATGTTAGATATTGTCCTTTATGAACCTGAAATCCCACAAAATACGGGAAATATTATTCGTCTTTGTGCTAACTGTGGCTTTCGCTTGCATTTGATTCATCCGCTTGGCTTTCAGTGGGATGACAAGCGTTTACGCCGTTCCGGTTTGGATTATCACGAATACACCACAATTAAACATCATCAAAGTTATGCTGAATTTCTAGAGAGTGAACAACCTAAACGGCTGTTCGCTTTAACCACTAAAGGCGGGCCAGCACACAGTCAAGTGAAGTTCCAGTTGGGAGATTATTTGATGTTCGGGCCGGAAACCAGAGGTATTCCGATGGCTATTTTAAATACAATGCCGATTGAACAGAAAATTCGTATTCCGATGTGTGCCAATAGCCGCAGTATGAATCTCTCCAATTCAGTGGCGGTTACTGTTTATGAGGCTTGGCGACAGCTGGGTTATCAAGGTGCGGTTAATCTTTATCAAGGAGAAGTATGAACGCTTTTATTCACGGCGTGTTAGTGACAGGCAGTTTAATTGTTGCTATCGGTGCACAAAATGCGTTTGTGCTGAAACAAGGCTTGCTGAAACAGCATATTTTTGCGGTTGCCTTAATCTGCTTTTTGTGTGATGTGGTGCTGTTTACCCTCGGCGTTTTGGGGTTGGGAACTTTTATCAGTCATAATAATGTTGCTTCCGTGACATTAGCGTTCATTGGAGCCGGTTTTTTGTTGATTTATGGTTTGCGAGCGTGGCGCAGCGCTTATCGTGGCAATGCCGGTTTGCAACTGCAAGCCGGGGAAAATAGTGCGTCTTTAGCCAAAACCATCTTATTAACGTTGAGCGTTACTTTACTGAATCCGCACGTTTATATTGATACAGTGGTGATTATCGGCGGTATCGGCGGCACATTGGCGTGGCAGGAAAAGATCGCCTTCTTAATTGGCGGACTTTGCGTTTCTGCCACGTGGTTTTTCGGTTTGGCGTACGGCTCAACATTGTTAGCACCGCTATTTAGAAAAGCGATCACTTGGCGAATTCTTGATTTTGTGATTGGCGTGATTATGCTAATGATTGCTTGGAGCTTATTTCAATATGGAATAACGCTGTTGAGCTAATCCTCGACAATTTGTTGCGATTAGGGCTATAATCGCAACGTTTTTATAGGGCGATGCCTTATAAAATGCCCTATATACTGAATGATTAACTTTTCTTAGAAGGAATAAAGAAATGGGTTTAAAAAATGTACCTGCCGGCAAAGCGTTACCGGATGATATTTATGTTGTGATTGAAATCCCTGCGAATTCAGATCCGATTAAATATGAAGTTGACAAAGAAACCGGTACTTTATTTGTTGACCGTTTTATGGCAACTGCAATGTTCTATCCAGCAAATTATGGTTATATCAACAATACTCTCTCTTTAGATGGTGATCCTGTTGATGTATTGGTACCAACCCCATATCCATTACAACCGGGTTCAGTAATTCGCTGCCGTCCGGTCGGTGTATTAAAAATGACTGACGAATCAGGTCAAGATGCAAAAGTGATTGCCGTACCACACAGCAAATTGACTAAAGAATATGATCACATCAAAGATGTGAATGATATTCCGGCATTATTAAAAGCACAAATCCAACACTTCTTTGAAAGCTACAAAGCCTTAGAAGGCGGAAAATGGGTGAAAGTAGACGGCTGGGAAGATGTTACTGCAGCACGTGAAGAAATCTTAGCTTCATTTGAACGTGCTAAAAAATAATCTTGTCATTTAATGCAATTAAGCCGTTATTCTTTTCAGAAATAACGGCTTTTGTTTTTTTAGATGTGTTGAACTTAATTATTATTTTTCCACGCTTCGTGTGCATCAAGAACACGTGCGGAATAAACCATTGCTGCACCAGTGTTCATCGCAATTGCCACACTTAATGCTGCTGCAATCTCCTCTTGTGTACAACCAGCTTTAATCGCTGCATCGGTATGCACGCTAATACAACCATCGCAACGAGTTGTTACTGCACAAGCCAAAGAAATCAACTCTTTGGTTTTCAAATCCAACACGTCATTGCCTGCTTTGCTGAGCAATTGATAAGCTTGCATAGTATTAGGTTGTAATTTCCCTAATAAGCCTAAACGGTTCATTAGTTGAGTGCGTAAATTTTTCCAATCTAACATAAGGTACTCCTTAAACTTAACAGTATTGTTATCTGACGGGTGTTATTTTGAACGATGTTAATTAGACGATAAAGTGGTTAAAATAGCAAAAAACTATGTTTTCGTCTTATTTTATAGTATGGATAGTATTGATAAATTTTTAGAACTTTTAGATTTAAAAACAGAAATTGATGTTTTTTGTAGCTTCCGTTCCCCTTATTTAATGCAAGCACCGCAAGCGGAAAAAGGGAAAGCTTGTTTCCATTTACTGTTGAGTGGTCATTGTCAAATGCGATCGGATAAAAGCGTGCACCGTTTGCAAGCCGGTGATTTCTGTTTATGGACGCAAGGCAGTATGCACCAAATTGGCGATGCGGTGGAATATTCTTCCGTGCAGGTAGAGCAACAAAACGGCATTTTGTATCGGCATAATTGCCAACAAGATCCTTCGTTGCAGATGATTTGTGGGCATTACCGAGCAGGGAATCAAGCTGCTGCCGGTTTGTTATCATTGTTGCCGGAACCGTTGATTGTTTCGTTGAAACAGATTCCGCAGTTGAATGCGTTGTCCAGCTTAATTTATCAGGAGGCGTTAGCTCGTTATTTAGGTAGTGCTACGGTAATTAAATCGATGTGTGAAATTTTATTGCTGTTTGCCTTGCGTCATTTATCTTCATTGTCGGAACAGCAGAGTTTAATTCGTCTATTTTCAGATCCTTTCTTAAGTAAGGCTATGACGCCGATTTTTCACAATTTGGCGGATAATTACACCATTGAGCAGTTAGCACAAAAGGCTTATATGTCGCGCGCCACTTTTGCGCGCCGTTTTCAACAGTTAAGCGGAATGGGGGTGCAAGCCTTTATTCGTTTGTTGAGAATGTCGATGGCGGCGAAGTTATTGCGACAGACAAATTTGTCATCAAGACAAATTATGGAGCGGATTGGCTATCAGTCGGAGGCAGCATTCTTTGATGCTTTTAAAGCTCAATTTGGCACAACGCCGGCACGTTATCGCAAAATTTACTGATGAATAGGTGAAATGTTAAAAAATTGCTATTGATCTTTAGTAGAAAAAAAGAAATGATAATTGGCATTTTACTGAGATAAAAGGAATAAAAAGATGATCTTATCGACAATCTCTAAACGTATTTTAACCGGTTGCTTTATATTATTTTTAGTGGCAAGTTGTGCTGATACCCGCACAATGAATCAGAATGCGGCGAATCAATATCGTCAAGCGATTGCGACGGAAAAGCAAAAAGGTAATGTTGATACCACCTCAACAACGGCAAAACGTGTTCATCGAGTTTTTAATCGAATGGTGCCTTATGCTCGTCAATACAATAAAACTGGCGTGCCTTTTTCTTGGGAAGTGTCGGTGATTAAATCAAATGAAGTGAATGCGTGGGCAATGCCGGGTGGAAAAATGGTAGTTTATACTGGATTAGTCGACAAATTAGGTTTAAGTGATGAAGAGATTGCAGTTGTGATGGGACACGAAATGGCACATGCTTTGTTGGAGCACGGGAAAAGCCAAGCAAATCGCCAAACCGCAGTTGGTGTAGTAGCTGCGATTGTTTCTGTTTCATTAGCATATCAGGGAATGGATAGCAGCTTGTCTCAGGATATGGTTGGTACAGTAGCTGATCTTGGGGTAATGAAACCTTTCTCTCGTAGTGCAGAAAGCGAAGCAGATGAGATTGGTTTAATGTTGAGTGCGCAAGCCGGTTATAATCCTCAGGTTGCTCCGGGGTTATGGGATAAAATGCAGCGATTGGGCGGTGGTGGTAATGTGCCAACGATTTTTTCTACTCACCCGAGCGATCAGTCGCGTAAAGCACATTTAGAAAAATTAATGCCGAAAGCAATGGAGTTATATCAGGCATCAAAAAAATAATCTCATCATATTGAGGAAATTTTTATGCAAAAACAAAAGCTTGCAGTTCCAGGTATATTAATCGGTTGCGTTGTTTTCGGTTTAGGCAGTCTTATTGTTGCCCACGTTCCGGTGGGCGCTTATGCTATTGCTTTTTGGCGTTTATTGATTGCGGCGATAATCTTTTTTATTTTAGCAAAACTTTTCAAACAACCGTTCCCGAAGTCAAAACAGACAATTCGTTATGGTTTACTGGCAGGTGTATTTTTAGCTTTTGATTTGGGATTGTGGCACGAAAGTGTGTATGCGGTCGGGCCGGGAATTTCCACCTTATTGAACAGTTTGCAGATTTTCTTTCTTGCCGCTATTGGCTTTTTCTATTTCAAAGAGAAACAGTCCACCGTACAGTTGTTCAGTCTAGTGTTGGCGGTTATCGGTGTTTATTTGATTACTGGTAGTGAATTCCAGTATAACGATAATGCATTGTGGGGCTTTATTAGCGGTATTTCATCCAGTTTGTTGTTGGCGTTATCGATGGTTTTTATTCGTAAAACGCACGAAAGCGAGCCAACAGCAATTTTCCCATTAATGTTATTGGTCAGTATTGGCGGTATTCTGTTCTTGATTATCCCCTCTTTGCTTTTTAATTTTGATAATCTGTATCCGACAACAGCATTGGATTGGCTTTGGGTGTTTATTTATGGTGCGGTAATGCAGTGTTTTGCTTGGGGAATGATCGCCTATTCGGTGCCATTATTGTCATTAGCGGTAACCGGTTTGTTGTTGCTTTCAGAGCCTATTGCCGCTTTAGTGATTGATTATTCTGTGTTGAATAAACCAATCAACTTGATTCAATGGTGTGGTGCGGCAATTACTCTGTTCGCTATTTATCTTGGTTCGGTCTTTTCACGACCAAAAAAATCGAAAATTCGTTCGTTGAAAGGACAAAATAAGGGTTGAAATTATTTTAAATTCAACCCTTTAATGATCGGAAGGCGATTTGTTAGTTGCCTACATATTCAAACACAATAATTGAACCTGGGTTTGCCATTTTTGAGGTTGGTGTGTCATCTAATTGACGACCGTTCCCCATATTGTCAGTTACCACATAAATTTTACGGGTGTCTGGGCTAATCAATGCGTTACGGTAGCGGTTGGCACTGGTGAAATATTTCGCTGTGTCGCCTTGTACGTTGCTCGCATCTTCGTTCATTTTTACTTGATAAATCGCACCGCTCTTATAGGTTGCCAATAGTAATGAGTTGCGGAACTCTGGTATTACGCCATCTTTGGGATAATAAACCGCATTACCTGGGGCGATGGTTGGCCAACAAATATATGATAACCTGCCACAAGTCGCATTGGTGTAGTTGTAGTCGTTATTAACCGTGAAGAAGGTTTTTACAGGATCAACCACAGGCTCTTTATAATCTGTTTCTTTTTGCGTTGGCACGCCTTCAGGAATAATGTTCGGATCGAATTTCACATTTTGGCAGTTTTTTGCCGCCGAATAGTTAGCATAAACATAGGCTAAATCATCTTTAAAGCCTGCAACGTGTGGCCAACCGTAGTTTCCGCCAGCTTCAAGTTTGTTCAATTCATCATCACTGGAAGGTCCTTGCTCTGTGCTGTAAAGGTTATTACCTACCCAAACTAAGCCTTGTGGATTACGGTGTCCATAAGTATAAACGTGGCTTTTTACACCTTTAATCACTGGGTTATCATCAGGAATTGAGCCGTCTTTGTTGATACGCAAACTTTTTCCGTTGTAAGCGCTGTAATCGTGGTTTTTCACTTGCTCAGCGGTTGGCAATTTTTGTGAGGTAATTTCATCACAAACGTGCTTGCCTTGGTTATGCCCTAAATCCCCTGTGGTGTAGTAAATTTTGCCATCGGGACCAAATTTGATGCGTCCGGCGTTGTGATCCACGCCCGCAATAATGCCATCAAGAACGATTTTTTCCTCGCCCAATTTATTCGCTTTGGCATCATAAGTTAAACGAACAATACGAACGAATTTTTTATCGCCATCGTTGTAAGTATAAGCGGCATAGGCATAAGGCTCGCCAGCCTCAAAGTTAGGATCTAATGCTAATCCTAGCACGCCTTGGTGAGGGAATTGTTCATAGGCATTGGCGAAATGGTATAACACGGTTTTTTCGCCTGTTTTTGGATCAATGCTAACAATGTTTTTCCCTGCACGTTCAGTCAGCCAAAGTTGTTCTTTCGGCCCCCAAATCATTTCCCAACCACCATCAACATTGTTAGTCAAAACCGTAGCTTCAAAACGTGAACCAAAATCCACTTTGCCATCTTTGCTCACCACATCAATTGCACTTACGTTTGTTGCTGTAAGGGCAAATAAGACTCCTGCAAACATTAGTTTTTTCATTATATTCTCCTATTCTTTAAGAAATCCTGGATTATATGCAGAAAATATTCTCTTTCAATGTGAGATAATGAAACTAATTGTTTCTTAATTGGAAATGATTGATATGTTTTAAGTGTTATAATTTACAATTTATTGCGTTATTAGTATTGAATAGACAAAAATCATTGAAGAATGAAAACAATACTTTCTTAGTACATATATAAAATATGAAAGTAGAAAAAGGATACAGTGAAGTCCATTTATAGATTTTATCTAATTGAGTAAATCCACTTTTCTGATGAGTTCGGCAACATTTTTTGCGTGCATTTTTTCCATTATGTGTGAACGGTGAACTTCAACGGTTCTAACAGAAATATTTAGGCGTTCTGCGATCTGTTTGTTGATATTCCCTTCAATAATGAATGCTAATACCTCTTTCTCTTTTTCACTAAGTTGATCGTAACATTGCTGAATTTGATATTGTTGAAAGCGTTTTTCACTGCGAATGCGAGCATTTTCTAATGCAGTTTTAAGCTGATCAAAAAGAATCGGTTTTTGTAAAAAGTCGATAGCACCTTGCTTTAATTCATTGACTGCCATATCCACATCGGCAAACGCTGTCATAATAATAACTTGTAATACGCTGTTTTTTTGTTTGAGCATTTTATGCACTTGGCGACCGTCAAAATAGGGCATTCGCATATCCAACAGCACTACTCCCGGTTCAAAGGGGTTAACCTGTTCTAAAAAAGTTTTACTGTTCGACCAACTGACTACATCATAACCTGCTTGAGTAAGCAGAAATGTTGCCGCATCGACCACCGTTTCATCATCATCTAAGATATGTACTTTCACGAGAAACTCCTATTGTTTGCCACCAACTCCCTGATTAAGCGGTAATTCCAGAATCACCATCGCACCTTTGTCGGCAGGACGATTTTTGAGGTAAATTTCACCTCGCATTGAGTGGATTAGGCGCTGACATAATGTTAACCCAAGACCTAAGCCCTCTTTTTTCCGGCTGCGGAATGGCACAAATGGAAATGCCAATTCGGTTTCTGAAAAGCCTTTACCGTTATCCACAATCAAAATTTGAATGCTGTTTTCTTTCTCCTGTACGCTTATCACGATTTTATTTGCCTGTGCTTGAAGTGCATTGAGTAAACAGTTGCAGAGGATCTGCTCCAACATTGTTTTTTTTTATGCAAACTTGCCACTGTTTTGCACAAATTAGTCGTATCTTGGCACGGGAATTATAGTGTTGGCGGATAAAATCAATTGTTTTTTCTAAGCAAGATTTCAGCTCAATATTGTGTAGCCTTTCGTCTTCTTTACCTTTTGCCCAGCCGGTAAGGTTGCGCATAATTTGCCGACTGCGATCAACCTGAATTTGTATTTTATCTAAAATTTGTAATTCAGATGTTGCATTGACTCGTTGTTTTAACTGTTGTTTCAATCCCTCACTGTACATTCCGATAGCCGTAAGCGGTTGGTTAATTTCGTGCGCAATGCCGGCACTCATTTCACCTAAAATACTTAAGCGGTCAGCTTTTATAAGTTGTTGTTCATAAAGGCGCATTTCTTGATAAGCTTGGGTTAACGCTTTACTTTTACGATGAACCTGATAACTAATCCATAAGTAATTGAAAATAATAAAAAATAGAAGCAACAATAATTGCCACTGGTGCTGATTAATCCAATATTTTACGCTTTGCCATAAATTTTGTTGTTGTGGATGGCGGAAAAGATTTCGCAAAATATTATCCGCTTGCTGGTCGGAGTAAGGCGGATTCCATTGCGGTAAATCTGCCGGAACATCACCGAGTAGAATGGTCATCAGTTTTTTTACTACATTATTCGGTACTTGCTTCATTGCTGCTAACGACCAGTTTGGTAACAGCGGTGTGGTGGAGACACAGCCTAAGTCGTTATTTTGTGGCGCTAATACGCGGAAATCTGAGAAATTGACTTTTCCTTCACGTGCTAAATCTTCTAAGATACAAACAGGCACAATGGCAGCATCAACTTTATGCTGTTGTAGCCAGAAAACGGTATTATCAACCGGAAAACCGCTGAAACGGAAAAAAATGTTTTTATCTTCAACTAAACCTTGTTGATATAACACGTTGTAGCCGAGTAAGAAACCACCAAAGGCATTTTCGCCAACCGCACTTAATGTTTTCCCTTTTAAATCAGTGATTTGATAAAAATCACTATCTGTATTAACTAAAATTGCACTGCCAACTTTACCGGCATTGGTGTGTTGCTGACGAGGGGATTGCAATGTTGCCAACCAACGGACAGGCTGATCATTGAGATAAAAAAATTGCGATTGATTGGTTAAAATAAAATCAATGTTGTCGGCTTTATCTTGGGAAAGATCATCAAGTTGCAACGGCACCAATGAAAAATGCTGTTGTGGATAACGCTGGTTTAACCAATTTATCCACGGTTGCCACTGTTGTGATAAAAAGGTTTCACCACGCTGTGCCAAAATACCGATTTTCCAATTATCTGCTCCGGCGAAAAAGGGAAAGAGCGACAGCATTATATAAGTCAGTGAAAGCACAATGAATTTCCTCAAAATTGCCTCCTATTTTTTGACTCAAATCAATACCCATACTATTTATGTGGAAAACCACAATAGATACCGATTTTAGGGTAAACCACAATACGATAGAACCAACAATAGCACAAAACGACAATAGTGGGGAAATTATGGATAGTGTTAAACGAACAGCACTTAAATCGCTGACCGCACTCACTTTCGGCGCAAGTTTGATTCCGCTTGAAAGTATTGCATTTCAGCCACCTAGACGTGGCGGTGATCAACAGCACCGTTATGCGATGATTATTGATTTACGCCGTTGTATCGGTTGTCAATCTTGTACCGTCAGCTGCAATATAGAAAATCAAACACCGATAGGCGAATTTCGTACAACGGTACGTCAATATGAAATTACCGATGGTAAGCAGACAGTAAACAACGTGTTATTACCACGATTATGCAACCATTGCGATAATCCGCCGTGCGTGCCAGTTTGCCCAGTGCAGGCAACTTATCAACAAAAAGATGGCGTTGTCGTTATTGATAATGAACGTTGTGTCGGTTGTGCTTATTGTGTTCAAGCTTGCCCTTATGATGCCCGTTTTATTAATGAAGAAACTAAAACAGCAGATAAATGCACCTTTTGTGCGCACCGTTTGGAGGCAGGTTTATTACCGGCGTGCGTGGAAAGTTGTGTTGGTGGAGCACGAATTATTGGTGATCTTGCCGATCCGAACAGCCAAATCAGAAAACTGTTTAATAGTCATAAAGATCAATTAAAAGTGTTGAAACCTGAAGCAGGAACACAGCCGCACGTTTTCTATTTAGGGCTTGATGATGCGTTTGTAAGCCGTGTACAGGGACAACCTATGCTTTGGCAGGGTAAGGGGGAATAATGATGATTCGCGAAGTTTTAGTTGAACCGCAAGCTATTGCGTGGCTACCTTGGGCAGTAAGTTATTTCTTCTATATCGGCTTGGCATTATGTGCCATTATTGTCGCACTTTGTATTCGCTTTTTTGTTAAACCTTATCAGCCTAAGTCGGAATTGATAGCGTTGTTAGTAGCATTAAGCTTTGCCATTGTTGCACCGATTGCGCTAACTGCGGATTTACATCAGCCGGGAAGAGTGTGGCATTTTTATGTTTATTTGGCTAATTGGTCGTGGATGGCGTGGGGCTCAATTTTCCTACCAATTTTTATGTTGAGTTTGGTTGGTTATATTCTGTTTTTATTGCGTCAATTACCGCAACGTCCAACACAAAAATGGTTGGTATTGCTTTATGTCGGCAATTTAAATAACGCACTTTGGTGTTGGATTTTTAGAATTTTAACTATCATCAGTAGTATCTTAATTCTGCTTTATACTTCAATGGAAGTATATAACGTTGTTGCGCGTCCGTTGTGGCATCAACCTTGGCTCATTCCATTGATTATTTTCAGTGCGTTACCGAGCGCAATTCTGTTGATACATTTTGCGGTTTCTATGATTAACGGTACAAATAATAAAGTGCTAATGAAACCATTAGTGATTGCTTGTTTGCTGTTATTAGCCACAACCGTTGGTGCTATTTATTATCGCTCATCAGAAACTGCCTTGGATTTATCCATTTTGTGGCAAGCTCGTCCGGCGGTTGCATTCACTGCTATTATTTGGGGATTAACTTTATTATTGGCACTGTTCACCACACAAGCAAAAACAATGCAATGTCTGTTATTAATTGCTTCACTTATCTTAACCGCAATGGTTCGTTGGGTGCTATTACTTGAAGTGCAAACTGTCGCAAAATATAACGTATTAATGAACTCATATCAGTTTAATTGGGGCGTTGACGGCGGATTAGGAATGCTTTCGGTAGCCGGTTTATGGGTGACTGTAAGTGTGATTTTGTGGCAATTATTCGGATTCATTAATAAGGAGCAGCGTAATGGATAATAAACGTCGTAATTTACTTAAAGGTGGTTTGGCTGTTGGTGGTGCTGCTGCTTTTGTAGCCGGTTATTCACCAAAAGTGAAAGAAATTGCTAATGGCGTTTTCACAGGTTCTTCCGGTGAAAAAACTAAACATAACATTCACGGTAATTCACTCGCACCGGAATATAAGGTTGAGAATAATAAAGTGATGCCGAATTCTGATCAAGTTGTGTGTAATACTCAATGTATGGGATGTTGGACACTTTGCGGTTTGCGTGCCAGAGTGGATTTGAAACAAAATAAAGTTATTCGCATCAGTGGTAATCCGTATCATCCGCTTTCTGCCGATGAATATTTGAATTACAACACCTCGTTACAACAAGCAGAATTAAGTGTAGCAGGCGAAAACGGTTTGGAAAATCGTTCCACCGCGTGTGCGCGTGGTGCGGCGTTTATGGAAGGAGTAAACAGCCCTTATCGCATTACGCAACCATTAAAACGTGTGGGTAAACGTGGCGAAGGTAAATGGAAAACCATTAGCTTTGAACAATTAATTGAAGAAGTGGTGAATGGGGGTGATCTGTTTGGTGAAGGTCATATTGATGGCTTAAAAGCAATCCGTGATTTGAAAACTCCAGTAGATGCAGAAAATCCGGATTTTGGCCCGAAAGCGAACCAGCTTTTCGTGACTTTTGCCGGTCCGGAGGGTAGACAGCCGTTATTGCAACGTTTTGCGAATAACAGTTTCGGCACTATTAATTTTGCTTCTCACGGCTCTTATTGCGGTTTGTCCTATCGTGCTGGTTCCGGTGCGGTGATGAATGATTTGGATAAAAATTCACACGCAAAACCGGATTGGGATAATTGTGAATTTATTCTCTTTATGGGAACTTCACCGGCACAGTCAGGCAACCCGTTCAAACGTCAGGCACGTCAATTAGCGAAAAAACGTGCGGGAGATAATTTTGATTATGTGGTGGTTGCGCCTCGATTGGAATTAACGTCAACACACGCTACGCAAAACAATCGTTGGGTGCCGGTTTTATCGGGCGGTGATTTAGCGTTGGCATTGGCAATGTTGCGTTGGATTATTGAAAATGAACGCTTTAATGCAGATTACTTATCATTACCGAGCCAATTTGCAATGCAGCAGGCAGGTGCAGCAAGTTATTGTAATGCCTCCCATTTATTTATCAAACAGTGCCGTAAAACTCTGCCCTTCAGGGCGGAGATATAAGGCACAAGCGAATCTGGCGTTTGTTGTTGTCGATGTTGGCGAAAAATCAATAACAATATAAAATAGCACCATTTTTACACTCCTATTTTTGTATGTTACTCCGCAAAGCTTTTAAGTTCGAGATAATGCCCAACGGCGAACAAAGTCGCAAAATCAAGCAATTTTGTGGCTGTTGTCGTTTTGTGTTTAATCGGGCATTGGCGTGGCAAAATGAGCAATATCAACAAGATAATAATCAAAAATTCAGCTACAGTAAAATTGCCAACTTACTTCCGCAATGGAAGAAAGAGCTAATTTGGCTCAAAGAATGTCATTCGCAAGTGCTGCAACAGTCGTTAAAAGACCTTGAAAATGCGTTTAAAAACTTCTTTCAACAGCGTGCAGATTTCCCAAAATTCAAGAAAAAAGGCGTCAAAGAGAGCTTTCGTTTTCCACAAGGTTGCAAGTTGGAACAGAACAATAACCGCATTTGGCTACCCAAAATCGGCTGGGTCCGTTACCGTAACAGTCGTGAGGTCATAGGTGAAATCAAAAATGTCACTGTCAGCCAGAAATGTGGACGCTTTTTTGTCAGTATTCAGACTGAGTTTGAATATCAAATTCCAATACACAACGGCGGTGAAATTGGTATTGATATGGGCGTGGCACGATTTGCCACACTTTCAAACGGTGAATTTTTTGTGCCGTTGAATGTCTTTAAAACTTTCAAAGGAAAACTAGCGAAACTTCAACGCCAACTGAAAAACAAGGTCAAATTTAGCCGAAATTGGCAGAAATTAAAGGCAAAAATCGGCCAATTGCATCATAAAATCGCTAATTGTCGCAAAGACTTTTTGCACAAAATCTCAACGCACATCAGCAAAAACCACGCAATGATTTACATTGAAGATTTGCAAGTGGCAAATATGTCGAAATCCGCCAAAGGCACAGCAGAGCAACACGGCAAGAATGTAGCCGCAAAATCAGGATTAAATCGAGCCATTCTCGACCAATCGTGGTTTGAATTTCGCCGTCAGTTGGACTACAAAACCCAATGGCAAGGCGGATTTTTGGTTGCCGTTCCGCCGCAAAACAGCAGTCGGACTTGCCCTTGTTGTGGTCATATCTCAAAAGAAAATCGCCAAACGCAAGCACATTTTGAATGCGTAGAGTGTGGCTACACAGAAAATGCGGACGTGGTTGGTGCGATGAATGTTTTAGCGCGTGGGCGAGCAATCGTTCAGGCATAATGAAAAGCAGGCGAGGACATCGCCGTAGCGCTTGTGAAGTGAACCTCGTTAGAGGTCAGCAGCAAGAACCCACCGAGAGTAGCCCACGCAAGGCACGCAAGGCGTGGAAGCTGGTAGGAATCCCCGTCCTTTAGGGCGGGGAGGATGTCAACGTTGAACCACAACACCCACGCTTTGGTCAAGCATTGACAGAACAGGATCTGTTTGATGTTGCACCGGATGTGGAAGATAAAGTGGTAGAAAATTATGATTTAGTCAAAAATGCGGAAGATGCTCAATTTGTTGCCGCTAAATCGTCCGCAAAAGCGCAAATTTGGGTGGATGAAACCGTTATCTTAAAAGATGGCTCTGCTGTGGCAGTGAAGTTTGCCTTGACTCTATTAAAAGAGTCTTGCTTTGAACATACATTGCAAGAGTATGCAGTTTTGTGCGGAGTGCCGGTGGCAACAATCGAAGCTTTGGCAAAAGAATTTACTTCACACGGACATAAAGCGGTTGCCATTACTCACGGCGGCACAATGCAAAGCAATGGTTTTTATACCGCGTGGGCGATTTTATTGCTCAATGTGATGATTGGTAATATGAACAAGAAAGGCGGAATGAGTGTCAGCGGCGGTAAATTCAAAGATTTTGCGCCCGGTCCTCGTTACAATCTAGCGACTTTCCCGGATATGGTGAAACCAAAAGGCACCAATTTAGCGCGCAGTAAACGTGCGTATGAAAAATCAAGTGAGTTTAAACGCAAAGCGGCTCAAGGTTCACCTTATCCTGCACGTGCAGCCTGGTATCCCTTTGTTGGCGGTCAAATGTCGGAAATGATTACTTCCGCCTTGCAAGGTTATCCTTATTCATTAAAAGCGTGGATTAGTCATATGACCAATCCATTATATGGTTTAACTGGTATTCATCATATTGCTGAAGAGAAGTTACGTGATCCGAAAGTGTTGCCGTTATTTATTGCTGTGGACGCTTTTATGAATGAAACCACTGCGTTGGCGGACTATGTTGTGCCTGATACACATAACTTTGAAAGCTGGGGTTTCAGTACGCCGTGGGCAGGGGTGCCGACTAAAACTAGCACAGCACGTTGGCCGGTTATTCAATCTGCAAATGCTAAGAATGCCTATGGCGAAACTATCTGTATGGAAAGTTTTATTATTCACGTTGCTAAGGCAATGGGCTTGCCGGGATTTGGTGAGAATGCCATCAGCGATAATCAGCAGCAGACTTATCCATTAAACTGCAGTGAAGATTATTTCTTACGTGCTGCCGCCAACATCGCTTTTGACGGTAAACAGCCGGTGAATGATGCGACACAGGAAGATCGTTTATTGTCCGGTGTTGAACGCATTATGCCGTTGCTTAATAAAACCTTAAAACCGGAAGAAGTGTTGAAAGCCGCGACCGTTTTCTGTAAAGGCGGACGTTTTGCGCCGTTTAACAGTGCGTGGGACGGTGAAAATATGACAGCAAAATGGAAAGCGTGCTTGCAGGTGTGGAATCCTACGGTGGCAAAAGCGAAAAATCATCAAAACGGTGAGCATTATCACGGTTGCCCGAAATATTTTGCACCACAATTTGCGGATAACAGTGCCGTTGAAAGTCGTTATCCGAAAGCGGAATGGCCGTTTGCTTTGATGTCGTTTAAATCTAATTTGATGAGCAGCATTACTGCGTCATTGTTACGTCTTCATAGCATTAAACCAAGTGGTATTGTGGCAATGAACAGACAAGATGCGGTTAAATTTAAAATTGCTCACGGTGATTTGGTGGAATTGGTGACACCTGGCGGCAAAGTGAATGTGCAAGTAATGGTTATTGACGGCGTGATGTCGGGTACAATCGCGATTGAGCACGGTTATGGACATAAACAACTTGGCGCAACCGGTTATGAAATTGATGGCAAGGTGATTGCTGGCGATGAGCGCATTAAGCGAGGCATTAATATTAATGACCTTGGCTTGATTGATGATACCAAACAGATCGCTTCACCTTGGGTTGATTGGGTTTGTGGTTCAGCGGTGCGACAAGGATTACCGGCAAAAATCACTAAGATTTAATAATTACCCCACATAAACTTGATAGGGTACACTTCGGTGTGCCTTATTTTTGTGAAGGAATTTATTTGACATAAAAGTTTAACAAACTTTATACTTATCGAGAATTAGTCGGGGTGCTTTGAGGCTGAGAAAATACCCGTTAACCTGATTCAGCTAATACTGACGTAGGGAACTAATGCGAAATTTCTTTATATATTTCAATTTGATATTGGAATCTTCTATTTTATTTCTCCTCAGTTAGTCTCTTTATCAATTTCAAGGAAGTGTTTATGCAAATTTATTATTCTCAACAAAAATTTATTAAAAATATGTTATTAAAAACCCTGATTTTTTCTGGTTTATTGGTAATGTTTATGCCAGTTCATCAGGCAAAAGCTGAAGGTCAACTTACTATTTACTGTAGTGTTCAATATCGGGTTTGTGAAAGAATGACACAGATTTTTAGTGAAAAATATAATGTTGATGCGAAATTTGTACGTAACAGTACTGGTTCAACTTTATCTAAAATTAAAGCAGAAAAAACAAAACCACAAGGTGATATTTGGTATGGAGGTACGCTTGAACCACATTTCCAAGCTGCAGATTTAGGGTTACTTTATCCTTATCGTTCCCCCAAGCAGGCAGAAACTATTCCTCAATTGAAATCATTATTGGATAAGCACGGTGAATATACTTCAATTGGCTATATGATTGTGCTAGGAATGGGAGTAAATACGGAAAAATTTAAGCAATTAGGGATTAAAGAGTATCCGAAGTGTTGGAAAGATTTGATTGATCCGAAGTTTAAAGAGCAAGTACAAATGCCGGATCCGAGAAGTTCCGGTACGGGTTATACTTTTATTGCAACATTGGTACAGTTATTTGGTGAAGATGAAGCATTCCGTTATTTGAAAGCTTTGCATAAAAATATTTCAAATTATGCTCAAAGTGGAACAGAAAAAACCAATCTTTCGCGAGGTGATGCTGCGGTAACTGTCGGTTTTATTCATGGCTATGAGACTGAAAAAGAAAAAGGCGCACCGGTTAAAGCAATTTTACCTTGTGAAGGGGATAGTTATTCTTTAGGTGGTATCAGTATTATCAAAGGCGCACGTAATTTAAAAAATGCTAAATTATTTATGGATTGGGCATTGAGTGCAGAAGCACAGGAAATACCGTGGCGTAAGGAAAAAATGTATCAAATTCCAACTAATATTTACGCAGAAGCTTCTCCAAATTCAGCTGATCCAAAGAAATTACATTTAATTAATTTTGATTTTGATCGTTTCGGTTCGGATGAAGAAGGTAAACGTTTAATAAAGAAATGGCTTGATGAAGTGAAATTGAAATAGATCACGTTGGAATGGGAACGAGAGATTGAACACTCGTTCCTTTTTTAATGACATTTAGAAGTAGTAACTTACACCAATCTTCACATTGCGACCGGTTCCTTCCATTGAGTTAAATGCCGGTAAATAGCGTTTATCAAACAAATTATCAATGGCTAAATCAATACGGATATTTTTTAAACTGCCTGATAACGGTGAAAAACTTGCCGTTAAATCCGTTAGTGTATAACTCGGGTAAGAAGGCGATCCTTGAGGAACACGACCTTGTTTAGCATAGTAACTGATTCTTACCCCTAGCTTGAGTGCGTTTGCGAGTAAAGCATAATCAATAGAGGCTGAATATTTATCAGCGTTGATGTTTTCTAAATATTCCCCACTATTTTTATTTTTACCGTGTGTTTGACCATAACTGAATGCAAAAGAAAGATTGTCTATGCTGTATTTGCCTTCTATTTCAAACCCACGCAAACGAGCGTCTGCAATATTACGATATTGCGAAAGATTCGGCATAAGATTAAAAGCACTATTCGGATGCGAATAGTAGGTTTCGAGATTAATGAGATTTTTCACATCATTTTGGAAAAAGGTGGTGGTTAATTCCGCTTTATCATTTTGTGTGATTAAATTATTAAAATGAAAATATGCTGAAATTTCTTTATTTTTTGCAACCTCAGGTTTCAAATTAGGATTAGAGACAAATTTATTTGAGGTTGCTCGACTACGACTGCTATAGCCAAAATGGTTTCTGGAAGTAAATTTTTCTTGTAATGAAGGAGCTCTGAATGCTTCATTATAACGTGCGGAAAGATCTAACCAATCTGTAGCTTTCCATAACAACGTTAAAGAAGGAGACCAGCGATGTTCCGAATAATTTCCTTGGCTTTTTTCTTTGCTTCGATAATTGTCATAACGAATACTTGGTGATAGTACTAATTTATCATTAAATATTGGAATATAGCTTAATAAATAAGTGCCAACTACATCTGATTGAGCATTATAGCTATTAGGGCGGAATAAACCGGCTTCCGTTTGATTGGTTTGTCGAAATGTTTTTGCTTTATCCTGATAATAATCAATTCCATAGGTTAATGTGATGTAATCAAATGCACTGCTGTTTTGTAGGTTAAAGCCCCAAGTCGAGAATTTTGTTGCGTCATGGAGATAATTATCTATTTGATCTTCTAGCTCTTTTGTGTTGTTGTGATAGAGTGTAAATTGGGTATCGATATATTTGGAGTCAGGATTAAGACTATAGTTTAACTGGATGCTGCGATCTGTAATTTTTTGCCCGTTGTCGTTTTAGTGCAATGGCGAAAGTTGAGGAAGTTGTTAAAGACAGTGAAAAATGGATAGTAGGAACACAATTATTACAACAACGGCATGGCAACGTTATGTCGGAATTGGCGAAATTTCAAGATTTTTCGCTGTTTCACTTAATTCCGCAACAAGGGTTATTTGTAAAAGGTTTTGGGCAAGCTTTTGAAGTAAAGCCGAATAAGCAAATTGATGTGGTTCACCTCGATCAAGGTCATATTAAGTAAAAAGTAATAAACCGTGCTTGTGTGATAATTTGCGGCAAATACAAGCACTATTTTTCCCTATCATCTACTCCAATCAATAAATATTCCCCCTCTATATCACTTAAACTGCGAAAGCCAATATTAAAAATTTGATATGGACGAGGGCGGGTTTTAAGTGCCGTGTAATTAAAATTATCGTGGTGATGACCGTGAAAAATTTTTTTCACCCCCATTTTTTCTGCAAGTTGATTAATAACAGAAAAACCAGAGGGATGAGGTTTTGGCGCTTCGTGACAAATAAGGATATCCGCTGTTTGCTGTTCCAATAATTCAAAATCGGAAGGAAAGATGGAAGTACGATGACGTAACGGTAAACCACCTTGCCAAATTTTTTCTTGTGAACAATATTGGCAATAGTGGATTGGATCAAAAAATAGTGGTTTATTTGGTGGCATCCAGATCTGACCTCGGAAAACACCACCTAACCCAGCAACTTTAACTCCTTCAATTTCTACCACTCGACCGTGTAGATTCCTACTTTTCCATTCGCTATCCCAAATCGCTTTAAATGCTGCTGGTGTTTTACTATCGTGATTACCGTGAATAAACCAGAGGTCGCAATAATGTGCTAGTTTATCTAGCTCTCGACAGTCAGTAAGTTGAAGATCACCCAAGATAATCAATGACACAGATTGATTACCCTGAATAAATGGATAAAGATGTTCAAATGAACCGTGGGGATCACCAGCGAATAACAACATTAAGCTCTATTTCTCCTTGTACTCAACGGAATCATAAACTGATTCGTCATTTAAGATGCGTTCCACAATTTGTTTTACCTGAGCATAACGTTCTAAATAGCTAGGAGATTCAATTTCAATATAAGGGACGTTGTATTTTTCCAATAATTTCTTTAATAGCTGTTGAAAACGTTGGCGTTGTTGTTGAGTGCCTAAGCTACGCATACCGTCATCGACCCATTTTGTATTATTATTTAATAAAATAGTAACATCAAAAGGATACTCTTTAATCATTGAATCTAAGAATGGATGCGCTTTACCTTCGTACTGAATACAAAAAGCTTGTGTAGTAATAAAATCAGTATCAATAAAAGCAATTTTATTGGCGTGGCGTAATGCGTAATCGACATAATGTTGATGGCCAAGCGCCATTAGTGGATAGTCTGAATATTGCATAGCCTGTTCATTACCACCCAGCTTTTCAAAAACAAATTCTCTACCATATTCCCAAGCAGAAGTTGTATTGAAAACAGCAGATAACTTATTCACTAGAACAGTCTTACCACTACTTTCTCCGCCTAAAATAGCGATAGTTTTGGCAAAGAATGGACGCACTTCTTTCGGGATAAATTTCCAGTATTGGAATGGATGGGTGCGGATTTTGGTTGCAGAAACATTAAAAAATGTACGTTCTGGATCAACTAGCACAACATCTAAATGCAAATATTTTTCGTAAGGTTCTTTATCTTGCGGTTCACTGGTGAAAACCACGCTTGGATTAAAATGTTTATCGCTGAATAATGCTTTCACACGACCTGACCAAGCCGGCCATCCGTTTGGATAGGCGGGTATGCCATCTTCGATTAAATTATGAATAAAAATTTGTTTCTGTTGATATTTGAAGATCTGTTGCATCCAACGTAAACGATCCTGCACAGTTGGCATTTTCTTCATTTTACTGTCGTAGTAAAGTTTTAAATCACGCTCTGTGTCACTGCAAACTACAATATGTAATTCATCCACCTTGCTGAAGGCTTCATAAATCATATTAATATGACCGGTATGAACAGGATAAAATTTTCCAAAAATAACACCTACTTGTTTATTAGGGGTATCGGTGATCTGCAAAGCGTGATGAATGGCATTTAATTTTTTTGCACTCGGATTTTGAATTTTACCACCGACGAGTTGATTATAGTACGCGCGAGTTACTTGTGCTTTTTCACATACTTCCGCAACCTTCATTCCCAATTGTTTGCGTTTTTGTTGTAAATAAAGAAAATCAGTCATTTTCTGCACCTTATAAATAGAATATCAGAAAGTTGAAACTCAGCGCTGAAATAATTTATGCGCTACAACAGATTTATTTATTGTTATCTTTTTTAACAGATAATACAAATTATCATTAACAGAGAAAGTTAAGTAATAATTATTATGTTTTATTAAAATGATAAGATTATTTTGGCTCAACATCATTGTGTTGTTGCAGTAAGGCGTCAACTCTAGCCTCTAAAGCTGTTAATTTTTCACGAGTACGCAATAAAACTTGAGTTTGTACATCAAATTCTTCACGTGTCACTACATCAAGTTTAGCTAATTGTGCCTGCAAAACTTGTTTTAATTTTGATTCAACATCACTACCGATATCTTTAATGCCTTGTGGTAAATTGTTCTGAACTTGTTGAATAATCTCTTCTATTTTTTTTGGATTTAACATATGTACCCCACTAAATTTTTCTTGGTTAATTGTAGGGGAAAAAATAGAATTTTACTAGGCAAGTATCTGTTTTTCTTTTATACTTTCTTTCGCATTCTCAGGGCGGGGTGAAATTCCCCACCGGTGGTAAACGAAAGTAAGCCCACGAGCGTTCATATTTTTTATGAAGTCAAGCAGATTTGGTGAAAATCCAAAGCCGACAGTAACAGTCTGGATGGTAGAGAATCGCGGTATTGTTGTAATAAGTGAGTTATGTATTATTTATGTAATTCGCTTTTTAATTACGTTTAAAAACGCATTATTGTAATGTGTCTTACCGTATTTCCCTCAAGCCCTGATTCTAGTAGCGAAAAATATCAAATTAACAAAGGAAATTACTATGAATCAGTCAATTCTTTCTCAATTCGGTACGCCGGAACAACGTGTTCTTAATGCAATTTCTGCTTTAAAACAGGGCAAAGGCGTTTTAGTGTTGGATGATGAAGATCGTGAAAATGAAGGCGATTTGATCTATCCGGCGGAAACGATTACAAAAGAACAGATGGCGAAATTAATTCGTTATGGCAGCGGTATTGTGTGCCTTTGCATTACGGATGAATTGTGTAAAAAACTTGATTTACCGCCAATGGTTGAACATAACACTAGTGTTAATCGCACCGCATTTACCATCACCATTGAGGCGGCAGAAGGCGTGACTACCGGTGTTTCTGCTCAGGATCGTGTTACCACAGTAAAAGCGGCGGTGGCAGATAATGCTAAACCGAGCGATTTACATCGTCCGGGACATATTTTCCCATTACGTGCTAATGATAAAGGGGTTTTAGGTCGCCGTGGTCACACGGAGGCTTCTGTGGATTTAGCCGAAATGGCAGGTTTTAAACGCGCCGGTGTGATTTGTGAAATCACCAATGATGACGGCACAATGGCAAGAGCACCGGAAATTGTTAAATTTGCTTTAGCTCAAGGCTATCCGGTGGTTACTATTGAAGATTTAGTGGCATATAAACTTAGCCATTAATTGAGCAATAGTGAGCTAAAACAGAATAAAGAGTAGAAAGGATACGGCTAGCGTATCCTTTTTTATTATGACAAGTCCTCCAATACTAATAAAACCAAACTAATCCTAGTTTGGTTTTATTGTGGTTATCGGTTTAAAACGCTTCGACTAATTGTATTGCGGCACCGATATAGGTTGCCGGGGTGAGTTGTTTTAAACGAGCCTTTTCTTCTTCAGGAATGGCTAAACCATCAATGAATTGTTGCATTGTTTGTTGATCCACACGTTTGCCACGAGTCAATTCTTTTAGTTTTTCGTATGGTTTTTCAATGCCGTAACGGCGCATAACGGTTTGGATCGGTTCTGCTAATACTTCCCAGTTCTGATTGAGTTCAGCCAATAAATGAGCTTCATTCACTTCCAATTTACTGATACCTTTGAGAGTGGATGCATAAGCAATAGCACAATAACCTAATCCTACGCCGAGGTTGCGTAATACAGTAGAATCGGTGAGATCACGTTGCCAACGAGAAATAGGTAATTTTTGTGCCAGATGTGTCATTAATGCATTCGCTATGCCAAGATTTCCTTCTGAATTTTCAAAGTCAATTGGGTTGACTTTATGTGGCATAGTTGAAGATCCAATTTCGCCGGCAATAGTTTTTTGTTTGAAGTGGTTTAAGGCAATATAACCCCAAAGATCACGGTTGAAATCAATGATAATCGTGTTGAAACGAACAATACAATCAAAAATTTCGGCGATATAATCGTGCGGTTCGATTTGAGTAGTATACGGGTTCCAGTCAATACCTAAACTTTGTACAAATTGTTGGCTAAATAAGTGCCAATCTATATTCGGATAGGCAGACAGATGGGCATTATAATTACCGACGGCTCCGTTAATTTTTCCTAAAATTTCTGCTTTTTGCAGTTGTTGGTATTGACGTTGTAAGCGGTATGCCACATTTACCATTTCTTTTCCGACTGTTGTTGGGGATGCTGGTTGTCCGTGAGTACGGGAAAGTAAAGGGATTGTTTTATAGGTTTCGGCTAATTTACTGATTTCATTGATTAATTTTTTCCATTCCGGAAGAATAAATTCTTCTCTGGCAGTTTTTAACATTAAGGCGTGAGAAAGATTGTTAATGTCTTCCGAAGTACAGGCGAAGTGAATAAACTCACTGATTGCAGCGAGTTCAGGTAAGGCTTGGCATTTTTCTTTTAAGAAATATTCAACCGCTTTCACATCGTGATTTGTGGTTGCTTCGATCTCTTTGATGCGTTGTGCATCCTGAACATCAAAATTGGCAATAATATTGTTTAAGTAATCGATTGCTTTTTTTGATAAAAGAGGAACTTCCTGAATTGCTGTCGTTTCAGATAATTTTTGTAACCAACGGACTTCAACAGTTACTCTGAATCGTAATAGACCATATTCGCTAAAGATTGGACGTAGTGTGTCGGTTTTACTTTGGTAACGTCCGTCAAGTGGGGAAAGTGCGGTTAAAGCATTGAATTGCATTGAATCACTCCGTTATTTAAAGGGATGAATAGAGTTGTTGGGCAGCTTGTACCAGCTTCTTCCTGAAAAAGAGCAATTTCCATTTTGAACCACCGAGCTGCCGCCATAATACAGCAGAGCGGATACCGGCCAGTAAACAAGCTCGGAT
The DNA here is from genome assembly GCF_054166015.1 of Gallibacterium sp. ZY190522. NCBI lineage: Bacteria > Pseudomonadati > Pseudomonadota > Gammaproteobacteria > Pasteurellales > Pasteurellaceae > Gallibacterium > Gallibacterium sp. ZY190522. The sequence continues at coordinate 2,177,043 of NZ_CM135118.1, forward strand.
TTTGTTTTGGATATCCGGTTGTTGTAAATAAGTGGGCAACCCTTTTACTTGAATCTTGGCGCCTAAGGGGCTGATAAGATCGGTGTAAATACCTGCTAATACAGCTAACATTGAGTTTTCGGTCAATCCGTCATGGAAAGAGAGCTGAGTTGGTAAATATTTGACTCTTTCAGCAAGCTGCTGCTTGTTAGTGGCATTATCATTAAGTTTATGTTCCAATGCCAACAAACTGAGCCAGTAGCGGCTTAATTCAGCATCTAACCGCCCTTGTTGATTATTAAGCTGTTCAAGTAGTGTGGTTAAACCTAACTTCAGGTTTTCCAGTTTACCGCCATAGATATCGAGGATTTCTTTTGGCTGTGTCACTAGTAATGTTTGTAAACTAACCAACAGCTCCTGTTCATTGGTTTGTCCTTGGTGAGCGAGTTGTTGAACTAATTTTGCTGATTGGCAAACGCCTGCCAGTGCAAGTGCTAAATCCGCATAATTGACCATAACAGCGAGAAACCTTTACTCGTTAATTGATAAATATGATGGAAAACAGGAGGCAAAATATATCATTGTTCGTTATTTTTTGAAAGTTATCAATTTGCCTTGATTTGATAAAAATTAAAGGCTGTTACAACATGAATTGTAACAGCCTTTTGGAATTTGGCTCCTCCTGCTGGACTTGAACCAGCGACATATGGATTAACAGTCCACCGTTCTACCGACTGAACTAAGGAGGAATAGTGGTGCCCAGAGGCGGAATCGAACCACCGACACGGGGATTTTCAATCCCCTGCTCTACCGACTGAGCTATCTGGGCAACGTCTTAGTGGTGCGTATTAAACGTTTTTTTGTGTTTCAAGTCAACCACTATTTTGAAAAAATTTTCTTTTTTTCTCACGTTAGCCGTTTTTCTATGCAAAACGTGCAAAATTAATACGCAATAACGTAAAAATTAGCCGATTTTAACGAATAACTCGATAACTTTTTTGCGCTTTATCCACTTTAATTAGGTAATTTCTTGCTTGTGCTGATGGGTGTTTTGTTGTCAATATTCTATAAACTTGTTCAGGTAATAAGCGATTAATCTTATTAACTGCAACATCTTTATCATCATCAAAAATACGTAACACAGCACCGGCACCACCGTTATAAGCGGAAATTACGGCAAAGCGGCGTGAAGTCGGATCGGTAATGCCCACCAGATATTTATTTTGTAGTAGCCATAAATAAGAAACGCCTGCATCGATATTTTTAAATGGATCGAATAGGTATTTCTTAGAAGGTAGTCCGCTTTTCCCTTTCATTCGGAATACATCACGTCCGGCAGTGTGAGGCACCACCTGCATCAAGCCCATTGCGTTGGCATAACTGATTGCATAAGGGTTGAAACTGGATTCTGTCTGCATAATACCGAGAATAAGGCTTTCATCAATGTTGTAATGACGAGCAGCTTTGCGGATAAACGGCAAATATTTTTGCGCACGAATCGCAACGTGGTTGGCAATCATTGGAATCACGACAAATTGCACGATATGCCCGTTGCTTAAACGGCGACTTTGTAGCTTGTTATTAATTAAATAATCGGCGAAATCAGAGGCAACGGCAACATTCGGAATGTTGGCACCTCTGTGGTCAATAACCTGCCCGAGAAGGAACGGTCGGGAACTGATCGGCACATCACCATCGGCAAAAAGGTCGATACCGTTTGCATCTGAGCCCATCAATAACGTATGCACAATGGCATTTTTTAAGCGTGCCAAACTGGTTTGTGATTCAATGGTAATCACACCCTCATCAAAACTGACGTGGCTACGAGTGTAGTATTTGTCGGTATATTTAACGTAATCTTTACGGCTGGCGACCAGCAATTCATTTACTCCCCAAATTCGGTCGATATTGTGGGAGAACTGACCGGTTAGAATATCCAATGCTCGAGTATCTTTCGCAAAGGCATCATCGTAATCAATGCTGTCGCTATCATAAGAAGAACCACAGCCGGCTAAAAATAGAGCCACTGTGGTCATAATAAAATAGTGTTTAATCTTCATTTTTGCTTACTTTGAAGGGGGAACATAACCTTCGATATGAACATCTTTGCCTTCAAATAAAAAATTCACCATTTCCTGTTCCAGCAATTTGCGATGTTCCGGATTCATCATATTGAGTTTTTTTTCATTTACCAGCATTGTCTGTTTTTTGAGCCATTCTGACCAAGCTTGTTTGCTGATTGAGTTGAAAATACGTTTTCCTAATTCACCGGGATAGAGTTGAAAATCCAATCCTTCGGCTTCTTTTTGTAAATATTCGCAGAAAACAGTTCTTGCCATAACTATTAGTCCTCATTACTTCTTACATTAAAAATTGCTTTTAACTGCGTTAATAAGTTCTTCACAGGTGTTGCCAAACCAATTTTAGCTGGCGAAAAATCGGCTAAATCATACCAATATTCGTTGTTGTTTTGTACTGTTTGCCCATATTTTGCCACCGTTTCCGCAACATTTTTTACTGCTAATGTTGATGTTGAGTTATTTGTTACCACTATCGGGTGAATATCCAAATGAAAATGGCTGAAAGTATGACGAAATGTAGGCAGCCGCTCCAATAATTGCCAATGACATTGTTGCAAAATGTGTTGATATTCCGCTTCAGTTTCCACTTCGGGAAAACAGTATAACCCACCCCATAGACCGTGATGCGGCCGTTGTTGCAGTAAAGCTTTTCCCTGTTGGACAAATAATAAAAAATAACGTTCTCGCACAGGCAAGGTTTTTTTCGGCTTTTTACCGGGATAATTTGCCCAACTTTGCGCTTTTCCGGCGGTACATTGCTGTTGTAGCGGACATAAACTGCATTTCGGTTTGCTGCGCGTACAGACCATTGCACCAATATCCATCATTGCTTGATTAAATTCAGTAACTTGCGTTTTCGGTGTAACTTCGGCACTTAATTGCCATAATTTTGTTTCTACCGATTTTTCGCCCGGCCAGCCGTCAATCGCAAAACAACGGGATAAAACCCGTTTAACGTTGCCGTCTAAAATAGGGAAAGGGGCATCCAAACAAGATGAGAGAATCGCACCGGCGGTGCTTAAACCAACGCCCGGCAGCGCCAACACCTGTTCAAATTGTGTTGGAAATTCGCCTTGATGTTGATCGCGAATTTGTTGTGCCGCTTTGTGTAAATTTCTGGCTCGTGCGTAATAGCCTAACCCGGTCCAAAGATGTAGAACTTCGTCTATCGGCGTATTTGCCAATTCAGTAATGGTTGGAAAACGCTGAATAAATTGCTGGAAATAGGGAATGACGGTGGTGACTTGTGTTTGTTGTAACATAATCTCAGACAGCCAAACACCGTAGAGTGATTTATTCTGTTGCCACGGCAACGTTTTTCGTCCATATTTTTGATACCAGTGCAGTACATTTGATGCAAAAGGCGCTGCGGGCGTTGATTGGGCTTGCCACATTGGTTATACCTCTTCAAAAATTAAGGAGGCGAGTTTAGCACAAGCAAAATAATTAAAACATCACAAAATTGGTAGATTATCAGGTAAAATAGGGCAGTTTTTCTTAATTATCACTTTATGTATTCCCAAAATTTATGCAACAGAATAATTTAAATGATCTTGCGGAACAAAAACGAAAAGCAGTCAATACCGCAGAATTTACGGAAGATGGACGTTATAAACGCAAAGTTCGTAGCTTTGTATTAAGAACTGGTCGCTTAAGTGATGCCCAAAAAAGAGCAATGAATGATAATTGGTCGGAATTTGGTTTAGAACATCAAGCAGATCAGTTTGATTTTAAAAAGATTTTTGATAATGATCAGCCAGTGATTTTGGAAATTGGTTTCGGAATGGGGAGTTCGTTAGTAGAAATGGCGAAACAAAACCCGAATAATAATTACATCGGCATTGAAGTGCATACGCCCGGAATAGGTGCTTGCATCGCTTATGCGCTTGAACAGCAGGTGCGTAATTTGCGAGTGATTTGCCACGATGCTATCGAAATTTTACAGGATAATATTCCGGATCAAAGTTTGTCTGGTTTGCAGCTGTTTTTCCCTGATCCGTGGCATAAAGCTAAACATCATAAACGCCGCATTGTACAACCGCAATTTCTTAAGTTGGTGATGCAAAAATTGAAAACCGGCGGTTTTATTCATATGGCGACCGATTGGGAAAATTATGCAGAACAGATGTTAGATGTTTTGAGTCAAGAAGAGGAGCTAACAAATACATCTGCAACAAATGATTTTATTCCGCGTCCGGATTTTCGCCCTTTAACCAAATTTGAACAACGTGGGCATCGGCTTGGTCACGGGGTTTGGGATCTCTATTTTGTTAAGAGATAAATTTTTTAGTTGAATGATTAAAAACCAGTAACTGAGGAGAAAATATGGCGTATCAACGTAATCGCAGACAGCGTAAAAAAATGCACATTGCAGAATTCCAAGAATTGGGATTTTTAGTAAATTGGCAATTTGCAGAAAATACTTCCGTTGAGGAGATTGATCAAACAGTAGATCGCTTTATCAATGAAGTGATTAAACCTAACGGTCTTGCTTACGAAGGCAGCGGCTACTTACATTGGGAAGGCTTGGTTTGTTTGGAAAAAATCGGCAAATGTGATGAAAGCCAGCGTCAACTTGTTAAATCTTGGTTGGAAAATAACGGATTGCAACAAGTGGAAGTAAGTGAATTATTTGATATTTGGTGGGATTTTCCGGTGAAAGCTTAATTTTTACTGTAATTTTTTGATTGTGCAACGAGCTACGTTGCACAATTTTTTTATGGCTAAACATTATTCACTGAATACCATTCATCCAGTTTCTGTGCCAATTTATCCACGCCTAATCGATTTTGTGACGAAAATACCTCAACTTGAATATCGCCTTGAAATGGTAAAATCGCTTCACGCACCATTCTAACCTGTTTACTGCGTTCACTTTGGCTGACTTTATCCGCTTTAGTTAGCAGCAGGAGAATTGGCAAATTGGCGCTGACTGCCCATTCAATCATCTGTTGATCGAGATCTTTCAATGGATGACGAATATCCATTAAAATTACCACGCCGCCTAAACATTGGCGTTGTTGCAAATATTCACCTAAGGATTTTTGCCACTGTAATTTTACATTTTCCGGGACTGCTGCGTATCCATAACCGGGTAAATCAATAATTTTGCAATTTTCGCTCACTTCAAAAAGATTGATTAATTGCGTACGTCCGGGAGTTTTTGAAGTTTTCGCTAAATTTTTTTGGTTTGCTAATGTATTTAATGCAGTGGATTTGCCTGCATTGGAGCGCCCGGCAAACGCAACTTCAACTCCGGAATCGGCTGGAAGTTGCCGAATATTAGCAGCGCTCATTACAAAGTGCGTTTTATGGTAATTGAGTTTGAACGTTGTCATTGTCATTATCCTTTTTTAAATCGAATTGTTTCACCTTGATCGCCGTAACGGTTAGCTTGTGCTTGCCCGACAAATACGCCCCATTCCATCAGTAGCATAGCGAATACAAAAATCGGAAACAGTTGCCCTAATAATAATTTCATAAAACCTTGGCTATAAGGCGCAATCAAAAAACAGCCAATCGGCGCTAGAAGAATTGCTAGTGCTTTGGCGGAGCGACCGCGGTCGTGCAAGCGTTTCACGATAATCGCAAGCCAACAGTATGTGATCAATAATAATGGCAATATTGCGAAAATTGCAGCAGTTTTTTGTTGAAACAGCAACGAAATAGGCAATAAATTGGCAACCAATAATAAGAAACTGGCACAAATACCACTGCCAATCCAGAACCCCTGTCGATTCAATCTGCCGTTAAATGTGAAAAAAGCTTGGGTAAAATACATAAATTTGCGCTTAAAAAGAGGCTATTTTGAGATTTTGTCGCCATTATACAAGAAAAGAGTCAAAAATGTTAAAAATCGCCGATTACGGTAAAAAAAGAGCCTCTATTTTTGTTGAGTGAGAAAATCTTAATTGTGATCAAGTTCACATCATTTTTTACAAGACAAATTTTTAAAATCGTTTTAATATTAGCGCGGTTTTTTGATTTCTATCTTTGAAAATTAACTTAAATGTGAGGAAAAACAAATGGCAAAAATCGTTAAAATTCTTGGCCGTGAAATTATTGATTCTCGTGGTAACCCAACCGTTGAAGCGGAAGTGCATTTAGAAGGCGGTTTCGTTGGTCTTGCAGCTGCTCCATCAGGTGCATCAACAGGTTCACGTGAAGCATTGGAATTGCGTGATGGCGATAAATCACGTTATTTAGGTAAAGGTGTATTAAAAGCAGTTTCAAACATCAATGATGTTATTGCGCCGGCTTTATTAGGTAAAGATGCAACTCAACAAGCTGAAATCGACCAAATTATGATCGATTTGGACGGCACAGAAAACAAATCTAAATTAGGTGCGAATGCGATTCTTGCGGTTTCTCTTGCTAATGCAAAAGCGGCAGCAGCATCTAAAGGTTTACCACTTTATGCGTGGATTGCTGAATTAAACGGTACTCCAGGTCAATATTCAATGCCATTACCAATGATGAACATCATCAATGGTGGTGAACACGCAGATAATAACGTTGATATTCAAGAATTTATGATTCAACCGGTTGGGGCAAAAACTTTACGTGAGGCACTTCGTATCGGTTCTGAAGTGTTCCACAACTTAGCGAAAGTATTAAAAGCGAAAGGTTTAAATACTGCAGTTGGTGATGAAGGTGGTTTCGCACCTAACTTGGCTTCTAATGCGGAAGCATTGGCTTGCATTAAAGAAGCTGTGGAAAAAGCAGGTTATGTATTAGGTAAAGATGTTACTTTAGCAATGGACTGTGCATCATCTGAATTCTATAACAAAGAAACCGGTATGTATGAGATGAAAGGTGAAGGCAAATCATTCACTTCTCAAGAGTTCACACACTACCTTGAAAAACTTTGTGAAGAATACCCAATCAAATCTATCGAAGATGGTCAGGATGAATCAGACTGGGAAGGCTTCAAATACCAAACAGAAGTTCTTGGTGACAAAATCCAACTTGTTGGTGATGACTTATTCGTAACTAACACTAAGATCCTTAAAGAAGGAATCGAAAAAGGTATCGCTAACTCAATCTTGATCAAATTCAACCAAATCGGTTCATTAACTGAAACTTTAAATGCGATTCGTATGGCGAAAGAAGCCGGTTATACCGCAGTAATCTCTCACCGTTCAGGTGAAACCGAAGATGCAACTATTGCAGATTTAGCAGTTGGTACAGCAGCAGGTCAAATCAAAACCGGTTCAATGAGCCGTTCAGACCGTATTGCAAAATATAACCAATTAATCCGTATTGAAGAAGCATTAGGCGATAAGGCACCGTTCTTAGGATTAAAAGCGGTTAAAGGTCAGGCTTAATTTCTGATTCTGAATTATGAATGACGAAACTGCACCCTAAAAGGTGCAGTTTTTTATTGGAATAAGCAGAATAACTGTGGTTAATGATCAGGAAATGCGATAAGTATGAGATTTAAGCAAAAAAACGAAAATCTGCCGTTTCTGATTAAATCTCGTTGACATCAATTCAGCGTGCCATTAATATTAGCAACGTTTCACATCGATCGTGGGGATATAGCTCAGTTGGGAGAGCGTTTGAATGGCATTCAAAAGGTCGTCGGTTCGATCCCGATTATCTCCACCAAACAAATAAATCACACTAACCCACCATAACTCACAAACCCAATAATACCAAGACTTGAAAGCACTTTTTATCAATCAGATTAAATCACAATAAATCACCATAACCCAAGATTTTAGTAACACATTTAGTAACACGGAATTATAATAGCTCAATAGCGTGTTACTAAAATTTAGATAAATCCATATATAACAATGATTTATATAATATCGTGATTTAGTAACACGGAATGATAGACTTTGAATTGTGTTACTAAAACTTGATTAATCTTAAATATGGCAAGGCTAACAACACCACTAACCAATACACAAATTGAGAAAGCTAAACCATCCGAGAAAGAATATAACTTAGCAGATGGGAAAGGTCTTTATTTACGTATAAAGCCAACGGGTTTAAAGATATGGCTTTTTAATTACTATCACCCTCTAACAGAAAAGAGAACTAATCTAAGTATTGGGCGTTATCCTGAAATATCATTGGCACAAGCAAGAGCAGCTAGAAATGAGTTTTTAGCATTATTAGCAAGAAAGATCGATCCTAAAGCCTACTATGAGCAACAAAAGCAGGAACAGCAATTAAACAGACATAGAACTTTTTTAGCTATTGCCGAACAATGGAAAGCGAAAAAACAAGGCGAGATTGAGTTAAAAACATTAGTGAAGTATTGGCGTAGTCTTGAATTGCATATTTTTCCTTTTATTGGGAATTACTTAATTAATGAGATTTTGCCGACAGTTGTTATTCCGCCGATTAAACGAGTTGAGGAAAGAAATAACATTGATATGGCTCAACGCTTATGCGGTTATATTAATGAAATCTTGAATTTTGCAGTCAATAGCGGACTGATAGCATTTAATCCTTGTTTAAAGATAGGAAAGACATTCAAGCGTGTTTCTAAGCAGAATAATCCTCGTATTAGTAGCGAAGAATTACCCGATTTTATTCAAGCTATAGAGCAAGCTCATATAGAGCCACAAACAAAGAATTTAATTTATTTCCAAATGCTCACAATGACAAGACCAGGCGAAGCGAGTGGGGCAGAATGGGGAGAAATAGACTTTAAAGCTAAGTTATGGACTATTCCAGCTGAAAGAATGAAAGCGAGAGAAAAGCATATTATTCCATTATCTAAACAAGCCATTGCAATTTTACAACGCCAGAAAGAAATAACAGGTCAATTTAAATATGTGTTTACAAAATATGGCAACAATAACGAGCCAATGAACCCGAGTAGTGCAAATGTGGCGATTAAAAGAATGGGCTATCAGGGTAAGCAAACCGCACACGGTTTAAGAGGGTTAGCAAGGACTTATTTAGCTGAACAAAATGTTATACACGAACACGCTGAAGCCTGCTTAGCACATAAAACAGGGGGAAATGTAAGCCTAGCCTATAATCACGCTACCTATTTAAAACAGCGTAAAAAAATAATGCAATTATGGGCGGATTATGTTGCCAAATGTTCCACTATTAAGGTTATTTAATCATCAATGCCACCATTAGAATAACACTGTAAAAATAAACAGTTTTTAATGTATAAAATTACAGTATTTGCCGTTGACTTCATTTCTCTGGTATGGAATATTGTGTTATACAGATTTAATCTGATTTAACTTGAATCAGTGCAACTAGATACGGCGTAATTAACCGCATTGAAAAGAAAGTAACCCTATTTGCTTTTCTGTTGCACTTCCACCAACAAATAGGGCAACGTATAGGGGCGGTTTATGGCAAAGCCACAATCTTATTATAATTCATTGCCTGAATGTTCAATTATTGATTATGAAGTAATACCATTACCAGAAGCCGCCTTATTATGGTGCGGAGTTGAGTTTAAAGACTTATCTGGCGAAGTACCTTTTTTGACAAATATTTCACAAAGCATATATAGACACCCTTATATTCCTTGCTTAGAAAAGAAAACAAGAGTTTTAAACCGAGCTATTAACAATGGAACCTTGCGAGCCGTTAGAGAACACGGAGAGGGGGGGCGAAAATGGCGATCACGTTGCATATGCAAGGCGGCATTTTTGGATTAAGGATTTAAAACAATTTATTACAGATAATTACCCAAATGACCGACCTAAAACAATTTTTTTTGAAGAAGAGCTAAGACCGCAAATTGATATTGCAGAATATGAGCGAATGAATAACGAGTATCAGAAGTTTTTAGCAGAAAATACTAATCTACAAGCAAAAATAAATGAATTACAAATTTCACTGGCTAGTAAAGATAGTTTTCTCAGGGATCAAGAATTAGCTATACAATCTTTATCTTCTCGATTACAACAAGCAATAATGGCACAAAATGACGCGGAAGAAAGACTAGAACGAGGGCGAAAACTTTATAGTTGCTTAAGAGCGGAGTATGAAACTATTATTTCTAATTCTAGCGACATAAACACAACCACCGCACTATATTTAATTGGTGAAATGATAAGCGTATTAAAAAATCCAATCTCACCAGCTAAAAAATGGACTCAAAACGACATTATAAACGCTATATTGCAAGCTAGAGTAAACGCCAGTAGAAAGGTGCAAGGCTTAGAACAACGAAAAATAGAAGAATATTTTGCAGAAGCAAATAAAAAACTCAAGTAAATTGCCAATCTTAATACTCAATTCCCTATAAAATCATTAAAAATCAATTAATTATTTTTGCAGCGAAAATTTATTTTTCGTTGCGATGACTCATTTCTTTTAATTTTCCATAATCCCCACCAAGCCCAAGACTTACGAGGGTGAACCTAGATTGATATGTATCACTACCACAATTAAGAGATGGAATTATGGAAACAACACACATTCAAAAATATTACAGCATTAAAGAATTAACCGATTTAGGAATAGGATCACGCTCAACGATAGATCGCCTTGTTAAAGCTGGAAAATTAACACGGATTAAATTAGGTAGCTCTACCCGTTTTTCTGCTGAAGATGTTCAGAAATACCTATCACAACAAACTAATAAATAATCCACCAACAAACCGAACCGAATAAACCAGATAGAGAAAGGGGAAAATGCGAGCAGAAATAGCAAAAAGGAATTTACTTAATATCGCTATCAAGCATTACCTAGAGAATAGCGAAATTATGCGATTTATGAGCTTACAAGACGATAACGAACCTTACCCAAGTGAAACCGCTTTAAATTTCTACCGACAAGGAGCAACACAATGAACGACTATAAGCCAACCCTACAGGACGCAAAAGAACAGATTGAAACGTTATTGGCGATGGTGGAAAACGCTACAGAGGGAAATTATCCACGTTGGAAGCATACAACAGATGGCACGACTCACACCGACACACCAGAACAGTTTTTAGAGTTTGTTCACGAGCGATTAATTTACATTGATATGGATATTGAGAAAGTGCAGCAACAGCTAGCGGTAATTGTAACCCCTATCACGCCATTTATCGCAATTAAGGAGTAAACAATGACAATTAGCAACACTTCACTACACACGCAACGAATAGCCATATTAAACCGATTAAAAACGGGGTCTTGCTCAACGTTAGAATTTAGGGCGATGGGAATTTGTAGCCCAGCTCCACGAATTATGGAATTGCGGTCTAAAGGTTATGACATTTCCACCACCACAAGGGACGAAGTGGATCACGCAGGAGTTAAACACAAAGGCATAGCAGTTTATACCTTACACTCACAGGCACAGGATTAACCACAATGACCGAAAAACTAACGCCAAAACAAGAAAAATTTTGCCAGTTATATCTTGAGTTAGGCAACGCAAGCGAAGCCTATAGGCAGGCTTACAATGCGGAAAAAATGAAGTCTGAAACCATTAACACCAAAGCAAGCGAATTATTGCATAACGGTAAGATCGCGGAAAGGGTAAGCGAACTTAGACAATTACATCAAGAACGGCATTGCCTAACCGTGGATAAAGTTATTTTTGACCTACAAGACTATTTAGCGGTTTGCACGGGTAAAAAGCCGATCACCACCACCGCGATTATAAAAAACGCCCAAGAGGGAACCGCCAACGCCGTAAACGTTGAAGCCTTTATTTTTGAACCCACAGGAGCAAATAAAGCCCTTGAGCTACTTGGCAAGCATTTAGGAATGTTCAGCCAAAAAGTGGATTTAACCTCAAGCGATGATGCGATAAAACTAGGCTCATTAAGAGATTTATTTTTAGATGGCACAGAAGAGGGGAAGCAAGAGCAATAGACAAGCGAGGCTTTACCTGAACCCCAAAAAACGCCCTCAAGGGGAGGGCAAGAACAAAGATTAACTTTAACTTTTAGGAAAAAATAATGAAAACTCAAACTAATTATAGCCAAAATATGAATTTCGTTCATCAAAATTTTAAACATTATCAAGCCTATTTTAGAGCAAATATTAGTTTATGTTAAAATATTAACAATATTCAAATACTCACGGGAGCGTTTCTATGATTGTAAAAGGCAATAAACATCATATTGTCAAAAGCGGTAGATACTCCGCAAAACTTACTGAAGTTAAGACCGTTCAAAGCGGATATGGTGAAAGAATAGCATTCATCTTTGAAATTATTGAGGGAATATATCAAGGCGTTAAATTAGCCCGAACTTGTACCCCAATACTAAAGCCTAACAGCAACTTAACTGAGATCATCCAAAGTCTAAACCACAAACCACTTTCAGCAGAGCAAATTTATGACGGTATTGACGTCTCTCAATTTCAAGGCAATGAATATCAGATTAGAGTTACGCAACGAGAAAGCAAAAACGGCTTTTACTACAGCCACATTGAACAAATAATCTAGTTGGTAGCTACACTTTTAACATCACCAAAAAGCAAAGGCTAAAAGGTATGAAGAAAAAGACAAAGAATAATAGTCAGTATTTCCAAGCTGATTTTTCTCTATTGAAATCTATTGCAAGTAAAGGCGATTTTAGGCTTCTATCTGCTATGCTTGTATTAAATCGTTTTGCTAACGGCATTCCCAAAACCCCAAAAGAACAACCTTTTAGCATTACCTATGCAGGTGCGAAAGCAATTAGCGAGCATTTAAATTGTCGCTGGGAAACCGGCAAACAGCTTCAGACTGAGCTTTTTTTAAATGGTTATATTTCTAGGCTAAAACAGGCACAAAGAACATTATTTAAAATCAACTACACGGCACTAAACATTAATTTGCCCGTTGCATTTGTCGATAGTATCAATCAAGTTGATTCTGTTATATATCGTATAAATCACGCTGAAAACGTTACAGAAAGCGAAAAACTAAATATCTTAATGCTATACTAACTTTTTATAAAAACCTCTCTATGAGTGAATTAGGGGGCTTTAATGGCGTATTTCAAGAGTGGGATATAGAAAAAACGCATTTTGATACGACTGATGCACTAATAAGGCTTTCTGCTTCTAACACGAATGAACAGAAAGCCTATAATTCATTTATTCAAGATTTTTTACTCTCACAAGACGCCGTTATCACTCAAGAAAATAGTGAGCTATTTTGGGAAACGATCCCACAATTAAAACAACTAGGATTAATTTATGAGGTGATTGTATTACTAGAAAAGCAACACCCCAAAAAACAGCCCGAGCTGATATTCACGATAAGGATTAACGACTATCACGCAGACAATGCTGATTTCTCGTATGTCAGTTCGGCAATGGACAGCAGTATTGCTTACTACGGTAACAAGGATTTTAACTATGATGTAGATGAATTGTACGATGAAGAAATGAGCCTGAATGACAGCACCATAGGCAGCAAAGCAATTCGCCTAGTTATCCCTTACACCCCAGATAAACAATATGAAATTTTAACAATCTATCGCCCACGCTTCCGTTTTAGCCATCCTGATATTGCACGTTGGCAAAAAATGGAAGAAGAAAATATCTCGCATTTTATTGATGAAGTAGATAAATCTTTGCAGTGCGAACGCGAAAAGAATTGACCTGATTTGATGATTATTAGATAAAAATCTCCACCCAAAAAAGGGGGCTGAGTTAAGAGGTTTTTTATCTGTTCTAAATAACCATAAAAACCAGTGGGAAGACATATAAGTAGAACGTAAATATATACGTAGATCGTAGATATATAAGTAGAGCGTAGAATATAAGTAGAACGATTGTCAGAAAAAAATTTTTTCTGACCGTCAGAGCCAAACACAAAAAAAATTAAGATGAATAATTTGTACATTCTAGAAATGTGTAGATCGTTTTCTGATGAAAAAATCAAAAAATGTGAACAAGATCACTTTACAAATTATCATTACAGATTTATGCTTTAAACACTGTAGCAAAATCTACAGTCAGCCGTGAGAAGCTGAATATTCAAAAGGCGAACAGCACGCCAACCCGTGCTTTTTTTGTTCGTAATGTTCGCACACCTAAAGAAAACAACCTAACCGATTTTGGTTGCGTTGCGTTTCTCTCAATGGTAGAGCGTAACAGGCACGCTTTTAGCGTGGCTAGTGTTCCTTTTGAGCTAGTTTCTCACCCCGTTACGTTCTACCGCCCGACCGTGAGAAGTCTAGCGGTAGTCTTTGAAAAATTATCAAAAGGACTATCAGCAATGCTTTACCTATTCAAAGCCGTAAGCCGTTCAGACTTACGCAATACCAAAAAACATTTTTCCGCTTTCCCACGCTATACCGTCCGCATAAATGCCGACAGTATCAAGCAAGCCACCGCACAAGTTGCCCCGTTTTTTGTGATTTTGGAGGTGAACAATGCGTAAAAACACCGTTACCCAAGATTTCAAACAAGCATTTGTGCTAGCTCGCTTTTCTGAACTGGAAGCCTTGATTTACCTAGTAAGAAACTATGCCGAAACCAAATACAGCGACAGCGATTTAATGCTAATCAATAGCCTAAAATTGCTTAGCGAAGGCGTGCTAATAGATTTATACAAAGCGATTTCACTCGAAACCGAGCAAGAAAAAGCGGAGGTAACCCAATGAGCTATTTCAAATTAATCCGCAGATTACCGATTTTTTCAGATGTGAGCTTGGTGATTATTGACCGCATTGCCAAAAGCGAAGCACGGGCAAAAGCCTATCAAGTGGAACACTACCGCAAAACAGGGGAAATATTAGAGATTAAAACAATGCTCAATAAAGGTATTGCAATAGTTTCAATGATTGAAATTGGGGGATTGAATAAGGAATTTTTGCTTACGGTGGTGGAAAGTGAAAAAGAGGCGAGAAGTGTATTAAAAAGCTATTCTATTGTGTTTCCTTTCTTACAACCAATAACAAAGCCGTTAAATGATATTAGCCTTAGTTATTACTTTTTAGGGGGTAATGATGAAACTCACTAAAGCACCTTTTTTAAAATATCAGAATAACGAACCTTACGAAGAGTTAATTATTCTTGCAGGGTCAGAAGCGTGGCAAGCCTGGGGAAAAGGCGAGGGGCAAGGCTGGCATTTATTAACTGAACTGATAAAAGCTGATTATAAGAAACGGCCAATTATATTAGGAGCAGATCAACTAACAGAACTTAATTCCTTACAAATTTCACCAAAGGAAAAAAAGGTTATTGGCATTTACCGCTTTGGGGAACTGTCCAGCAATCAAATTACCGCTATCGTGTTAAATCTCGCTAAACAGACTGAAGCGGAAATTGTCGCCTTAAAGGATAATATCGGGCAAGTGGTGGAGAATTTAAGCAACTATATTGAACGCACAAGGAAAGGCGATACAGCAGCCGAAATCATCACACAAGAAGTCATAGCAACGACAGTTAAGCCTGATAAAGATAATTTATTACCTTATATCGAAGAACGCACAGAAAGCGGAAAAAAGGGCTTGTATCGCATTATTCCGAAGCTAGATAAAGATACTGGCGAAATAAATGAGCGAGTGCAGTGGCTTTCTGATGTGGTGAATGTGATAGGTATCGGACGCAGTGAAAACGAAAGCTATTTAGTGTTACAGTGGCAACTTGAGGGAAGTTATCAAAAGGTAGTGGAAGCCTTGCCACTTGGTGATATAGGTGAGCGCGAGGGCTGGCGAACATTAAAAAATAGGGGCTTAAAAGTAACAACAAATACCTCACTAAAGAACGAGCTTGCCGATTATTTACAAAACTCTGGAAATCGCACTTTATGGACAGTTACCCACGCCACAGGTTGGCAAAATGGAGCGTATATCTTACCTAATGGTGAAGTGATAGGACACCCTGAAATACCCGTCTTATTCCGCAGTCAATCCTCTAGTTTTAGTGGATATGATACTAAAGGCACATTAGGCAGCTGGCAAAAAGAAATTGCTCAATATGTAAGGGGTAATCCGTCAATGATGTTAGGAGTTGCGGTTGCCTTATCAGCGCCATTAATCCACCACCTAAACGTCGATAGTTTTGGTGTTCATTTATTTGGTGGCTCAACGTCAGGGAAAACCACAACCGCCAATATCGCCAATAGCATTTATGGCCACCCCGAGATCACAAGGGTAAGCTGGAACGCCACGTCCTTAGGCTTGACAAATGAAGCCGCAGCCCGTAATGATGGCTTTTTAGTGATGGATGAAATTGGCCAAGGTGCAAATAAAAAGCATATCGAGCAAACCGCTTACGCTTTATTTAATGGAGTGGGCAAGATTCAAGGTGCAAAGGAGGGCGGAAACAGAGAACTTTCACGCTGGAGGATTATGGCGTTCTCGACCGGAGAAATAGACTTAGAGGGGTATTTATCACAAGCAGGCATTAAAACTAATGCAGGGCAATTAGTCCGCTTGCTCAATGTTCCTATTTCTCCAGCTAAGCAATTTTATCAGTTTAGTAATGGTAAAGCTCACGCCGACCACTTAAACCACGCTAGCAAGCTAAATTATGGCGTTATTGGGCGAGAGTGGGTTAAATGGATAACCGCACATCAAAATGAATTAGATAGCACCTATCAAGTCATAAAAGCGAAATGGCTACAACGTTTACCGAAAGATGTTAGCTCACAGGTGCAACGAGTATCAAACCGATTTGCGGTATTAGAAACGGCTTTACAGCTAGCTCACCACCTGACACAGTGGAGCGAGGCAGAAAATGCGGAAGCCTTGCTACACTGTTTTAATGAGTGGGTAAATATCTTTGGTTTACATAGCCGAGAAGAAAAACAGGTTATTGAGCAGGTGAATGGGTGGTTATTAGCTAATGCAGAAAGCCGATTTATTACTTATCCTCCAACCAATCAAGCACCCATTAAAGACATTGCTGGCTATAGAGTGTTGATCACAGATAACAACAAGGAAGAATTTTTTTATCTGTACCCATTAGCCTTTAATGAAGCGATTAACGGCAACTCAAAAGAACAGGCTTGCAAAATATTAGCAGATAAGGGAATGTTAAAAAGGGGGGAGGGTGCTTACAAGTGGTTAGTAAGATTACCGCACAAAATCGACACCAAGCGGACAAGGTGCTATATGTTGTTTCCACTTATAGAACCAGATTGCGAAGAAACAGGAGAGTAAAAACAATCCCATTTTGATAGTTTTTATCAATTAATAAAACAAGCCAATCTACTTAACAGGGTTGGCTTTTTTTGTTGGTATTAACTCACTAAAATCTTACATATTAGGAGAGTGTTTTTTAGTAGTCCAATTAGTCCAATGAAAAATGCATTTATAATAATATCAATTAGATAATCTAAAAATGGATTAATAAATAACCAAAAATTGGACTAAAATAAGGGCATTTTGGACTAAAAATTTTTCTATTTATTTTTTGTTTTGGACTATTTTTGGACTAATTGGACTAATTTAAAAAAGTAAATTAGTCCAAAAAATCGCACTTAAACTATTGAAAAATAAGAAATTGGACTATTGGACTAATTGGACTAAGGTTTTTTACTAATATATATAAAAATTTTTTTAATGTTTTTTGTTGATGGATTTTTGATAGGTAAAATCTTACAAAAAGGCAAAAGAAAGCAGAATGTAAAAAAGCATTAGGATAATATAATTATAACGGCTTATTTGTTTGAATTATGGTAATAAGATCCACTATTAAAAGCCAAAATATTGAAGTCCGTAAAACATCAGATCCACCACCAACAACCGACATCCTTTCTTAAAAATAATTGGCATAATTAGCCTTTAATTGATCACCCTATAAACCATTGCTAGACAAGTAAAAATAGCTATAAAAACACTAAATACGATCACCCAGATAAATAGCTTTTAATAGAAAGATGATGATGACTAGAAATGCAAAAAAACTGCCAAAAACCACGAGCCAGCAACCCCGTGGAAAGGCTATCCCCTCAGGAGTACCTTTTAATGTATAGTGTGGGTAAAAGTTCAGCGAAAAAAGCCCAAACAACCGCCTCCGGAACTCAATTTTATCGCTATTACAGTTTTTACTGGCTTTTATTGATATGCAAAATTGCATATCTCAATATAAAAGAATAAGAACAAAGCTATCAAGAATTTGCAGATTTTGCCGGCACTATAAAAAAGGAATTAAAATTTGTTTAAATAATGTTCTATTTCTCGATTGACTTTTGATTTTAGTAACACAGGAAGTAACACGGAATAATTTTGTAAAACTAAATATTATTTATAATCAATAATATATGTTTATAATTCGATTGTGATTATCGCATCCATATAATTTTATAACTCTCCATAAATTTTTAATTTTAACAATTGATCGTAGTTGACATTGAAATTGCTCAGTGTTTTTCTAGAAGTGTATTTTTGAGTTACCTAGTCGTAAATTTTTTATATGTAGCAATACCTTATAAACCGTAGGTAGTGGATGTTCCTTGTTTTGCATTACATTACCAAAACGATGCCCTATCTCACCAATACTTTATAAAATAATTGTTTTTGTGAAGTTGATCTCTTTTTTTGCCTAAAAAATATGATATAAAAGCATATAATTTTACAACAAATAATAAAAGATAAAGTTTTATGAATATTAGTACAGAAAACTCTCTCATTCCTAAGATAAGAATGAAGCAAGAAAAAATGACGGTAACAGAGAAAAGAATTATTGATTACCTGCTTAATCCTAGCAAATTTGATTATCAAACTTCTCTAAAAGAAGTGGCTAATGAATTGAGCGTTTCAGAAGCTTTAATTGTAAAAGTAGCAAAATTACTAGGATTCACTGGATTTAGGGAGTTAAGAGCTGTTTTAGCAGAGCAACTAAAAAGCCAAGAAATTGAAAATTTTGAATTATCAAAGAGTGATACTACTCGGGATTTGATAGATAAAGTATTCAATTTATCGTACCAAACTATTTCTGAGGGAAAGTCTATAGTATCTCCTGAAATTATGGAGCGTGCGGCAGAATGTTTTTTTAATGCTAAACAACGTGATTTATATGCTGCTGGTGGTTCTAGTACGATTTGTGATGATATTTTTCATAAATTTTTACGCATTGGCGTACGTTGTAATAGTTATCGAGATATTCATTTAATGATGATGTCTGCATCTTTATTAACTAAAGACGATGTTGTTTTGGTTGTTTCTCATTCAGGGAAAACGAGCGACTTATTACAGGCAATTAAAATCGCTAAACAGAATGGCACTAAAATTATTTGTATTACGCATAGTAATATTTCTCCAATAGCTGAATTAGCGGATTTTGTGATTTGTACACCAGCACCGAATACCCCTCTTTTGGGGAAAAATGCATCAGCAAGAATTTTACAATTAATTTTAGTTGATGCGTTCTTTGTTTCTGTTGCAAAACAAGATATTCAATTTTCTGAGCAGAATTTAGAGAAAACTTCGTTAGTAACAGAATATTTTAGGAAAAAATGAGGATTGAACTATGAAGAAATCAATGAAAAAACTTATTTCTTGTATGGCTGTAGCTGGCTTATTTTGTTCAGTTAATGGTAATAGCTTTGCCGCAGATTATGCAGTGATTTTAAAAACGTTATCTAATCCATTTTGGGTGGGAATGAAACAAGGTATTGAAGAACAAGCAAAAACAATGGATGTGGAAGTTGATGTTTTTGCTTCACCATCAGAAGGAGACTACCAGTCACAACTCCAGTTGTTTGAAGATCTTATTAACAAGAATTATAAAGGTATTGCGTTTGCCCCGCTTTCTCCCGCAAATCTTGTCATTCCCACAGCAAAAGCCTATCAGAAAGGTATCTATTTAGTCAATTTAGATGAAAAAATAGATTTAGATAATTTACATAAAGCAAAGGGTAATGTAGAAGCTTTCATTACAACAGACAATGTTGCTGTAGGAGCTAAAGCGGCTCAGTTTATCGTTGATAGGTTAGGTTCACAAGGTGGTGAAGTCGCTATTATAGAAGGTAAAGCGGGCAATGCCTCAGGAGAAGCAAGACGCCGTGGAGCGAAAGAGGTTTTTGAGAAAAACCCACAAATAAAATTGGTCGCCAGTCAGCCGGCTGATTGGGATCGTATCAAAGCGTTAGATGTTGCAACTAATGTCCTATCTCGTAATCCGAAAATTAAAGCATTTTATGCGGCTAATGACACAATGGCTATGGGGGCTGCACAAGCTGTAGTGAATGCTAGTAAGTTAGATACTGTGATTGTAGTGGGTACAGATGGAGTACCTGAAGCAAGAAAAATGGTCGCAGAAGGTAAATTGACAGCTACTGTTGCTCAAGATCCTGCCAAGATTGGTGCTAGAGGATTAGAGTTATTAGTAAATGCCGTCAAATCAGGTAAAAAAATAGCTGTAGATCAAGAGCCGAAATTTGAAACAGTTGATTCTATTCTAATCACAAAATAAAAGAAAACACTAAATCAACTTAGTGTATGGCACTTAAATTTGCATTATCAGCAGACAGGTTATTGCTGATATGGGAGTGATCTGTCTGTAATTTAGTGATTAGGAGGAATTATGTCAGAACTTTTGGTTCAGATGAAAGGAATTGCTAAAAATTTTGGCGCAGTACAAGCACTGAAAAATGTAGATCTTGATATTTATACTCACGAAATTCAGGCATTGCTTGGAGAAAATGGGGCAGGAAAATCTACCTTAATGAAAGCTCTTTCTGGGTTACATAAACCAAGTGCTGGAGAGATTATTATCAAAGGGAAATCTTATTCTTGCTTGGATCATAAAACAGCTGCAACGCTTGGGATAGGCATTATTTATCAAGAGTTAAGTTTAATAGACGAACTTTCTGTTTTAGAAAATCTTTATATCGGACGGTTACTCTATAAGACTGTTTTAGGGGTGAGGCTGGTTGATTGGCAGAAAATGAGAAAACAAGCGGCAATTACTTTATTGCGTTTAGGCATTAAAGTAGATCTAGATGAGAAAGTTGCTAATTTGTCTATTTCATATAAACAAATGGTAGAGATTGCAAAAGTATTAATATCTGATGTCAATATTATTATTATGGATGAGCCAACATCATCATTAACCAATACTGAAATTGAGTTTTTATTTGTTGTAATGAAGCAATTAAAAGCAGATGGTAAGGCTCTCATCTATATTTCTCATAAATTAAATGAAATTCGGCAAATTTGTGATCGTTATACCGTGTTAAAAGATGGTAGTAGTGTGGCATCAGGATTTATTAAAGATGTTAGTAACGATGACATTATTCGTTTGATGGTTGGGCGTGAATTGCAATCTCGTTTTACTGCTGAATCAAGATCTCCTTCCAATGAAGTAATTTTTGCAGTGAAAAATCTTATTGGTAAGAAAACTAAGCAAGTCAATGATATTTCATTTGAGCTAAAAAAAGGTGAAATACTTGGATTTGCGGGGTTAGTAGGTTCTGGTAGAACAGAATTAATGAATTGTATTTTTGGGGTGGATAAAAAAGTAAGTGGAAAAATTTATTTACACCAGCAGGACATCACACCTAACTCACCATTTCAAGCAGTAAAAAGAGGAATGGCATATATTACGGAGAATAGACGAGGGAATGGTTTTTTTGCCAATTTTTCTATTCAACAGAATATAGCTATTAGCACAAGTCTTAAATCAGGAAAGTTTAAAGGTGCATTAGGGTTTATTAATGCGACTTTAGAAAAGAATACTGCACTGCAACAACAAAAGGATTTACACATAAAATGTGCATCAATTACTCAAAATATTACAGAGTTGTCAGGTGGTAATCAGCAAAAAGTGATTATTGCTAAGTGGGTTGCTTGCCAGCCTGATGTTTTAATCTTTGATGAACCTACTCGAGGAATTGATGTAGGAGCAAAAGCAGAAATCTACAAAATTATGCGAGAGTTAGCTTTAGCTGGAAAAGCTATATTAATGGTTTCTTCAGAACTTCCAGAAATTATGTCAGTTTGTGATCGTATTGCTGTATATAGAGAAGGCAAGATAGCTACCATTCTAGAAAATAATTTTTCATTGAGTGAAGAACAGATTATGAGTTATGCCCTTCCCTTAAATTCAGGAGTTGTTTATGAGTAAAGTAAATTTTCCCCAATTCTGGGATAAATATGGCACATTTTTTATCCTTAGTATTATTGTTGTGATTTTTGGTTTCCTTTCACCACAATATTTTTTAACAGCGAATAATATCCAGCAAATTTTTGTACAAAGTTCAGTAACAGTACTTATTGGTGTAGGTGAGTTCTTCGCTATTTTAATTGCAGGTATAGATTTGTCTGTTGGTGCAATCTTAGCATTATCAGGTATGGTTACTGCTAAATTAATGTTGATGGGGATCGATCCTTTTTGGGCTGCATTAATCGGTAGTATTGTTATTGGTGGTGGACTTGGGGCTATCAATGGTTTGCTTGTCAATTATACCGGATTACATCCTTTTATTATTACTTTAGGTACAAATGCGATTTTTAGAGGCGTTACCTTAGTAATTTCAGACGCTAATTCAATCTATGGGTTTTCCTTTGATTTCGTAAACTTTTTTGCTCAAGACGTTATTGGTATTCCTGTACCAGTTATTTTTGCCCTTACCGTTTCAGCAGTGTTATGGGTACTAACTACTAAAATGCGTTTAGGCAGAAATATTTATGCTTTAGGCGGTAATCGTGAATCTGCTTATTATTCCGGAATAGATGTGAAATTCCATACTTTAGTTGTTTTTATTATTTCTGGTATTTGTGCTGGGTTTGCAGGGATTGTTTCTACAGCTAGATTAGGCGCAGCTGAACCCCTTGCAGGTATTGGTTTTGAAACATATGCAATCGCAAGCGCTATTATTGGAGGAACGAGTTTTTTTGGAGGAAAAGGACGTATTTTCTCTGTCGTTATTGGGGGATTAATCATAGGTGTGATTAATAATGGTTTAAATATTTTGCAAGTGCAAACCTATTATCAATTAGTGGTTATGGGTGGACTTATTATTGCAGCAGTGGCTTTAGATCGTTTAATTAGTCGTTAAATAAGGATTATACAAATGAAAAAAATATTAATTTCTCCATCATTAATGTGTATGGATCTTCTTAAATTTAAACAACAAATAGAATTTTTAGATCAACACGTTGATTATTTTCATATTGATATTATGGATGGGCATTATGTACCTAATTTAACATTATCGCCTTTTTTTGTTCAGCAAGTGAATCGAATTGCAAGTAAACCTCTAGATTGTCATTTAATGGTAACTAAACCGGAGAATTATATTGATGATCTGGCAAAAGCTGGAGCAGATATGATTACGTTACACGTAGAAACTATTTCAGGTCAGGCTTTTAGGCTTTTTGAAAAAATTAGAAAGTTAGATATGAAAATAGGATTAATTTTTAATCCGGAAACACCTATTGAAGCAGCTAAATATTATTTGCATAAAATAGATAAAGTTACTGTTCTCACAGTAGATCCGGGGTTTGCAGGTCAACCATTTATTCCAGAAATGTTAGATAAAATTGAAGAATTGAAACAATATAGGGAGAAAAATAAATTAAATTATCTTATTGAAATAGATGGTTCATGTAATCCAAAAACATTTAAAACATTACTCAATGTTGGCGCTGATGTATTTATCGTTGGTTCATCAGGGTTATTTAATAATAATCCTGATATTGAAATAGCATGGAATATAATGATGCAATCTATTAATGAATCTCATAATTAAGTATGGGGGAAATATGCAAAAACAAAAAGTTGTTGTCGGTATTGATATGGGGGCAACACATATTCGTATTTGTGTGATTAACCCTCAAAAAGAAATATTATTAACTCAAAAAAATAAAACGAGTGAAATAATAGGAAAGGACTTTTTATCAGGTATTAGGGAATTTATTTTTCATTATTGTTCTAATTTTGATATATCCAAAATCGTTATTGGAATGCCTGCAGCTATTTCCAAAGATAGACAACAGATACTGTCTGTTCCAAATTTACCTATTAAGTTAGAACAATTAAATAATGCGATTCCATATTTACAGGAAACTTTCCATTGTTCTGTACGATTAGAACGAGATGTCAATTTGCAATTACTTTATGACGTGCATCATTTTAATCTACAGGAGTTTGCTGTACTTGGGGTTTATCTAGGCACAGGATTAGGTTTTGCTATCTATCAACAAGGTAATATTTTTGTTGGGCAAAATGGTGTTGCGGGAGAATTAGGACATATACCTTATGGAAATGCAAATAAAAAGTGTCAATGTGGTAATTATGGTTGTTTAGAAACAGTTTGCTCAGGAAGAGTATTACAGGAATGGTATAACAGTGAACAGCCTACTTATCCTTTCAATGAACTTTTTATTTATGCGTTAGATACAAAATTTGTACAAGATTATTTGCAAAATTTAGCTAAATCTATCGCAATGGTGATTAATTTATTTGATCCGGATTGTATTGTTCTAGGAGGCGGAGTGATGGATATGGAAAATTTTCCATACCATCAATTAAAACAGCATTGTTTAACAATGATTCGTAAACCATTGCCATATAACAGAATTGAATTTTATCAGGCTCAATCTTCAGATTTTAATGGCGCTATCGGAGCAGCATTGCGGGCAATATTGTGAGGTGGAATTATGAAAAAAATTGCTATCGGTTCAGATCATATTGGAATAAATCATAAAGCATTTTTAATAGAAAAATTAAAATTACAGGGATATGAATTATTGGATGAGGGAACATTTAATGAACAAAGAACAGATTATCCCCTTTATGCAGAAAAAGTTGCCTTAGCAATTCAGAATGGAGATGCGGATTGTGGAATTTTGATTTGCGGTACGGGTATTGGTATTTCTATTGCTGCTAACAAATTCCCTCATATCCGTTGTGCACTATGTGCAGACGAGTATAGTGCATTAATGTCTAGAGAACATAATGATAGTAATATTATTGCTTTTGGAGCTAAAGTAGTATCGCCAGAAAAAGCTTTAGCATTAGCAACATTATGGATAAATACACAATATGAGGGTGGACGTCATCAACAACGTTTGGATATGATAACTCGATTTGAACATCATCAATATTGATATGCTATATCAATAAAGAAAATATTGCTGAAATATTGTCAAATCCTTATACTTTTTAATTAGTCTAAAACGCACGCTAATGTTGGATATTCAGCGTGCGTTTCTTTTCCTAAGCAGAGCAAAATAGGATAGAAATTTAATGAAAAAACAAAAAATCATTTTAGCGACAGGTAACCAAGGAAAAGTCAATGAAATGGCGAATGTCTTAGCAGAATTTGGGTTTGAAGTAGTGGCGCAAACTGCACTAGGAATCGAAAGTCCGGAAGAAACGGGTTTAACATTTGTTGAAAATGCGCTGATTAAGGCTCGACACGCTGCAAAAATCAGTGGATTGCCGGCGATAGCGGATGACTCCGGTTTGGCAGTGGATTATTTAAATGGACAACCGGGATTATATTCGGCTCGTTTTGCCGGAGAACACGCTAGCGATGCAGATAATCGAGCGAAGTTGTTACGCTTGTTGGAAGGTGTTTCAGTAGAAAAACGGAATGCGAAATTTGTCAGTTGTATTGTGTTATTGCGATCAGCGGATGATCCAGTACCGATTATTGCTCAGGGAGAGTGTGAGGGAGTGATTACCGAACAAGAGATTGGAGAAAATGGCTTTGGTTATGACTCGTTATTCTTTTATTCTGAAAAACAAGCGACTTTTGCACAATTGAGTAAGGCGGAGAAACAGCAGATTTCACATCGGGCAAGAGCGTTAATTAAGTTACAACAGCAATTAAAATGATAGTTTTACCTCCTCTCAGTTTATATATTCATATTCCTTGGTGTGTGCAGAAATGCCCTTATTGTGATTTTAATTCGCATGCACAAAAAGGCGAAATTCCGCAACAGCAGTATATTCAACATTTGCTGGCGGATTTAAATCAACAGCTCAAATTTGTTCAGCAGCGGCAATTACATTCTATTTTCATTGGTGGAGGTACTCCCAGCTTATTTTCTGCGGAAAGTATTAATTTTTTATTAGCCCAAATTGCACAGCGTATTCCATTTAGTCGGAATATTGAAATTACCTTGGAGGCTAATCCTGGAACAGCAGAAGCGCAACGTTTTTTAGGTTATCGCCAGGCAGGAGTAACACGGCTTTCTATGGGAGTGCAGAGTTTTCACGATCAACAGTTACAACTGTTGGGACGTATTCATAACAGTAATGAAGCGAAAAAAGCAGTAACTTTTGCTAAATCAGCTGGATTTACACGTTTTAATTTGGATTTAATGCACGGATTGCCGAATCAAAGTGTGGATGAGGCGTTGTCGGATTTGGAGCAAGCAATCGCGTTAGCGCCACCACATCTTTCTTGGTATCAATTAACAATTGAACCGAATACACTGTTTGCTAGCAAACCACCTCGTCTGCCGAATGATGATGATCTTTGGAAAATTTTTGAATCAGGGCATCAAAAGTTGCTTGCCGCCGGTTATCAGCAGTATGAAACATCAGCATATGCAAAACCAGGTTTTCAATGTGAACACAATTTAAATTATTGGCGATTCGGTGATTATTTAGCGATTGGTTGTGGTGCTCACGGTAAAGTGAGTTTTAAAGACGGTCAAATTTTACGTTATTCTCAAACCAAACATCCGAGAGGTTATTTGCAGGGACAATATCGTTATCAACAGCATTATGTGGAATTGGAAGATCGTCCGTTTGAATTTTTTATGAATCGTTTTAGGTTGTTGGAAGCTGTACCGAAAGTGGATTTTGAACAATTTACTGGATTAGGTTTGAATGTGATTGAAAAGCAGATAGACGAAGCATTAAAACAGGATTATATTGTAGAACGGGCAAAGAGCTGGCAAATTACTAAACACGGTAAACTATTTCTAAATGATTTGCTGACGCTTTTTTTATCAAACTCTTCTGGCGATTAAAATTTATTCAATGGTAAACTTGATCTTATGCGGAAAGAGTTAATGTTTTACCGAACGAGCAATTTATTGGACAATGCTGTATATGTTGTTCTATGAATTGAAATACCAAAAGTTGAATGAAAGGATGGCAAAATGGATCAATTAACAATGAAGAAAATGGCAGCAAATGCGGCATTACAATATGTAAAAGCAGATACAATTGTTGGTGTAGGTAGCGGCTCCACAGTAAATTGTTTTATTGAAGCATTAGGAACAATTAAACATAAAATTAAAGGTGCGGTAGCAGCCTCAAAAAATTCGGAAGAATTGTTGCTTGCACAGGGTATTGAAGTGTTCAGTGCCAATGATGTTTCCGGCTTAGATATTTATGTTGACGGAGCAGATGAAATTACACCGTATAAAATGATGATTAAAGGTGGTGGTGCGGCATTAACCCGAGAAAAAATTGTCGCAGCATTGGCGAAAACATTTATCTGTATTGTAGATCGTTCTAAGCAAGTTGATGTATTAGGCTCAACTTTTCCATTGCCAGTTGAAGTGATTCCAATGGCACGTTCTCAAGTTGCGCGTAAATTAGTGGCGTTGGGGGGCTCGCCGGAATATCGTGAAGGGGTAGTTACTGATAACGGCAATATTATTTTGGATGTACACAATTTTAAAATTCTTAACCCTGTTGAGATGGAGAAAGAGTTAAATAATGTTGCTGGTGTGGTAACCAACGGTATTTTTGCGTTGCGTCCGGCAGATATCGTGATTGTTGGCAGCCCTGACGGCGCACAAATTCTCAAATAGATTTCACATATATAATAAAGGAAAATGCAAATATGACAGCTAAAGTATCATTAGATAAAGCAAAAATTAAATTCTTGTTGTTGGAGGGCGTGCACGAGAGTGCATTAGAGGTGTTACATAATGCCGGTTATTCCAATATCGAATATCATAAAAAAGCCCTTGATGAAGAAGAGTTAATTGAAGCGATTAAAGATGCTCATTTCATCGGTATCCGTTCCCGTACTCATTTAACTGAAAAAGTGTTGCAGCACGCACATAAATTAATTGCAATTGGTTGTTTCTGTATCGGTACTAACCAAGTGGATTTAGAAGCAGCAAAACAGCGTGGTATTCCGGTATTTAACGCACCATTTTCAAATACTCGTTCGGTAGCAGAATTGGTTTTAGGTGAGATGTTGTTGTTAATGCGCAATGTGCCGAAAGCAAATTTTGAGGTGCATCGAGGGGTATGGAATAAATCAGCAGCAGGTTCAAACGAAGCAAGAGGTAAAATCCTTGGCATTATCGGTTATGGTCATATTGGCTCGCAATTGAGTGTAATTGCCGAATCGCTCGGAATGCGTGTTTATTTTTATGATATTGAAAATAAATTGCCATTGGGTAATGCACAACAGGTTCGCACTTTGGAAGAGTTATTAACAATGAGCGATGTGGTTTCTTTACACGTACCAGAAAACAGCTCTACTAAAAATTTGATGAGTGCAGAGCGTATCGCACAATTGAAACAAGGGGCAATTTTGATAAATGCCGCCCGTGGAACCGTGTTGGATATTGATGCTTTAACCAAAGCATTGGAAGCTGGAAAATTACGTGGCGCAGCAATTGATGTATTCCCAAAAGAGCCGGCTTCTATTAATGAAGCGTTTGAATCACCGTTATGCCGTTTTGAGAATGTGATTTTAACTCCACATATCGGCGGTTCAACTTCTGAAGCACAAGAGAATATAGGTACGGAAGTGGCAAGTAAATTTGTCAAATATTCTGACAATGGCTCAACTGTTACTGCAGTGAATTTCCCTGAAGTATCATTGCCGAGCCACAGTTTAGTGAAAGCAAAACGGTTATTGCATATTCACCATAATCGACCGGGTATTTTGAATAAAATTAACCAAATTTTTGTAGATGATGGTGTCAATATTGCCGCACAATATTTGCAGACTGATGAAACAATCGGTTATGTTGTTATTGATGTTGAATCAGAAAACACAGAAAGTTTGCAGCAAAAATTGAAGCAGATTGACGGCACAATTAAGGCGAGAGTTTTGTATTAGTTTTTTTACTTTGTATAGAGCATATGTAATTTAAAATAGAAGCAGCTCTTATTGTTAAGTAAGAGCTGTTTTAGCTTAAATGGTTCATAATGTTCATAACGAAAGAGTTTCTATTATGGGTTTATTAATTGATAGCATCAAAAATAGTAAAATATAATTGATTTATGAAGTATTAGGTTTGTAAAATAAAAAATTTTTTAACTATTGACAGTTAAAAAAGGAAAATTACAATGCCTGACAGCACAGCACAGCACAGCACAGCACAGCACAGCACAGCACAGCACAGCACAGCACAGCACAGCACAGCACAGCACAGCACAGCACAGCACAGCACAGCACAGCACAGCACAGCACAGCACAGCACAGCACAGCACAGCACAGCACAGCACAGCACAGCACAGCACAGCACAGCACAGCACAGCACAGCACAGCACAGCACAGCACAGCACAGCACAGCACAGCACAGCAGCTTGACCATCTTTCGTTAAGGGAGCAACAGCTTTCGCAACTCAAATCCCTGCTTCCTGAAATTTTTTCTGAACAGCAAATCGATTTTGAAAAGTTTAAACAATTATTTGCCAACGAAATCGCCACTCATCCCGATCGTTATACCCTCAACTGGGCAGGAAAATCCGAAGCCTATCAGGTTTTACAAACCCCAACGCAACAAACGCTTACCCCTTGCGAGGCGGAGAGTGTGGATTTTGCTCAATCGCAAAATGTGTTTATTGAGGGTGAAAACCTAGAAGTCCTCAAAATTCTGCAAAAATCCTATTTTAATTCTGTGAAAATGATTTATATCGATCCGCCGTATAATACGGGGAACGATTTTATCTATAAAGATAACTTTGCCGACAGCCAAGCCGATTATGCGGAAAAAGTAGGCGATAAAGACGAAGCGGGCAAACTTAAGCGTGCCTTTGTGAAAAACAGCAAAGAAAACGGGCATTATCACAGCAATTGGCTCAATATGATGCTGCCTCGCCTGCATTTGGCACGAAATTTATTGCGTGATGATGGCGTGATTTTTATTTCCATTGATGATAATGAACAAGCCCAATTGAAATTGCTTTGTGATGAAGTGTTTGGGGAAGAGAATTTTGTGGCAGAGGTGGTTTGGAAAAAGAAATATGGTATCCAAAATGATGCAAAGTTTTTTTCAAAGAATCATGACTTTATAATTGTTTATGCAAAAAATATTTTGGAATATCGTCAAAATTTATTGCCTAGAACAAAAGAGCAAGATAAGCGTTATAGTAATCCTGATAATGATCCTCGTGGAGCTTGGAAAGCTGGAGACTTATCTGTTGGACGTGTAACTCAGAAAGATATTTATGAAATTACAACACCAAGTGGCAGAAAAGTTTTTCCTGCTAATGGAAGAAGTTGGGTTGTTTCTAAAGAAAAATTTAATGAAATGATTGCCGATAATCGAATTTGGTTTGGAGTAAAAGGCAATAATGTTCCCTGCATTAAACAATTTTTGTCTGAAGTAAAACAAGGGAGAACAAGCTCAACCATTTGGGAATATGATGAAGTTGGACATACGGATTCTGCTAATAGGGCTTTAAAAGAACTGATGGGTGGAAAACAGTTTTTTGATTATCCTAAGCCTGTTGATTTGATCAAACAAATATTGATTTTAGGTGGAAATGCTAATTCGTTGATCCTCGACTTCTTCGCAGGTTCTGCCACCACCGCTCACGCAGTGATGCAACTCAATGCTGAAGATGGTGGCAATCGCCGTTTTATTTGTGTTCAGCTGCCTGAAAAAACGAGCGAACAATCCGAAGCCTTTAAAGCAGGTTTTCACACCATTGCCGACATTTCCAAAGAACGCATTCGCCGTGCGGGCAAGCAAATCACCGAGCAATATCCCAATCAAACTATAGATACAGGCTTTAAAGCCTTTAAACTTTCAGGCAGCCATTTCAAACAATGGCAAACGCCCACAGAAGAGGATTTAGAAAAGCAATTGCAAATGTTTATTGACCCTGTGGCAGAGGACACCGACACGCAAGCGATGATGTATGAATTATTATTGCGTTTGGGCTTTAGCCTCACGGCAAACGTGCGGTGGGAAAATCAAGTGTATTGGGTGGAAGAAAATCATCAGCGTGTGGCATTGATATTAAATGAAGTGAATGAATCAATAATCAATGACGTGATGGCACGCCAGCCGCAAAAAGTGGTGATGCTGGATCGTTTATTTAACGGCGATGACGCATTCAAGAAAAATACCGAATTGCAAATGAGCGATGCGAATATTGCTTTATGGGTGATTTAAGGAGAAGAAAATGCAGCTTCAATTTGAAACCTTAGATTATCAATTGCAGGCGGTTGATGCGGTGGTGCAATTATTTAAAGGGCAAGGGAACGCCCAAGAAGAGGGATTGGTTTTAACCAGCCCAAATGCGGAGAATATTAGGGGAAATCGCCCTTTGCAGTTGAATGAAGCGGTTTTGCAAAACAATTTACACGAGCAACAAAATAAAGCAAAAACCGACCGCACTTTGATTGCCGAGCAGGGCAAAAATTTCACCGTTGAAATGGAAACGGGAACGGGCAAAACCTATGTGTATTTACGCACCATTTTTGAATTAAATAAACAATATGGCTGGCAAAAATTTGTGATTGTGGTGCCAAGCGTTGCTATTCGCGAGGGCGTATTGCACACCTTGCGTGCTACCGAATCCCATTTTGCTACGGTGTTTGATAATCCGAGCGTGAAATACAGCGAATATAAAAGCACGCAATTAACCGCATTAAAAAACTTTTCCCAAAGCAACCATATTGATATTTTGGTGATCAATATTGATGCTTTCGCGAAAGAAAACAATGTGATGAATATGGTTCGAGAAAGTGGCATTGCACCGATTGAACATATTCAGATGGCATCGCCCATTGTGATCATTGATGAACCGCAAAATATGGAAACCGAAACCCGCCGTAAAGCGATTGAAAGTTTAAAGCCACTGTTTACCTTGCGTTATTCCGCCACACACAAAAATGCCTACAATCCCGTTTACAGCCTCAATCCCGTGCAAGCCTACGAATTGGGCTTGGTGAAGCAAATTGAGGTGGACAGCGTACTGGCAAACAATGATTTAAACGGTGTTTATCTTTCCTTAAAAGAAATCAAAACGGGCAAAAAAAGCTGGTCAGCCAAAATTGAATTATTGGTGAACGACAAAAAGGCGATGAAGAAAAAAGCCATCACTGTCAAGCCCAATCAAGATTTATTCGAGCTTTCCAATCAAAATGAACAATACCGCAATGGCTTTATTTTGAGCGGAATGGACACCGATCAGCAAATGGTTTCCTTTGCCAATGGCGTGGAAATTTATCAAGGAACGGATTATTCCCAATTAAAAGACGAAATTCAGCAAATGCAAATCCGCCGCACCATCGCCGAGCATTTGCAAAAAGAGAAAAAATTGCGTGAGCAAGGCATTAAAGTGCTTTCCCTCTTTTTTATCGACAAGGTGGATAATTACCGCAATGGCGGTAAATTCGCCCAATGGTTTGATGCCATTTATCGCGAACTTTCAGGCAACGATCCGCAAGGCGTGCATAATGGTTATTTTTCTCAAGATAAAAAAGGCAATGCCAAAGACACTAACGGCAGCACGCAAGCGGATAACGACACTTATCGCCTGATTATGAAAGACAAAGAACGGCTATTGGATTTAAACAACCCGTTGCGGTTTATTTTTTCTCATTCCGCATTAAAAGAGGGCTGGGACAATCCGAATGTGTTTCAGATTTGCACCTTAAACGACACCGCCAGCGAAATGAAAAAACGCCAAGAAATCGGGCGTGGATTAAGGCTGCCTGTGAATCAGCAAGGGCAACGGATTTATGATCGCCGCCAAAATATCCTTACCGTGATTGCCAATGAAAGCTATGAACAATTTGCCACCAGCCTTCAGCGTGAAATTGAAGAAGAATGCGGCGTGCAGTTTGCCAAGAGCAATATCAAAAAACGTGAAGATAAAAAACAGGTTCAATATCGCAAAGATTTTAGCCTACACCCTGACTTTGAACAGATTTGGAAACGCATTCAATATCAAACCACTTATCGGGTGAAGTTTGAACAACAAGAGTTAATTAAAAGTGCGGTGGAAAAAATTCGCAAAATGCCGCCTATTGAAGCGATACAAATCCGCCACGAAAAAGCCCATTTAACCATCAATGGACAAGGCATAAGCACACAATATCGCTCAACAGGGGCAACCAATGTGCGTGCTTCATTCCATATTCCTGACCTGCTCAATGCCTTGCAAAACAAAACAGGCTTAACACGAATCAGCTTATGCCAGATTTTGCAACAATCGCAAAGGCTGCCCGAAGTTTTCCATAATCCACAACAGTTTATTGATTTGGTTGCCGAAAAAATCAACCTTGCGTTACAACAAATAATGGCAGAGGGCGTGGAATACCACAAAATCGCCGGCAAAACCTATGCAATGACGCTCTTTCAGGATTTTGAATTTTTTAAAAATGAGCATACTTTTGCAGTGGCAGAACAACAGAAAACCATTTATGAAAACTATATCCCCTTAGATTCCCAAACCGAGCAACAATTTGCCCAAGATTGCGAAAGCAGTGATGACGTGGAATTTTATTTTAAGCTACCTGAAAAATTTAAAATCCCTACCCCATTGGGCCATTACAACCCAGATTGGGCAGTGGTGTTTAAAGGTGAAAGCAAAATCTATTTTGTGGCAGAAACCAAAAATACAGGCAAAGGCATTCAACGCGGTGTGGCGGAAGAGAAATTACGCGAAAGTGAGCAAATGAAAATTGCTTATGCCCGTAAAAATTTTGATTATTTGCAAACAGAAAATTCTGATTTGGCTTATTGTGTGGTGGAGAAAGTAGTGGAGCTGTCAGAGAAATTATAAGGAAAAATAGGATTTAATTTATCAGTTGCTTTGTATGAGTTTATGATCTTTTAGATTTTTAGTTTTAATTGTAAAACATTAATTATTAGTGATTTTGAAAAGATAGAGCAATGTTACCCTATCTTTTCAAATAGTTATTATGCGTTTTCCACTTTATTCTTAATAAATTCAATCGCTTTCTGAATGCGGTTTAAGCAACGTTCTCTACCGATAAGTTCGAGTGTAATATCTAATGATGGGGATTGTCCTGATCCTGTTACAGCAACTCGTAATGGCATACCGACTTTACCCATTCCAACGCCTAATTCATTCGCAGTTTGCTCGATCACTTGATGTAATTCGTGAGCTTTCCATTCCGAAAGTTGACGCAATTTTTCTAATGCAACGCTTAATGGCTGAATAGCTGCGGCTTTAAAATGTTTTTTCGCTGCTGCTTCATCAAATTCACTGAAATCTTCGTAGAAATAACGGCTGGCTGTTGCCATTTCTTTTAAGGTTTTACAGCGTTCACCTAGTGCTTTTACAATTTCGGTTAATTCTGGTCCATTTTGGGTATTAATTTTTTGCTCTTCCATATGCCATTCAAGATAATGAGCTACCTTTTCTACTGGTAATTCACGGATGTAATGGTGGTTTACCCATTGTAATTTGTCGGTATTAAATGCACTTGCTGAACGGCTAACCTGATGAATATCAAAGAATTTGACCATTTCTTCAATAGAGAAAATTTCCTGATCACCGTGTCCCCATCCTAAACGTACTAAATAATTTAATAATGCTTCCGGTAAATAACCTTCATCACGATACTGCATTACATTAACTGCACCGTGACGCTTGGATAATTTTTGTCCATCATCACCTAAAATCATTGAAACGTGTGCATATTGTGGCACAGGTGCGCCAAGTGCTTTTAAGATATTGATTTGGCGTGGGGTGTTGTTGATATGATCTTCACCACGCACTACGTGAGTAATCCCCATATCCCAGTCATCTACTACAACACAGAAGTTGTAAGTTGGTGAGCCATCAGTACGGCGGATGATTAAATCATCAAGTTCGCTGTTGCTGATTTCGATTTTTCCACGTACGGCATCATCAAAAATCACTGAACCTTCGGTTGGATTTTTAAAACGGACAACGTGAGGTTCGCTCGGATCGTGATGTGTGTGATCGTGTAAGCAATGGCGATCATAGCGTGGTTTCTCTTTATTTTTTTCCTGCTGTTCGCGCAAGTTTTCCAAACGTTCTTTAGTACAATAACAACGATAAGCTAAACCTTGTTCTAACATTTGATCAATCACTTGATTATAACGATCAAAACGTTTAGTTTGGTAATAAGGACCGTGATCCCAAGATAAGCTCAACCACTCCATACTTTCTAAAATAGCATCAACTGCCTGTTGGGTAGAACGTTCCAAGTCGGTGTCTTCGATACGAAGTACAAATTCACCTTGATTGTGTTTGGCGTATAACCAAGAGTAAAGTGCGGTTCTTGCTCCGCCAACGTGTAAATAGCCTGTTGGACTTGGTGCAAAACGGGTACGTACTGTTATATTTGGATCTAAATTAAATAGTTTTTCGATTTCCATTATATTCTGCCTACAAATAAAAAATAAAAAACGGCTCTATTCTACTATGAGTTAGCATTATTCTTAATAAAAACTTGATATTTATGTTTACTTTTAGAACAGTTAGCAAATGAAAATCAAAAAGCGATTGACTGGATATAAATTATAATTATAATGCCACGAACACAAAATATGGGCGATTAGCTCAGTTGGGAGAGCACCTCCCTTACAAGGAGGGGGTCACTGGTTCGAGACCGGTATCGCCCACCATATTTTGTTAGTTGTCATAAGGGCGATTAGCTCAGTTGGGAGAGCACCTCCCTTACAAGGAGGGGGTCACTGGTTCGAGACCGGTATCGCCCACCACTTATGACAATCACCCAATATTAACAATGTGGGCGATTAGCTCAGTTGGGAGAGCACCTCCCTTACAAGGAGGGGGTCACTGGTTCGAGACCGGTATCGCCCACCACTATTGTTAGTAGCAACGAATTTCTATTCGGGCGATTAGCTCAGTTGGGAGAGCACCTCCCTTACAAGGAGGGGGTCACTGGTTCGAGACCGGTATCGCCCACCATCTTATCCTTCGTTAATATTTCTATTTAAAGTTAATTTATTCTTGCTGATGAAAATGGTAAGGTATCATCTATTGTTTTACCCCATAGATAACTTTTTATGCAACCCAATCTTTATATCGGAATGATGTCTGGCACCAGCCTTGATGGTGTAGATACCGTTATTGTTGATTTCTCAAACGCTTTCCCTCAAATAGTGACCTCATTATATGCGCCTATGCCGCAGGACTTACGCGATGATTTGACAGATTTAATGCGTGGCGTGACAACTTTGCAGAAACTGGGTGAAATTGAGCAACGGTTATCTTGGCTTTATGTTGAGCAAGTTAGACAGATTTTGCAGCAACAAAGATTATCGGCAGAGCAGATTATTGCGATTGGTTGTCACGGGCAGACGGTTTGGCACGCTCCAATGGGAAAATATCCGTTCACAATGCAACTGGTAGACGGTAATTTATTAGCGGCACAAACAGGAATTACCACAATAACTGATTTTCGACGTAAAGATATAGCGTATGGCGGTCAGGGCGCGCCGTTAGTACCGGCATTTCATCAAGCGATTTTTTCTAATCTGAAACATTTAACCGTATTGCTCAATATTGGCGGTATCAGTAATGTCACTATTTTATATCCGGACGGAACAGTAAGTGGTTTTGATACCGGACCGGGCAACACTTTGATGGACAACTGGATTAAATTGCATCATGGTAGAAACTTCGATCAAAACGGTGAATGGGCAGCACAAGGTCAAGTGAATACGACATTATTACAAAGCTGTTTGCGAACCGAGTATTTCCATCAGTTACCACCGAAAAGTACAGGACGAGAACTGTTTAATTTACCTTGGTTACAACAAAAACTTGATGCATTACCGCAAATTGCTGCTGTTGATGTACAAGCAACGTTATTGGAATTAACAGCACAGACAATAGTTGAACAATTACCGAAATTACAAACTGAAACAATGTTATGGGTGTTCGGTGGCGGTGCGAATAATCCGGTTTTAATGCAACGTTTGCAGGATTTATTACCGAATTGGCGAATCAGAAATAGTAATCAGAGTGGCATTGATGCCGATTTTATGGAAGCCACTGCTTTTGCGTGGTTGGCATATCGTACCATACATCATCAAAGCGGTAATTTGCCCTCTGTAAC
The DNA here is from genome assembly GCF_054166015.1 of Gallibacterium sp. ZY190522. Classification (NCBI taxonomy): domain Bacteria; kingdom Pseudomonadati; phylum Pseudomonadota; class Gammaproteobacteria; order Pasteurellales; family Pasteurellaceae; genus Gallibacterium; species Gallibacterium sp. ZY190522. Next base: position 2,214,181 of record NZ_CM135118.1, read on the forward strand.
AGGAGCAAGCAAAAACGCAATTTTAGGAGCAATTCATTTAGCGGATAAGATTAATAATAAGGATTTATGATGACTTCTCTTTTTAAAACTTTGGAACAACTCACTTCTGAACAACGTAATATCTCTTCGTTAAATCTAGATCAACTTTCTGCATTAGAAATCGTTCAGTTAATGAATCAGGAAGATCAAAAAGTAGCATTAGCAGTGAACGCCCAATTAGTTCAAATTGCACAGGCAGTTGAAGTTATTGTTAGTACCTTTCAGCAAGGTGGTCGCCTTATTTATCAAGGTGCAGGAACAAGTGGTCGATTAGGGGTTTTGGATGCGTCAGAGTGTCCGCCGACATTTGGCGTGCCGTTTGGACAAGTTATCGGTCTGATCGCAGGTGGTGACAGGGCGATACGGAAAGCAGTAGAAAATGCGGAGGATAACAGCGAGGCTGGTAAAGTGGATTTAATGCAGGTTCAGCTTTCAGACAAAGATGTGGTGGTCGGCTTGGCAGTAAGCGGTCGAACTCCTTATGTATTGGGTGGGTTGGAGTATGCTAAAACCTGTGGGGCGAAAACCATAGCAATTAGCTGTAATGCATATTCAGAGATGTCAAAAATAGCAGATATTTCAATCACGCCGATAGTTGGTGCGGAAGTCTTAACTGGTTCATCCAGGTTAAAAGCAGGAACAGCACAAAAAATGGTGCTGAATATGCTTTCTACCGCCAGTATGGTGTTAATGGGTAAGTGTTACCAAAACTTGATGGTGGATGTGCAAGCGACCAATGAAAAATTGCGGCATCGAGCGGTAAATATTGTGATGCAAGCAACAGAATGTGATCGCGATACCGCAAAGCATTATTTATCATTGGCGGATAATCAGGCGAAATTGGCTATTATGATGATTTTAGGCAATTTAGATAAAGCTCAGGCAAAAGTGTTGTTAGAGCAGTCACAAGGAAGATTACATCAAGCAATACGGAAATTGGAATAGGTTATATTTTAGTCTATAAGCGATAAATATTATTAACAGTATCAAATAGAGTACTGAAACTGTAAAAAACGAACAGTTTTTGCTTGAGATTTAGTCTAACAATAAAAAATACCGTTTTTTTTGAAAAAAAGGCTTGCCAGAAGAAAAAAGATCCCTATAATACGCCTCACTTGCTTAACGATGCCGACTTAGCTCAGCAGGTAGAGCAACTGACTTGTAATCAGTAGGTCACCAGTTCGATTCCGGTAGTCGGCACCATCTTAAAAGTAAGTAGTAGCATTAGCACAGTGGAGGGATTCCCGAGCGGCCAAAGGGAGCAGACTGTAAATCTGCCGGCTCAGCCTTCGAAGGTTCGAATCCTTCTCCCTCCACCATTTTATGATGGGACAGATGAATATAGGTGCGGGCATCGTATAATGGCTATTACCTCAGCCTTCCAAGCTGATGATGCGGGTTCGATTCCCGCTGCCCGCTCCACGCTGATATAGCTCAGTTGGTAGAGCGCACCCTTGGTAAGGGTGAGGTCGGCGGTTCAAATCCGCCTATCAGCACCACCTCTATTTTTCTTTCCTTTTTTATATCCTGTAATTATCTTTGGTTAATGTGGTAATTTACGCCATCGATAACCGTGTTTTTTTAGGGGACTTTCCATGTCTAAAGAAAAATTTGAACGTACAAAACCGCACGTAAACGTGGGTACAATCGGCCACGTTGACCATGGTAAAACAACTTTAACCGCAGCCATCACAACCGTATTAGCAAAACACTACGGTGGTGCAGCTCGTGCATTTGACCAAATCGATAATGCGCCAGAAGAAAAAGCGCGTGGTATCACCATCAACACCTCACACGTTGAATACGATACTCCAACTCGTCACTATGCACACGTTGACTGTCCGGGACACGCCGACTATGTAAAAAATATGATTACCGGTGCGGCGCAAATGGACGGAGCGATTCTAGTAGTAGCAGCGACAGACGGTCCAATGCCACAAACTCGTGAACACATCTTATTAGGACGCCAAGTAGGTGTACCATACATCATCGTATTCTTAAACAAATGCGATATGGTAGATGACGAAGAGTTATTAGAATTAGTAGAAATGGAAGTTCGTGAACTTCTATCACAATATGATTTCCCAGGTGATGATACTCCAATCGTACGTGGTTCAGCATTAAAAGCCTTAGAAGGTGATGCCGCGTGGGAAGAAAAAATTCTTGAATTAGCAAACTACTTGGATACATACATTCCTGAACCGGAACGTGCAGTAGACCAACCGTTCTTGTTACCAATTGAAGACGTATTCTCAATTTCAGGTCGTGGTACTGTAGTAACAGGACGTGTAGAACGCGGTGTTATTCGTACAGGTGAAGAAGTAGAAATCGTAGGTATCAAAGAAACTACGAAAACGACTGTAACTGGTGTAGAAATGTTCCGTAAATTACTTGACGAAGGTCGTGCAGGTGAAAACATCGGTGCATTATTACGTGGTACAAAACGTGAAGAAATCGAACGTGGTCAAGTATTAGCAAAACCGGGTTCAATCACTCCACACACAGATTTTGAATCAGAAGTTTACGTATTATCAAAAGAAGAAGGTGGACGTCACACACCATTCTTCAAAGGTTATCGTCCACAGTTCTATTTCCGTACAACTGACGTAACTGGAACAATCGAGTTACCGGAAGGCGTAGAAATGGTAATGCCAGGAGATAACGTGAAGATGACAGTAAGCTTAATCCACCCAATTGCGATGGATCAAGGTTTACGTTTTGCGATCCGTGAAGGTGGCCGTACAGTAGGTGCCGGCGTGGTAGCGAAAATCATCAAATAATTAGATTTGACAATAGAGAGTAATTTGAAACCCGCCTTTTAGGCGGGTTTTTTTATGAATATGAGGTTATATTTGTTTAATAAATAAGGAGATTTTGATGAAGTTTTTATTATTAAATGGTGGAAAAGCATTTGGACATTCTCAGGGGAAACTGAATACAACATTACATAATATAGCGAAAGAAACTTTGCTTGCATTAGGTCACGAAGTTCAAGAAACCATAATTGATGCCGGTTACGATATTAATCAAGAAATTGAAAAATTTTTATGGATGGATGTGGTGATTTGGCAAATGCCTGGTTGGTGGATGGGTGAACCGTGGATTGTGAAAAAATATATTGATGAGGTCTTTACTTTTGGTCACGGAAAATTATATCAGAGTGATGGTCGTCATCGGGTAAATCCGACAGAAGGTTATGGCACTGGTGGTTTGTTGCAAGGTAGGAAACATATGTTGTCATTAACTTGGAATGCGCCGATTGAAGCATTTGAACGTGAAGGTGATTTTTTTGAAGGCAAAGGTGTAGACGGAGTATATTTGCATTTTAGAAAAGCAAATGAGTTTATTGGTCTTTCATCATTGCCTACATTTATTTGTAATGATGTTATTAAAAATCCGAATGTGGAACAGCATATTACTGAGTATAAAGCACATTTAAATAAATTATTTGCTAAATAAAATCAGAGAGGATAAAGTCTTTAATAGACTTTATCTTTTTATGGTATTCACCTGCGTGGCTTATCCTTTGGGCAATGATAGTGTAAAAATATTACCATTTATTGGAATAAACTGAATTCTTACCTGTAGAATTGCTGTTTGCTACTGAGTCGTCGCATAATAAAGACAATTCTGAGGAAATAATTGCTGTTTTACAGATTAATAGTAGATAATGGTGGTTATTTAATAGTTTCTTTATTTCAGAATATTGGGATAATATCAATATCGGTTAATAAAAAATTATTATGCCAAAATGAATATTGCCGGAAAGTATTAAGCTGACATTATTTGGTGGATGGTATATTTGAAAATACAATATTTTATTAAAAAATAAATATGGTAAAAAAAGATAATTTTAGTCAATTTGTTCAACAACATCTATTACCTTTTGTTGAAAAATTTCCTATTCAATATATTGAGGCGAATCAGCAGAAAAAAATAGCTTTCAGATATTTTACTCATCAAACTCATCAAAAATTAATTGTATTGGTAAATGGTCGTGCAGAAAATATTTTAAAATGGAGTGAAGTTGCGTATGATTTTTATCAGCAAGGATTTGATGTGCTATTATTTGATCATCGTGGGCAAGGATTTTCTGATCGTTTATTAAGGGATCGAGAAAAAGGATACATTGATCGATTTCAATATTATTTAGATGATATGGATTTAGTGATACAAACCGTTCTGCGACAAAAAGTGTATTCAAAACAATATCTTCTAGCTCATTCAATGGGAGGTTTAATTTCAACTTGTTATTTGGCTAAATACCCACATCAATTTAATAAAGTTATTTTATCTGCGCCATTTTGGGGATTACCGCAGAAAACGGTAAGAAGAGATGAAATTATTGTTGCGATAATGACATTATTAGGTTTTTCTCAACATTATGTTTTTGGTAAAGGTGCATATAAGGCAGCTGATTTAGAAACAACGTTATTGAGTCATAGTAAGGAACGAATGTCATTTATGAATGAAATTGCTGAAAAATACCCGAATGTTCGTCTAGGTGGACCGACATTTTCTTGGGTACATCAATGTATTATTATGTTCTCAAAATTAAAGAATATTATTGCTAAAATTAAAGTTAAGACACTTATTTTACAGGCGGAACAAGATTTAATTGTTTCTAATATAGCAATAAATGAATTGTCGACCTATTTCTCTAACGTAATATTAAAAGATATTGAGAAATCAAGACACGAAATATTATTTGAAACAGATGATATTCGTCAATCCGCCTTTAGAGAAATTATTGATTTTCTTTCTAAGGATTAAAACCTTGTACTGCAATAATTAGTACAGCTAAATAGAAAAGAACAAAACAGATAGCTAATAAATAATAAGCTAATTTAGGTTTTCTTAGATGAAGTTTATAAATTATTCTAGCTAAAATAAATAGTACCAGAGGATAACTCCACATAAAGATAGACATATTATTAATTTCTGTCTGTGATAATGTTGGATTGTTTTTCAATGAAGGTGATAATAATAAAGATAATGGCCACAGGAAAGCTGGAATACAAAAAATAGCGATAGCCCAAGAAAATTTAGAAAAGCCTTGCGGAAAATTATTTTTTCGATTACGCATAATAATTAAATGTAGATATTAGTGATCAATGCTAGCAGTATAGCGAATTTTATAAATAAGGACTAGGATTAACATTATGTATTACCTTTTTAGTACCTCTCAACAACAGTTGGCAATTCGATTTCAGCAGTTTATTCGACAGCAATATCAACAGCAAATTGAGATAAGAGAGGAAAAGGGCGTGTTTCATTTGTTTATATCTGAGCAGAGTGGGAAAATCGTTGAGATTAAACAGGTTGCGGAGCAATTTTTAGTGAATCCGGAAGATGAGCGTTTTTACCGCTCTGATTGGCAGCAAGAGAGCCAGATCTCTTGGCAAGAACTATGGAAACCGTTGTTGGTAACCAGTTCTCGTTTTAGATGGAATACATTATGGCAAAAAAAATTTTGTGCATTTATTACTTTAGTCTGTATTTTGGTATTTGTTTTAACTTACACTGATTGGCAACAACAAATTTTTTTCTATTTCCATTTTCCAGTGTTTCCGGAGCAGCAGTTTGAACTTTGGCGTTATTTTTCTCATAGTTTAGTGCATCTTTCTCTGACACATATTTTGTTTAATTTAATGTGGTGGTGGATTTTTGCCGGTTTGATTGAACGTTATCAAGGCACATTTAAACTATGTGAACTCTACGCTATTTCGGCAATAACGAGTGGTATTGCTCAATATTGCTCGTCTGGAGCAGATTTTTTTGGGTTATCTGGTGTGGTTTATGCTGTGTTGGGGTATGTTTTTATCGCAAATTATTTTGATCCGAAGAAGCGCTTCGCCATTCCAAGTGGGTTTGGTTTGTTTTTGATTATTGGGATTGTATCTGGTTTTTTTGCGCCTTTAGTTGGTATTGCGATAGGAAACAGCGCGCATATTGCCGGATTAATTACCGGATGTGTTTTATCCGGCATTGATGTTTGGCGACAAAAAGCAGTGAAATAATTTTTTTACAAAAATTTAATGAAAAGATATTCAATTTGGGTAGAATGACAACCAATAATTACAATAATGTGAGGCAGTTATGAAACAGGCAATACGCCACAACCGGATTATTGAGTTAGTAAAATTGCACGGTTATATTAGCACAGAAGAGCTCGTTTCTGAGCTTGATGTTAGTCCTCAAACTATTCGTCGTGATCTCAATGAGCTGGCAGCACAGAATCAAATTCGTCGTCATCATGGTGGTGCCGCTTCGCCTTCCAGTTCTGAAAATAGTGATTATGCTTCCCGTAAGACACTACTTTCTCAGGAAAAAGATTGGATAGCCAAATGTGTTGCGCAACATATTCCTAATGGTTCATCATTATTTATTGATATTGGCACTACTGCGGAAGCAGTTGCGAAAGCATTATTGAATCACGAAAATCTGCGTATCGTGACCAATAATTTGAATGCGGCTCATATTTTAATGGAAAAGGAGAATTTTCAAATTATTATTGCCGGAGGTAGTTTACGTCCGGATGGAGGAATTATTGGCGAAGCGACAATGCAATTTATTGCTCAATTTAGATTGGATTTCGGTATTTTAGGGATTAGTGCTATTGATCGAGATGGTTCATTACTTGATTATGATTACCACGAAGTGCAGGTGAAACGCACAATTATTGAAAGTTCACGTACCAGTATTCTTGTTACCGACCATTCTAAATTTTCTCGTAATGCGATGGTTCGATTAGGGGCAATAACAATGTTTGATTATCTGTTTACTGATAAAACATTGCCGAATGAAGTGGCAAAAGTGGTTGAAAACAGCAGTTTGGTGGTTGAAGTTTGCCCACGTCCTGAGTAAAGATACTATTTTATGAAATTACTAAATAAATGGCGAAGTTACATTCAGCTAATGCGTTTGGATAAGCCTATTGGCTCGTTTTTGTTATTGTGGCCGACATTGTGGGCGTTATTTTTAGCCTCAAAAGGTATGCCGGATCTTAAAATTTTGATCATTTTTATTTTAGGCGTGGTCTTTATGCGTTCAGCAGGTTGTGTAATTAATGATTATGCGGATCGTCATATTGACGGCAAAGTAAAACGTACTTCGCAACGGCCTTTAGCAATCGGAGCTATATCAGAAAAAGAGGCGAAAATATTATTTGTGCTATTGATACTGCTCTCATTTTTCCTCGTTTTACAACTTAATCTCTATGCGATAGTGTTGTCTGTAGTAGCTGCGGTATTGGCGTTCATTTATCCGTTTATGAAGCGTTATACTCATTTGCCGCAACTCTTTTTGGGGGCGGCATTTGGCTGGTCAATACCGATGGCTTATGGCGCAACAGCGGCTTCTCTGCCATTATCTTGTTGGCTTTTATTTTTAGCGAATTTAGCGTGGACAATTGCTTATGATACACAATACGCTATGGTGGATCGTGATGATGATTTGCGTATTGGCGTTAAATCAACTGCAATCTTGTTTGCAGAATATGACAATAAAATCATTGCGTTATTACAGATTGCTACATTAGCTATTCTGGTTTATCTTGGAGTGGAACAGCAGTTGTCGAAAGGTTATTTCATTGGTTTATTGCCGGCGTTAGGTTGTTTTATTTATCAGTGTCGTCTGACAAAACGACGTACTCGTGAGGAGTGTTTCAAGGCATTTTTAAATAATAACTATGTTGGAATGTGGATTTTCATTGCAATTTTAGCCGGAATTTTGGGATAAACGAAAGGGGGGATTATTTCCCCTTTCTGATCCAATAACGATAAGGTGTTTGTTCGATTTCACTTTGTAACAATGTATGTTCCATAAATTGACAGAATCCTGGAATATCACGAGTAGTTGCCGGATCATCGGCAATAATAAGCAAAATTTCTCCGTTCTGCATTTCACGAATTTTCTTTCTTACTAACATTACCGGTTCTGGACAACGTAATCCTTGTGTATCAAGTGTTTGATTAATTTCTAATTCGGTCATATGATTGCTGCTGATTATTAATAAAAGCAGTAATGATACTGCATTTTCACGTAATATGGGATAGTGGAGTAGAGAATGGAAACATTATTTAATGCTCATTTGGCACGAGTTCAAACAATTATACAGGAAGCCTTATCAAGTTGTCGGCTTGATGGAGTATGGATTTATGCCGGTCAGGCTGATTATTATTTTATGGATGATCAAACTAAAACTTTTCGTGTTAATCCGTATTTCAACTATGTTGTGCCGATGCCACAGGCTGAAGGAAGTTGGTTGTTTTTAGACGGTTACAGCAAACCAAAACTCTATTTTTATCAACCAAAGGATTATTGGTATTTTGTTGAAACATTGCCGAATGCGTTTTGGTGTAAACAGTTTGAATGGGAAGTATTTACCTACCCGGAACAGATGCAACAGGAAGTTAATAATCGTAAAAATTGTGCATTTATTGGCGAAGATGAGTCCTTGGCAAAATCATTTGGTTTTTATTCAGTTAATGACCGTAAATTATTGAATATTTTGAATTATTATCGAGCTTATAAAAGCGAGTATGAAATTGAATGTATTTTTAGGGCACAGAAACCAGCACTGTTGGGACACCAAGCGGCTAAGCAGGCATTTGAGCAAGGGAAAAGTGAGTTTGAAATTAACTTGGCTTATTTGCAGGCAAGTCAGCAGATGGATTTAAATGTGCCTTATGGCAATATTATTGCCTTGAATGAACACGGTGCGGTGTTGCATTATAATCGTTTATCCCATCAAACTCCGACAACGGTTAATAGTTTTTTGATTGATGCAGGAGCGAGTTATCTTGGCTATGCCTCTGATATTACGCGTACTTATCAACGACAAGAACAACCGATATTTGCTGAATTGTTGCATAGAATGGAACAAATTAAGCGAGATATTATTGCCGATTTGCGTGTTGGGCATAACTATTTGAGCTATCACACTCAATTGCAACAACGAATTGCAGAATTATTAGCGGAAAGTGAATTAGTAAAATTACCGGCACAACAGATTTTTGATTTAGGTATTAATCGTGCATTTTTGCCACACGGTTTAGGGCATCTTCTCGGTTTGCAGGTACACGATATTGGTGGATGGCAACAGAATAAAAGAGGGGCTATTAAACGTCCTCCGGAGGTATATCCGAGTTTGCGTTGTACCCGAGAATTGGCGGAAGGAATGGTGTTGACGATTGAACCCGGCTTCTATTTTATTGATTTATTATTGCAGCCTTGGCGACAAAGTGAATATGCAAGCAAAATTGATTGGGCAATGATCGATGTTTTAAAAGCATTCGGTGGTATCCGTACAGAAGATAATATTGTGATGAGAACTGAAGGTGCGGAAAATTTAACCGTCAAAATGGAACAACAATTAGGACTGTCATAAAAGGAGAATTATGCAATACCCGGTGTTAAAGTCTGCGGTCACCTTTAGTGAGGAAATCAAAAAAAGTCGATTTATTACCTATCTACAGCCGGTATCGGGAATGGAGGAGGCGAAACAGTTTTGGCAGCAAATACGGCAGCAACATCCTGACGCTCGACATCATTGTTGGGCAGCGGTTGCTGGAATACCAATTGATTCACAACAGTACGGCTTTTCCGATGATGGCGAACCATCCGGAACTGCTGGTAAACCGATGTTGAATTTATTATTGGGTAGCGGTTTAGGGGAAGTCTGTGCGGTAGTAGTACGGTATTATGGTGGTATTTTGCTTGGTACTGGCGGTTTGGTAAAAGCTTACGGTAATGGCGTACAACAGGCATTAAAGTTAGCAGAAACTACAATTAAGATTGAGCGTAAATTATATATTATTGTTTGTGAATATGCACAATGGTCGTGGTTGGAAGCAATGTTGAAACAGTATGATGCGCAAATTATTACGCAACAATTTACCGCTCAAGTTACGTTGCAGCTGGCGATAGCTGAACAACAGGCGGAACAATTGGCGAAGCAAATTAATGAACGTTCTTCAGGACAACTTAAATTACAGTTATTGGAAAACTGAGATATTTTTATGAAAACACTGATTTTATATCTTACTCACGATGGACAAACCCGGAAAATTGCTGAAGCAATTGCTACCAAGTTAAATGGACAATGCGTATTGGTAAATTTAGCAGAAAATATGCAGATTGATCTCACACCTTATGATCGCGTTGTTATTGGCGCGTCTATTCGCTATGGGAAATTCAGCACTCAATTGTATGATTTTATTCAGCAGCATCATTCTCAATTACAAGCGAAAAAAGGTGCGTTGTATACTGTCAATTTAACTGCAAGAAAAGCGGATAAAAATACACCGCAAACCAATGTTTATACAAGGAAATTGTTGGCAAAAATTATCTGGCAACCACAGTTAGTTCAGGTGTTTGCCGGAGCATTACTTTACCCACGTTATGGTTGGTTTGATCGGATGATGATTCGTTTTATTATGAAAGTTACCGGTGGAGAAACCGATCCAACAAAAGAGATTGAGTACACTGATTGGCAACAGGTTGCTCGTTTTGCGGAGCGCTTACAGCAACTTTGAACAGACAATAAAAAACCGCCGATTTAGGCGGTTTTACTTTTAATCTAACAAAAATCATTAAGCTAATTTTTTGATTTGTGCAGATAATTTAGATTTGTGATTTGCTGCTTTATTTTTGTGGATTAAGCCTTTAGAAGCCATTCTATCCACAACTTTTTGCATTTCAACAAAAGCTGCTTCTGCAACTGCTTTATCCCCAGCGGCTACTGCTGCATAAACTTTTTTGATATAAGTACGCATCATTGAGCGGCGGCTGGCGTTATGTTGACGGCGTTTTTCAGATTGAATCGCACGTTTTTTTGCTGACTTGATATTAGCCAAGGTCAAACTCCCAAAATTTCTAATTAATTACACTAAAAATGAAAGGCGTAAAATATGCCTATTTTTTAAGCCTTTGTCAATCAATTTATCGCTTGATGCCGTAAATTTGCTTCGAGAGTAAGCAAGGCAATAGCTAACTTGCTTTAGTGAGACACAACCAAAGTAAGCCATTAAAAGGCGGCGTGATTTTAACAGTTTTTCCGGTGAGAATATAGCTTAAAAAGTAAAAATATATACAATGTGCAATAATTTTTATGAAGTCAGACCGAATTGTGGTGGTTATTTTGAGCAAAGGATTATTAAAATCAGGTATCGTTGTTAGCAGTATGACATTGCTTTCACGCGTGTTGGGCTTAATTCGTGATGTGGTGATCGCGAATTTGTTAGGGGCCGGTGTCGCTGCGGATGTCTTTTTATTTGCAAACCGTATTCCCAATTTTTTACGTCGTCTGTTTGCTGAAGGGGCATTTTCTCAAGCATTTGTGCCTGTGTTGGCTGAATATCAGAAAGAGGGTGATTTAGATAAAACCCGTCAATTTATTGCTAAAGTTTCCGGTACATTGGGTGGATTGGTTACAGTTGTTACTTTATTAGCAATGATCGGCTCGCCACTAGTAACAGCTGTTTTTGGCACTGGTTGGTTTATTGATTGGTTAAATGATGGGGCGGATGCAGAGAAATTTACCCAAGCGTCATTATTATTAAAAATTACGTTTCCTTATTTGTGGTTTATTACTTTAGTGGCATTATCCGGTGCAATTCTAAATACTATTGGAAAATTCGGTGTAATGTCGTTTTCGCCAGTGTTGCTGAATGTTGCAATGATTGCTGCAGCCTTATTTATTGCTCCAAGATTGGATAATCCGGACATTGGTTTAGCGATAGGGATTTTCTTGGGCGGGCTGTTACAATTTTTATTTCAACTCCCTTTTTTAAAACAGGCGGGATTGTTGGTAAAACCGAAATGGGCGTGGAATGATGCCGGCGTGAAAAAAATCCGTACGCTAATGATTCCGGCACTGTTTGGTGTGTCGGTCAGTCAAATCAATCTTTTGTTGGATACCTTTATCGCCAGTTTTTTAATGACAGGTTCAATCAGCTGGTTATATTACTCTGATCGTTTGTTGGAATTCCCTTTAGGTTTGTTCGGTATTGCGATTTCAACCGTTATTTTGCCGACCTTATCACGCCATCACGTCAATAAAGATAATATGCAAAGCGAGCAGGCTTTTCGTCAGACGCTGGATTGGGGCGTGCGGATGATCTTATTGCTCGGCGTACCGGCAATGGTCGGTATTGCGTTATTGGCACAGCCAATGTTATTGGTGCTGTTTATGCGTGGTAATTTCTTGCTTTCTGATGTGCAGGCGGCTTCGTATTCATTGTGGGCATTCAATGCCGGTTTGTTGAGTTATATGCTCATTAAAATCTTGGCAAACGGTTATTATGCGCGTCAGGATACCAAAACGCCAGTGCGTTACGGTATTATTGCGATGATCAGTAATATGGGATTTAATTTATTGGCGATCCCTTTCAGTTATGTCGGCTTGGCAATGGCATCGGCAATGTCTGCTACATTGAACGCTTTTCTGCTTTATCGTGGTTTATCGCACCAACAGGTCTACCATTTTTCCGCACGAAGTTTATACTTTTTCTTGAAAGTGGTGATTGCTGCCGTGGCAATGGGCGCTCTGCTGTTTTACCTCACGCCGGATATCACTGCTTGGCAAACAATGACAATAATGTGGCGAGTCGTTTGGTTAGCCGGTCTGATCGCAGTTGCTGCCGTTTGTTATTTATTGTCGTTGCTGTTATTAGGTATCAGAAAACGCGATTTGTTTGCACAGTAATATGAGTATTTTGCAATCTTTGTGGATGATTTTTGCCAGTGCTTCTTTTGCAGCAATGGCGGCATTTGTTAAATTGTCGTCAGAAGAAGGGGCAAGTTTGGGCGCAATTATTTTTACGCGAGGATTGCCGTCAGTCATATTGATTTGGTTATGGGTAATGCTGGATCGACAGCACCGCAGTTTTAGAACGCCACGTTTAAAATCGCATTTAGCGAGAAGTATTTTCGGTGTGATGTCTATCTGGTGCGGCTTCTATGCTTATGCTCATCTACCGTTGGCAACAGCGGCAAGTTTAAACTATACCACCACACTTTTTATCACTTTTTGGACCTTGTTGACGACAGTGGTTGCACGCAGTGCGCTACAGGTGTTGGCTGTCTGTTTGGGCTTTATGGGCGTATTAGTGGTGTTGCGACCGAGTATTAATGCACAGGATTGGTGGGCTATTGTGGTGGGGCTATTTGCTGGCTTAAGTGCAACCGGCGCAGTGCTGACCGTTAAGCGGCTCGGACAGGCGGGCGAACCGGTGTGGAGAACGGTATTCTATTTTTCTGTTTCAGTAACTGTTATCGGCTTAGTCGCGTTTTTATTTTCCAATAATTATATTGCTGATTTAAATGCCGGTTTTTATTTATTAGGCACCGGTGTTTTCGGCTTATTGGGGCAGTTAGGCTTAACGCGATCATTCAGTTATGGCGCAACGGTGTTAACCGCCACTTTGCAATATACGGCGATTATTTTTTCCGCACTATTAAGTTTATGGTTGTGGGATACAGAAATTGATTTATTAAGTTGGCTTGGTATGTTTGTGATCATCCTTTCCGGCGGTTTATGTGCTTATGCCACTAAAAGATAGGTCGACACTGCTGTTTTACACTATTTAACAATCTGCGTATAATACCGACATTTTTGTAACCTTTTCCAATAGCAAACAGATCATAATGCGATTAATTCGAGGTCTTTATAATTTACCTGCTTTCCCTAACGGGTGTGCGCTGACTATCGGGAATTTCGATGGTGTACATTTAGGGCATCAAACTATTTTGCGTCATCTCAAGCAAAAAGCACAACAATTAGGATTGCCGGCAGTAGTGATGTTATTTGAACCACAGGCAAAAGAGTTTTTCTTAAAACAGAAAGCGCCGGCGAGGTTAATGCGATTACGTGATAAATTGACCGCACTGGCGCAATTCGGTATCGATTATGTTTTCTGTGTTCCTTTCAATGCAGCTTTCGCACAACAAAGTGCAGAACAGTTTATTCAACATTATTTAATTGAAAAATTGCGTGTTAAATTTTTAAGCATTGGTGATGATTTTCGTTTTGGCATTCATCGTAGTGGTAATTTTGCAACATTACAAAAAGCCGGCAAACAATACGGTTTTCAAGTGGAAAATAATGCCAGTTATTGTTTAGTAGAGCAGCGTGTGAGTAGTACTGCAATCCGTGAAGCGTTAGCACAGGATAAATTGGAACAGGTTGAGCAGATGTTAGGGAGGCCTTATAGCATTTTAGGGCGAGTAGTACACGGTAATGAGCTGGGCAGAACTATTGGATTTCCAACTGCTAATATCAGACTTCATCGTAATGTGAACCCGATTCAGGGTGTTTATGCGGTAGAAGTTAAAGATAAGGCGAACCATCATTATTATGGCGTTGCTAATGTCGGAAATCGCCCTACCATTAATGGCTTTAAACCGTTGTTGGAAGTACATCTGTTTGATTTTACTGGTGATCTTTATGGGCAAACATTGGAAATTTTCTTTAAGTTGAAATTGCGTTCGGAAATTAAATTCCCTTCATTTGAGGCATTACAACAACAGATTAAGTTGGATGCGGAAAATGCGAAACGTTATTTTCAACAAAATCGGCAAAAATAACGGAAAATTTTGATAACTTTGTTTGCATAGCGATCTAAAAAAGGCTATAAAAGAGCGTTTAAAGATGAAAATAACGGCAATTCTGCCGGAAAAAATTTAGCAATTTTGATTTAACTTTATTAATTACGGAATATTCTAATGTCTAAAGATACAACTGATTACAAAAGCACATTGAACCTGCCTGAAACAGGTTTCCCAATGCGTGGCGATTTGGCAAAACGTGAGCCGGCTATGCTAAAAAATTGGTATGATAAAAACCTTTATCAAAAAATTCGTCAGGCAAGTAAGGGTAAGAAAACCTTTATTTTGCACGATGGGCCTCCTTACGCTAATGGAACAATTCATATTGGACACGCAGTAAATAAAATTCTGAAAGATATTATCGTTAAATCAAAAACTGCATTAGGTTATGACTCTCCTTATATTCCGGGATGGGATTGCCACGGATTGCCGATTGAATTAAAAGTGGAGGGGTTGGTTGGTAAACCGAATGAAAAAGTGAGTGCAGCGGAATTCCGTGAAGCTTGTCGTGTTTATGCTAAAGAACAAGTGGAAGGTCAGAAAAAAGATTTTATCCGTTTAGGTGTGCTTGGCGATTGGGATCATCCTTATTTAACAATGAATTTTGAAACCGAAGCCAACATCATCCGTACTTTGGCAGATGTGATTAAAAATGGTCATCTTTATAAAGGCTCTAAACCAGTTCATTGGTGTTTGGATTGTGGTTCAGCTTTGGCAGAAGCGGAAGTGGAATATTATGATAAAACTTCACCATCTATTTATGTTCGCTTTAATGCGGTGGATGAAAATGCAGTATTGGCTAAATTTAATTTGAGTGAAAAAGGCGAAGGAAAAATTTCTGCGGTCATTTGGACAACCACACCTTGGACATTGCCGTCAAACCGAGCAATTGCTCTGCACCCTGAATTGGAATATCAATTGATTCAGGTAAATGGTGAACGTTTAATTCTCAACACCGAATTGGTAGATAGCGTAATGAAAGCTATTGGCGCAACAGATTACCAAGTATTGGGCGTTGCAAAAGGACAAGATCTTGAGTTATTACAATTCCAACATCCGTTCTATGATTACAGCGTGCCGTTTATTTTGGGTGATCACGTTGGCAATGATGCTGGTACTGGTTTGGTTCATACCGCACCGGATCACGGTCAGGACGACTTTATTGTCGGTCAAAAATATCAATTACCAATGGCAGGATTAATCGGTAATGATGGCAAATTCAACAGCCAAGCGAAATTCTTTGCCGGTGAAAATGTGTTCGATGCCAACCCATTGGTGGTGAAAAAATTGGAAGAAGTGGGCGCATTGTTGAAGCTGGAAAAAATTACTCACAGCTATCCGCACTGTTGGCGTCATAAAACCCCAATTATTTTCCGTGCGACACCGCAATGGTTTATCGGTATGGAAACCAAAGGGTTACGTGCACAAGCATTGAAAGAGATTAAAGGGGTGCGTTGGGTGCCGGATTGGGGGCAAGCTCGTATTGAAGCGATGGTGGAAAATCGACCTGACTGGTGTATTTCCCGTCAGCGTACTTGGGGTGTGCCGTTAACCTTGTTTATCCATAAAGAAACAGAAGCATTGCATCCGCGAACATTGGAATTAATTGAAGAAGTTGCAAAACGCGTGGAACAAAAAGGTATCCAAGCGTGGTGGGATTTGGATATTAATGAAGTATTGGGTGAAGATGCCAAAGATTATCAAAAAGTGCCGGATACCCTTGATGTGTGGTTTGATTCCGGATCAACCTATTCTTCAGTAGCGAAACATCGTGCTGAATTCGGCGGTAATGACGTTGATATGTATCTGGAAGGTTCGGATCAACATCGTGGTTGGTTTATGTCTTCATTAATGTTATCAACAGCAACGGATAATAAAGCACCTTATAAACAGGTACTTACACACGGCTTCACCGTTGATGGTCAAGGACGCAAGATGTCAAAATCAATCGGAAATATCGTTACTCCGCAAGAAGTAATGGATAAATTCGGTGGCGATATTTTGCGTCTATGGGTCGCCTCAAGTGATTATACCGGCGAAATTGCGGTATCGGATGAAATCTTCAAACGAGCGGCGGACACCTATCGTCGTATTCGTAACACCGCACGTTTCTTATTGGCAAACTTAAACGGTTTTGATCCGAAACGAGATATGGTGCAAGCGGAAGAGATGATCGTGCTCGATCGTTGGGCGGTTTCTTGCGCATTACAAGCACAAAATGAAATTAAAGAAGCCTACGATAATTATCAATTCCACGAAGTGGTGCAACGTTTGATGCGTTTCTGTTCGATTGAAATGGGCTCATTCTATTTGGATATCATTAAAGATCGCCAATACACCACGAAAGCGGACAGTTTAGCGCGTCGTAGCTGCCAAACTGCGTTATACCATATTGCAGAAGCGTTGGTGCGTTGGATTGCGCCGATCCTCTCCTTTACTGCCGATGAAATTTGGCAATATTTGCCGGGCGAACGCAGCGAATTTGTCTTTACGGAAGAGTTCTATCAAGGTCTATTTGCTTTAGCGGATGACGAAGAGATGAATGATACTTACTGGCAAGAAGTGTTGAAAGTGAGAGCCGAAGTTAACCGTGTGCTTGAACAGGCGCGTAATGATAAAGTGATCGGTGCGGCGTTGGCAGCGGAAGTAACACTTTATGCAAATCAGCATTATCGTGAGTTATTGGCGAAATTAGCGTCTGAATTACGTTTTGTGTTGATTACCTCAAAAGCGGAAGTGAAATTGTTAGAAGAAGCAGACATTGCTGAAGGCGAATTAAAAGGTCTAGCGGTGAAAGTGGTTGCTTCTAAAGATGAAAAATGTCCTCGTTGCTGGCATTATTCCGATACTATCGGACAAAACAGCGAACATCCGCATCTTTGCGCACGTTGTGTAGAAAATGTGGCAGGACAGGGTGAAACCAGACAGTTCGCTTAATTTTTAATGTTGTTTGAATGAGATAATCACTGTTAAGCATTGCTTGGCAGTGATTATTTTTATGCAAAGGAGCAGATCTCCTAAATTAAATAGCTTCTGCCGCCGTAGATGGCGGAAGGCTCAACCACAGAGGAGTTTTTGATGCAAAAACA
Organism: Gallibacterium sp. ZY190522; assembly: GCF_054166015.1. Taxonomy (NCBI): domain Bacteria; kingdom Pseudomonadati; phylum Pseudomonadota; class Gammaproteobacteria; order Pasteurellales; family Pasteurellaceae; genus Gallibacterium; species Gallibacterium sp. ZY190522. The sequence goes on from NZ_CM135118.1 coordinate 2,231,919, forward strand.
GGCAAATGGTTTGATTTATTTATGGCTGAGCGTTGTCGCCTTTATCTTGGATTTATTCACTAAATGGTTAGTGGTTTCGCATTTTGAACTGTATGAAAGCGTCAATATTCTGCCGATTTTTAACCTGACCTATGTCAGAAATTATGGCGCGGCGTTTAGCTTTCTTGCCGATCATAGCGGTTGGCAAAAATACTTTTTTGTCTTAATTGCAGTTGTGATTTCAGCATTATTACTCTTTTGGCTGGCAAAAACGCCACGCCAAAAAATCTTGGTGAACAGTGCTTACGCTTTAATTATCGGCGGTGCATTAGCCAATATGACGGATCGTCTTTATCACGGTTTTGTGGTCGATTTTCTTGATTTTTATTGGCAAATTTATCACTATCCGGTGTTTAATGTTGCAGATATTGCAATTTGTGTTGGGGCAGGATTACTGATCATCGATTATCTGAAGAATGAACGCAAACAGGTAAAAGGAAAGGACGAATGAAAATTATCTTAGCAAATCCGCGAGGTTTTTGTGCCGGTGTAGATCGCGCTATCAGCATCGTGGAATTGGCGTTGGAAATTCACGGCGCACCGATTTATGTACGTCACGAAGTGGTACATAACCGTTTTGTGGTGGATGGTTTACGTCAGCGTGGTGCGATTTTTGTTGAAGAGTTAAGTGAAGTGCCGGACGGATCGATTGTGATTTTTTCGGCACACGGTGTTTCTCAGGCTGTGCGTCAAGAGGCAAAAGAGCGAGATTTAAAAGTGTTCGATGCAACCTGTCCACTCGTAACAAAAGTCCATATGCAGGTCGCAAGAGCAAGTCGAAAAGGGACAAAAGCGATTTTAATCGGTCACGAGGGGCATCCTGAAGTGGAAGGCACAATGGGGCAGTATGATAATCGCGAAGGTGGCATTTATTTAGTGGAAAATGTGGAAGACATTGCCGGCTTGCCGCTTTCTAATCAGGACGATCTCACCTTTATGACGCAAACGACCTTGTCGATCGATGATACGGCAGAAGTGATTGAAGCCTTAAAAGCAAAATATCCGGCAATTCAAGGGCCTCGCAAAAATGATATTTGCTATGCAACAACCAATCGTCAACACGCAGTCAAGGAGTTAGCAAAACAGTCTGATTTAGTTATTGTGGTCGGCTCAAAAAATTCATCAAATTCCAACCGCTTGGCTGAACTGGCTTCGCGAATGGGGGTGTCATCCAAATTAATCGATGATGCTGCTGATATTGATCCTCAATGGCTAGAGAATATTAATGTGATTGGCATTACCGCAGGGGCATCCGCGCCGGAAGTGTTGGTGCAGTCAGTGGTGAATCGTTTATTGGAACTCGGTGCGACAAGCGTTGAAGAGCTGGAAGGCTGTGAAGAAAATACAGTGTTTGAAGTGCCGAAAGAGTTGCGAATTACCGAAGTCAATTAACAAAGACAATGCCGTTGTTATCTTCAATTAACAACGGTTTTTTCTTTTTATTAAATGGCGTGAGATTGAATGAAGTATCACTTCATTTTTTTTATTTTTTTAAGTGATCGCTATCACAATTCTAATAATCTGTGTTTTACTTCATTTTTATGGGCTTCTATACTGAAACGGATTAACAAAGATTAATCAATCTTTGTATTAAAACTAAACAATGGGGATATTGTTATGAGTATGTTATCTTATTTACAAAAAATAGGTCGAGCTTTGATGGTGCCGGTCGCCGCATTGCCGGCAGCCGCTATTTTAATGGGGATAGGCTATTGGATTGATCCGGACGGCTGGGGAAGTAATAGTGCTTTAGCGTCTTTGTTGATTAAATCAGGTGCTGCAATTATTGATAATATGTCGTTGTTATTTGCGGTTGGTGTTGCATTTGGTCTTTCTAAAGATAAACACGGCTCAGCAGCATTATCAGGTTTAGTCGGTTATTTAGTGGTGACCACGTTGCTTTCTCCCGGCGCAGTTTCTCAACTTCAAGGCATTCCTTTAGATCAAGTGCCGGCAGCATTCGGTAAGATCAATAACCAATTTATCGGTATTTTGGTTGGTATTATTTCTGCGGAACTCTATAACAGATTTTCTCACGTTGAGTTACATCAAGCATTGGCATTTTTCAGTGGTAAACGTTTAGTACCGATTGTTGTTTCTTTCGTGATGATTTTAGTGTCATTTGTATTGCTTTATGTATGGCCGGTGATTTTTAACGGATTGGTCAGTTTTGGTGAATCAATTCAAGGTTTAGGGGCAACCGGTGCCGGTATTTATGCTTTCTTCAATCGTTTATTAATTCCTGTCGGTCTACATCACGCCTTGAACTCTGTGTTCTGGTTCGATGTTGCTGGAATTAATGATATTCCTAACTTCCTTGGTGGGGCGAAATCATTGGCGGAAGGTAAAGCGGTGCTTGGGCAAACAGGTATGTATCAAGCCGGTTTCTTCCCAATTATGATGTTCGGTTTGCCGGCAGCGGCATTGGCGATTTACCATAGTGCTAAACCATCTAAAAAAGCATTGGTCGGTTCAATTATGTTTGCAGCGGCATTGGCATCATTCTTCACCGGTGTTACTGAACCGTTGGAATTCTCCTTTATGTTTGTTGCGCCGTTGCTCTATTTAATTCACGCACTATTGACCGGTATTTCCGTATTTATTGCAGCAACATTCCACTGGATTGCCGGTTTCGGATTTAGTGCCGGATTGGTGGACTTAGTGTTGTCTTCTCGCAATCCATTGGCAACAGAGTGGTATATGTTGATTGTGCAAGGTCTGGTGTTTGCGGTGATTTACTATCTATTGTTCCGCTTCGTGATTAAAGCATTTAATTTAAAAACACCGGGACGTGAAGAAGATAGTGCAGATAGCGCCGGTGTCACATCGAAAAGTGCCGCAAGCCAAGATAATGAACAGGCAAAAGTTGAACGCGCACAAGCATTTATCACCGCGCTTGGCGGTAAAGGTAATATCAAAGAAATCGATGCCTGTATTACCCGTTTACGTTTGATTTTAGTGGATCGTAATAAAATCAACGAAGCGCAGCTCAAAGCATTGGGTTCAAAAGGAAATATTAAATTGGGCGATAACGCCTTGCAGGTTATTTTAGGTCCGGAAGCAGAACTTGTAGCTGATCAGATGAAAAAATTATAATTTTTCCTGCAAGATGATGAATAACAACGTTAAAGTCGAAAGGCTTTAACGTTGTTGTTATGTATTAGGCAAAGGAAAAATCAACTTCGCCTTTCTTGCCGATAAAACGAACTTCAGGCTGTAACACCACACCAAAACGTTCGGCAATGTTATGACAAATATAATGAGCAAGTGCGACAACATCTGCACCGCTTGCTCCTTCTTTATTAATGATGACTAATGCTTGTTTATCGTGCACCGCCGCACCACCTAACTGATAGCCTTTTAATCCGCAACGATCAATTAACCAGCCGGCGGCTAATTTGACATAGCCATCAACCTGAGGATAGTGAGGAATATCCGGATATTGTTTCTTCAACCATTGAAATTGCTCCGCAGAAACCAGCGGATTTTTGAAAAAACTGCCGGCACTGCCAATTTTTTTAGGATCGGGCAATTTCGCCTGTCTGATGGCACAAACTTGTTGAAAAACCGCTTTAGGTGTGAGCTGTTTTGGATCTAACCGTGCTAAGTTTCCGTAATGTAAAATTGGTTCCCATTGTTTTGCTAATTTAAAATGCACGGCAATTACTGCATAATGATCACGATATTGATGCTTAAAAATACTCTCACGGTAACCAAATTGACATTCATTATTTTGCAATACAAATTGTTTACCAGTAGATAGGTCAACTACTTCAACAGCTTGGCAAACATCTTTTAACTCTACACCGTAAGCTCCGATATTTTGCACAGGTGCAGAACCAACACATCCCGGTATTAATGCTAAGTTTTCTAAACCACCGATATTCTGTTCAACACAGTATTGAACAAATTGGTGCCAATTTTCACCACTTCCGACTTTAAAATAGTGGAAATCCTCATCGTTGTGATATTCAATGCCTTTAATGCGATTTAACAGCACTATGCCGGAAAAATCTTCGGTGAACAATACATTGCTTCCTTCTCCCAACAGTAAAACCGGCAATTGGTGGTGTTGAGCTTGCTGCCATAAATGGTATAACTCATCGGCTTGATCAACTTGATAAATCTGTTTCGCGGATGCTGGAATAGCAAAAGTGTGATATGGCTGTAAATTTGTTCCAAGATCAATCATTTAGCTAACCTAATAAAATAATTAACCAGACTAGCCCACAAGTTACCATTGCCACAAAAACTGCGGCAGAACCGAGATCTTTAGCACGACCAGAGAGTTCGTGATATTCCTTGCCAACACGGTCGACAATCGCTTCCAAACCACTGTTAAGAAGCTCAATAGCGAAAACCATTAATACGGAAGAGACCATCAATGCGATCTCAATTTTGTTTTTCCCAAGCCAAAATGCGAGAGGAATCAAAATAATAGCAGCACCGACTTCGTGGCGGAAAGCAGCTTCATATTTAAATGCGGCACGTAAACCCTGCATTGAATATTTTGCCGCTTTAAAAAAATGAGTTAATCCAGTGTATTTTTGCATAATATTCCTTAATTAGTGATGCGTTTTGCTTCAATGACATCATCCAGTTTTGCCAAACGAGATAAAATCTTGCTTAACATTTGTACATTGCTGAGTTCAATTTGCATATCAATGGTCGCAATTTGGCGTTTGGTATCACTACGGCTACTCACGCCTAAAACACTTACTTTTTCATTGGCTAAAACGGTTGTAATGTCGCGCAATAATCCATTACGGTCGCTGGCAATAATCCGAATACCAACGTGAACACCATAAGAATAGCTATCTCCCCAAAGTGCTTCTACGATGCGTTCTGGATTGTTCGCCTGTAATTCCGCTAGCTGTTCACAATCAGAACGGTGAATAGAAATGCCTCGTCCTTGAGTGATGTAGCCAACAATATCATCGCCCGGAATCGGTTGACAACAGCGAGCGATATGATGCATTAAATTGCCGACACCTTCAACGACAACGTGTCCTTTTTTCTTCTCTTTCTGCTGTTGCGCGTTGTTGGCACTTTTATTGGAGATATGTTTTAAAATCTCTTCATCAATCTCTTCATTGGACGGTTTAAGCAATTTGCTTTGTAAAAAGTTGATAAGTTGATTTAAGCGAATATCACCGCCACCAATGCCGGCATAAAGATCATCCAGATTACGCAAGTTATATCGTGGCAAGGCATATTGTTCGATCTGTTTTTGAGTTAAGCCGATACGATTCATTTCGCTTTCTAACATTTCGCGACCGGCAGGAATATTTTTATCGCGATCCAGTTTTTTGAACCAAGCGTGGATTTTCGCTCTGGCACGAGCGGTATGCACGAAACCAAGATTTGGATTGAGCCAATCGCGACTTGGATTTGGATTTTTTTGCGTGATGACTTCAATTTGATCGCCCATTTGTAATTGATAAGTGAAGGGTACAATTCTGCCGGCAACTTTGGCACCGATACAGCGATGCCCGATTTCACTATGAATACTGTAGGCAAAATCTAACGGCGTTGAGCCGGTTGGTAAATCAATGACTTCACCTTTCGGGGTAAAGACATAAACGCGATCATCAAACACTTGGCTACGCATTTCCGCAAGCACTTCGCCGGAATCCGCTAAATCATCTTGCCATGCCAATAATTTGCGTAACCAAGCAATTTTTTCTTCATAACCGCTGCGACCGGCAGTTGCGCCCTCTTTATATTTCCAGTGCGCCGCCACACCGAGTTCGGCATCATCGTGCATTTTTTGAGTACGAATCTGTACCTCTATCGGTTTGCCGCCCTTGCCCAAGACTACGGTGTGGATGGATTGATAACCATTAGGTTTAGGGTTAGCGATATAATCATCAAACTCTTTTGGTAAATGTTTAAAATGGGTATGGACAATACCTAACGCGGCATAACAATCCTGTAGTTTCTGTACGATAATGCGCACTGCTCTAACATCATAAAGATCACCAAAAGCGAGATTTTTTTTCTGCATTTTACGCCAAATACTATAAATATGTTTTGGACGACCATAAACCTCAACTTCAGAAAGGCTTTCTTTAAGGTAATGGGTTAATTCCTGCACGAAGTCTTGAATATACTGCTCACGATCTAAACGGCGTTCGTGTAGTTGATTAGCAATATGGCGATATTGATCCGGATGCAAATAACGGAAGCAGTAATCTTCCAATTCCCATTTCAACTGCCCGATACCCAAACGATTCGCCAATGGTGCATAAATATTGGCGCACTCTTTTGCCGCCAACACTTTATCTTCTTCACTGACGCGGCTGTCAGCGGTGCGCAAAAAGGTAATGCGTTCGGCAAGTTTAATCACGACACAGCGGAAATCTTCCACCATCGCTAACAGCATTCGCCGAATATTATCGATTTGTACGCTATCTGAACCACGATTGGTATTGAGTTGACGAATATTGTCCATTTCAAAGACGCCGTGTACCAATTTTTTGATCGTTGCGCCGAAATGTTCCTGTAAATCATCAAGGGAGAGAATTTCGTTTTCAATAAAAGGGAAGAACAGTGCTGCCAACAAGGAGTTGTCATCCATATTCAATTCCGAAAGGATAGACACCATTTCGACACTGTTGGAAAGAATGTCCTGCGCGTGGGCATTATCCGCAATTTTAGGATGAAGATATTGCCACGCTTGCATCAATAAACCTCTGGTACGATCCGCTAAAGTAAGCGAATTTAACCAATCTTCAAAAACAAAATGACGTAAATTTGTTAAATGTGTTTCTCTTACTGCGACCATTTTCTTCTTCCTGTTTTATTGAAAACACTATTGCATTAATCATACCGCCCCAATGATGTGAATATCAAACTGATCGGACAAACTTTTCGCCTTCAAGCAGACACTTTTATTATCAAATGGAGTAGTTCTATTTGAGTCTATTTTGCGGGAAAAGTTTAAATTTATTTTGAAAACAGCGTGATAGATTCTAAATGTCCGGTTTGCGGAAACATATCAATCATTGCGCTTTTCTCTAAATGGTAACCGTTTTCCACCAATATTTTCGCATCACGCACCAAAGTTGCAGGATTGCAAGAAACATAAAGAATTTTCTCCGCTTGCAACTCAATAAGGTGGTTTAACACAAAAGCTGCACCGCTGCGAGGAGGATCAAGCAAGATTTTATTAAATTTTTCTTGTGCCCAATTTTGATTGGCAAAAGGTGCGCTTAGATCAGCTTGGTGAAATAACGCATTTGTAATCTTGTTCTGTTGTGCGTTGTAACGTGCTTTTTCCACCATCTGTGCTACGCCCTCAATACCGACAACACGTTTACTCTGTTGCGCCAATGGCAAAGTGAAATTTCCCATACCACAAAAGAGATCCAATATCTGATCATCTGCTTGCGGATCAAGCCAATGCAACGCAGTTTGCACCATTCTTTCATTAATTTGTTGATTAACCTGAATAAAATCACGAATATCAAAAAAGAGTTTTAATGCGCCGATATGGTAATAAGGTCGTGCTTCTGTCCACGCTGAAACCTGTTGTTCTTGCTCACTCACGAACAGCATTAGCTGATATTGTTGCCCAAATAATTGTAGTTTTTCGGCATCCACAGCGTTTAATGCACCTAAATGACGTAAAAACAGTGCAATGCCATTGTCGGCGGCAACCAATTCGATATGCCCCAATTTTCTCGGTTGTTGCCATTGTTGCAGCAGTTGTGTAAGCGCTGGCAACAGTGCCGATAATGCCGGCACCAGCACTGGACATTGGCTGATTTCAACCAGCTGATTACTCTGTTTTTGCCGAAAGCCGAGCTTAATTTGCTTGGTAGTCGCGACATATTGCACGCTCAATCTGGCACGGCGGCGATAATGCCACTGTTCACCGCTTATCATTGCTTCAGTTTTTACTTCAGGAGCAATTTTTTGTAGCTGTCGTATTAACGCTTGTTCTTTGGTACGGCGTTGCATTTCAATCGGAATATGCTGCATTTGACAACCGCCGCACTGCTGATAATACGGGCAGCGAGGTTCAAGGCGTTGTGTCGATGTTGTCAGACGCTTGGTCGCCTTGCCGACACCATATTGCCGTTTTTCTTCTTGTATCGTGAACTGCACTTTTTCGCCCGGCAGCGCATCTGCAATAAACCAAGTTTTGCCCTCAATTTTGGCAATGCCCAACCCTTGATAATCCAAAGATTCAATTAACGCCGTTTTGTTTTTTGCAGATGTTTTTGTTGTAGCTTGATAAAACAGAACCATAATTTATTCGCTAGGATATAAAATATTTAAATGTTGTTGAAATAATTCCCGACTTTTCAAAGGCTTACCGCCTAAAAACGGTTTTAATGCAATGCGAGTAAAGCGTTTAGCCGCTTGTAAGGTCTCTTTTTCGTTAAAACTTAAATTAGCAAACGCCTGCAGATCTCGTCCGTAAAAAGTGAGATTATTTTTGATTAATGAAGCGATAAAGCCTTTTTCTTCCCGATATTGATAAGTCATTTCAGCGGCAACCGGCTCACCGCTGCCGGCACAATGTTCAAAATCTATGCCGTAGCCAAGTGCTTTCAACAACATAAATTCAAACCGGCGTAATGTTGCTTCCACTTGATCACCATTTGCCGCCAATCCGGTCAGACAACGCAAATATTCGTGGAACAGCTCCGGATAAGCGGTTTCCTGTTCCAAAGTTCGCACCAGCAATTCATTGACATAAAAACCGCTGTATAACGCGACTGTCTGCATCGGTAAAGTAACAGAAATCGCTTCCGCTTTGGTCAATATTTTTAACGTTCCTCGACCGCTCCAACGCAACAGCAACGGCGTAAACGGTTGTAATAAGCTCTTTAACGGAGAACGTTTTGCACGTGCACCTTTTGCTAAAAGCGTGATACAACCATAATGTTCAGTAAACAGATCCACCAGCAAACTGGTTTCACTATATGCCCGGCGATGTAATACAAAGCCACGTTGCCAATTATCGATGATACACCTCATAGAGAAGAAAAAACGATATTTATTTTAACAGAAAACATTGTGTATTAAGTTGAGAAAGAACTTTTTTATAACAAATTTCCATATAAATGATGAATTTATTATTAGACGTCTGGCAATCTATATGGATAAATATAACGCACATCAAACATTAATTAAGTTCTATGAGTGAGGAAAAAGACTATGTTAAGTGGATTAATTATCGGAGTTTTGCTCGGCTTTGTGCTGCAACGAGGTCGGTTCTGTGTTACTGGCGCATTTCGAGATTTATATGTGAGTAAAAATAGTCGGATGTTCACTGCATTCTTAATCGCGATTGCAGTGCAATCTGTCGGCTTATATAGCTTACAAGCATTCGGAATGTTTACTGTGCCGGAAGGAACCTTGGCGTTAAACGCGGTCATTATCGGCGGATTTCTTTTTGGTGTTGGCATTGTTTATGCTGGTGGATGTGCTACTGGAACTTAGTATCGAGCAGGTGAGGGATTATTCGGTAGCTGGGTGGCATTATTGACTTATGCTTTATCAGCGGCAGCGACAAAATATGGTTTATTAAAAAGTGTTAACCAAGAACTAAAACAGAACCCATTTCCTGATCATACTATTGATCAAACTTTAGGCATTTCAGCGTGGTGGTTGGTATTGGTTTTAGTAACGGTAACAGCGTGGTTGACTTAAAAATGAAAATTGCTACTTTACCGGCAAAACGTTCTGGTTTAGCACATTTATTATTTGAAAAACGTTGGCATCCTTTCTTTACAGCGGTTCTAGTTGGTGTAATTGCATTATTAGCGTGGCCACTTAGTACTGCTACCGGTCGTCATCACGGTTTAGGCATTACTTCACCGACTGCTGGGTTAGTTCAATTTCTCACCACTGGCGATAGTCAATATATCAATTGGGCGACTTTTTTAGTGCTTGGTATTTTAGTTGGCTCATTTATTGCAGCAAAAGGCGCTAATGAATTTAAATTCCGTATTCCAGATCAAACCACAATTATTCGCAGTGCTTTTGGAGGAGTGTTAATGGGATTTGGAGCCAGTTTAGCAGGAGGTTGCTCAATTGGAAACGGTTTAGTCGAAACGGCAATTTTTTCTTGGCAGGGCTGGATTTCATTAATTGCAATGATATTAGGTACTTGGTTTGCTGCTTATTTCACCATTATTCGTCCAAGAAAAAATAAGGTATTAAAACCACAATTAGCTTAATTACAACTTAATGACAAATAGAAAAAAGGAAATTTATTATGCGTGTTGAATTAGAAACTTCAGGTTTAGTTTGTCCATTCCCATTGGAAGAAGCGAAAGAGGCGATTGCCAAATTGAATAAAGATGATGAGTTAGTTATTACCTTTGACTGTACTCAAGCAACTGAATCGATCCCACAATGGGCTGCCGAATCAGGCTATCAAGTGACAGAGTTTGAACAGACTGGTGAAGCAAGCTGGCGAATTGTTATTCAAAAATAATGTTACAAATTTAAATTTTATCCCATTAAGGAAGTATTTCTTAATGGGATACCTGTATGACAACCATCATTAAATAACTCCATAACAAAGAAACATTTCTCCTGAAAGATATAGTTATATTTATTGATAGATATTACCTTCTTTACTGATTGTTATTATTTATCAATATAGTTAATAACTCTTATTTTATACATATGAATACAGATCTTTTGTTTAAAAAATAGATAATATTATATTAATAATATGTAAAAAAATATCATATTTTTATAAATAAAATAACTGGTTAAGATTTGAAAAAGTGTTTGTTTTAATGCAAACGTTTTCTATCATCGCCTACTACTACTACTACTACTACTACTACTTTCCTATTTTGACAACCTTGCATTTATTAGATAGCATGCACGCTTTTGTGGATAGTTTAATCTATTTTCATTGTAGATAACTATAACGAATAGGGATCATCTTCAATTTTTATAGATTAGATGGCACAAGAAAAACGTTAAATAAATTTATCATCAGCCAAAAAAGGAGGACTCTAATGAGTCTAATTTTAATCAAAGCAAAATCAGGACAGCGAATTGATTTAAGCAAAGTTGCCAAAAAAGGCAAATATGTAGAATTGGCCGTTGCCGGAGAAGAGTATCACGTTATAGACAGTGAAACAGGAAAAACCCCAGAAGATTTACAAGTTTCCCGATCAGGTAACGATCTTGTTATAAAAAGCCAAAAAGACAAGATTGAAGTTATCATAGATGAATTTTGGGGCGAATGCAGCGCAGAACAGCAATGCTTTGCAGTGTTTGATAGTGCGGCACAAGGCGCTGAGCAAGGCAAGGTTATCGTTACCCAAGTTGAAGCAGAAATGAGTGGTTTTAGTAGCAACGATATTGCCAGTGGAACATTAACAACCAGCTTAGAAAATGGACAAAGTTTTAGTCCTTGGACATATGTAGCCGGTGCAGCAGCATTGCTCGGAGGCATTGCATTAGCCGCAGGCGGTGGAAGCAGTGGTGGCAAGGGATCATCCCATACGGGGGGGGGGTAGAAAGCACTAAGATTACCGCCGCCGAAGAAGCAGTTAAAGCCGCTGAAAAAGCCTACCAACAAGCCAAAGATCTTCTTGAAAAAGCAAAAGAAGATAATCAAATCACAGCAGAAGAAAACGCTGCCATTAAAGAAGCAAATCAAGCAATAAAAGACGCAAAAACAAAGGCAGAAGAAGCACTAAACAACCTACCTAAAGATAAAGAACAAGAAGCACTGAAAGAAAGATTAGATGCCGTTAATCCCATTGAAATTCCCGAGAATGGCGGAAATCCGTCAACAGATCCAGAACAACCAACTCCAACAGACCCTACAGACGATCAAGGCAACACAGGAAAAGACAAACCGGATGTTGGAGAACAGGATAAAGATCCTGCGTTAGAAAATGCAGAAAAATTAGTCAAGGCAGCAGAAGACGCAGAAACAAAAGCGGAAGAAGCATTAAAAGAGGCTAAGAAAGATGGCGTGATTTCTCAAGAAGAGAAAGATAAATTAGATAGTCTAAATGAAGAAATCACTAAAGCAAAAGAAGATGCAGAAAATGCATTAAAAGATCTACCTAATGATAAAGACAAAGATGATCTAAAAGAGCGTTTAGATAATGTTAATAATGTTAGCGTACCGACCGACAACGACAAGAACCCTACGAATGGCGTACAAGATGAGATTGATGCCAAAATCCAAGCAGCTGTTGATGCGAAAACCAAAGCAGATAATGCGGCACGTGATGCTAACACCGATGGTGTGGTGACAGCGGAAGAAGCGGCTGCGGTAGAAACTGCAAATCGAGAGTTAGCCGAGGCGAAAGCGGAAGCTAAAGAAGCGATTAAAGCAGCGCCAGCAGAGAAGCAAGGGGAATTAAACGCGAAGATAGACGAATTAGCACCAGCAACTGTGCCGACCGTCAACGACAAGAACCCTGCGAATGGCGTACAAGATGAGATTGATGCCAAAATCCAAGCAGCTGTTGATGCGAAAACCAAAGCAGATAATGCGGCACGTGATGCTAACACCGATGGTGTGGTGACAGCGGAAGAAGCGGCTGCGGTAGAAACTGCAAATCGAGAGTTAGCCGAGGCGAAAGCGGAAGCTAAAGAAGCGATTAAAGCAGCGCCAGCAGAGAAGCAAGGGGAATTAAACGCGAAGATAGACGAATTAGCACCAGCAACTGTGCCGACCGTCAACGACAAGAACCCTGCGAATGGCGTACAAGATGAGATTGATGCCAAAATCCAAGCAGCTGTTGATGCGAAAACCAAAGCAGATAATGCGGCACGTGATGCTAACACCGATGGTGTGGTGACAGCGGAAGAAGCGGCTGCGGTAGAAACTGCAAATCGAGAGTTAGCCGAGGCGAAAGCGGAAGCTAAAGAAGCGATTAAAGCAGCGCCAGCAGAGAAGCAAGGGGAATTAAACGCGAAGATAGACGAATTAGCACCAGCGACCGTGCCGACCGTCAACGACAAGAACCCTGCGAATGGCGTACAAGATGAGATTGATGCCAAAATCCAAGCAGCTGTTGATGCGAAAACCAAAGCAGATAATGCGGCACGTGATGCTAACACCGATGGTGTGGTGACAGCGGAAGAAGCGGCTGCGGTAGAAACTGCAAATCGAGAGTTAGCCGAGGCGAAAGCGGAAGCTAAAGAAGCGATTAAAGCAGCGCCAGCAGAGAAGCAAGGGGAATTAAACGCGAAGATAGACGAATTAGCACCAGCAACTGTGCCGACCGTCAACGACAAGAACCCTGCGAATGGCGTACAAGATGAGATTGATGCCAAAATCCAAGCAGCTGTTGATGCGAAAACCAAAGCAGATAATGCGGCACGTGATGCTAACACCGATGGTGTGGTGACAGCGGAAGAAGCGGCTGCGGTAGAAACTGCAAATCGAGAGTTAGCCGAGGCGAAAGCGGAAGCTAAAGAAGCGATTAAAGCAGCGCCAGCAGAGAAGCAAGGGGAATTAAACGCGAAGATAGACGAATTAGCACCAGCAACTGTGCCGACCGTCAACGACAAGAACCCTGCGAATGGCGTACAAGATGAGATTGATGCCAAAATCCAAGCAGCTGTTGATGCGAAAACCAAAGCAGATAATGCGGCACGTGATGCTAACACCGATGGTGTGGTGACAGCGGAAGAAGCGGCTGCGGTAGAAACTGCAAATCGAGAGTTAGCCGAGGCGAAAGCGGAAGCTAAAGAAGCGATTAAAGCAGCGCCAGCAGAGAAGCAAGGGGAATTAAACGCGAAGATAGACGAATTAGCACCAGCAACTGTGCCGACCGTCAACGACAAGAACCCTGCGAATGGCGTACAAGATGAGATTGATGCCAAAATCCAAGCAGCTGTTGATGCGAAAACCAAAGCAGATAATGCGGCACGTGATGCTAACACCGATGGTGTGGTGACAGCGGAAGAAGCGGCTGCGGTAGAAACTGCAAATCGAGAGTTAGCCGAGGCGAAAGCGGAAGCTAAAGAAGCGATTAAAGCAGCGCCAGCAGAGAAGCAAGGGGAATTAAACGCGAAGATAGACGAATTAGCACCAGCAACTGTGCCGACCGTCAACGACAAGAACCCTGCGAATGGCGTACAAGATGAGATTGATGCCAAAATCCAAGCAGCTGTTGATGCGAAAACCAAAGCAGATAATGCGGCACGTGATGCTAACACCGATGGTGTGGTGACAGCGGAAGAAGCGGCTGCGGTAGAAACTGCAAATCGAGAGTTAGCCGAGGCGAAAGCGGAAGCTAAAGAAGCGATTAAAGCAGCGCCAGCAGAGAAGCAAGGGGAATTAAACGCGAAGATAGACGAATTAGCACCAGCAACTGTGCCGACCGTCAACGACAAGAACCCTGCGAATGGCGTACAAGATGAGATTGATGCCAAAATCCAAGCAGCTGTTGATGCGAAAACCAAAGCAGATAATGCGGCACGTGATGCTAACACCGATGGTGTGGTGACAGCGGAAGAAGCGGCTGCGGTAGAAACTGCAAATCGAGAGTTAGCCGAGGCGAAAGCGGAAGCTAAAGAAGCGATTAAAGCAGCGCCAGCAGAGAAGCAAGGGGAATTAAACGCGAAGATAGACGAATTAGCACCAGCAACTGTGCCGACCGTCAACGACAAGAACCCTGCGAATGGCGTACAAGATGAGATTGATGCCAAAATCCAAGCAGCTGTTGATGCGAAAACCAAAGCAGATAATGCGGCACGTGATGCTAACACCGATGGTGTGGTGACAGCGGAAGAAGCGGCTGCGGTAGAAACTGCAAATCGAGAGTTAGCCGAGGCGAAAGCGGAAGCTAAAGAAGCGATTAAAGCAGCGCCAGCAGAGAAGCAAGGGGAATTAAACGCGAAGATAGACGAATTAGCACCAGCAACTGTGCCGACCGTCAACGACAAGAACCCTGCGAATGGCGTACAAGATGAGATTGATGCCAAAATCCAAGCAGCTGTTGATGCGAAAACCAAAGCAGATAATGCGGCACGTGATGCTAACACCGATGGTGTGGTGACAGCGGAAGAAGCGGCTGCGGTAGAAACTGCAAATCGAGAGTTAGCCGAGGCGAAAGCGGAAGCTAAAGAAGCGATTAAAGCAGCGCCAGCAGAGAAGCAAGGGGAATTAAACGCGAAGATAGACGAATTAGCACCAGCAACTGTGCCGACCGTCAACGACAAGAACCCTGCGAATGGCGTACAAGATGAGATTGATGCCAAAATCCAAGCAGCTGTTGATGCGAAAACCAAAGCAGATAATGCGGCACGTGATGCTAACACCGATGGTGTGGTGACAGCGGAAGAAGCGGCTGCGGTAGAAACTGCAAATCGAGAGTTAGCCGAGGCGAAAGCGGAAGCTAAAGAAGCGATTAAAGCAGCGCCAGCAGAGAAGCAAGGGGAATTAAACGCGAAGATAGACGAATTAGCACCAGCAACTGTGCCGACCGTCAACGACAAGAACCCTGCGAATGGCGTACAAGATGAGATTGATGCCAAAATCCAAGCAGCTGTTGATGCGAAAACCAAAGCAGATAATGCGGCACGTGATGCTAACACCGATGGTGTGGTGACAGCGGAAGAAGCGGCTGCGGTAGAAACTGCAAATCGAGAGTTAGCCGAGGCGAAAGCGGAAGCTAAAGAAGCGATTAAAGCAGCGCCAGCAGAGAAGCAAGGGGAATTAAACGCGAAGATAGACGAATTAGCACCAGCAACTGTGCCGACCGTCAACGACAAGAACCCTGCGAATGGCGTACAAGATGAGATTGATGCCAAAATCCAAGCAGCTGTTGATGCGAAAACCAAAGCAGATAATGCGGCACGTGATGCTAACACCGATGGTGTGGTGACAGCGGAAGAAGCGGCTGCGGTAGAAACTGCAAATCGAGAGTTAGCCGAGGCGAAAGCGGAAGCTAAAGAAGCGATTAAAGCAGCGCCAGCAGAGAAGCAAGGGGAATTAAACGCGAAGATAGACGAATTAGCACCAGCGACCGTGCCGACCGTCAACGACAAGAACCCTGCGAATGGCGTACAAGATGAGATTGATGCCAAAATCCAAGCAGCTGTTGATGCGAAAACCAAAGCAGATAATGCGGCACGTGATGCTAACACCGATGGTGTGGTGACAGCGGAAGAAGCGGCTGCGGTAGAAACTGCAAATCGAGAGTTAGCCGAGGCGAAAGCGGAAGCTAAAGAAGCGATTAAAGCAGCGCCAGCAGAGAAGCAAGGGGAATTAAACGCGAAGATAGACGAATTAGCACCAGCAACTGTGCCGACCGTCAACGACAAGAACCCTGCGAATGGCGTACAAGATGAGATTGATGCCAAAATCCAAGCAGCTGTTGATGCGAAAACCAAAGCAGATAATGCGGCACGTGATGCTAACACCGATGGTGTGGTGACAGCGGAAGAAGCGGCTGCGGTAGAAACTGCAAATCGAGAGTTAGCCGAGGCGAAAGCGGAAGCTAAAGAAGCGATTAAAGCAGCGCCAGCAGAGAAGCAAGGGGAATTAAACGCGAAGATAGACGAATTAGCACCAGCAACTGTGCCGACCGTCAACGACAAGAACCCTGCGAATGGCGTACAAGATGAGATTGATGCCAAAATCCAAGCAGCTGTTGATGCGAAAACCAAAGCAGATAATGCGGCACGTGATGCTAACACCGATGGTGTGGTGACAGCGGAAGAAGCGGCTGCGGTAGAAACTGCAAATCGAGAGTTAGCCGAGGCGAAAGCGGAAGCTAAAGAAGCGATTAAAGCAGCGCCAGCAGAGAAGCAAGGGGAATTAAACGCGAAGATAGACGAATTAGCACCAGCAACTGTGCCGACCGTCAACGACAAGAACCCTGCGAATGGCGTACAAGATGAGATTGATGCCAAAATCCAAGCAGCTGTTGATGCGAAAACCAAAGCAGATAATGCGGCACGTGATGCTAACACCGATGGTGTGGTGACAGCGGAAGAAGCGGCTGCGGTAGAAACTGCAAATCGAGAGTTAGCCGAGGCGAAAGCGGAAGCTAAAGAAGCGATTAAAGCAGCGCCAGCAGAGAAGCAAGGGGAATTAAACGCGAAGATAGACGAATTAGCACCAGCAACTGTGCCGACCGTCAACGACAAGAACCCTGCGAATGGCGTACAAGATGAGATTGATGCCAAAATCCAAGCAGCTGTTGATGCGAAAACCAAAGCAGATAATGCGGCACGTGATGCTAACACCGATGGTGTGGTGACAGCGGAAGAAGCGGCTGCGGTAGAAACTGCAAATCGAGAGTTAGCCGAGGCGAAAGCGGAAGCTAAAGAAGCGATTAAAGCAGCGCCAGCAGAGAAGCAAGGGGAATTAAACGCGAAGATAGACGAATTAGCACCAGCAACTGTGCCGACCGTCAACGACAAGAACCCTGCGAATGGCGTACAAGATGAGATTGATGCCAAAATCCAAGCAGCTGTTGATGCGAAAACCAAAGCAGATAATGCGGCACGTGATGCTAACACCGATGGTGTGGTGACAGCGGAAGAAGCGGCTGCGGTAGAAACTGCAAATCGAGAGTTAGCCGAGGCGAAAGCGGAAGCTAAAGAAGCGATTAAAGCAGCGCCAGCAGAGAAGCAAGGGGAATTAAACGCGAAGATAGACGAATTAGCACCAGCAACTGTGCCGACCGTCAACGACAAGAACCCTGCGAATGGCGTACAAGATGAGATTGATGCCAAAATCCAAGCAGCTGTTGATGCGAAAACCAAAGCAGATAATGCGGCACGTGATGCTAACACCGATGGTGTGGTGACAGCGGAAGAAGCGGCTGCGGTAGAAACTGCAAATCGAGAGTTAGCCGAGGCGAAAGCGGAAGCTAAAGAAGCGATTAAAGCAGCGCCAGCAGAGAAGCAAGGGGAATTAAACGCGAAGATAGACGAATTAGCACCAGCAACTGTGCCGACCGTCAACGACAAGAACCCTGCGAATGGCGTACAAGATGAGATTGATGCCAAAATCCAAGCAGCTGTTGATGCGAAAACCAAAGCAGATAATGCGGCACGTGATGCTAACACCGATGGTGTGGTGACAGCGGAAGAAGCGGCTGCGGTAGAAACTGCAAATCGAGAGTTAGCCGAGGCGAAAGCGGAAGCTAAAGAAGCGATTAAAGCAGCGCCAGCAGAGAAGCAAGGGGAATTAAACGCGAAGATAGACGAATTAGCACCAGCGACCGTGCCGACCGTCAACGACAAGAACCCTGCGAATGGCGTACAAGATGAGATTGATGCCAAAATCCAAGCAGCTGTTGATGCGAAAACCAAAGCAGATAATGCGGCACGTGATGCTAACACCGATGGTGTGGTGACAGCGGAAGAAGCGGCTGCGGTAGAAACTGCAAATCGAGAGTTAGCCGAGGCGAAAGCGGAAGCTAAAGAAGCGATTAAAGCAGCGCCAGCAGAGAAGCAAGGGGAATTAAACGCGAAGATAGACGAATTAGCACCAGCAACTGTGCCGACCGTCAACGACAAGAACCCTGCGAATGGCGTACAAGATGAGATTGATGCCAAAATCCAAGCAGCTGTTGATGCGAAAACCAAAGCAGATAATGCGGCACGTGATGCTAACACCGATGGTGTGGTGACAGCGGAAGAAGCGGCTGCGGTAGAAACTGCAAATCGAGAGTTAGCCGAGGCGAAAGCGGAAGCTAAAGAAGCGATTAAAGCAGCGCCAGCAGAGAAGCAAGGGGAATTAAACGCGAAGATAGACGAATTAGCACCAGCAACTGTGCCGACCGTCAACGACAAGAACCCTGCGAATGGCGTACAAGATGAGATTGATGCCAAAATCCAAGCAGCTGTTGATGCGAAAACCAAAGCAGATAATGCGGCACGTGATGCTAACACCGATGGTGTGGTGACAGCGGAAGAAGCGGCTGCGGTAGAAACTGCAAATCGAGAGTTAGCCGAGGCGAAAGCGGAAGCTAAAGAAGCGATTAAAGCAGCGCCAGCAGAGAAGCAAGGGGAATTAAACGCGAAGATAGACGAATTAGCACCAGCGACCGTGCCTGAAGTCACACCAATAGAACCACTTGCCTTTGATAGCGAATCGAAGACACCGGCTGTAGCAGACGGAAATAAAGTTATCCTTAATTTAAATGGTAAGGCAGAGTCTGATCATTCAGCGGATACTTTTGATGGTAATAAAGCTACTTTGATCTTTGGTGATGCCACTTTACCTACTGAGAAAGTACATACTCTGACTGGCTCAGGAAACAACGGTAAAATTGCGGTATATAATCCAAAACTTGACTGGGATATGCGTATTGCTGATGAGTATCCTGATAATCCAGCGGATAAACAAGAAGATCACGCACCGGGTTGGGATTTAGATAAAGAAGCAGCTAAACAGGATGAAATATATAATGATGTAGCTCCTGGTAGCTATCGTAAGTACTTTTATAAATGGACGGGCGCTGAGGATGCTGCGGATATTATTCTTGTAGAGAATGTACAAACTGATCCTGGTAATAACGATACGAAAGTACAAGGTATGATTGCTTCGGAAGCAAAAGGTTCGGAAACAAAACAAATTCGTTTTGCTCTTGATACGCTTGCTGGTGGCAATGATTATATTAAAGCCAAAGGTGTGGGCGGACACGTGAAAATTAAAACTAACGAGGGTGATGATGTCATTGAGTTAGCTTATATGAATGGACGTAAAGGCCCTTTCGTGCCGTTCTATGATGGTTCTAACCAAATTGATATGGGTGACGACAATGATAAATTGTTAGTAACGAGCCATTCCGGAGACCAAGGTGTTGGGGCGTCTCTTTATGATAATGGTTCATTGTATTACACCAATGCGAAAATCGATATGGGCGAAGGCAATAATGAAGTGAGTATTTATCATAATATTATTGCTGGAGCTGAAGACGGTTCGGGGAACTATATTCGCTTTGGTAGCGGTGATGATAAGCTTACCGTAGGTGGATATATAGGTGGTGAATCAGCATCAGTTGCTACTGGTTATAAATCTTCGAATATTATTGATTTAGGTGGCGGACATAATACGGTTCAAGTGGACGGTGGTATATATGTATCTGATACAACTAAATTTTTAATGGTATCCGATGGTTCAAGTAACGTGACTTTTAATAGCAATATTGGTGGACGTTCCTCAATGATGATGGGAGACGAAGCTGATACGGTTGTTGTTAAGGGTAATGCTGAGTTTAATTCAGATCCTTATTATTGGTTAGATGGTGCTTTTATTAAAAACATGGAAGAAGGTGCAAAAAATGATATGTACAAAGGTTTTTATGAAACAGCATTTAAACAAAAAGTAAGTGATAAATTGGTTTCTGCTATTAACCGTGCCGGAGCAGGCAGTGAAGCTGTATTAGGTGCAAAAGGGTTGAATCCAAATGAAACGAAAATAGGTAATGCAAAAGACATTGGCACACGTATTGACTTAGGCAATGGTGAAAATACATTATCAATTACTGGTTCAGTATTGAGATTGAATTATCTTGGTGGTACTAATAGTGACACTGTTACTCTTGGCGCAACATCAGAGTCTCGTTTCTGGATGGGAGATGGAACTAATATGCTTTCATTAGGATCAAGCAGTAGTGTTGGTTATTCCGGTGGTACTGGTACAGATACAATTACGATTAAGGGTAATGTTAACAATAGTACCTTTAATATTGGTTCCGGTGATAACAGCATAACGATTACAGGTAATGCTGAACAAACTTGGATCGGTGTGAGCAACAATGATCAAGGTTTTGCCCAAAGTGGAAATGATACAGTAACGATTAATGGTAGCCTCGTTGGAAAAGGAATAGAAACTGAGGTTATCAATTTAGGCGCTGGTCAAGATAGGGTAACCATCTCAGGTAAGCTCCAAGACTCACTTATCCGAATGGGTGATGAGAATGATAACATTACCATACATGGTATTATCGATGGCTCAAATCGTATTGATGCAGGTAAAGGTGATGATGTGATTACTGTGACCAATACAATTAATAGTACGAATACTTACCTTATGGGTGGAGAAGGTAATGATACTTTCACTGTGCAGTACTTTAGAGGCGATAATCAGAATGCAGTATCAGGGGGAACGGGTACGGATACCTTAAATATTACAGGACGTAATAACCAGTTTATCGTAGGATATAGCAGTGGATGGACTAATTTATGGTCGATTGAAGAAATTGTCTTTAAAAATTCTACAGGAAAAAATACTATTCGTATTGATGAAACGAGCTTAACTGAAGATAATGGTAAATCGCTATATATTAAAAAAGACCAATCTAGTTCAACACTTAATACTGTAGATGTTAATGTAAGAGGAAGCCAAACTAAAACAACTCAGTATGAAGATAGAGATGGAGATGGTCACTCTGAGTCCTATAGTTATAAGGTTTATACATTTAGTGGAGGATACAAACTTTATATTGAAGATGGTATTAATATTATTTAATGTTTAATCACATTTAAGTTTGAATATACTTTTGTATAAATAAACTGATAATGAACCCATCAAGCTGAGCTTGGTGGGTTTTTTTAAGATTTTGTTAGGTAGAAGGTAGTACCTTTAAATTTAAGATGGCGACAAGTGGGGAAAGCTTCCTGTTGTGTTTGTGAAATTTGAGAATAATTGGCGGTTAAATGGCGTTATTAATATTAGCGGTTAAACGCTGTAATAACCTGTCCATAGCACGATAACCTAGTGCTTCAGCTAGATGAATGCGTTGGATTTGCTCTTCACCTGCCAGATCGGCGATAGTGCGAGAAACTCGTAAAATGCGATGATAGGCTCTAACAGAAAGCCCAAGTTTATTCAATGCATTTTCAAGAAAAATGGCATCATCTTGTATTAATTTGCAATATTGTTCGATCTCTTTGCCAGATAAATGGGCATTAATTTTTCCGCAACGAGAGAGTTGTTTTTTCCTCGCCTGTATCACGATATGTTTTAATTTTTCACTGCTGTTTTCGTCTTTAGGTAATTGTTGCAAAGTGCCTTGTGGCAGTAACGGCACTTCAATTGAGAGATCAAAGCGGTCAAGAAATGGACCGGATAACCGATTAAGGTAGCGCATAATCTGTTGCGGCGAGGTACGGTTATGTGTGCCTTGATAATGCCCTGTCGGGCTTGGGTTCATTGCGGCAATGAGTTGAAATTTTGCAGGAAAAGTCACTTTTGCCGCTGTACGTGAGATCACGATTTCGCCACTTTCCAGCGGTTCTCGTAAGGCGTCAAGCACTTTGCGATCAAACTCAGGCAATTCGTCCAAAAAAAGCACGCCATTATGGGCAAGGGAAATTTCTCCCGGTTTAGGAATAGTGCCGCCACCAACTAATGCTGCCATTGACGCACTGTGATGGGGTGAGCGAAAAGGGCGTTGTTTCCAATGCTGATAATCCACACAACGTTGTACTAAGCTATTAATGGCAGCCGTTTCAATCGCTTCTTGTTCTGTCATCTCTGGCAATAGTGTTGTTAATCGACTTGCCAACATAGTTTTGCCTGTACCGGGTGGCCCTAAAAAGAGGAGATTATGCTGTCCGGCAGCAGCAATGAGTAAAGCTCGTTTAGCGTGTTGTTGTCCGATAATATCGGTCATATCCAGTAAATGGGGGTTTTTAGAATGGGAAACTGGCGGTAATTGTTGTGCTATCGGCAATTTTTGTTGCTGATTCAAAAAACTGACAACATCTAATAGCGAGTCGGCAAAATAGGTTTGTGTGTTGGCAACTAAGGTTGCTTCTTGAGCATTTTGTTTGGCGATAATTAATTCACGTTTTGCGTTATTCGCCGCCAAAATAGCCGGAATAACGCCTTGTACGCCACGTAAATTTCCAGTAAGTGCCAGTTCTCCAATAAATTCAAAGGATTGTAACTTTTGAGCATCGATTTGCCCTGAAGCTGCTAAGATACCTAATGCAATTGGTAAATCAAATCTTCCTCCTTCTTTCGGTAGATCTGCCGGTGCAAGATTAACGGTGATTCGTTGAGTCGGATAGATAAAATTAGCATTCATTAATGCACTACGAACACGATCTCTTGCCTCTTTTACGGTGGTTTCCGGTAAGCCGACCAAGGTTAACCCCGGCGCGCCGTTACTCATATGAACTTCGATCGTGATTAATGGTGCCTGCACTCCGATAGAGGCACGGCTGTAAACAACTGCTAATGACATAACATTCCTCAATGCAAAATAAGGACAAGCATAGAGAAAAAGTGCAAATATAGAAAAGCGTTGTGAGTAGTTTTGTGATGATGATCGAAAAAAGAAAATTTTGTGATAATGATGGGCGCTATTTTCTACCCATCATTAATGAAATTATTTAACTTCTACGCCTTTTGCTTGTAAGTCGGCGTGGTAGGAGGAACGAACGAAAGGGCCACAAGCTGCGTGTTCAAATCCCATCTCTTTTGCCTTGCTTCTGAATTGATCAAATTCACTTGGTGGCACATAACGTGCTACTGGTAAGTGGTGGCGACTTGGTTGTAAATATTGACCTAATGTCAACATAGTGACGCCGTTATCGCGTAAATCTTGCATTACTTGCAAAATTTCTTCGTTGGTTTCTCCTAAGCCAACCATTAATCCGGATTTGGTCGGAATATTTGGGAACATTTGTTTAAATTCGCGCAGTAAGCGTAAAGACCATTGGTAATCTGCACCCGGACGAACTTCTTTATATAAGCGAGGAATATTTTCAAGGTTATGATTAAAAACATCCGGTGGATTTTGCGCTAATTTTTCAAGTGCTACTTCAATACGGCCACGAAAATCCGGCACTAAAATTTCAATTTTAATATTTGGATTTAAGGCGCGGATTTCTTTCACACATTCGGCAAAATGACCGGCTCCACCGTCACGAAGATCATCACGATCGACAGACGTGATAACCACATAGCGTAATCCCATATCGTGAATAGTCTGTGCCAATTTTTTTGGTTCTTCCGGATCAGGCGGTAACGGTTTGCCGTGTGCTACATCACAGAACGGGCAACGACGAGTACAGATAGCACCTAAAATCATAAAAGTTGCAGTGCCGTGATGGAAGCATTCAGCCAGGTTCGGGCAAGAGGCTTCTTCACATACAGAGTTCAAGCCGTTCTTACGCATTGCCTTTTTGATATTTAAGATTTTTTCAGTATTCGCTGGAAGTTTAATTTTCATCCATTCTGGCTTGGGTAACAGCTCTTGGTTAGGATCAATATTTTTTACTGGAATAATTGAAGTCTTAGCGGCATCACGATATTTAACGCCACGTTCCATTTTAAACGGAGTGCCCATATTTTTTCCTTATTGTGTGTTGTCCAGACCATCAACAAAGGTGAGTTGTTGATAGCCGATTAAGCGGGTGAAATGTTCGATTAATTTAGGTGCGACATCGGCACAGGTAATAGGTTCTTTAACAAAATCTTGTAATTGGCACATTTCCAAGCCGGCGTAACCACAAGGATTAATGTTATGAAACGGCGAGAGATCCATATGAATATTGAATGCTAACCCGTGGAATGAACAGCCTTTACGGATACGCAAACCAAGAGAACAGATTTTTTTGCCGTTAATATAAACACCAGGTGCATCCGGTTTTGGATAGCCTTCAATGCCATAATCAGCTAAGGTTTTAACTACACATTGTTCCAAGTCAGTAACAAGATCTCTTACTGAAAGTGGCGATTCTTTGCCGGATAATTTATCAATTGCTTTGCGGCGTTTAATATCAACCAGAATGTACATCACTTGTTGCCCCGGTCCGTGGTAGGTAACTTGCCCGCCACGGTCGGATTGAACGATAGGAATGTTGGTTTTGGTTAGAATGTGTTCCGGTTTACCTGCCTGACCTTGGGTAAACACCGGCGGATGTTGCACTAACCAAATTTCATCAATCGTATCGGCAGTACGCTGATCAGTAAATTGTTGCATACGATGCCAAACAGTGTCATAAGGTTGCACACCAAGCTGACGAATAATCACTTTTTGCTTAATCTGTTCTATTGTACTTTCCATAGTACTACCTTGGTTATAACACCATTTTGACTAATTCAATTTCGGCCAATTCTTTATATAAACGTTCTATCTGTTCGATATTCTGAGCGTTAATGGTAAAGGAAACGGAGTGATATTTACCATTTCGGCTTGGCTTTACAGAAGGAGTGTAATCGCCCGGTGCGTGTTGTTGTACAACGGCAAGGACGCGATCAGTGAGTTCAGGATGTGCGAGTCCAACAACTTTGTATGGGAAATCACACGGGAATTCGAGTAAATCTTTAAGTTTTGGTTGTTCTTGTTGTTGCATAATTTCCTCTCTTAACTGTGATTTTATCTTTGGTATTAATTTCTACCCTAAAGATAATGCAATTTAACCCACCCTAAATAAGGTGGGTTAGCAAAATTTCAAGGGTTATTGTTAAATAAGTGTTAAAGCAAACTTATCTAACTAAAAATGCTTTTTACGGTCAGCACTAACCAATCCCACGCTTTGCCGAAGAAACCAGCTTCTTCAACATTATTCATTACTTGAAGATCGGCTTTTTGAATATCTTTACCATCAAGCTGATAAACGATAGAACCAACAACTTGCCCCTGTTTTAACGGTGCTTCAAGGAATTTTTGATTGAGTTGGTAGCGTGCTTTAATGGCTTGACTTTTGCCTTTCGGAATAACTAAATAAACATCGGAAAGTGTGCCGAGTTTGATTTTGCTTTCTTTACCGTAATAAACCGGCTGTTCGGAAACAACTTGATTAGCGGCGAGCGGTTTCACATTCTCAAAATTGGCGAAGCCCCATTGCAATAGTTTTTTGCTTTCAATTTCACGGCCTTTAAACGAGTTTACGCCCATCACCACCGAGATTAAACGCATATTATTGTTAACTGCGGAAGCGACTAAATTATAACCTGCTTCATCGGTATGTCCGGTTTTTAAGCCATCAACGGTGAGATTTTTGTCCCATAATAAGCCGTTACGGTTAGGTTGTTTAATGTTGTTGAAGGTGAACTCTTTTTCGGCATAAATATGATACTCTTCCGGCAAATCACGAATAATTCGTGCGCCGATAAGTGCCATATCACGTGAGGTGGAGTATTGA
This sequence comes from Gallibacterium sp. ZY190522, assembly GCF_054166015.1. NCBI lineage: Bacteria > Pseudomonadati > Pseudomonadota > Gammaproteobacteria > Pasteurellales > Pasteurellaceae > Gallibacterium > Gallibacterium sp. ZY190522. Next base: position 2,258,034 of record NZ_CM135118.1, read on the forward strand.
TTTTCGTGATCAAGGCCGTGTACTGTTTCAAAGTGTGTATTCTTTAAGCCAAATTGATCGACATATTGATTCATCATATTGATGAAATTTGCTTGAGAGCCGGCAAGGTATTTTGCCATTGCTACGCAAGCATCATTTCCTGAAGCAATAATAATGCCCCGATTTAAGTCGGAAACGGAAACTTGTTGATTGACATTCAAAAACATTTTTGATGATCCTGGGAAATTTTTCCCCCAAGATTCTTCGTCAATCGTTACCATATCGGTATTATGGATTCTCCCTTCTTTCAAGGCTTGACCGATAACATAACTTGTCATCATTTTGGTTAATGATGCCGGATAATGTTTCTGATCGGGATTGAGTGCCGCCAATACGGCACCGCTATTGTAATCCATTAAAATATAGGTCTGAGCATTAATTTGCGGTGGAGCAATATCATAAAGACCTTCCGCAAAAGCAACAGAGATACTGGAAAAACCGAGTAAACCGGCAAAGGCGAGTTTTTTCAGTTTTTTAGAATACAGCGACATTTTTTCATCCTTACAACGTTAATTAGTAGCGATAAGTATAGAGCTGACTATCATCCGTTTGTAAACGAGAAAAAGCGAGTTTGATGCTGTTTACTTTATTGGGGTCGAGAACAGGCCCAATATGAATGTTATATTTATCCCCTTCTTGGGTAATTTCTGTTTTTATATCATCAATAGCTAATGCAGAAATTAGCTGTTCCGCTTTCTCTTTGCTTACAATGTTATTGGCAGTCAATCTAAATTGTTTGCTTACCCTTTGGTTATTAACAATAACGTTGTTCTCTTTCTGTGTATTAAGGCGAGAGGCAATGAGTGTTTTTCCGCCTTTACCAGAGAGATTACCGTTACGGTCAATAATCACCATATCAAGTTTTACATTAGCAACGCCGTGACTGGTCATTCCCAGTTCTTTGGCTGCTGCTTTTGATAGATCAATAATCCTATTTGAATGGAATGGACCTCGATCGTTAATTCTGACAACCACTTTTTTGTGATTGCGTAAGTTTGTTACCAGCACATAACTGTTTAAAGGCAATGTTTTATGTGCGGCAGTAAACAGTTTCTCATTATAAACTTCACCGCTGGAGGTTCTTTGTCCCACAAATTTAGGATGATAAAAACTGGCTTTACCTTGCTTGGCATAGGTTTTCGCCTCTTTTGTGGTCACTGTGCGATAACGTACTCCTTTGACGGTGTAAGTTTTACTTTTTGTTTTTTTAGGATGATATTGCAGTTTCGGACCGGCAATACCATAAATTTTTTTCGTTTCGTTATGAATTCCTGTTTTGGCTATTGCAAAAGAACTTTGAAAAAGAAAAAGCAAAATAGCCAACATAGCAAAATGTTTCTTTAGTTTCATATTAAATATGTTCCCTAACTTTCTTTGATTGCTCAAATGGAAATTAGCTTCCATGAGAAAGCATTCGTCGATGTGTATGAATTGACATAATTAAGCCGAAACCGGCCATTAATGTCACAAACGATGTTCCACCGTAGCTTACTAGCGGCAATGGAACGCCAACAACAGGCAAAATACCACTCACCATACCAATATTAACAAAGACATAAACAAAGAATATCAATGTTAAAGCGCCGGCCAAAATACGACCGAAGGCGTCTTGTGCTTTCGCACCAATGATTAATCCTCTCCCAATAATAAATAAGTAAATGATTAATAAAACGATAATCCCAATTAATCCGTACTCTTCACTTAATACTGCAAAAATAAAGTCAGTATGAGGTTCAGGCAGAAATTCTAACTGAGATTGTGTTCCCATCATCCAACCTTTACCGAACAAACCTCCTGAACCGATAGCGATTTTTGATTGAATAATGTGATACCCTGCACCTAAAGGATCTTTTTCAGGATCAAGCAGGGTTAATACCCGTGTTTTTTGGTAATCGTGCATCAAGTAAAACCATAACACGGGAATAAAACCGGCAACACCGATAACGGCTGTTGCGATCAATTTCCAACTCATTCCGGCAAGAAACACCACAAAAATGCCTGATGCCGCAACAAGAATAGAGGTTCCTAAATCGGGCTGTATTGCCACCAATAGCGTAGGCGCAATAATTAAAACCAATGCAATGACAGTATTACCGAAACTTGGCGGTAGTTGTCGTTTGCCTAAAAAGGTCGCCACCATCAGCGGCACGGACAATTTTATCAGCTCCGATGGCTGAAAGCGAAACAGCCCTAAATCCAACCAGCGTTGTGCGCCTTTACTGGTTGTACCGATTAAATCTACCAAAATCAGCAAGATAATACCGACTAAATATAAGTACGGTGCTAATTTTTGATAGAAGCGGGGCGGCAGTTGTGCAAAAACAAATAGCACGGTAAACCCTATTGCTACCTGCATTATTCGATTATCGAACATTTTTTCACTGCCACCTGAAGCACTGTAAAGCACAATTAAACCATAAATTACCACGATTATTAAGCCTAAAAGTAGCTTTAAATCAATGTGCAATCTCTGCCACAAAGTAGTTATTGTATGCTTTTCTGTCATTGTGTCGATACTCCGCTTGGATTAACTGGGGATGTTTGTGGTTGATGCGCAAAATAATAATCAAAAATTTGTCTGACGATAGGTGCGGCATTTCCTGAGCCTCCGCCAGCGTTTTCCATAATAATAGTCACGATCACTTCCGGATCATTAAATGGTGCGTAAGCGTTAAACCAAGCGTGATCGTGCAGATGTTTAGACAAGTTTTTTGAGTTATAAGTTTCGTTTTCTTTTAAACTGAACACCTGTGCTGTCCCTGATTTGCCTGCCACTTTGTAAGGCGTACCGGCAAACGCTTTACGAGCCGTGCCGTTTGGGCTGTTTACTACGCCGTACATTCCCTGTTTTGCAATATTCCAATAAATATCATTTGGTTCGGTAATATCAGGATATTGATGTTTATCTTGATAATATTCGACCTGATTGCCGATAATTTCTTGCATTAAATGCGGAGTATTAACTTTGCCGTTATTAATCAGAATAGATAATGCTTTTGCTAACTGTAACGGTGTTGCTGTCCAATAACCTTGCCCAATACCAACTGGAATGGTATCCCCTTGGAACCAAGGCTTTTTATAGCGTTTTTGTTTCCAAGCTCTGGTTGGCATAACACCGTTGGTTTCTTCTAAAATATCGATTCCAGTGAGTTGACCGAAGCCGAATTTCATCATCCAATCCGACAGACGATCAATTCCCATTTGGTAGGCAACATTATAGAAAAAGGTATCTGATGATTCGGTAATGCCTTTGATAACATTAGTAGCACCGTGACCTGTTTTTAGCCAATCACGGAAACGCTTATTAGTGTTTGGGATCATAAAGTAACCGGGATCATAGAAAGTGGTATTGGGTGTAATAACACCTTCGGTTAATGCGGCAACCGCAATAAAAGGTTTTACTGTTGATGCTGGTGGATAAGCACCTTGTAATGCACGACTGTATAATGGACGCTCTGGATCATTCAATAATCTTTGATAATTTTGATAGGAAATACCGTCCACGAATAGATTATTGTCATAGCTTGGTGTTGAAACCATCGCTAAAATGCTGCTGTCTTTTGGGTTCATTACCACGACCGCTGCTTTTTGATTGCCGAGGAGATTAAAAATATAACGTTGTAAATCAACATCTAAGGTTAAACGAATATTTTTACCAGCAACAGCAGGTTGTTCACGTAATTTACGAATAACTTTGCCTTGGCTGTTCACTTCCACCTCTTCAAAACCGACTTGACCGTGTAGTTCATCTTCATAATAACGTTCAATACCGAGTTTGCCGATGTCGTGTGTGCCAGAATAATTGGCTTCTTTTTCTTCTTGTTTCAAGCGTTCAACATCACGGTCATTAATTCGTGCAACATAACCGAGAATATGTGTGAGTGGCTCGCCATATAGATAATGTCTTTTAAAATAAGGCTTTACTTCTAAACTTGGAAATGCATATTGATTAACGGAAAAACGTGCAATTTGATCTTCGCTTAAATCAGCTTTTAATAAAATCGGTGTATAACGTTGTGAACGGCGACGTTCTTTTTTAAAAGCATCAATATCGTCATCAGTCAAGCCAACAATTTGCCGTAATTGATTGAATGTTTGTTCTAAATTATCCACTTTTTCCGGTATGATGTATAAACCGAAAAACGTGAGGTTTTCTGCTAAGATCTTGTTATTTCTGTCGTAAATAATGCCACGAGTCGGCGCAATCGGGAGCAGTTTAATGCGGTTACCGTTGGAACGCGTTTGGTAGGCGTCATAATTCACAACTTGCAAATTATATAGGTTGGTTAAAAGTACACCGGTGAGAATCAGTACACCAATAAATGAAATTAATGCACGGCGCGCAAACAGATTGCTTTCTGCTTGATTGTCGCGAATGGTCTCTTTTTCCTGCAAAAATTTCATTAATTTCATCTGGATTACTCTCGATGATAAGGGTGATTTGTGGTTAAACTCCAGGCGCGGTATAAACTTTCCGCAACCACAATGCGCACTAACGGGTGCGGCATAGTGAGGGCTGAAAGTGACCAACTGCGTTCAGCAGCCTGTTTGCACTCAGGAGATAAACCTTCAGGTCCACCGATTAATAAACAGACATCACGCCCGTCCTGTTTCCAACTTTCAAGTTGTTGTGCTAATTGAGGTGTTGTCCAAGTCTTACCGGGAATATCAAGGGTTACAATTAAGCTATTTTTAGGGCAAGCTGCTAGCATTGCCTCACCTTCTTTCTCTAAAATGCGTTTTATATCTGCGTTTTTTCCGCGTTTACCGGCAGGAATTTCAATTAACTCTAAGGGTAAATCTTTCGGGAAGCGGCGTTGATATTCAATAAAACCTTCATTAACCCAAGTAGGCATTTTTGTACCGACGGCAATTAACTGTAATTTCATTTTTATGCCCACAGTTTTTCTAATTGGTAAAGAGAACGAGCCTCTTCTTGCATAATATGTACCATCACTTGCCCAAAATCGACCACAATCCAGTCGCTAGTATTAAAGCCTTCTGCACCGAAACTCTCAATTTGATGTTTTTTACAATAAGCAATCAAATTTTCAGCTAGAGAGGCGACGTGGCGACTCGAATTACCAGTACAGATTATAAGATCATCGGTGATCGGAGATTTTCCTTTTACATTAAGTACTAAAATATCTTTTGCTTTTAGATTGTCCAGTTGTTCGACAATAGTTTCTAACACGTAAAAACCCTTTTTTGGTTAAAAAATAGTCCTAATTAAAATTTTAAGGCGCGAATTGTATCACGATCTTGCTTTGCGTGGAAATTTCCGTTTAGGAAGTGGCAAGAGTGCGGATGAATCGTAATGGCTTACTGGAATGGAATGTCCAATGTATTGCTCAATCGCTGGCAGATTAACCGCATAATCTTCACAAGCAAAACTGATTGAAATTCCGTTTTCTCCGGCACGTCCAGTTCGACCGATACGGTGTACATAATCTTCATAGTCATCGGGTAAATCATAATTGAAAACGTGCGTTACTTGCGGAATGTGTAATCCTCTAGCAGCAACATCCGTAGCAACGAGAATATCTAGTTGTCCATTAGCAAATTGTTCTAGTAAGTCAAAACGTTTTTTCTGAGGAACATCGCCAGTTAATAAGCCGACCCTTAGTTGATCAGCAACTAAATATTGCCAAATTTTTTCACATTGATGCTTGGTATTAGCAAAAATGATGCAACGTTCTGGCCATTCTTCTTCTATAAGCGTTAATAGTAATCTCATTTTGTCTTGATTAGATGGATAAAACAGTTCTTCTTTTATTGTATCCGCTGTTTTATATATCGATTCAATTTCAATGTAATGTGGATCATTCATATCTTCAAATGCTAACTCGCGAACTTTAAATGAGAGTGTGGCGGAAAATAACATTGTTAGGCGTTCACTTGGTGGTGGACAATGGCGTAAAATGTATCGAATATCGCGGATAAAGCCGAGGTCAAACATTCTATCTGCTTCATCAAGCACGATACATTGAATGTGGTTAAGAGAAATAATACGCTGTTTTATATAATCAATTACACGACCGGTTGTACCGATCAGAATATTGACACCTTGTTGTAAAACTTGAAGTTGTTTGTCGTAACCATCGCCGCCATAAGCTAAACCAAGTTTTAATCCTGTTGTTTGCGCAAAATGTTGAGCATCATGATAAATTTGTACTGCAAGCTCACGTGTCGGTGCGAGGATAATAGCAGCTAATGTATGGTGTGATGATGGTTCTTGAATAAGTTTCTGAAAAAGTGCGGTTAAAAAGGCAACAGTTTTCCCCGTTCCTGTTTGTGCTTGTCCAGCGATATCTCTGCCTGCTAATGAGTAAGGCAAGGAATTGGCTTGAATCGGTGTGCAATACTCCATTCCCATTTTTTGCAAGGCTGAGAGGATGTTTGGATGAAGATTAAAATCACTGAATTTTGTTGAAGTTAAATATTGATGTTCCATAATAAATTAAAAAATCTCTGCTAAATAGGCTGAATTCGGTGAGAAATTCTACTCTAAAACTGGACATTAGTCTTATTTAATGGTAACTTTGCGCCATTAAATTTTTCTCATATCCAACTTTACAATTCGTTTTTTAATCTAATCTAACAACATTTCAGTCATTATGAATTTAACAGAATTAAAAAATATGCCCGTTTCTGAGCTAGTTAAATTAGGCGAAGAACAAATGGGGCTAGAAAATTTAGCACGTCTAAGAAAACAGGACATTATTTTTGCTATTTTAAAGCAGCATTCAAAGAGCGGAGAAGACATCTTTGGAGATGGTGTTTTGGAAATTTTGCCAGACGGTTTCGGTTTTTTGCGTTCCGCAGATAGTTCTTATTTGGCTGGACCAGATGATATTTATGTTTCGCCGAGTCAGATTCGCCGTTTTAATTTGCGCACCGGTGATATGATTGAGGGGAAAATCAGACCGCCGAAAGAGGGTGAACGCTATTTTGCCTTATTAAAAGTGAATCAAGTCAATGATGACCGTCCTGAAATTTCCCGCAATAAAATCCTATTTGAAAATTTAACGCCGCTTCACGCTAATTATCGTTTACGAATGGAACGTGGTAACGGTTCAACCGAAGATTTAACCGCGCGTATTCTTGATTTGGCTGCGCCGATTGGTAAAGGGCAACGTGCATTAATTGTTGCGCCACCGAAAGCAGGGAAAACAATGTTTTTGCAAAACATTGCACAAAGCATCACTTATAACTATCCGGAATGTATTTTAATGGTTCTGCTGATTGATGAACGTCCGGAAGAAGTGACAGAAATGCAGCGTTTGGTGAAAGGTGAAGTAGTGGCTTCCACTTTCGATGAACCGGCGGCACGCCACGTGCAAGTAGCTGAAATGGTGATTGAGAAAGCAAAACGTTTGGTTGAGCATAAGAAAGATGTGGTCATTTTGTTAGATTCCATTACACGTTTAGCGCGCGCTTACAACACAGTCACTCCGGCTTCGGGCAAAGTGTTGTCCGGAGGGGTAGATGCAAATGCCTTGCATCGTCCGAAACGTTTCTTTGGTGCTGCGCGTAATGTTGAAGAGGGCGGCAGCTTAACTATTATCGCTACTGCATTGGTTGATACCGGCTCTAAAATGGATGAAGTGATTTACGAGGAGTTCAAAGGAACCGGTAATATGGAGCTTCACCTATCTCGTAAGATTGCGGAAAAACGCGTCTTCCCGGCGATTGATTTCAATAGCTCAGGTACACGTAAAGAAGAGTTGCTTACTACTCCAGATGAATTACAAAAAATGTGGATTTTACGCAAAATTGTGCATCCTATGGGTGAAATTGAAGCGATGGAATTCTTAATTGATAAATTGTCGATGACGAAAACCAATGAAGAATTTTTTGAAGCGATGAAACGCTCTTAGTTAAAAAATATTTTGATAAAAACCACCTTATTTTGTTTTGAACTTAGCGATAAATAGGGTGGTTTTTTTATATCTGAATAACTTACTATGTAACATTTTTTCTATTTATCAGAATAATCTATAAATCCCCGCCCTTTAAGGCGGGAGGATGTTAAGCTCTGGTGGCGTAATCGCCTTGGCAGATCCATTTGTAGGTGGTGAGTGCTTCCAATCCCATCGGGCCTCGAGCGTGCAGTTTTTGAGTGCTGACCGCAACTTCTGCACCTAAGCCGAACTCGCCTCCGTCAGTGAAGCGTGTACTTGCATTGAGATAAACAGCAGCTGAGTCAACCTGTTGGGCGAATTGCATTAATCGTTGTGGATTTTGACTTAAAATGCCGTCAGAGTGTTGACTTCCATAGTGGTGGATATGGGCGATTGCTTGTTCAATATCTTTCACAATCACCACATTCAAATCATAAGACAGCCACTCTTCAGAGAGTGATTTTTCATCTAATGCATAAACGCGTTTGCAGTGCTGTTGTAATATTGCTTTGGCAGCCGTATCTGCGTGGAAGGTGATTTGTGGCGCTTGGTTATAAGCCGCAAGTCGAGGCAAGAATGTTTCGGCAATACTTTCCTGCACTAATAATGTTTCTAGCGTATTACAAGTGCTTGGGCGTTGAGTTTTTGCGTTGTGGATCACTTTTAATGATTTTTCAATATCAGCACTTTCTTCTACAAAAAGATGACAAATGCCAATACCGCCAACAATCACCGGAATAGTGGATTGCTCTTTACACAGTTTGTGCAAGCCGGCACCACCGCGCGGGATAATCATATCGACATAACGATCCAGTTTTAATAGTTGTGTGATTAGGTTTCGATCCGGATCGGTAATAGCCTGTACTGCAGTTGCAGGCAGTTGCGATTGGAGCAAGGCTTGTTGGATGATCTCAACTAAAATCCGGTTGCTATGGGTGGTTTCTTTACCGCCACGCAAAATAACCGCATTGCCAGTTTTTAAACATAAGCAGGCAACATCTACGGTCACATTCGGTCTGGCTTCATAAATTACACCGATAACGCCTAGCGGCACGCGTTTACGCTGGATACGGATGCCACTGTCCAACTCAGCGCCATCAATAATGTTACCAACCGGGTCGGCAAGCGAAATAATATGTTTTACTTCGTGAATAATACTGTCCAAGCGACTTTCTGTAAGCAGTAGCCGATCGATTAATGCGTCGCTAAGCCCTTGTTGGCGTGCATTTTCAATATCTTTAGCATTGGCGGCAAGAATATCACTCTGACGATCTTTTAATTGTTCGGCAATTTTTGCCAATGCACTGTTTTTTTGTTGATGAGAGAGCGTTGCAAGCTGATAAGAAGCCTGTTTGGCTTGTTGCCCTATTTGTTGTAAATCTATCATTTCCACTCCTTATAATAAGACCAGATCGTCGCAATGCACTACTACCGATCCATATTCATAACCTAGAATATCGTTAATTTTGCTTGATTGTTGTCCTTTAATACGTTGCAGTGCATCGCTGTTATAGCGCACCATTGCTCTGGCTAAAGCTTTACCCTGCTGGTTTTGTAACAGTACCACTTCCCCACGAGAAAAAGTACCTTCAACAATACGAATCCCAGCCGGTAGTAATGATTTATGTTGTATCGTCAATGCCTGCTCTGCACCATTATCGACCGTTATATAACCGGTAATCGGTGCGGCAAATAACCACTGTTTACGGCTTTCGATACCATGTGACGCTACTGTAAATTTTGTGCCGATTTCTAAATTATTGGCTAAATCAATAATCACATTCTTACGTCCACCAGGTGCGATAATGGTTTCGATACCGGAACGAGTAGCAATATCGGCAGCGGTAATTTTAGTAGACATTCCACCCGTACCTAAGCCGGATACGCTACCTCCAGCAATTGCTTTGGTATCTTCAGTAATTTTCTCTACAACAGGAATCAGTTTTGCATTTGGGTTATTGCGTGGGTCGCAATTGAATAAACCTTGTTGGTCGGTTAATAAATAGAGCTGATCAGCGTGTGCTAAAATTGCAGTTAATGCTGAGAGATTGTCATTATCACCGACTTTAATTTCTGCTGTTGCCACGGCATCATTTTCATTGATTACAGGGATAATCTGATTTTCTAACATTGCCATTAGTGTATCGCGTGCATTAAGAAAGCGTTCACGATCTTCAAAGTCAGCACGAGTTAACAGAATTTGCCCGATTTTAATATCATAAATTTGAAACAGTTGTTCCCAAGTTTGAATGAGCTGGCTTTGACCAACGGCAGCTAATAACTGTTTAGAGGCGATTGTTGCTGGTAATTGAGGATTATTAAGATAATAACGACCAGCAGCAACTGCACCGGAAGTGACAATAATAAGACGATAGCCTTGCTGATGTAGCGTGGCACATTGACGTACGATTTCAAGCATATGTGGTCGATTCAGTTTTGATGAGCCCTGAGTCAGTACGCTGGTACCGAATTTTAAGACAATAGTTTTCATAATAACGAGTGATTGATTTGAAAGCGATTAAGTTAGCATTAAATACTTTAAAAAGCGAATAAAAGTCAACGTGTTTAAGATATAGGAGGTACGTTTTCGGACACGCTAATTTTTATGCGGTATTTTTACTAACGTATGTGCAAATTTGAGCTGTATAAAGATAAACCAGAGTACTGCAATAATGGCTAGGAGCGCACCGATTGAGCCAATATAACTCAGTCCTAAATAGTGCATTACCTGATTGCCTATCAACGCACCTGCACCAATACCAACATTATAGATACCGGAAAAAATAGATGTTGCTACATCAGTTGCATCGGGAGACAGTTGTAGAACACGCATTTGCATACCTAAACCGAGAGCTGAGATGCCGATCCCCCATATAAATACTAATAAAAATATCGCTGTTGAATGTGTTCCGATTTGGTTTAATAGTGCGAGAGACAGCAGTAATATCAGCATCGAACTGAGTAGAAATTTATTTGGGTTAAGATGATAAAAAAGGTTAAACAATAGACTGGCGACTAAGCCAGATAACCCAAAAATTAATAATGCTGCTGTTGCTACATTGTCAGAGATATGACTGATTTGTATCATAAACGGTTCAATGTAGCTGTAAGCCGTGAAGTGGGCGGCAATCACAATGGCAGTGAGTAGATAAATACCCATTAACATTGGACGGCGAGCTAATATTGGCAAACTTTCGATTGAACCCGCGTTTTTACTTGGCAGGTGAGGAAGTAATTTAGCAATAGTGATCATAATGATTATCGCAGCGATGGCTATAATGGCGAAGGTAGTGCGCCAGCTTAACCATTGCCCTATCACTCTGCCCAGTGGTAAACCAAGAACCATTGCTAATGCTGTACCCATTTCCAATAAACCTAATGCCTGAGTGCGCTTATCTCGTGGTGCAACACGCATTACTAAGGAAGCTGTGATTGACCAAAATATTGAATGAGTTAGGGCGATGCCGGCTCGGGAAAGCAACAAAATCCAATAGTTCCAAGCGCAGGCGGATAAAATATGGCAGGCAACAAAAACAATAAAGAGTTTAACGAGCAAACTGCGGCGCTCCAATGCTGAAGTCATCAACATACAAGGCAATGACATCAATGCCACAATCCAAGCATATACCGTAATCATCAAGCCAACTTCAGAAACCGGCATATGAAAACTGTCGGCAATATCACTCAAGAGCGCGACAGGAATATATTCTGTGGTATTGAATACAAAAGCGGCAAATGCCATGACTATGACACGAGTATATTCAATACGGCGAACAACATTTTTGGCTAACATCTAAATTAACTGTTCCTATTTTTTATTTATTGTATTTCTGAGCGTCGGCTAATAGTAGTACTTAATGAAAACTTCGTATACTGATTTTTCATTTATTCAGAGTAGAAAAATGTAGCTTTAAAAAGGTTTGATCTGGGTTAAGTGTTGTTAAGGAAAGTTTCTTTTATAATAGCGACTCAAAATTTATAGGGTAAAAAGTATGGCTAAATTATCACAAGAAGATCAGCAAGAGATAACGCGACTTTGCGCTAAAGCGGCATTGTTAATGTTGCAGTATGGCGCAGAAAGTATTTTAGTCGATCAGGCTGCGACTAGATTAGGAATGGCTTTGGGAATGGATAGCGTTGAATGTGCTTTAACACCGAATGCAATTGTTGTCACTACACGTTATCAGGATCATTGTATTACCACTACTAGAAGAAATTATGATAGCGGAATTAATATGGCGGTAGTGACACAGGTTCAGCGCATAATAATTGCGGCTGAACATAAAATTTATGGTATATATCAAGTACATAAGAAATTAGAACAAGTAAAACCACTGAAATATAATCGCTGGTTTGTCGTGTTAATGGTGGGATTGTCCTGTGCCAGTTTTGCTAGATTGGCTGGAGGTGATGTAATGATCTCTTTTATTACTTTTTGGGCTTCTGCAGTGGCAATGTTTGTCAGACAGGAGATTGGTAAACGTCATTATAATCCGTTAATTAACTTCTCGGTAACCGCTTTTGTGGCTTCCTGTATTTCCGGTCAAGCATTACTTCATCATCTAGGAAACGCTCCTGAAATTGCTTTAGCATCGAGTGTATTATTATTGGTTCCCGGTTTTCCATTAATTAATTCACTTTCAGATGTATTAAAAGGATATGTCAGTATGGGAATCAGTCGTTGGGCAGTTGCGACAGTACTGACATTCGGAGCTTGTATTGGTATCGTGTTTGCATTAGCGTTTCTGCATATTAATGCTTGGGGGTAAAATGGATATTTTATTAACATTGCTAGATGATCTTTTTTTTGCTGCGATACCGGCGGTCGGTTTTGCTTTAATTTTTAATGTACCTCCTAAGGCTTTGAAATATTGTGCTACTCTAGGTGCATTGGGGCATTGTTTTAGAACTGTTTTGGTGAATTATTGTGATGTTCCAGTAGTTTTCAGCACATTTTTTGCGGCAGCATTGATCGGTTTTATTGGAGTTTATCTTTCACAACGTTTTTTGGCTCATCCGAAAGTGTTTACTGTTGCTGCTATTATTCCGATGATTCCCGGTGTTTATGCTTATAAAGCAATGATTGCGATTGTGCAAATTCACCATTACAGCTATAGCGAAGCGTTATTGGCACAGGCATTGGAATATTTCATTAAAACCGGTTTTATTCTTGCAGCGTTGGTATTTGGTTTGGCACTGCCAGGACAACTCTTCTACCGCAGAAAACCGGTGGTTTAAAGATAGAATGCGCTTTTATGGTGTGATTGAGCAAAAATTAAAACAACAAATAATTTTTGTATGAAAACTGGCAATAAAATGCTAGAATTGCGAGCTTAAAAAATCTCCCTATAAGTTAGTTATTAGGTTTTAGTGGGTTTAGAATGAGTGTAGAAATCGAGAAAAAGAAAGCATCTGCATCCTCGGTAGAGGATGGAGTGAAAAGCAAAGGGCTTAATAGCACATTATGGATTAGCTGTGTGATATTAGTTCTTATTGCAGCGGTCGGTAATATCTATTTTGGTGATCAATTCTCTTCTGTTGTGCGTGTTCCGGCAATGGTTGTGCTCTTGTTGTTGGCATTATTCGTTGCGGCAATCACTAATCAGGGAACTATTGCAAGAACATTTTTAAAAGAATCTCGCATTGAGTTAAGAAAAATTATTTGGCCTACTCGCCAAGAAGCAACGCAAACTACGTTAATCGTAATGGGAGTAACAGTAGTCGTTTCTTTAATTTTGTGGGGATTAGATTCGATCATTGTTTCTTTGATTAACTTTATCACCAACTTGAGGTTCTAATTATGAGTGAAAATACAACACAAAAACGTTGGTATGTGTTGCAGGCGTTTTCAGGTTTTGAATCACGTGTTGCAACTGTATTGCGTGAATATATTAAGTTGCACAATATGGAAGAGCTGTTCGGTGAAGTGTTAGTTCCAACTGAAGAAGTTGTTGAAAATGTGGGTGGAAAACGCAGAAAGAGTGAAAGAAAATTTTTCCCGGGCTATGTATTGGTTCAAATGGTAATGAATGATGATACTTGGCATTTAGTACGTAGTGTCCCTAGAGTGATGGGATTTATTGGTGGAACACCGGATAATCCAGCACCAATTTCCAACCGTGAAGCAGAAATGATCCTAAATCGTTTAGAGCAGAGCAGCGATAAACCAAGACCAAAAACAATGTTCCAGCCTGGAGAAGAGGTGCGTGTTAAAGAAGGACCATTTGCCGACTTTAATGGAACAGTAGAAGAAGTGGACTATGAAAAGAGCCGCTTGAAAGTGTCCGTTTCTATTTTCGGTCGAGCAACACCTGTCGAATTGGATTTTAGTCAAGTTGAAAAATTGAGCTAATTTTTTAACTGATTTACTTGAAAAACGCTATTTCTTTATTTAGAATAGCGAGCTTTTGAAACAACGGGGAGCTGAAAAGCGTTATCACCCATAACGAGGAAATTAAAATGGCAAAGAAAGTTCAAGCCTACGTTAAGTTGCAAGTTGCAGCAGGTATGGCTAACCCTTCACCACCAGTTGGTCCAGCATTAGGTCAACAAGGTGTGAATATTATGGAATTCTGTAAAGCATTCAACGCGCGTACTGAAAGCTTAGAAAAAGGTTTACCGATTCCTGTTGTTATTACTGTTTATGCAGACCGTTCTTTTACTTTTATCACTAAAACTCCTCCGGCAGCAGTATTATTGAAAAAAGCAGCTGGTATTAAATCTGGTTCAGGTAAACCGAACAAAGATAAAGTGGGTAAAGTAACTCAAGCACAAATCCGTGAAATTGCTGAAACTAAAGCAGCGGATATGACGGGTGCAACAATTGAAACTAAGATGAAATCTATTGAAGGTACTGCACGTTCAATGGGTTTGGTAGTGGAGGACTAATCAATGGCTAAACTAACCAAACGTATGAAAGCGATCAAAGCAGCAGTAGATTCAACTAAAGCGTACGAAATTAACGAAGCGGTTGCTTTATTAAAACAATTGGCAACAGCTAAATTTGTTGAAAGTGTTGATGTAGCTGTAAATTTAGGTATTGATGCGCGTAAGTCAGATCAAAACGTTCGTGGTGCAACTGTATTGCCACACGGAACAGGTCGTTCTGTGCGTGTTGCAGTATTTACACAGGGTGCAAATGCTGAAGCAGCTAAAGAAGCTGGCGCTGATTTAGTAGGTATGGAAGATTTAGCAGATCAAGTGAAAAAAGGCGAAATGAACTTCGATGTGGTTATTGCTTCTCCGGATGCAATGCGTGTTGTTGGTCAATTAGGTCAGATCCTTGGTCCACGTGGTTTAATGCCAAACCCTAAAGTGGGTACTGTAACCCCTAATGTTGCAGAAGCTGTTAAGAATGCAAAATCCGGTCAGGTTCGTTACCGTAATGATAAAAACGGTATCATCCACACAACTATCGGTAAAGTAAACTTTGAAGTTGATCAAATCAAAGAAAACTTGGAAGCGTTGTTGGCTGCATTAAATAAAGCAAAACCAAGCACAGCGAAAGGTGTTTACATCAAAAAAGTGAGCCTTTCAACTACTATGGGTGCTGGTGTTGAAATCGATCAAAGCAGTTTATAATTTGCTTTACTTTGTCGTAGGTTATATCTATAATCTACGACCTTAACTTTTTAGTAAGATTCTGGTTGGTGCTTGACCTATTCAAGCCTCATCCAAGACCGTAGGGGAAAGAAATTTCTTAATTATCCTACGTAGATGGTGTACAGATAAGAATTTTTCTGCTTCTGGCACCGAAATTCGTCCCTTTCTGTTAAGTTGTCAGATAGGGTTTTTTATGTCTAGGAAACTAGATTGATGTATTTCAGGAGCTAAAAGCCAATGGCATTAAATCTTCAAGATAAACAAGCAGTTGTTGCTGAAGTAAGCGAAGTTGCCAAGGGTGCGTTATCTGCTGTTGTTGCCGATTCTCGCGGTGTAACAGTAGACAAAATGACTGA
Organism: Gallibacterium sp. ZY190522; assembly: GCF_054166015.1. Classification (NCBI taxonomy): domain Bacteria; kingdom Pseudomonadati; phylum Pseudomonadota; class Gammaproteobacteria; order Pasteurellales; family Pasteurellaceae; genus Gallibacterium; species Gallibacterium sp. ZY190522. The sequence continues at coordinate 2,273,935 of NZ_CM135118.1, forward strand.
ATTACGTAAATCAGCTCGTGAAGCTGGCGTGTATATGCGTGTTGTACGTAATACTTTATTACGTCGTGCCGTAGAAGGTAGCGCATTTGAATGCATGAAAGATACGTTTAAAGGTCCGACTCTTATCGCATTCTCTAACGAACATCCAGGTGCTGCAGCACGTTTGTTCAAAGAATTTGCTAAAGCAAACGATAAGTTCGAAATTAAAGGCGCAGCCTTTGAAGGTGAGTTCATCGAAGCAAAAGCTATCGATCGTCTAGCAACTCTACCAACATACGAAGAAGCAATTGCACGTTTGATGGGTACAATGAAAGAAGCTGCGGCTGGAAAACTTGTACGTACTATTGCGGCGATTCGCGATCAAAAAGAAGCTGCTTAATATTAGCAGTTTATTGGTTTAAAACTTTTACTTATTTTAGGAAACGATTGTTATGTCATTAACTAACGAACAAATCATTGAAGCAATTGCTGAAAAATCAGTAATGGAAATTGTAGAACTTATTTCTGCAATGGAAGAAAAATTCGGTGTTTCTGCAGCGGCAGCAGCAGTAGCAGTAGCAGCAGGCGGTGACGCAGCGACAGCAGAAGAAAAAACTGAATTTGATGTTGTATTAGCAGAAGCTGGCGCAAATAAAGTTGCAGTAATCAAAGCAGTTCGTAGCGCAACTGGCTTAGGATTAAAAGAAGCTAAAGATTTAGTTGAATCTGCACCAGCAACCTTGAAAGAAGGCATTGCTAAAGCAGAAGCAGAAGCACTTAAGAAAGAATTAGAAGATGCTGGTGCAAAAGTTGAAATTAAATAATTGATATTATTTGATTTTTAGCAAAAATGGCTGGTGATTTTATCATCAGCCATTTTGTGCCTTTCAGAAACTATGAGAAATTACCGTTTAACTCTCGTAGTTTTAGTAAAAATGAAGTCAGTTATGACGGAATTTAAGTTATTGTTTTTATATAAAACAATCCTAACGGTATCAATTTTACACTGCCACCTTGTATAATACAGCGAGAGTGTGTGGATTGTGGGTCTGAACAGCAAGCAGAGGAACCTATGGTTTACTCCTATACCGAGAAAAAACGTATTCGTAAAGACTTCGGCAAACGTCCGCAAGTTCTAAATATCCCTTATTTATTAACTATCCAAATAGATTCTTTCGAGAAGTTTATCCAGAAAGATCCTGAAGGTCAGCAAGGTTTAGAGGCTGCATTCCGTTCAGTATTTCCAATTGTAAGCAATAATGGCAATACTGAGTTGCAATATGTAGATTATAAGTTAGGTGAGCCTGTATTTGATGTTAGAGAATGCCAAATTCGAGGCACAACTTATGCAGCGCCATTACGTGTGAAACTACGCCTTGTCAGCTATGATAAAGATGCCGCACCCGGTACAGTAAAAGATATAAAAGAACAAGATGTGTATATGGGTGAAATTCCATTGATGACCGATAATGGTACATTTGTGATCAATGGAACAGAGCGTGTTATTGTTTCTCAGTTACACCGTAGTCCGGGAGTATTCTTTGATAGCGACAAAGGTAAAACACATTCTTCAGGAAAAATTTTATATAACGCACGAATTATTCCTTATCGTGGTTCGTGGTTAGATTTTGAATTTGATCCAAAAGATAATCTGTTTGCGCGTATTGACCGTCGCCGTAAATTACCGGCAACAATTATCTTGCGTGCATTAGGTTATACAACCGAAGAAATTTTAAATTTATTCTTCGAAAAAATTGTATTTGAAATCAAAGATAATCAATTATTAATGACCTTAGTTCCGGATAGATTGCGTGGTGAAACTGCAACATTTGACATCGAAGCTAATGGTAAAATTTATGTTGAACGTGGTCGTCGTATTACAGCACGCCATATTCGTCAATTAGAAAAAGATGGTGTTACTCAGGTCGTTGTACCAGCAGAATACATTGTTGGTAAAGTTGCTGCCAAAGATTATGTGGATTTAACAACAGGCGATATTATCTGTCCAGCAAATACAGAATTAAGTTTAGAATTATTGGCGAATTTAAGCCAAGCTGGTTATAACACAATTGAAACACTATTCACAAATGATCTTGATTACGGTCCATATATTTCAGAAACATTAAGAGTGGATCCATCTTATGATCGTCTTAGTGCTTTAGTTGAAATTTATCGTATGATGCGTCCGGGTGAGCCACCAACAAAAGAAGCAGCAGAAGGATTATTTGATAATCTATTCTTCTCACCAGATCGTTACGATCTTTCTGCTGTCGGACGTATGAAATTTAATCGTTCTTTAGATATTCCTGAAGGTGAAGGTACAGGTATTCTAAGTAAAGAAGATATTATCCTAGTAATGAAGAAATTAATCGACATTCGTAATGGTCGAGGTGAAGTGGATGATATTGATCATTTAGGAAATCGTCGTATTCGCTCAGTGGGAGAAATGGCGGAAAACCAATTCCGTATTGGCTTAGTTCGTGTTGAACGTGCGGTTAAAGAGCGCCTTTCATTGGGTGATCTTGATTCTGTGACACCACAGGATCTAATCAATGCAAAACCAATTTCAGCTGCAGTTAAAGAATTTTTCGGTTCATCACAACTTTCTCAGTTTATGGATCAAAATAACCCACTTTCAGAAGTAACGCATAAGCGTCGTATTTCTGCATTAGGGCCGGGTGGTTTAACCCGTGAGCGTGCAGGTTTTGAAGTGCGTGATGTTCACGCAACTCACTATGGTCGTGTATGTCCAATTGAAACTCCTGAAGGGCCGAATATCGGGTTGATTAACTCATTATCTGTTTATGCGCGAACCAATGATTACGGTTTCTTAGAAACTCCGTATCGTAAAGTGGTTAATGGTCAGGTAACTGAAGAAATTGAATATTTGTCTGCAATTGAAGAAGGTAATTATGTTATTGCGCAGGCAAACTCTAATTTAGATGAAAATTTCCGCTTTACCGATACTTTCGTTACTGCACGTGGTGAGCATGGTGAATCCGGTTTATATCGTCCGGAAGAGATCCAATATATGGATATTTCAACTCAACAGATCGTATCTGTTGCGGCAGCGTTGATCCCGTTCCTAGAGCACGATGATGCGAACCGTGCTTTGATGGGAGCGAACATGCAACGTCAAGCAGTGCCTACATTAAGATCCGATAAACCGTTAGTCGGTACCGGTATTGAAAAAGCGGTTGCGGTGGATTCCGGGGTAACAGTGGTTGCTAAACGTGGTGGTTATATTCAATACATTGATGCTTCTCGTATCGTGGTTAAAGTGAATGAAGATGAAACCATTCCGGGTGAAGCAGGTATTGATATTTATAATTTAACTAAATATACCCGTTCAAACCAAAATACCTGTATTAACCAAGTGCCTTGTGTCTCTTTAGGTGAACCTATTGGACGCGGCGAGGTGTTAGCAGATGGTCCGTCGACTGACTTAGGTGAATTGGCGTTAGGGCAGAATATGCGCGTGGCGTTTATGCCTTGGAACGGTTATAACTTTGAAGATTCAATGTTAGTTTCTGAGCGTGTGGTTCAGGAAGATCGTTTCACTACTATTCATATTCAGGAACTTTCCTGTATTGCTCGTGATACTAAATTAGGTGCGGAAGAAATCACTGCGGATATTCCGAATGTCGGGGAGGCTGCATTAAGTAAGCTAGATGAATCTGGGATCGTTTATATCGGTGCGGAAGTAAAAGGCGGAGATATTCTAGTGGGTAAAGTTACACCAAAAGGTGAAACACAACTTACTCCTGAAGAAAAATTATTACGTGCTATCTTCGGTGAAAAAGCATCTGATGTAAAAGATTCTTCATTACGTGTACCGAACAGTACAACAGGTACTGTTATTGATGTTCAAGTGTTTACACGCGATGGCGTAGAAAAAGATAAACGTGCGTTAGAAATTGAAGAGATGCAGTTAAAACAAGCGAAGAAAGATTTAACTGCGGAATTGGATATTCTTGAAGCTGGTTTATTTACCCGTGTCCGTAATTTGTTGTTAGCGAACGGATTTAGTGCGGATAAGCTTGAACAGATGAATCGTATGAAATGGCTTGAGCAATCTCTTGCGGATGAAGAGAAACAAGCTCAGTTAGAACAGCTTTCCGAACAGTTGGATGAGTTACGCAAAGAATTTGATCATAAATTAGAGGTTAAACGTAATAAGATTATCCAAGGTGATGATCTTGCACCGGGTGTGTTGAAAGTCGTTAAAGTATACCTTGCAGTGAAACGTCAAATTCAGCCGGGTGATAAAATGGCAGGTCGTCACGGTAATAAAGGGGTTATTTCTAAGATTAATCCAATCGAAGATATGCCATATGATGAGAATGGACAACCAGTGGATATCGTGTTAAACCCATTAGGGGTACCATCTCGTATGAATATCGGTCAGATCTTGGAAACTCACTTAGGATTTGCAGCGAAAGGTATTGGTGATCAAATTAACCGTATGATCAAAGAAAAACAGGAAGTTGCCAAATTACGTGAATATATTCAAAAAGCGTATGACCTAGGTGATGCTTGCCAAAAAGTTGATCTCAGTACCTTTACTGATGAAGAAGTGATGCGTTTGGCACAAAACTTGCGTAAAGGCTTACCTCTTGCAACACCGGTGTTTGATGGTGCAGAAGAGAAAGAAATTAAAGGCTTGTTGGAATTAGCTGGATTACCGACCTCTGGACAAATTACGCTTTATGATGGTCGTACTGGTGAGAAATTTGAACGTCCAGTAACAGTAGGTTATATGTATATGCTCAAATTGAATCACTTAGTTGACGATAAGATGCACGCTCGTTCAACCGGTTCTTATAGTCTTGTTACGCAACAACCTCTTGGAGGTAAGGCACAATTCGGTGGTCAACGTTTCGGGGAAATGGAAGTTTGGGCATTAGAAGCATATGGTGCTGCATACACCTTACAAGAGATGTTAACAGTTAAATCGGATGACGTGAACGGTCGTACCAAGATGTATAAAAATATTGTTGATGGTACTCACCAAATGGATCCGAGTATGCCTGAATCATTTAATGTATTGCTTAAAGAAATTCGTTCTTTGGCAATTAATATTGATTTGGACGACGAACAAACTGAATAATCAAGTTCAAAATTAGCCCAAGTGCGGTATAAGCCGCACTTGAATTAAGTTTAACTCCGATGGGAGCAAATCTGTGAAAGACTTAGTTAAGTTTTTAAAAACACAATCTAAATCAAGAGAAGATTTTGATGTGATCAAAATCGGTTTGGCTTCGCCTGATATGATTCGTTCGTGGTCATATGGAGAAGTAAAAAAACCGGAAACAATCAATTACCGTACTTTTAAACCGGAACGTGACGGTCTATTCTGTGCGCGTATTTTCGGGCCGGTCAAAGACTACGAATGTTTATGCGGAAAATATAAACGTTTAAAACATCGTGGTGTGATTTGTGAAAAATGTGGTGTTGAAGTTACTCAAGCTAAAGTTCGTCGTGAACGTATGGGGCATATTGAATTAGCTTCACCTGTTGCACATATTTGGTTCTTGAAATCTTTGCCATCCCGTATCGGTTTATTATTGGATATGCCGTTGCGTGATATTGAACGTGTGCTTTATTTTGAATCATATATTGTTATTGAAGCTGGAATGACCGATTTAGAAAAAGGTCAATTGCTTACTGAAGAACAATTTTTAGAAGCTGAAGAGCGTTGGGGCGATGAATTTGAAGCGAAGATGGGGGCAGAAGCAATTCAAGCCTTACTTCGTGATATGGATCTTGAACACCAATGTGAAACTTTACGTGAAGAGTTACAAGAAACCAATTCAGAGACGAAACGTAAAAAAATTACTAAACGTTTGAAATTATTGGAAGCATTTATTCAATCTGGCAACAAACCGGAATGGATGGTGTTGACCGTGTTGCCGGTATTGCCACCGGATTTACGTCCGTTAGTACCGCTCGATGGTGGTCGTTTTGCGACATCTGATTTGAATGATTTATATCGCCGAGTGATCAACCGTAACAATCGTTTAAAACGTTTATTAGATCTTATTGCACCAGATATCATCGTACGTAATGAAAAGCGTATGTTGCAAGAATCTGTTGATGCGTTGTTGGACAATGGTCGTCGCGGTCGAGCAATCACAGGTTCAAATAAACGTCCATTAAAATCATTAGCGGATATGATCAAAGGTAAACAAGGTCGTTTCCGTCAGAACTTATTGGGTAAACGTGTTGACTATTCCGGTCGTTCTGTAATTACAGTGGGGCCATACTTACATTTACATCAATGCGGTTTACCGAAAAAAATGGCATTGGAATTATTCCGTCCATTTATTTATTCAAAATTAGAAAGTCGTGGTTTGGCATCAACCATTAAAGCAGCTAAGAAAATGGTTGAACGTGAAGATGCGATTGTTTGGGATATTTTGGCGGAAGTTATTCGCGAACATCCAATCCTTCTAAACCGTGCTCCGACTTTGCACCGTTTAGGTATTCAGGCATTTGAGCCGATTTTGATTGAAGGTAAAGCGATTCAATTACATCCATTAGTATGTGCGGCGTTCAATGCGGACTTCGATGGTGACCAAATGGCGGTGCACGTACCATTAACGTTGGAAGCGCAGTTAGAAGCGCGTGCGTTAATGATGTCTACCAATAACATTTTATCGCCAGCAAACGGTGATCCGATTATCGTTCCGTCACAAGACGTGGTGTTGGGGCTTTATTATATGACCCGCGAAAAAGTGAACGGTAAAGGCGAAGGAATGTTGTTGCAAGATCCACGCGAAGCTGAAAAAGCGTATTGTACTGGGCGTGCTGAACTTCACTCTCGTGTAAAAGTTCGTATAACTGAATATGAAAAGAATGAAAACGGTGAATTTGAAGCAAAAACCACATTGACAGATACCACAGTCGGTCGAGCTATTTTATGGATGATTGCTCCGAAAGGTATGCCATTTAGCTTATTTAATCAAACATTAGGTAAGAAACAAATTTCTAAATTGATCAACGAAAGTTATCGCCGTTTGGGAATGAAAGACAGTGTGATCTTTGCTGACCAAATTATGTATACTGGTTTTGCTTATGCGGCACGCTCAGGTTCATCAGTTGGTATTGACGATATGGTTATTCCGGAGAAGAAATATGAAATTATCTCTTCTGCCGAAGAAGAAGTTGCTGAAATTCAAGAACAATTTAACTCAGGTTTGGTAACTGCCGGTGAACGTTACAACAAAGTGATTGATATTTGGGCGGCAGCTAACGAACGTGTTGCGAAAGCGATGATGGAAAACCTTTCAACAGAAGAAGTAGTCAATCGTCAAGGAGAGTTAGAAAAACAAGCATCATTTAACAGTATCTTTATGATGGCTGATTCGGGTGCTCGTGGTTCTGCGGCTCAGATTCGTCAGCTTGCCGGTATGCGTGGTTTGATGGCTCGTCCGGACGGCTCGATCATTGAAACACCGATTACGGCAAACTTCCGTGAAGGTTTGAACGTATTGCAGTACTTTATTTCAACACACGGTGCGCGTAAAGGTTTGGCAGATACTGCATTAAAAACAGCAAACTCAGGTTATTTGACTCGTCGTTTGGTTGATGTGGCACAAGATTTAGTCGTTGTTGAAGATGATTGTGGTACTCACGAAGGTATCGTGATGACCCCATTAATTGAAGGTGGTGATGAAAAAGTCAGTTTGAAAGAGTTAGTATTGGGACGTGTAACAGCAGAAGATGTGTTGCAACCGGGTACAGAAGAAGTATTAATCCCTCGTAATACACTATTAGATGAAAAATGGTGTGAAGTGATTGATAAATACTCTGTAGACAGCATTAAAGTGCGTTCTGTTGTAACTTGTGATACTGATTTTGGTGTTTGTGCGAAATGTTATGGGCGTGATCTTGCACGCGGTCACTTAATTAACCAAGGTGAAGCAATAGGTGTTATCGCGGCACAATCTATCGGTGAGCCGGGTACACAGTTGACAATGCGTACTTTCCATATTGGTGGTGCGGCATCTGCGGCAGCTAAAGAATCAAGTATCCAAGTTAAAAATACCGGTACTATCCGTTTAACCAATGCGAAATTCGTGACTAATCACGAAGGTAAATTGGTGATTACTTCACGTAATACCGAATTAACAGTGATCGATACTTTCGGACGTACTAAAGAGCATTATAAATTGCCATACGGTTCAGTTTTAAACAAAGCGAATGGTGAGGAAGTCACCGCCGGTGAAACTGTAGCTAACTGGGATCCACACACTATGCCGGTTGTTTCGGAAGCACAAGGTTTTGTGAAGTTTGTTGATATCATTGATGGTCTAACCGTAACTCGTCAAACTGATGAATTGACCGGTTTGTCTTCTATTGTCGTTCAAGATGTTGGTGAACGAGCGACAGCAGGTAAGGACCTTCGTCCGGCATTAAAATTAGTGGATGCTCAAGGCAATGATGTCTTAATTCCGGGAACGGAAGTGGCTGCACAATACTTCCTACCGGGTAAAGCCATTGTGACATTAGATGACAATGCTGAAGTGAATATCGGGGATTCTTTAGCACGTATTCCACAAGAATCATCAGGTACTAAAGATATTACCGGTGGTCTTCCACGTGTTGCAGATTTGTTTGAAGCACGTAAACCTAAAGAGCCGGCAATCCTTGCAGAAATTTCTGGGGTTGTTTCATTCGGTAAAGAAACCAAAGGTAAACGCCGTTTGGTAATCACACCGAGTGAGGGCGAAGCACACGAAGAGATGATTCCTAAATGGCGTCAACTTAACGTGTTTGAAGGTGAAATGGTTCAACGCGGTGATATTATTTCTGATGGTCCGGAATCTCCACACGATATTCTACGCTTAAGAGGCGTGCGTGCCGTTACTGAATATATCGTTAATGAAGTTCAAGATGTTTACCGCTTACAAGGGGTAAAAATTAACGATAAACATATTGAAGTTATTGTGCGCCAAATGTTACGTAAATGCATCATCACAAATCCATATGATTCTGAATTCCTTGAAGGAGAACAGGTTGAAGTGGCTCGTGTGAAAGTAGTGAATCGTAAACGTGCGGAAGAAGGTAAACCATTAGTGGAATTCCAACGTGAATTGCTTGGTATCACTAAAGCATCATTGGCAACAGAATCCTTTATTTCTGCGGCATCATTCCAAGAAACGACGCGTGTTCTTACCGAAGCAGCGGTTGCCGGTAAACGTGATGAGCTACGTGGCTTAAAAGAAAACGTGATTGTTGGACGTTTAATTCCTGCTGGAACGGGTTTTGCTTATCACCAAAGCAAAGCGAAAAAACGTGCTGCAACAGCTAATAATAACAATGAATTGGTAATAGAAGAACCTGCTACTATTACTGCGGAAGAAGCAACAGCGAACTTAGCAGAAATGTTAAATATGGTAGAGGATTAATTTAGTAGGCATAGTAGACAAAATTGTTGCTGATCTATCAAAAACTATGCCATGTGGACAATTTTGTTGCTAATATTTATTTTTCAAAATATTAGCAACTCTTTTTATTTAAAAAATCCTTTATAAACATAATCTTATGCTGTTTTGTTAAGCCATTATGATTATTTAATTGACGTTTTAGATGTTTAAATAATCCTTCAATCCTATTTGTCGTCTTTTCAATATTTATTTCAGTATACTTTTCAAAAGAGAATAAATAATTCATATACCATTTTAAACTGGCATAAGCGCCTCTTATGTTTCGATGCTTATATGGGAAATAGCCTTTTTCATTCGCTTTTTCACTTCGTTCTTTTAAAAAAATCTCGTGCTTTAAATACCATATATGTAAGCGAAGATAAAATTCATTTTTTGTGCTTTCTGTTATTGTTTTAGTGATAATTTTTAATTCCTTACCTGCTGATGATTGATGTTTTTTTCTTAATTTTCTCATTACAATAGCTATCATATGAAATTGACACATCTGTACCGGAGTATTAAAAAGATCTTTCATTAATCCTCTTCTCCCATCACAAGTAATAGCTTGAATTATATAGCCTTTTTCTCTTAGTCGATTTAATGCTAATTTGTAATAAATATCCTTTTCTGTTCGTATAAAGTGATAACAAACTACCTTATTTGTTTTTGAATCCATCAGCACTAAAACGCCAAAATAACGACCAAAAAAGTGGTGTCCATAATAATGTTCAAGTATCGATTTTGAGGTAATTTTAATGGCGTTTTGGGGGATTTATCTATATATCTTTGAATGGTTCTAACGGAACAATGATATTTAATTGCAAGTTGTTGATAGGTTTGTTTTCCACTAGTGTAATCAGACCAAATTTTTATTGGCTCTAATTTCTTTTTGAACGTAAATGTTTTATGGCATTGGTGACAAAAATAACGTTGAAAATTATTTAATTTGCCATGTTTCTTTATTTCTGCACTTTGGCAAAATGGGCAGTTTTTTATTCATATTTCAAAAAGAGGGCTTAAAGCCTTGTACTATAAGGCTTTAAGCCACTTTTTAGCAACAATTTTGTCTACTATGCCAACTCTTTATTTTCTACCATCACTTGTAAATGGTCTTAATTATACAATAGCTCCATATTAATAGTTAAATTCTATTTATTTCATATAAAAAAAACTATTGAAATGTAACATAAAGTTAATAAATTCTGATATTTTCTACAGACTATAATTTAATTACTTCATATAAAACATAGAATTAAATAGCATTTAATAAAAATATCAAAAAAGCACATTATTTTTAAATTACTAAAAATATTTTTAGTTTTTTTAATAATTAATACAATTAAATATAATTTATACAAAATAAATTAATGATGATTTTTTGACTAGATAAGTTCCTTTAGGTAATATGAGATACCTATACTATTAAGTTAATAGTATAGCTAGAAAAATCAAGATCTATCTATTTATATACAAAGTACTTAATCAATAATTTCAGAATAAAGGATATTATCTGAATGAGTTTAATATTAGCTAAGAAATATCCCAAACAACAGATTAATTTATTAAAAGTAATAGAAGATGGTAGATATATAGAAATGGCTATTATTGGAGAAGAATATTCTGTAATAGATGATATCACCAAGAAAACACCTGAAGATATCATATTATTCAGGCAAGGCAATAATCTGATTATCAGTAGTAAAAATGAAAATATAGATGTAGTTATTCACCAATTTTAGCACAAAGCAGTACCTAGCAAACCTTGCTTTGCTATCTTTGATCTACCAGCAGAGGAAGAAAATCAACCCAATAAATTGATTGTCACGGAAGTAAATGAACAGTTAATTGATCTTATTAGAGATTGTACCGGTAAAAATATAGTAATAAATTTAGCTAATAATCAGCGTATTATGCTTAAAGAACACAAAATATCAGCATCTGATTTAAGTAATACCTCTCTTAGAAACAATTGCACTGAAGAGGATTTTAGAACTAAAGAGACTATAGATGCATTGCGAAAAAAAATCGAATTAATTCAAGATAATCAACGTAATCAAATTGCTCATCTACAAAATAAATTGGTTGGAAAATAATAGAACTTAAGACGATTTAATGTTTTCATCTACAATTAATGGAATACAAAGTAAAATTCAATATAGTTATTCAAAAACTTAAAAGTTTCATTCCCCTACATACTAAAAACCCCACAAGCCAAATCAGATTGTGGGGCGACGAAAATGAATAATTAGCAGAATAAATTAAACATTCTCAATTTGACCAATTAATGAGCGTAAACGTTCTTGCCAACGTTGTTGCTCTTCTTTTAATTGCTGATTTTCAGCATTAAGTTGATCTTTTTCAGATTGAAGAGTTTGATTCGCTTGTTCGACATTTGCCTTTTGCTCTTTCAATTCTTCAATTTCCATTTGCAGTAGTTGAATAGTTTCAACTGCTTGTTTAATTTTGGATTCAAGTTGATCTAAAATTTCTAAAGACATAATTATTATTCCTCATTTGTTATCCAATACATCAGAATGGATAACATTCTATCCTAGATAGCACCGCATTTCATCTAAATTAAAAAAACTTCAATAAATTATTTAAGCAAACGTTTGCTAGGTGCTAGAATTAGGCAATTTTTTAGTTAACTCAATAAGGAAAGTATATGAAAAGAGCATTGGCTATCGAATTTTCTCGTGTTACAGAAGCAGCTGCACTTGCAGGCTTTGCCTGGTTAGGGCGTGGTGATAAAAATGCAGCTGATGCAGCCGCAGTAAAAGCAATGCGCACAATGTTGAATCAAATTGAGATGAACGGCGAGATCGTAATTGGTGAAGGTGAAATTGATGAAGCCCCTATGCTCTATATCGGTGAAAAATTAGGCAAAGGAGGTAATGAAGAAGAAATTGCGATTGCAGTCGATCCTATTGAGGGAACTCGTATGGTGGCAATGGGACAAGCAAATGCTATTTCTGTGTTGGCTGCCGGTGGTAAAGAGACTTTTTTACGCGCTCCAGATATGTATATGGAAAAATTGGTAGTTGGTCCTGAAGTGAAAGGAATGATTGATCTCAATCTTCCATTAGAACAAAATCTACGACGTGTTGCGTCTAAAATGGGGAAACTACTTTCTCAACTTACCGTTGTAACGCTTGATAAACCTCGCCATCAAACCGTAATTTATAAAATGCAACAACTTGGCGTGAAAGTATTAGCTATTTCTGATGGTGATGTTGCCGCTGCACTCTTATGCTGTTTGCCGGATACTGGTGTAGATATGATGTATTGTATCGGCGGAGCGCCGGAAGGGGTGGTGGCTGCTGCCGGCATCCGCGCATTAGGGGGTGATATTCAAGCACGTCTATTAACAAGGGAAGTAGTGAAAGGTGACAGCGAAGAAAATCGAGCTTTTGCAGAAAGTGAACGTCGTCGTTGTCAAGAAATGGGCGTAGAAGTAAATAAAGTTCTCACATTGGATCAGCTCGTTCGTGACGATAATTTGATTCTCTCTGCCACCGGTATTACACACGGCGACTTATTAAAAGGGGTTCACCGTAAAGGCGATGTTGCTACCACTGAAACTTTGCTTATTCGTGGACATTCACGTACGATCCGCCGCATTCAATCATTCCATTATTTAGATCGCAAAGATCCTGAAATTTATCGTTTGATCAATGCATAACCTGGATAAGATGTAAAATTTATTGGCCCATTAGATTATTCTGATGGGGTTTGTTTATTTTACAATCAATAAATTCTCTCTTATCTTACTGCTTAGCAAAATAAAAAAATACCGAACAGATTACTCTATTCGGTATTTTTGCATCAGTATTAGAAGAATACTAAATGGCATAGTAGACAAAATTGTTGCTAAAAAGTGGCTTAAAGCCTTATAGTACAAGGCTTTAAGCCCTCTTTTTGAAATATGAATAAAAAACTGCCCATTTTGCCAAAGTGCAGAAATAAAGAAACATGGCAAATTAAATAATTTTCAACGTTATTTTTGTCACCAATGCCATAAAACATTTACGTTCAAAAAGAAATTAGAGCCAATAAAAATTTGGTCTGATTACACTTGTGGAAAACAAACTTATCAACAACTTGCAATTAAATATCATTGTTCCGTTAGAACCATTCAAAGATATATAGATAAATCCCCCAAAACACCCTTAAAATTACCTCAAAATCGATACCTGAACATTATTATGGATACCACCTTTTTTGGTCGCTATTTTGGTGTTTTAGTGCTGATGGATTCAAAAACAAATAAGGTAGTTTGTTATCACTTTATACGAACAGAAAAGGATATTTATTACAAATTAGCATTAAATCGACTAAGAGAAAAAGGCTATATAATTCAAGCTATTACTTGTGATGGGAGAAGAGGATTAATGAAAGATCTTTTTAATACTCCGGTACAGATGTGTCAATTTCATATGATAGCTATTGTAATGAGAAAATTAAGAAAAAAACATCAATCATCAGCAGGTAAGGAATTAAAAATTATTACTAAAACAATAACAGAAAGCACAAAAAATGAATTTTATCTTCGCTTACATACATGGTATTTAAAGCACGAGATTTTTTTAAAAGAACGAAGTGAAAAAGCGAATGAAAAAGGCTATTTCCCATATAAGCATTGAAACATAAGAGGCGCTTATGCCAGTTTAAAATGGTATATGAATTATTTATTCTCTTTTGAAAAGTATACTGAAATAAATATTGAAAAGACGACAAATAGGATTGAAGGATTATTTAAACATCTAAAACGTCAATTAAATAATCATAATGGCTTAACAAAATAGCATAAGATTATGTTTATAAAGGATTTTTTAAATAAAAAGAGTTGCTAATATTTTGAAAAATAAATATTAGCAACAAAATTGTCCACATGGCATAGTTTTTGATAGATCAGCAACAATTTTGTCTACTATGCCTAAAAATCCTCACTGTTGTAAGGATTTTAAATCATTGGAAAATCCCCGTTGGTTACGGGGATTTTTATTAATTGGTGTTATTCACCATAATAAGATTTGGTTAAAATCTCAATCATATCTTCAACCATCGGTAAGCGAGGATTTGCCGGTGAACATTGATCTTCAAACGCCAATAAAGCTAAATCACGGCGCGCTTCCATAAACTCTTGTTCATTGATGCCCTGCTCTTTGAATGACATCTTAATGCCGACTTTTTGCCCTAACTCTTTACACGCGTTGGCATAGGCTTCCACCGCTTCTTCAGGTGTTGAACAAGGTAAGCCTAACATTCTAGCGATTTCCTGATATTTCACATCCGCTTTGTAGTAATTATATTTTGGCCAAGTCGCTGTTTTAGTAGGGCGAGTGCCGTTATAACGAATCACGTAAGGCATCAAAATGGCATTAGTTCTGCCGTGTGGTGTGTGGAAGCGACCACCTACTTTGTGAGCTAAAGAGTGGGTCATCCCTAAGAACGCATTGGCAAAAGCCATTCCGGCAATAGTTGATGCATTATGCATTCTTTCGCGTGCTTCTGGATCGCTTGCACCGTTTTTCACAGAGCGTTCTAAAAATTCAAAGACTAGTTTAATCGCTTGCAATGCTAGACCGTCAGTGAAATCGTTAGCTAAAGTAGATACATAAGCTTCTGTTGCGTGAACTAACACATCATAACCAGAATCTGCGGCAACGTGTGCAGGTACAGTCATTGTTAATGCCGGATCGACAATAGCAATAGTCGGAGTTAATGAGTAGTCAGCAATTGGATATTTTTTATCGCCTTCGCTAATGACAGCAAAAGGTGTTACTTCAGAACCAGTACCTGATGTGGTTGGAATGCCGATAAATTTAGCTTTACGTCCCAATTGTGGGAATTTAAAGGCACGTTTGCGAATATCCATAAATTTCTGTACTAAATCGCGGAAATCAACTTCAGGCTGTTCATAGAATAACCACATTACTTTAGCTGCATCCATAGCTGAACCACCGCCTAGGGCAATAATGGTATCCGGTTGGAAATTACGCAATAACTCAACACCACGGCGTACGGTTGCAATGCTCGGATCCGGCTCAACATCGGCGAAAAGTTGATAAGTGACGTGATCCCCTCGCATTGTGAGTTGTTTGGCGATTTTCTCTACAAAACCAAGATCAACCATTACACGATCGGTAACGATAACGACACGTTCAACGCCTTTCATTGATTGTAAATATTGGATTGAATCACGTTCAAAATAGATTTTTGAAGGCACTTTGAACCACTGCATATTATTTCTCCGTCTTCCTACCCGTTTGATATTTAATAAATTCACTGCGCTGACATTGTTGCCCACAGAATTTTTACCGTAAGAACCACAGCCTAAGGTCAATGAAGGTAGGAACGAGTTATAGACATCACCGATACCGCCAAAAGTTGAAGGGGAATTCCAAATTACACGAATGGCTTTGACACGTTCACCGAATACTTTTGCCAATTCCGCATCGGAAGTGTGAATGGCGGCGGAATGCCCTAAACCGTGAAATTCAACCATTTGTTCGGATTTTGTTAAACCATCTTCTGTGCTTTCTGCTTTCAATAAAGCTAATACTGGTGAGAGTTTTTCTCGAGTTAATGGTTCTTTCACTCCCACTTCTTTACATTCTGCCAACAAAATATTGGTATTTGCCGGTACGCTGAATCCTGCCTGCTCTGCAATCCACGCTGCCGGTTTACCAACTACAGCGGCATTGAGTTTTGCCATAGAACAGCTGCTGCTGTTGGCTTTTGCACCGAAGATAAACTCTTCAAGTAATGCTTTCTCTTTTTTATTAACGAGATAAACGCCGTAAGATTGCATCTCTTTAATAAAATCATCATAAATTTCTTTGTCAACAATCGCTGCCTGTTCACTGGCACAGATCATTCCGTTATCAAACGATTTTGACATCACAATGTCGTGTACTGCCTGTTTTAAATTTGCACTTTTTTCCACATAAGCAGGAACGTTTCCGGCTCCAACACCTAAAGCCGGCTTACCACAGGAATAAGCGGCTTCCACCATTGCATTACCACCGGTGGCTAGAATAGTGGCAATACCGGGATGTTTCATTAATGCTTGTGTACCTTCCATAGATGGTGTTTCAATCCATTGAATACAGTTTTTCGGTGCACCGGCAGCAACAGCCGCTTCATAAACAACGCGTGCGGCGTGAGCGGAACTTTGTTGAGCAGATGGATGAAATGCGAAAACAATTGGGTTACGAGTTTTTAAGGAAATTAATGCTTTAAAAATTGCAGTAGAAGTTGGGTTTGTGGTTGGTGTAATACCACAAATTACTCCAACTGGATCGGCAATTTCTGTAATACCAGTAACATCATCTTCACTAATGACACCAACGGTTTTCAAATGACGCATATTGTTTACAACATATTCACAAGCAAACAGATTTTTTGTTGCTTTGTCTTCAAATACGCCTCGACCGGTTTCTTCATAGGCGTGCATTGCCAACACGCCGTGTTGATCCAACGCTGCGACAGAAGCCTTCGCAACGATATAATCAACTTGTTGCTGATTAAGCTGACGGAACTCTTCCAAGGCGGCTAAGCCATTGGCGACGAGTTGATCCACTTCTGCCTGAGCAGGACTTACCACCACTTCGGATGTTTTACTCATAAGATTTCTCCCAAAAATTAAAAATTATTTTAACTAATAAAATTATAACTATTTGAAGTTACCTTTTTTGGGGTATCGGCAGATAACCTGATCTAGCTCAATTTCGCTGTTAGCTAAATGTTAAAGTGATTTAAAAGTTGTTTGAAATAGGTTTGAAATTCTTGATTAATCAAGAAAAATTATGTGATCTTTCGATTTTTTCGTTTTATATTAGTGATTGATTATGTTCAATAATAGGAGCGCAAATAATGATGGAACCGACAATTTATAAAATGAATGATACAAAAAAATGGGCGATGATAGGTTATTGGCTTTATATCGCATCGTTTTTGATCACTTTTTTAAGCATTGTCGCGATCGTGATTGCTTATGTTTTTCGTGATGATGTTCGTGGCACCTATTTGGAAAGCCATTTTAATTATCAAATCCGCACATTTTGGATTGGTCTGTTGTATGCCATTATCTGTACGGTGCTATGTTTAGTGATGATTGGTTATATTCTCTTTATTGGCTGGGCGATCTGGTTGCTGGTGCGTTCCATCAAAGGATTGCGTCTGCTAAATCGTGATCAGGCTATCATTAATGAAAAAACGTGGTTATTTTAAGTGCTTGACTTGTTTAACGTTACGATAGCCCATAGAATAAAGTCTTTCCAACATTACAAGAGGCAAGCATTATGTCAGCATTGACAGCACTGCAACAAGAAACCCGTGAAATTATCGATGATTTGCTAAATGACGGCAGCGATCCGAATGCACTTTATATTATTGAGCATCATATTTCTCACCACGATTTTGACAAGCTAGAAAAAATTGCATTGGATGCATTTAAACTCGGTTATGAAGTCTCCGAAGCGGAAGAGTTTGAAAATGAGGATGGTGGAGAAGTCTATTGCTTTGATATTATTAGTGAAATTGAATTAAAAGCAGAACTGATCGATGCACAGCAAAATGAATTGTTGCCGTTAATAAAGAAACATCAAGGTGTTTATGACGGTTGGGGAACCTATTTTGAAGATCCTAATGCCAATGAAGATGAGTATGGTAATGACGGTGAATTTTTTGACGAAGATTAATGATAGGGTTCTCACTTGCATATGAATGAATCAGCAGAAAAATGCCCTCAATGTGGGCATTTTTTACAACTTAAACGAGGTAAAAAGGGGTTATTTCTTGGTTGCAGCAATTACCCAGAATGTGATTACCTTAGACCGTTACAAAACCAAACTTTAGGCGAAATTTTGAAGGTATTACCAGAGAATTGCCCTGAATGTGCTCATCCATTAGTATTGCGGCGAGGGCAGTTTGGTATGTTTATCGGCTGTAGCAACTATCCTGAATGTCATTTCATTGTCAGTGATGAGCCACAGAAAACTGATTATCAAGCGGTAACTTGCCCATCTTGTCGTAGAGGAAAATTGGTTGCGAAGCGTGGTGCTAGAGGAAAAGTATTTTTTGCCTGTAATCAATATCCGCATTGTCGTTTTAATGTAGCACAACAGCCGCTGGAAAGAAGTTGTCCAAAATGCGCTTTCCCATTAGTGTTTGTGAAAAAACGGAATGAAAAGCAGATCAGCTATCAATGTTTGAATAAAAGTTGTAAGCATATTTTTTATGAAAGGAATGAATAATTTAGACTTTATTGTCTCCCAATTGAAACAGGGAAAAGTGATTGCCTATCCAACCGAAGCGGTGTTTGGTTTAGGTTGTGATCCTTTTAATGAACAGGCGATTGAAAAACTGCTTAAATTAAAACAACGTCCAAAAGAAAAAGGGCTAATTTTAATTGCACCATATTTAGATTTTTTTAAGCAAATTATTGATTTTGATAGATTTTCTTTGAGAGATTTAAAACGATTACAACAAACCTATACCAGACCGACCACTTGGATTGTGCCAGTACAAAAACAGGTTTCTCCTCTTCTCACTGGGCGTTTTGAGACGATTGCGATTCGACTTTGTCGCCATCCATCGGTTGAAAATTTGTGTCAACTTGCAGAAATGCCGATTACTTCAACCAGTGCAAACCTTAGTGGTCAAGAGCCGTGTAGAACTTATTTGCAAGTGCAAGAGCAGTTCGGTGAAAACTTTCCAGTGTTACAAGCGGAAGTAGGTGATGCAAAAAATCCATCAGAAATTAGAGATCTCTTTACAAACCAAATTGTTAGACAAGGATAATTATGAGTACACAACATCACTACGCTGTCTGGGGAAACCCGATTTCACAAAGCAAATCACCATTAATTCACGCTATATTTGCCAAAACTACAGGAAAAAAGCTAGATTATGTTGCAAAATTAGGCAATCTTGAGCAGTTTGAGCAACAATTAATAACCTTTTTCCAACAAGGGGCGAATGGTTGCAATATTACCGCTCCTTTCAAAGAACGTGCATTTAAGTTGGCTGATCAACATAGTGAACGTTGCCGTTTAGCGCAAGCTTGCAATACATTAAAACGGCTGGAAGATGGCAGTTTGTTTGCAGACAATACGGATGGTGCCGGATTGGTTACTGATTTACAGCGATTGGGGTGGTTACAACCAGATCAACAAATTTTATTATTAGGGGCAGGCGGTGCGACCAAAGGTGTACTGTATCCCTTGTTACAGGCTAAACAGAAAATTATTTTGGCAAACCGGACATTAGAAAAAGCGAAGGCATTGGCTGAAAAATTTTCTGTTTATGGCAATATTCAAGCAACGACTTTGCAGGATATTCCTTATCAACATTTTGACGTGGTGATTAATGCTACATCCAGTGGATTACACGGGCAGGTTGCTCCAGTTGCGGATAATGTGTTAATGAAGTGTGCAGCCGTTTATGATATGCAATATACACCAAGTGCAATAACGCCTTTTATCCAACATTGCAGACAATTAGGGCTTCAGCATTGTAGTGATGGTTTAGGAATGTTGGTGGCTCAAGCCGCTCACTCTTTCTTGTTATGGGAAGGTGTTATGCCACACATTAATGAAATGGTGAATGAGAGAAATTGGTTGGAAATAATGTAGAGGTATTATTAAGACCCTATTTAAACTTCAGATAAAGCACTAGAAAAAAGTTAGCCCTTTGAGCTAGTAAGAGTAACTTCCGATTACTTTTTTGTTTGATAGATGAAGTGGATAAAAACAGGCATAGTAGACAAAATTGTTGCTAAAAAGAGGCTTAAAGCCTTATAGTACAAGGCTTTAAGCCCTCTTTTTGAAATATGAATAAAAAACTGCCCATTTTGCCAAAGTGCAGAAATAAAGAAACATGGCAAATTAAATAATTTTCAACGTTATTTTTGTCACCAATGCCATAAAACATTTACGTTCAAAAAGAAATTAGAGCCAATAAAAATTTGGTCTGATTACACTTGTGGAAAACAAACTTATCAACAACTTGCAATTAAATATCATTGTTCCGTTAGAACCATTCAAAGATATATAGATAAATCCCCCAAAACACCCTTAAAATTACCTCAAAATCGATACCTGAACATTATTATGGATACCACCTTTTTTGGTCGCTATTTTGGTGTTTTAGTGCTGATGGATTCAAAAACAAATAAGGTAGTTTGTTATCACTTTATACGAACAGAAAAGGATATTTATTACCAATTAGCATTAAATCGACTAAGAGAAAAAGGCTATATAATTCAAGCTATTACTTGTGATGGGAGAAGAGGATTAATGAAAGATCTTTTTAATACTCCGGTACAGATGTGTCAATTTCATATGATAGCTATTGTAATGAGAAAATTAAGAAAAAAACATCAATCATCAGCAGGTAAGGAATTAAAAATTATCACTAAAACAATAACAGAAAGTACAAAAAATGAATTTTATCTTCGCTTACATACATGGTATTTAAAGCACGAGATTTTTTTAAAAGAACGAAGTGAAAAAGCGAATGAAACAGGCTATTTCCCATATAAGCATCGAAACATAAGAGGCGCTTATGACAGTTTAAAATGGTATATGAATTATTTATTCTCTTTTGAAAAGTATACTGAAATAAATATTGAAAAGACGACAAATAGGATTGAAGGATTATTTAAACATCTAAAACGTCAATTAAATAATCATAATGGCTTAACAAAACAGCATAAGATTATGTTTATAAAGGATTTTTTAAATAAAAAGAGTTGCTAATATTTTGAAAAATAAATATTAGCAACAAAATTGTCCACATGGCATAGTTTTTGATAGATCAGCAACAATTTTGTCTACTATGCCTAAAAACAAACCTACGATGAAGTATCCGTAGGTTTGTTAGTAACTGATACAATGAAATATTACTGCATTTTTATACTATGGGGTGTAATAAGTGGCTGAGCCTGGGCCTACAGGCAACCCAAAAACAAATACCCAGATAAAAAAGAGTGCAGACCAAGCAATAAGGAATGCAATGGAATAAGGTAGCATCATTGAAACAATTGTTCCTACGCCAGCATCTTTTCTATACTTAATAACCGTTGCCATAATCAAACCGAAATAGCTCATCATTGGGGTGATAATATTGGTTACAGAGTCACCAATACGATATGCTGCTTGAATTACTTCTGGTGCATACCCCGCAAGCATTAGCATTGGCACGAAAATAGGTGCTGTTACAGCCCATTGTGCTGAGGCTGAGCCAATCATTAAGTTAATGAAAGCACAAATTAGAATAAAACCAATAAATAATAAGCCACCGTGTAAGTCTAGTTCATTCAGTAAATTCGCGCCTTTTACTGCAATAATTTGCCCAATATTTGTCCAACCAAAGAAAGCGATAAATTGTGCAGCAAAGAAAATAATTACTAAATAAAGCCCTAAAGAACTCATTATTTCTGCCATTGCATTGACGACATCTTTATCATTACGAATGCTTTTCACCACCATACCATATATGATTCCAGGGATAGCAAATAAAACAAAAATAAAGACGACAATAGATTTTAAAAATGGTGAACCTGCCACTAAACCTGTAGTTGGGTTACGTAGAATACCATTTTCTGGTACAACGCTGATCGCAAGTAAAATACAACAGAATAAGAAAGCTAAGCCAGCAAATATTAAGCCTTTACGCTCTAAAGGAGTAACGTTAGCTGAACGTTGCTCATCAATTTCATCTTGGCTTAATAAACCTTTGTATTCACCTAATTGTGGCTCTACAATTTTTTCAGTAATCAAATAACCAATGACAGAAATAATGAAAGTACTGATACACATAAAGTACCAGTTTGCTTCTGCTCCAACTAGATAATTCGGATCAATGATTTGTGCAGCTTGTTGCGTAATCCCAGCTAATAATGGATCGATAGTACCCAATAATAAATTGGCAGAATAACCACCTGATACCCCAGCAAATGCAGCGGCTAAGCCTGCTAATGGGTGTCGCCCTAAAGAATGGAAAATAATTGCAGCTAACGGAATAAGTACTAAATAGCCTAATTCAGCAGCCATATTCGACATAATACCAGCAAAAACTACAGCTAATGTAGTAAGTTTTCGTGGAGCTTTTAACACGAGCAAACGCATTGCGGCAGAAATTAGCCCTGATTTCTCAGCAATTCCAACACCAAGCATTGCAACTAATACTGTACCGAGTGGAGCAAAGTTGGTAAAGTTTTTCACCAAATTGGTGAGAATTTTAATTAATCCTTCCTGATTTAATAGGCTAACTACATAAATTACCCCATCAACACTACGTCCTTTAGCTCCTTCAGGACGAGGATCTATAGCAGAAACTCCAAAATATTCTCCTAATGCTGACGCAATTAATAGTAAAGTAATTAAAATTACAAATAATGTTACTGGATGGGGCAGTGCATTCCCTAACCATTCAACAGTTCTTAGGAATTTACTTCCTTTAGGTGGAGTTTTTGTTACTGTCATATCATACCTCGCCTTGTGTTTCTAACAATAAATTAACAATAGTTAATTTAATCAGTTTTGAACAAAAAATCCACACTATATAGAACAAAATATCTAACCTTTTAAAATTTAAGAAAAAGAGACTCTATTAAAGTATCTATAGCTATTTACTGTCCGTAATAGGCATTTTTACCATGTTTACGTAAATAGTGTTTATCTAATAGCACTTGTTGCATTGAGTCAATTTTACTATTTAGTTGATAAGTAAATAAATTCATACAAGCAATTTCTTCTAATACAACAGCATTGTGAACGGCATTGTGAGGATCTGTTCCCCAAGCAAATGGTCCGTGAGAATGTACTAATACTGCCGGAATATCTTTGGCTTCGATCTTTCTATTCAGGAATGTTTCAACAATAACTTTCCCTGTTTCTAACTCATATTCACCATTAATTTCCTGTTCTGTCATTTTCCTAGTACAAGGAATTGCACCATAAAAATAATCTGCATGCGTTGTTCCTAATGCTTTTAAATCTATACCTGCTTGAGCCCAAGCAGTGGCGTGGCGTGAATGTGTATGGACAATACCGCCAATAGTCGGAAATTGTCGATATAATTCTAAATGTGTTGGAGTATCAGAAGATGGTTTTTTATTGCCTTCTATAACTTTGCCTGTTATTAAATCAACAACCACCATATCATTGATAGTCATTGTGTCATAGCTTACTCCTGAAGGTTTAATAACGACAAGATTATTTTCTCTATCAATGCCACTAACGTTCCCCCAAGTAAAAGTGACTAGTCCATATTTTGGTAAATCTAAATTTGCTTCAAAAACCTGTTGTTTTAAGTGTTCTAACATTCAAATTCTCCTTCTTTCATTTTATTTTCTATCCAACGTCTAGCATTAATAATTTCAGAAATTGGCTCTTCAGCTTTCTCTGTCCACATCTCAATAAGGAAAGCACCACGATAATTTAAACTTTTTAAGATTTTAAAAGTGCTAACAAAGTCAACACAACCTTGACCGAATGGAACGTCTCTAAATTGACCTTTGCAATCGTTTGTTACTTTAAAAGTATCTTTTAGATGGATTGCAGAAATTTTATTGATACCAAGTCGTAATTCTTCTTCAATATTATCATTCCAAGCAGATAGATTGCCAATATCGGGATAAACAGTAAACCATGGTGATTGAATTAAGTTATCCCACAACTTCCAACGACTGATAGAACTCATAAATTTAGTATCCATAATTTCGACCGCAAGTGTCACTTGATTGCTTGCTGCCAGTTTTACAGCCCATTCCAAACCTTGTTGGAAGCGTTTAATCGTACCTTCATCTTGTTCTTCATAATAAACATCATAACCAGCTAATTGTATTGTTCTTATACCAATATCAACTGCTAATTGAATAGCCTTTTCCATAATTTCATAAGCTTTTTGTCTTGTTTTTTCATCATGAGAACCAAAGGGAAAACGTCTATGCCCTGAAAGGCACATAGACGGTATTGTAATCCCAGTGTTGATAATTGCTTTGACAATTTCAATTCTCTCTTGTTTGCTCCAATCTAGTCTAGAAAGACGTTCATCAGTTTCGTCAATAGAAATTTCTACGAAATCAAAGCCACAAGCTTTAGCGGTAGAAAGACGATCTTGCCAGCTAAGGTGTTTTGGTAAAGCTTTTTCATAAATACCTAATTTATGTGTTCTCATATTTAATTCCTTAATATCTATTATGATGACCAATTATTTTGGATAGCATTTTTGAAGTTTTTTGCCATTTGGTAACCATTATTTCCGGTTAAACTTCGTCCGGCGATAAAAGCTTTTACATTAAAAGGGGCAAATAAAGAGATTGATTCTGGAGTAATGCCACCGGTGATAGAAAGTTGTAATCCTAGTTTAGATAAACTAGATATTTTTTCCAAATCATTTGCTGTCCAACCTATTCCAGCAAGTTCGGCATCGCGAGGGCGATGATAAATTGCTTGCTTTATTCCTAAATCAACCCATTGTTTTGCATCTTCAAATGTCCAATGTCCATAAAGTTCAATTTGAATTTCGCCACCATATTGATCAGCAATTTTCTTACTTGCTGCTATAGTGGCAATATGAGCAGCGGCTGAAACAGTAATCCAATTTGCCCCTGCTTCAAAAGCCATTTTGGCAAGTACAGCACCCGCATCAGTGGCTTTCATATCACAAACAAGAATGTGGTTCGGATATTTCTGTTTTAATTGTTTTAGTGAGGACATTCCTTCAGCAAAGGCAAGAATTGTTCCTACTTCAATAATATCAATATGATCTTTTACTGTGTCTATACTGGTGAATGCGGTATTCATTTCTTGGCAATCAAGAGCTAATTGCAATAAAGGTTTTGTCATAAAATCACCTATTTTATAATTAATTTTCAAGAGTTTTTAATGCTTGAACAAATTTTGTATATTTTTGATATTTGTTACGGTATTTTTCATATACATTGTGATCAGGTTGTACCTTAATCACTTCGTGTTGTAGGTTCTTCTGTGCAGTAGCAAAATCGGGATAAATACCTCTACCAACCATCGCAGTTAATGCAGCACCTAGACATCCAGTTTCTGATATAGAAGGAATTTCCAGTGGTAGTCCACTGATATCGGCTAACATTTGCCGCCATACAGGAGAACGGGCTGGTCCGCCTGTTAATCTGATCGTTTTAGTTTGTGGAAATCGTTGAAGCATTCGTTCCAAGTGCGTCATTAAACTAAATATGACACCTTCATAAATAGCTTGTAATAAATGAGCTTGAGAGTGAATCGATTGAATGCCATAAAAGCCGGAATGTATTCCGAGACCTGCGTTTGAA
This sequence comes from Gallibacterium sp. ZY190522, assembly GCF_054166015.1. Classification (NCBI taxonomy): domain Bacteria; kingdom Pseudomonadati; phylum Pseudomonadota; class Gammaproteobacteria; order Pasteurellales; family Pasteurellaceae; genus Gallibacterium; species Gallibacterium sp. ZY190522. The sequence continues at coordinate 2,299,666 of NZ_CM135118.1, forward strand.
CCATATAAAAAGGGTACAAATAAAATACTACTTTCAGCTTTAGGTAATTCCTCAATCATATTATTAATTTTGTTATAGTCGAGATTTAACCATTGCTTAGTAAACCATTCTAAATTTGCAGCAGAAGTAGGGCTGGCTTCGTGTACAAGAAATTGATTTTGTTGAGCATAACGTCCATATACAAATGGGAATGACTGACTTTGATCGATATAGTCAGTAATTCCGCTTACGACAGTCCAAGTTCCCAATACGATGTTAAGTGTGGTCGTTTGATTAACTGATTCACATTGGATACCAGAACATAAGGCAGTTGACACGACATCAAATAGTCCCCCCACTACAGGAGTACCGACAGATAATCCAGTTATTTTTGCGATTTCAGGTGTAATATAACCAGCAATTTCAGATGAATTAATGATGTGAGGAAAACAAGAAATGATGTCATCAATACCAAGTAATTTAGCTAATTGAATATCGTATTGACCAGTTTCCATATTATATAAATTAGATTCTGAAATATTAGTAATTTCGCAGCCTAATTTACCTGTAAGACAAAAACGCAAATAATCGTGAGACATTAAAACAGCACCAATATTTTGATAGCGTTCAGGTTGAAATTGTTTTAGCCAACGTAAAATAGAAACGGGATGCCCAGTCCATAATGTTTGTCGAGTGAGTGGATATAATTTTGTTGGAATATCCTGTTGTTGCCACTGTTTAACAATTGATAATGCACGTTGGTCAGAAGATAGGATTCCTTTTCCTAAAGGTTGTAATTGTTTATCTAGTAAGAAAACGCCTTTGCCTTGGGCGGAGATACCGATACCTTTAATGTCATCGGCGTTAATTGTTTCTTGATTTAATACGCCTTTAATGACCGCAATACAGGCAGACCATAATTCATTTAAATTACGTTCAGCCCAACCAGGATTTTCGCTAATTACGGTTAAGCTCTGTCGGAAAGTCGTATATTCTTTTCCTGAATCATCATAAATTCCCGCTTTAATAAATGTTCCACCACAATCTATACCTAACCAAAATGCCATTATTTTTCTCCGCTTTGGGTAATGGGGGATGAGCCTCCCCCATTATACTCCATTATTAATTTGCTAATGCATCAACAGCTTTAATTAATGAGTCACCATTTTTTTCTATAAAGAATTGGCGAACAGGTTGCTCAACCACATTTTTGAAAGGTTTCATATCAACTTGCTCTACAACTTCAACGCCTGCCTTCTTCATTTTATCTAGGATTTCAATTTCTTTTTTGGCATTAAGTTCACGTTGATATTTACCTGCTTCTTGAGCTGATTCAATAATGGCTTGTTGTAATTCTGGAGAAAGTCCATCAAATTTCGCTTTATTCATTACCACTAGTAATGGTGTGTAACCATGATTAGTTAATGAAAGATATTTTTGTACTTCATAAAGTTTTACAGACCACACAATACCGATAGGATGTTCCTGGGCATCGACAGCTCGTGTTTCTAATGCAGTGTATAACTCTGAAAGTGGCATTGGAACTGGATTCGCACCTAACAATTGGAAGGCTTTAACATACATAGGGTTTTGATTAGTACGAATTTTTAATCCTTTTACATCTTCAGGTGTATGGATAGGATGTTTCGAATTGGTCATAGAACGGAAGCCTACTTCCCAGAAAGCTAATCCTTTTAATCCTTTATCTTCTAATTCTTTTAAAAGACCTTGTCCGATTTCACCATCTAAAACACGATAAGCATGTTCTTTATTTTGGAAAATAAAAGGAATATCAATGACATTGAGGTTAGGTACTAACCCACTAAAGTTCGGCGATCCTGACATTTCAAGATCAATTGTTCCTCCTCGGACTCCACTAATCATAGCTTGGGCATTGCCTAATGTGCTGTCAGGAAATAGTGATAGCTTAATTTCTCCTTTAGTTTTTTCTTTAAGTAACTCATTAAATTTTTTTGCAGCTAAATGTTGGGTATCGCTTCTTGGTGCTTCATAACCAAAACGTAAAGTGGTTTCTGCTTGTACACTTACAGTAGCTGCTATTAAAGTTAAACTGGCAAAAAAAGCAGTTAGTTTTTTCATATGATTCTCCTTAAATTAAGGTTGTAGCCAATGGAAAGGTTCTAAAATGAGCGCTGGGAAGAAAATAAAGAGTATTAACAAGCCCAATAACATAAACATATAAGGGAAGATGCCTTTAGCCGCTTGATCAAACGGTAATTTTGAGACACCGGTAATGACATTTAATACATTGCCAATTGGAGGCGTAATTAATCCAATAGATGTATTGAGTATAAATAAGACCCCAAAATAAACGGGATCAATACCAGCTTCTTCAACAAGCGGCATTAGTACAGGTGTTAAAATCAGAACTGTAGGAGTAAGATCCATTACCATACCGATAACAAACACTGCTGCCATAATAACAAATAGTAGTAAAGTTGGTGAATCTAAAAGAGGCTCAAGAAGTTCTGTAATCTGTTGTGGCAGTTCAGCGATAGTAATTAACCAACCGGATACTTGAGCAGCAGCTACTAGTAACATTACAACAGACGTTGTTTTTGCTGATGAAACCAAAACTTTATATAGCTGGGAAATTTTAAGTTCTTTATAGACAAAAAGTGATATAAATAATGCATAAAATGCTGCTACTGCCCCAGCTTCAGTAGGAGTAAAAATACCTAATCTAAAACCACCTATAATGATTACAGGAAGTAATAAAGCCCAAATACTATTTTTGAATGATATACAGAGATCCTGTTTGGAGGCTTTAGAAAAAGTCATTAAATTTAATCGTTTAGCTTGCCAAGCCCAAAGTACAGCTAAACATAACCCCATAAAAACGCCAGGGAAAATACCTGCCATAAAGAGCTTAGTAATAGATACTCCACTTGTTACACCAAAAATAATAAATGGAATTGATGGGGGAATGATTGGTGCGATAATGCCAGCGGCCCCTATTAACCCAGCAGAGCGGTGAATTGGATAACCTGTTGTTTTCATCATCGGAATTAACATTGCAGCAACTGCGGCAGTATCAGCAACGGCAGAACCGGATAGGCTAGCCATAATCATTGCAGCAATAATAGCTACAAAACCTAACCCTCCACGTTTATGCCCAACAAGTTTCATTGGTAGGTCAATAATGCGTTTTGATAATCCCCCCTCATTCATTATTTCACCTGCTAAAACAAAGAAAGGGATAGCAAGTAGGGAAAAACTGTCAGCACCACTGACTAGGTTTTGTGCCAGGATTTGTGGATCAAATACATCAAGATGAATCATAAGTGCAATAGCACAGACGATTAATGAGAAAGCAACGGGAATACCCAGAAAAATGCTGCTAAGGAGAACAGTTAGGAAAATAAAAATTGTCATACTTTTTCTCCCCTAAAAAGAGTTGCAATATTAACAATAAGACGAGAAATAATTAATAAGCCAATACCAAAACTCATAGTAGTACTTGCTAAAAAACTGATACCTGTAGGAATACTTGATATTGGAGAATAGTTATGCCAATTGATAACCATCTGTTGATAACTACCGGTAAAGATAAGATAACAACAAATAAGCATAATAGCGTTTGTACATAGAGAAAGAATTAGTTTCCCTTTTTTTGATAATTTGTCTGAAAGTACTGAAACATTAACATGGGCATTTTCTGAAAAAGCTAGAATTGCACCTAAAAAAATAACCCAAATAAATAAAAAACGTGAAAGTTCTTCTGTCATTGTAAAACTAGTGTTGAAACTATAGCGAAGAACTACATTTAAAAATACTAAAAATGACATAACTGCTAGCATAGCAGCAACGCAAATTTCCAATAGCTTTTTAGTGAAAAGGTTAAATTTATCCATAAAAAACCTCACTTAAGTAAGTCTATTGATACTTTTACTACAATTTTTCTAATAGAAGAACTTTCCTGATCAATGCAAGCGGGACGGTGAATATCTTGAGGAAAGAAGATAGCAAAGTTACCTGGTCTCATAACCAACATAGTTTCATATGGGACATTTTTATAGAATAAGATATCGCGATCTGGATTATAGGGAATCGCAATATCTTTAGGAGGAATATCTACAGTAACCCCAATCAATTCTTGACCACTATGTAAATATTGGACATCTAAATAACATTTATGGGCTTCCGGCAAAATAGATTCTTTTTCCTGAGTTGTTAGATCCAAAACTTGTGCAAAAATCTTGTCTCCTTCAATTGGATAATGACCAACAGCTAATGAGTTAAAATCAGTATTTTTCAGAAAAAGAAGCGCTTTTTGAATTGCTTCTGGATAGTAAGATAATTCTAATTGCCGGATGTGACCGAAAAACATAAATATTCCTCCTTAATAAAGTTTCGACATAACAATAAGAATTGTTATAAGGATTTTAGTTTTTGCCAAACTGTATCATCAACCGGAATGCCGTTTGCTTTGTTTTCAGCTAATAATGTTGTAAATTCGTGTCCAGGTAAGCGAACTGCAACGTTAGGATCTGCCCTTTCAGCTGTTTTTACATATTCAATGATACGATTTAATTTCTCATCTTTTGTTTTACCGTCAATTAGCCGATCAACTTCAATAGCAATAAATACTTGAGATACACAATATTCATCGTCCTTTTCTTCTGTTACTTCAGCAACGGAAAGCCCATTAGATAATAAAGTTGCGATCATATCTAAGACGATAGATAAGCCGGATCCTTTCCAAAATCCCATAGGTAATAAACGACGGTTTCTTTCAACAGTAGCTGGATCACGTGTTAAATTACCTTCATCATCAAATCCCGCATCAACGAAAGTTTGGCGACCGGCTAAACGATTAACCTCTAGCATCCCATAAGAGTACATAGAGCAAGACATATCAACCATAGTGATAGGGTTACTTGGGATAGCAATAATTAAAGGGTTAGTTCCTATTCGACATTCTTTTGCTCCCCAAGGCGGCATAACTGCGATAGAGTTAGTCCAACAAATTCCGATATAACCCTTTTCTGCGGCTTGCCAACCATAACCACCACCTCTCATCCAGTGATTAGCATTTTTTAATGCGACTACACCAATCCCAAATTCATCAGCAATTTCCATTGCACGATCCATCATTTTTTTCGCGGTTAAATTACCTATGGCTTGATGAGCATCCCATTGTTCAATGGCACCTAAAGAGAGAACTTTTGTTGGCTGTGCTTCTGGGTGAATATCTCCTTTTTCTAATTGTTGAATAAAACGAGGGAAACGATTGACTCCGTGAGAGTACACTCCTGCTTGAGTAGTATCAGCAAACATAGTTGCACAATCTTCAGCTGTTTGTTCATTTACGCCTTTAGATAATAGCACCCGTTTGAATTCAGATTTTAATTCTTGGTAACTCACTCTCATTTTCTTTACCTTTAATTTCATATAATAAAATTGTATTTCAAATAATAAACTTGAAAAGAGATTAGTCAACAGTGAAAGAAAGATCTATTTTAATTTTGTGATCTATATCTCATTGCTTAACATTTAATATATTGATGAAGATGTATAAAATTTTTATAAAGTCATAGTAATATACTTACTGGAATGGTGTTAAAAATATTGAAATAATAGGGTATGAACAAAGTATGAAAACAGAAGAAAAAACTGCAGGAAGTCAGAGTTTGGTAAGAGGACTTCATCTTATTGATATTCTTAGTAATTATCCAAATGGTTGTCCTTTAGCTAGTATTGCGGATATAGCTCAATTAAACAAAAGTACAACGCATCGTTTATTACAGAGTTTACAGGCTGCTGGATTTGTGAAACCTGCACTTGCCTCTGGAAGTTATCGCTTATCGACAAAGTGTCTTGCATTAGGCCAAAAAGTTTTATCTTCTATGAACATAATTAATGTTGCTGCACCTCATTTAGAACGATTAAATTTAGAATTAGGAGAAACAGTTAATTTCTCTTATCGAGATGGTGATCAAGTTATTTTGATCTATAAGCTTGAACCAACAACAGGTATGATGAGAACTCGTTCTTATATTGGTCAGTATATGCAGTTGTACTGTTCAGCAATGGGAAAATTATTTTTGGCATATGATGAATCAATAAAATTGGCTGACTATTGGGAGAGAAGTAACAAAATTATTGAACAATTAACCTATAACACGATTACTAATATTTCCGTTATGCAACAAGAGCTTATGATTATTCGTCAAAACGGTTTTTCTATGGATAGAGAGGAAAATGAGCTAGGAATATCCTGTATTGCCGCACCAGTTTTTAATGCTCAGAATAAGATTCAATATGCAATATCAATTTCTCTCTCTACAATAAAACTAGGTCAATTAGGTCATTCTCATATTTTACAACCACTGATAAATACAGCTAACTCTGTTTCAGAAGAGTTAGGTTGGTTAAAAGATAATATTTCAAATAAAGAAATATAGTTTTATTTATTGAAATGCGGTAAAACCGCATTTCTTATCTAAAATTACACCAAATCAAACAACAAAAACTCGACATCGGTTTTGGTGATGATTTCAAGCAATGTTTCTTGGCTAATGGCAATGCCGTCACTAATATGAACGACTTTACCGTTTATAGTTAAATCCCCTTTTACTACTTGTAACCAATAGTTGCGATTGTAGTTCAATGTAATCTGTTCTGTCTTGTCGGCGGAAAGCTGATAACGCCATAACTTCATATCTTGATACACCTTGAATGAACCATTTTCCGCTGTTGGTGAAAGGATGAGCGTTGCCCCTTCTTGAGCAGGAAATGCTTTTTGATCATAACGAGGTTTGATATTTAATTCGTTCGGTTCAATCCATATTTGTTGACATCCTCCCCGCCCTAAAGGACGGGGATTCCTACTAGTGCCAATTGGCAAGCAATGGGCTACTCTCGGTGGGTTCTTGTTGCTGACCTCTCAATGAAGTTCACTTCACAAGCTCTACGGGCATGTCCTGCCCTGACATTTTATTACGCGTGGACGATAGCTCGCCCACGCCCCAATACATTTAACGCTCCAACCACATCGGCATTTTCTGTGTAGCCACATTCTACACACTCAAAATTAGCCTGTGTTTGGCGATTTTCTTTTGCTACGTGACCACAACAAGGGCAAGTTCGGCTGGTATTTTGCGCTGGCACTGCCACTAAAAATCCGCCTTGCCATTGCATTTTGTAGTCCAACTGACGGCGAAACTCAAACCAAGATTGATCTAATATCGCTTGGTTCAACCCTGATTTTGCAGCAACATTTTTTCCTGGTGCTTGCGCCGTACCTTTGGCTGATTTTGACATATTTGACACCTGCAAATCTTCAATATAGATCATGGCGTGGTTTTTGCTGATTTTGCTTGAAGTCTGATGCAAGAAGTCTTTGCGACAATTAGCAATTTTATGATGCAGTTTGGCGATTTTTGCCTTTAATTTCTGCCAGTTTTGACTAAATTTAACCTTATTTTTGAGTTGGCGTTGGAGTTTTGCCAATTTGCCTTTGTAGGTTTTAAAGGCGTTTAATGGCTCAAAAAATTCACCGTTTGAAAGCGTGGCAAAACGTGCAACGCCCATATCAATACCGATTTCACCGCCTTTATGTGTCGGGATTTCGTACTCAAATTCAGTTTGAATACTAACAAAAAAGCGACCGCACTTTTGGCTGACGGTAACATTTTTGATTTCACCCACGATATCTCGGCTGTTGCGATAGCGAACCCAGCCAATCTTTGGCAGATACAAGCGGTTATTTTGTTGCTCTAATTTGCAACCTTGCGGAAAGCGAAAACGCTCTTTTAAACCTTTTTTCTTAAATTTTGGAAAGTCTGCTCGCTGTTGAAAGAAATTTTTAAACGCACTTTCTAGGTCTTTTAAAGACTGTTGAAGCACTTGAGAATGGCATGCTTTCAGCCAAACTAATTCTTTTTTCCATTGTGCAAGCAAGTTGGCGATTTGGGTGTAACTGAACTTAAAGCTGTTATCTTGCTCGTATTGTTCATTTTGCCAAGCCAACGCCCGATTGAACACAAAACGAGAGCAACCACAGAACTGCTTAATTCTGCGGATTTGGTTGCCGTTTGGCATTATCTCGAACTTAAAGGCTTTGCGGAGTAACATACAAAAATAGGAGTGTAAAAATGGTGCTATTTTATATTGTTATTGATTTTTCGCCAACATCGACAACAACAAACGCCAGATTCGCTTGTGCCTTATATCTCCGCCCTGAAGGGCAGAGTTTTACGGCACTGTTTGATAAAAATGCAATCCTTCTGTATCGCTCGGATTAAATTCCGAATGGGTGATACCTGTGCCGGCGGACATAATCTGAAATTCACCCGCAGGAAGTTGTTGTACGTTACCCATACTGTCTTTATGAGCGATAGTGCCTTCTAAAACATAAGAAAGAATCTCCATATTTTTATGTGGATGAGTTCCGAATCCTTGACCCGAAGCAACACGATCTTCGTTGATTACTCGTAAATTCGAAAATCCCATAAAATTTGGATCATAATATCCGGCAAAAGAGAAAGTATGGTAAGAGTCGAGCCAACCGTGGTTTGCGTGTCCGCGTTCATTTGCTTTTCTGATATATAACATAATATGTTCCTTATTTTTAATCTTTACTTGTGTGTTTTATTGTAGAGTTATAAAAATAAGAAATGAATAGCAAGTTTGTGAAAGGTTTGTTTCTTATTAGGAAATAATAACCTCAGTACTACAGACTAAAAAACAATAAGTTTCTTTGTTTGTTAATAAAGTTAGATAGAAAGCACTTTAATAGAAAAAACCATATTTACTCATTGTTTTTCCCTATTAAAAAGTAACGATAGTTTATTTTATACCTATAAATAGGTAATTATTTTAAGTTAGAAAAAAAGTAATAAAGAACAGATTATTAGTAAATAAAATAACCGGTTAAGTTTTAAAAAATAGTATTTGCCCTGACGCAAACGTTTGCTATCATCACCTACTACTACTACTACTACTACTACTACTACTACTACTACTACTACTACTACTACTACTACTACTACTACTACTACTATTTTCCTATTTTGACAACCTTGTATTTATTAGATAGTATGCGCATTCTTGTGAAAAATTTAATCTATTTTTTAGTTTAGAAAATGTAACGCAAAGGAAGTAGTTTTGTTTATAAAAGATTAAATAAAACAAGAAACATATCAAATAAATTTATTTACCAACCATAAAGGAGGACTCTAATGAGTCTAATTTTAATCAAAGCAAAATCAGGACAGCGAATTGATTTAAGCAAAGTTGCCAAAAAAGGCAAATATGTTGAATTAGCCGTTGCCGGAGAAGAGTATCACGTTATAGACAGTGAAACAGGAAAAACCCCGGAAGATTTACAGGTTTCCCGATCAGGTAACGATCTTGTTATAAAAAGCAAAAAAGACAAGATTGAAGTTATCATAGATGAATTCTGGGGCGAATGTAGCGCAGAACAGCAATGCTTTGCAGTGTTTGACAGTGCGGCGCAAGGTGCTGAGCAAGGCAAGGTTATCGTTACCCAAGTTGAAGCAGAAATGAGTGGTTTTAGTAGCAACGATATTGCCAGTGGAACATTAACAACCAGCTTAGAAAATGGACAAAGTTTTAGCCCTTGGACATATGTAGCCGGTGCAGCAGCATTGCTCGGAGGCATTGCATTAGCCGCAGGCGGTGGAAGCAGTGGTGGCAAGGGATCATCCCATACGGGGGGGGTAGAAAGCACTAAGATTACCGCCGCCGAAGAAGCAGTTAAAGCCGCCGAAAAAGCCTACCAACAAGCCAAAGATCTTCTTGAAAAAGCAAAAGAAGATAATCAAATCACAGCAGAAGAAAACGCTGCCCTTGAAGAAGCAAATCAAGCAATAAAAGATGCAAAAACAAAGGCAGAAGAAGCATTAAACAACCTACCTAAAGATAAAGAACAAGAAGCACTGAAAGAAAGATTAGATGCCGTTAATCCCATTGAAATTCCCGAGAATGGCGGAAATCCATCAACAGATCCAGAACAACCAACTCCAACAGACCCTACAGACAATCAAGGCAACACAGGAAAAGACAAACCGGATGTTGGAGGACAGGATAAAGATCCTGCGTTAGAAAATGCAGAAAAATTAGTCAAAGAGGCGGAAGACGCAGAAACAAAAGCGGAAGAAGCATTAAAAGAGGCTAATAAAGACGGCGTGATTTCTCAAGAAGAGAAAGGCAAATTAGATAGTCTAAATGAAGAAATCACTAAAGCTAAAAAAGATGCAGAAGATGCATTAAAAGATCTAGCGGAAGGTGAGATCAAAGATAATTTAAAAGAGCGTTTAGATAATGTTGATAATATCAAGGTTAATGACGCTACCGACACCAGTGCAGCAGAAGCGGCATTAGCAGAAGCGAAGCAGAAAGCACAAGAGGCAGAAGCGGCGAAGCAAAATGCAGATAAGAACAATGATGGCATCATCAGTGATGACGAAAAAGCGGCGGTAAACAAGGCGATTGAGGCAGCGGAGACAGCGAAAACGAACGCAGAGACAGAAATCGGCAAATTACCAGAAGGCAGCTTTAAAACGGATTTAGCAGGGCAAGCACAAGCGATTAGCATTCCAAACAAAGTGGACGCTACCGACACCAGTGCAGCAGAAGCGGCATTAGCAGAAGCGAAGCAGAAAGCACAAGAGGCAGAAGCGGCGAAGCAAAATGCAGATAAGAACAATGATGGCATCATCAGTGATGACGAAAAAGCGGCGGTAAACAAGGCGATTGAGGCAGCGGAGACAGCGAAAACGAACGCAGAGACAGAAATCGGCAAATTACCAGAAGGCAGCTTTAAAACGGATTTAGCAGGGCAAGCACAAGCGATTAGCATTCCAAACAAAGTGGACGCTACCGACACCAGTGCAGCAGAAGCGGCATTAGCAGAAGCGAAGCAGAAAGCACAAGAGGCAGAAGCGGCGAAGCAAAATGCAGATAAGAACAATGATGGCATCATCAGTGATGACGAAAAAGCGGCGGTAAACAAGGCGATTGAGGCAGCGGAGACAGCGAAAACGAACGCAGAGACAGAAATCGGCAAATTACCAGAAGGCAGCTTTAAAACGGATTTAGCAGGGCAAGCACAAGCGATTAGCATTCCAAACAAAGTGGACGCTACCGACACCAGTGCAGCAGAAGCGGCATTAGCAGAAGCGAAGCAGAAAGCACAAGAGGCAGAAGCGGCGAAGCAAAATGCAGATAAGAACAATGATGGCATCATCAGTGATGACGAAAAAGCGGCGGTAAACAAGGCGATTGAGGCAGCGGAGACAGCGAAAACGAACGCAGAGACAGAAATCGGCAAATTACCAGAAGGCAGCTTTAAAACGGATTTAGCAGGGCAAGCACAAGCGATTAGCATTCCAAACAAAGTGGACGCTACCGACACCAGTGCAGCAGAAGCGGCATTAGCAGAAGCGAAGCAGAAAGCACAAGAGGCAGAAGCGGCGAAGCAAAATGCAGATAAGAACAATGATGGCATCATCAGTGATGACGAAAAAGCGGCGGTAAACAAGGCGATTGAGGCAGCGGAGACAGCGAAAACGAACGCAGAGACAGAAATCGGCAAATTACCAGAAGGCAGCTTTAAAACGGATTTAGCAGGGCAAGCACAAGCGATTAGCATTCCAAACAAAGTGGACGCTACCGACACCAGTGCAGCAGAAGCGGCATTAGCAGAAGCGAAGCAGAAAGCACAAGAGGCAGAAGCGGCGAAGCAAAATGCAGATAAGAACAATGATGGCATCATCAGTGATGACGAAAAAGCGGCGGTAAACAAGGCGATTGAGGCAGCGGAGACAGCGAAAACGAACGCAGAGACAGAAATCGGCAAATTACCAGAAGGCAGCTTTAAAACGGATTTAGCAGGGCAAGCACAAGCGATTAGCATTCCAAACAAAGTGGACGCTACCGACACCAGTGCAGCAGAAGCGGCATTAGCAGAAGCGAAGCAGAAAGCACAAGAGGCAGAAGCGGCGAAGCAAAATGCAGATAAGAACAATGATGGCATCATCAGTGATGACGAAAAAGCGGCGGTAAACAAGGCGATTGAGGCAGCGGAGACAGCGAAAACGAACGCAGAGACAGAAATCGGCAAATTACCAGAAGGCAGCTTTAAAACGGATTTAGCAGGGCAAGCACAAGCGATTAGCATTCCAAACAAAGTGGACGCTACCGACACCAGTGCAGCAGAAGCGGCATTAGCAGAAGCGAAGCAGAAAGCACAAGAGGCAGAAGCGGCGAAGCAAAATGCAGATAAGAACAATGATGGCATCATCAGTGATGACGAAAAAGCGGCGGTAAACAAGGCGATTGAGGCAGCGGAGACAGCGAAAACGAACGCAGAGACAGAAATCGGCAAATTACCAGAAGGCAGCTTTAAAACGGATTTAGCAGGGCAAGCACAAGCGATTAGCATTCCAAACAAAGTGGACGCTACCGACACCAGTGCAGCAGAAGCGGCATTAGCAGAAGCGAAGCAGAAAGCACAAGAGGCAGAAGCGGCGAAGCAAAATGCAGATAAGAACAATGATGGCATCATCAGTGATGACGAAAAAGCGGCGGTAAACAAGGCGATTGAGGCAGCGGAGACAGCGAAAACGAACGCAGAGACAGAAATCGGCAAATTACCAGAAGGCAGCTTTAAAACGGATTTAGCAGGGCAAGCACAAGCGATTAGCATTCCAAACAAAGTGGACGCTACCGACACCAGTGCAGCAGAAGCGGCATTAGCAGAAGCGAAGCAGAAAGCACAAGAGGCAGAAGCGGCGAAGCAAAATGCAGATAAGAACAATGATGGCATCATCAGTGATGACGAAAAAGCGGCGGTAAACAAGGCGATTGAGGCAGCGGAGACAGCGAAAACGAACGCAGAGACAGAAATCGGCAAATTACCAGAAGGCAGCTTTAAAACGGATTTAGCAGGGCAAGCACAAGCGATTAGCATTCCAAACAAAGTGGACGCTACCGACACCAGTGCAGCAGAAGCGGCATTAGCAGAAGCGAAGCAGAAAGCACAAGAGGCAGAAGCGGCGAAGCAAAATGCAGATAAGAACAATGATGGCATCATCAGTGATGACGAAAAAGCGGCGGTAAACAAGGCGATTGAGGCAGCGGAGACAGCGAAAACGAACGCAGAGACAGAAATCGGCAAATTACCAGAAGGCAGCTTTAAAACGGATTTAGCAGGGCAAGCACAAGCGATTAGCATTCCAAACAAAGTGGACGCTACCGACACCAGTGCAGCAGAAGCGGCATTAGCAGAAGCGAAGCAGAAAGCACAAGAGGCAGAAGCGGCGAAGCAAAATGCAGATAAGAACAATGATGGCATCATCAGTGATGACGAAAAAGCGGCGGTAAACAAGGCGATTGAGGCAGCGGAGACAGCGAAAACGAACGCAGAGACAGAAATCGGCAAATTACCAGAAGGCAGCTTTAAAACGGATTTAGCAGGGCAAGCACAAGCGATTAGCATTCCAAACAAAGTGGACGCTACCGACACCAGTGCAGCAGAAGCGGCATTAGCAGAAGCGAAGCAGAAAGCACAAGAGGCAGAAGCGGCGAAGCAAAATGCAGATAAGAACAATGATGGCATCATCAGTGATGACGAAAAAGCGGCGGTAAACAAGGCGATTGAGGCAGCGGAGACAGCGAAAACGAACGCAGAGACAGAAATCGGCAAATTACCAGAAGGCAGCTTTAAAACGGATTTAGCAGGGCAAGCACAAGCGATTAGCATTCCAAACAAAGTGGACGCTACCGACACCAGTGCAGCAGAAGCGGCATTAGCAGAAGCGAAGCAGAAAGCACAAGAGGCAGAAGCGGCGAAGCAAAATGCAGATAAGAACAATGATGGCATCATCAGTGATGACGAAAAAGCGGCGGTAAACAAGGCGATTGAGGCAGCGGAGACAGCGAAAACGAACGCAGAGACAGAAATCGGCAAATTACCAGAAGGCAGCTTTAAAACGGATTTAGCAGGGCAAGCACAAGCGATTAGCATTCCAAACAAAGTGGACGCTACCGACACCAGTGCAGCAGAAGCGGCATTAGCAGAAGCGAAGCAGAAAGCACAAGAGGCAGAAGCGGCGAAGCAAAATGCAGATAAGAACAATGATGGCATCATCAGTGATGACGAAAAAGCGGCGGTAAACAAGGCGATTGAGGCAGCGGAGACAGCGAAAACGAACGCAGAGACAGAAATCGGCAAATTACCAGAAGGCAGCTTTAAAACGGATTTAGCAGGGCAAGCACAAGCGATTAGCATTCCAAACAAAGTGGACGCTACCGACACCAGTGCAGCAGAAGCGGCATTAGCAGAAGCGAAGCAGAAAGCACAAGAGGCAGAAGCGGCGAAGCAAAATGCAGATAAGAACAATGATGGCATCATCAGTGATGACGAAAAAGCGGCGGTAAACAAGGCGATTGAGGCAGCGGAGACAGCGAAAACGAACGCAGAGACAGAAATCGGCAAATTACCAGAAGGCAGCTTTAAAACGGATTTAGCAGGGCAAGCACAAGCGATTAGCATTCCAAACAAAGTGGACGCTACCGACACCAGTGCAGCAGAAGCGGCATTAGCAGAAGCGAAGCAGAAAGCACAAGAGGCAGAAGCGGCGAAGCAAAATGCAGATAAGAACAATGATGGCATCATCAGTGATGACGAAAAAGCGGCGGTAAACAAGGCGATTGAGGCAGCGGAGACAGCGAAAACGAACGCAGAGACAGAAATCGGCAAATTACCAGAAGGCAGCTTTAAAACGGATTTAGCAGGGCAAGCACAAGCGATTAGCATTCCAAACAAAGTGGACGCTACCGACACCAGTGCAGCAGAAGCGGCATTAGCAGAAGCGAAGCAGAAAGCACAAGAGGCAGAAGCGGCGAAGCAAAATGCAGATAAGAACAATGATGGCATCATCAGTGATGACGAAAAAGCGGCGGTAAACAAGGCGATTGAGGCAGCGGAGACAGCGAAAACGAACGCAGAGACAGAAATCGGCAAATTACCAGAAGGCAGCTTTAAAACGGATTTAGCAGGGCAAGCACAAGCGATTAGCATTCCAAACAAAGTGGACGCTACCGACACCAGTGCAGCAGAAGCGGCATTAGCAGAAGCGAAGCAGAAAGCACAAGAGGCAGAAGCGGCGAAGCAAAATGCAGATAAGAACAATGATGGCATCATCAGTGATGACGAAAAAGCGGCGGTAAACAAGGCGATTGAGGCAGCGGAGACAGCGAAAACGAACGCAGAGACAGAAATCGGCAAATTACCAGAAGGCAGCTTTAAAACGGATTTAGCAGGGCAAGCACAAGCGATTAGCATTCCAAACAAAGTGGACGCTACCGACACCAGTGCAGCAGAAGCGGCATTAGCAGAAGCGAAGCAGAAAGCACAAGAGGCAGAAGCGGCGAAGCAAAATGCAGATAAGAACAATGATGGCATCATCAGTGATGACGAAAAAGCGGCGGTAAACAAGGCGATTGAGGCAGCGGAGACAGCGAAAACGAACGCAGAGACAGAAATCGGCAAATTACCAGAAGGCAGCTTTAAAACGGATTTAGCAGGGCAAGCACAAGCGATTAGCATTCCAAACAAAGTGGACGCTACCGACACCAGTGCAGCAGAAGCGGCATTAGCAGAAGCGAAGCAGAAAGCACAAGAGGCAGAAGCGGCGAAGCAAAATGCAGATAAGAACAATGATGGCATCATCAGTGATGACGAAAAAGCGGCGGTAAACAAGGCGATTGAGGCAGCGGAGACAGCGAAAACGAACGCAGAGACAGAAATCGGCAAATTACCAGAAGGCAGCTTTAAAACGGATTTAGCAGGGCAAGCACAAGCGATTAGCATTCCAAACAAAGTGGACGCTACCGACACCAGTGCAGCAGAAGCGGCATTAGCAGAAGCGAAGCAGAAAGCACAAGAGGCAGAAGCGGCGAAGCAAAATGCAGATAAGAACAATGATGGCATCATCAGTGATGACGAAAAAGCGGCGGTAAACAAGGCGATTGAGGCAGCGGAGACAGCGAAAACGAACGCAGAGACAGAAATCGGCAAATTACCAGAAGGCAGCTTTAAAACGGATTTAGCAGGGCAAGCACAAGCGATTAGCATTCCAAACAAAGTGGACGCTACCGACACCAGTGCAGCAGAAGCGGCATTAGCAGAAGCGAAGCAGAAAGCACAAGAGGCAGAAGCGGCGAAGCAAAATGCAGATAAGAACAATGATGGCATCATCAGTGATGACGAAAAAGCGGCGGTAAACAAGGCGATTGAGGCAGCGGAGACAGCGAAAACGAACGCAGAGACAGAAATCGGCAAATTACCAGAAGGCAGCTTTAAAACGGATTTAGCAGGGCAAGCACAAGCGATTAGCATTCCAAACAAAGTGGACGCTACCGACACCAGTGCAGCAGAAGCGGCATTAGCAGAAGCGAAGCAGAAAGCACAAGAGGCAGAAGCGGCGAAGCAAAATGCAGATAAGAACAATGATGGCATCATCAGTGATGACGAAAAAGCGGCGGTAAACAAGGCGATTGAGGCAGCGGAGACAGCGAAAACGAACGCAGAGACAGAAATCGGCAAATTACCAGAAGGCAGCTTTAAAACGGATTTAGCAGGGCAAGCACAAGCGATTAGCATTCCAAACAAAGTGGACGCTACCGACACCAGTGCAGCAGAAGCGGCATTAGCAGAAGCGAAGCAGAAAGCACAAGAGGCAGAAGCGGCGAAGCAAAATGCAGATAAGAACAATGATGGCATCATCAGTGATGACGAAAAAGCGGCGGTAAACAAGGCGATTGAGGCAGCGGAGACAGCGAAAACGAACGCAGAGACAGAAATCGGCAAATTACCAGAAGGCAGCTTTAAAACGGATTTAGCAGGGCAAGCACAAGCGATTAGCATTCCAAACAAAGTGGACGCTACCGACACCAGTGCAGCAGAAGCGGCATTAGCAGAAGCGAAGCAGAAAGCACAAGAGGCAGAAGCGGCGAAGCAAAATGCAGATAAGAACAATGATGGCATCATCAGTGATGACGAAAAAGCGGCGGTAAACAAGGCGATTGAGGCAGCGGAGACAGCGAAAACGAACGCAGAGACAGAAATCGGCAAATTACCAGAAGGCAGCTTTAAAACGGATTTAGCAGGGCAAGCACAAGCGATTAGCATTCCAAACAAAGTGGACGCTACCGACACCAGTGCAGCAGAAGCGGCATTAGCAGAAGCGAAGCAGAAAGCACAAGAGGCAGAAGCGGCGAAGCAAAATGCAGATAAGAACAATGATGGCATCATCAGTGATGACGAAAAAGCGGCGGTAAACAAGGCGATTGAGGCAGCGGAGACAGCGAAAACGAACGCAGAGACAGAAATCGGCAAATTACCAGAAGGCAGCTTTAAAACGGATTTAGCAGGGCAAGCACAAGCGATTAGCATTCCAAACAAAGTGGACGCTACCGACACCAGTGCAGCAGAAGCGGCATTAGCAGAAGCGAAGCAGAAAGCACAAGAGGCAGAAGCGGCGAAGCAAAATGCAGATAAGAACAATGATGGCATCATCAGTGATGACGAAAAAGCGGCGGTAAACAAGGCGATTGAGGCAGCGGAGACAGCGAAAACGAACGCAGAGACAGAAATCGGCAAATTACCAGAAGGCAGCTTTAAAACGGATTTAGCAGGGCAAGCACAAGCGATTAGCATTCCAAACAAAGTGGACGCTACCGACACCAGTGCAGCAGAAGCGGCATTAGCAGAAGCGAAGCAGAAAGCACAAGAGGCAGAAGCGGCGAAGCAAAATGCAGATAAGAACAATGATGGCATCATCAGTGATGACGAAAAAGCGGCGGTAAACAAGGCGATTGAGGCAGCGGAGACAGCGAAAACGAACGCAGAGACAGAAATCGGCAAATTACCAGAAGGCAGCTTTAAAACGGATTTAGCAGGGCAAGCACAAGCGATTAGCATTCCAAACAAAGTGGACGCTACCGACACCAGTGCAGCAGAAGCGGCATTAGCAGAAGCGAAGCAGAAAGCACAAGAGGCAGAAGCGGCGAAGCAAAATGCAGATAAGAACAATGATGGCATCATCAGTGATGACGAAAAAGCGGCGGTAAACAAGGCGATTGAGGCAGCGGAGACAGCGAAAACGAACGCAGAGACAGAAATCGGCAAATTACCAGAAGGCAGCTTTAAAACGGATTTAGCAGGGCAAGCACAAGCGATTAGCATTCCAAACAAAGTGGACGCTACCGACACCAGTGCAGCAGAAGCGGCATTAGCAGAAGCGAAGCAGAAAGCACAAGAGGCAGAAGCGGCGAAGCAAAATGCAGATAAGAACAATGATGGCATCATCAGTGATGACGAAAAAGCGGCGGTAAACAAGGCGATTGAGGCAGCGGAGACAGCGAAAACGAACGCAGAGACAGAAATCGGCAAATTACCAGAAGGCAGCTTTAAAACGGATTTAGCAGGGCAAGCACAAGCGATTAGCATTCCAAACAAAGTGGACGCTACCGACACCAGTGCAGCAGAAGCGGCATTAGCAGAAGCGAAGCAGAAAGCACAAGAGGCAGAAGCGGCGAAGCAAAATGCAGATAAGAACAATGATGGCATCATCAGTGATGACGAAAAAGCGGCGGTAAACAAGGCGATTGAGGCAGCGGAGACAGCGAAAACGAACGCAGAGACAGAAATCGGCAAATTACCAGAAGGCAGCTTTAAAACGGATTTAGCAGGGCAAGCACAAGCGATTAGCATTCCAAACAAAGTGGACGCTACCGACACCAGTGCAGCAGAAGCGGCATTAGCAGAAGCGAAGCAGAAAGCACAAGAGGCAGAAGCGGCGAAGCAAAATGCAGATAAGAACAATGATGGCATCATCAGTGATGACGAAAAAGCGGCGGTAAACAAGGCGATTGAGGCAGCGGAGACAGCGAAAACGAACGCAGAGACAGAAATCGGCAAATTACCAGAAGGCAGCTTTAAAACGGATTTAGCAGGGCAAGCACAAGCGATTAGCATTCCAAACAAAGTGGACGCTACCGACACCAGTGCAGCAGAAGCGGCATTAGCAGAAGCGAAGCAGAAAGCACAAGAGGCAGAAGCGGCGAAGCAAAATGCAGATAAGAACAATGATGGCATCATCAGTGATGACGAAAAAGCGGCGGTAAACAAGGCGATTGAGGCAGCGGAGACAGCGAAAACGAACGCAGAGACAGAAATCGGCAAATTACCAGAAGGCAGCTTTAAAACGGATTTAGCAGGGCAAGCACAAGCGATTAGCATTCCAAACAAAGTGGACGCTACCGACACCAGTGCAGCAGAAGCGGCATTAGCAGAAGCGAAGCAGAAAGCACAAGAGGCAGAAGCGGCGAAGCAAAATGCAGATAAGAACAATGATGGCATCATCAGTGATGACGAAAAAGCGGCGGTAAACAAGGCGATTGAGGCAGCGGAGACAGCGAAAACGAACGCAGAGACAGAAATCGGCAAATTACCAGAAGGCAGCTTTAAAACGGATTTAGCAGGGCAAGCACAAGCGATTAGCATTCCAAACAAAGTGGACGCTACCGACACCAGTGCAGCAGAAGCGGCATTAGCAGAAGCGAAGCAGAAAGCACAAGAGGCAGAAGCGGCGAAGCAAAATGCAGATAAGAACAATGATGGCATCATCAGTGATGACGAAAAAGCGGCGGTAAACAAGGCGATTGAGGCAGCGGAGACAGCGAAAACGAACGCAGAGACAGAAATCGGCAAATTACCAGAAGGCAGCTTTAAAACGGATTTAGCAGGGCAAGCACAAGCGATTAGCATTCCAAACAAAGTGGACGCTACCGACACCAGTGCAGCAGAAGCGGCATTAGCAGAAGCGAAGCAGAAAGCACAAGAGGCAGAAGCGGCGAAGCAAAATGCAGATAAGAACAATGATGGCATCATCAGTGATGACGAAAAAGCGGCGGTAAACAAGGCGATTGAGGCAGCGGAGACAGCGAAAACGAACGCAGAGACAGAAATCGGCAAATTACCAGAAGGCAGCTTTAAAACGGATTTAGCAGGGCAAGCACAAGCGATTAGCATTCCAAACAAAGTGGACGCTACCGACACCAGTGCAGCAGAAGCGGCATTAGCAGAAGCGAAGCAGAAAGCACAAGAGGCAGAAGCGGCGAAGCAAAATGCAGATAAGAACAATGATGGCATCATCAGTGATGACGAAAAAGCGGCGGTAAACAAGGCGATTGAGGCAGCGGAGACAGCGAAAACGAACGCAGAGACAGAAATCGGCAAATTACCAGAAGGCAGCTTTAAAACGGATTTAGCAGGGCAAGCACAAGCGATTAGCATTCCAAACAAAGTGGACGCTACCGACACCAGTGCAGCAGAAGCGGCATTAGCAGAAGCGAAGCAGAAAGCACAAGAGGCAGAAGCGGCGAAGCAAAATGCAGATAAGAACAATGATGGCATCATCAGTGATGACGAAAAAGCGGCGGTAAACAAGGCGATTGAGGCAGCGGAGACAGCGAAAACGAACGCAGAGACAGAAATCGGCAAATTACCAGAAGGCAGCTTTAAAACGGATTTAGCAGGGCAAGCACAAGCGATTAGCATTCCAAACAAAGTGGACGCTACCGACACCAGTGCAGCAGAAGCGGCATTAGCAGAAGCGAAGCAGAAAGCACAAGAGGCAGAAGCGGCGAAGCAAAATGCAGATAAGAACAATGATGGCATCATCAGTGATGACGAAAAAGCGGCGGTAAACAAGGCGATTGAGGCAGCGGAGACAGCGAAAACGAACGCAGAGACAGAAATCGGCAAATTACCAGAAGGCAGCTTTAAAACGGATTTAGCAGGGCAAGCACAAGCGATTAGCATTCCAAACAAAGTGGACGCTACCGACACCAGTGCAGCAGAAGCGGCATTAGCAGAAGCGAAGCAGAAAGCACAAGAGGCAGAAGCGGCGAAGCAAAATGCAGATAAGAACAATGATGGCATCATCAGTGATGACGAAAAAGCGGCGGTAAACAAGGCGATTGAGGCAGCGGAGACAGCGAAAACGAACGCAGAGACAGAAATCGGCAAATTACCAGAAG
Source organism: Gallibacterium sp. ZY190522 (assembly GCF_054166015.1). Classification (NCBI taxonomy): domain Bacteria; kingdom Pseudomonadati; phylum Pseudomonadota; class Gammaproteobacteria; order Pasteurellales; family Pasteurellaceae; genus Gallibacterium; species Gallibacterium sp. ZY190522. The sequence continues at coordinate 2,320,744 of NZ_CM135118.1, forward strand.
GCAGCTTTAAAACGGATTTAGCAGGGCAAGCACAAGCGATTAGCATTCCAAACAAAGTGGACGCTACCGACACCAGTGCAGCAGAAGCGGCATTAGCAGAAGCGAAGCAGAAAGCACAAGAGGCAGAAGCGGCGAAGCAAAATGCAGATAAGAACAATGATGGCATCATCAGTGATGACGAAAAAGCGGCGGTAAACAAGGCGATTGAGGCAGCGGAGACAGCGAAAACGAACGCAGAGACAGAAATCGGCAAATTACCAGAAGGCAGCTTTAAAACGGATTTAGCAGGGCAAGCACAAGCGATTAGCATTCCAAACAAAGTGGACGCTACCGACACCAGTGCAGCAGAAGCGGCATTAGCAGAAGCGAAGCAGAAAGCACAAGAGGCAGAAGCGGCGAAGCAAAATGCAGATAAGAACAATGATGGCATCATCAGTGATGACGAAAAAGCGGCGGTAAACAAGGCGATTGAGGCAGCGGAGACAGCGAAAACGAACGCAGAGACAGAAATCGGCAAATTACCAGAAGGCAGCTTTAAAACGGATTTAGCAGGGCAAGCACAAGCGATTAGCATTCCAAACAAAGTGGACGCTACCGATACCAGTGCAGCAGAAGCGGCATTAGCAGAAGCGAAGCAGAAAGCGACAGACGCACAGCAGTTAAAAGAACGAATTGAGTTGAATGGTGTAGTTACTGCAACAGAGAAAGCTCAGTTAGATCAAGCGATTACGGCTGCTAATGAGGCAAAATCATTAGCGGATCAAGAGATCGGTAAATTGCCGGCTGGTTCGTATAAAACAGCAAAAGAGGGTGAGTCTGCGAGTATTGTGATTCCTCAACCGTCTTCAGTGACCCCAATTCCAACAGGCAAACCAGTAGTAACAATTGTTGGTGATGGCAATGATGCGGATACGGTTATTGATCGTGGCGAATTAGGTGTGGGCGCTGATGGGCAGTTAAATCCGGTTACTGTTGAAGTGAGTTTAGCTGGTATGCAAAACGTGAAACCGGGTGATAAGTTAAGTGGCGTGATTCTCTTAGGTAGAACACCTTCTTATTTGGGTGGTGATAAATCGGGTTATAGCTTAACTGAAAATGATATCACTAACGGCAAAGTATCATTCACTGTGCCAGTAACAGATGGGTTCACTGGAAAATTAGTGGTTCAAGGCGTAAAAGTTCAGGATGCGGAAAAACAATCTTCAGCGACTGCGGATAGAAAAGAAGCTGCTCTTGATCTTGGAGCTGATCCGACTGTTGGTATGAGTTTTAGAGCCGATACAGGTATTTCAGGAAGCGATAATATTACGACTAATGGTGAATTAGTATTGACTGCACCGCAGGGATATACGATTGATCGAGTAGTGGTTAATAACGCAGAAGTGAGTCTGACAGGCAATAGTATCACCTTGTCTGAGGGAACTTATACGGCAGGTAATATTCAAGTTACTGTGCGTAATACCACAACAGGTCGTATAGAAACAGTTTCTAATACGACTACTTATGTGGTGGATACGACAGCGCCGGATGCCCCTCGTATTAATGTTGAATCAGGTCGTGATAGTTCTATTTCTTTACCAGAGAATGCCGCCATTGGCGATGTGGTTGATGTTAATATCACGCAGCCAGGTAAACAACAAGCGATTTATGTGCAATATCGTAAAACTGATTCAGGTTGGGAAGTCGCAACATTTAAACCGGCAGATTCTGGTTTAAGTAGCGCACCAGCAGTGAGTGGTAATACGATTACTATTTCACAAACTGTAGCGCCGGCTGGCTCAACAATTGCGGCAAAAGTAACTGATTTGGCAGGTAATGGTTCAGCGGGTAAAGATGGTGGCAATTCATTTGTGGAAGCAGAGGTTCCATCATCGGATTCGGATAATGATGGTTACACTAATGAGGAAGAAGGTCGAGCGGGATCAGATCCTGATCAGGCTAGTTCAACGCCAAAAACGTTAGCAGAAGCTGCTTATAACACGGCAAAAGCAACTTATGATGCATTTGAAGCGAAAAAGGCAGAATTTGCAAAAGGTGGTTTTACTAAGGAAGAGGTTAGTGAGTTAGAAAAATTGCTATTCCCATTAGACGGTGAAAAAGATAAAGCATTAGCTGCGGCTAATTATGTTCACGATAATGATGGCAAAGCTGATTTAATAGATAAAATCAACAAATTAACAGATACTGTGCCTGAAGTAACCAATGATGCTGATTCTACTTGGTCAAATAATAGAACAGTAACGTATTATGATTACCGTAAAAACAGTTCTAATAATACAGAACATTTAACTTTAGATGATTTGGCTAAAAAAGATGGCGGTGTGTTTGTTATTCCGGCATCTCAGTTAGTGATTAAAGATCCTGATGCGGAATCAGGTTATACACCGAAACTGAAACCAATGAAAGATTGGGTTCACACTCTGCCGGGTAATACTTCTGTGGGTTTCTCTGAGTATAGAGTGGATGAGAATGGTAATCTTGAAATTAAGATTGATGCAGAAAAAGTAAAAAATATCAGTAAGACTCAAAATGAAACATATGAGCTTACTGCGGAAGATGGTACACCATTAACATTGTATGTTTTCTTTGAGAACGATAATAAGTCTGGTACATCAGTTACCTTATTCTCGGTTACTGTGAAAGATGATGTGTATCCAATAGTAGGCAATGTAGCAAGTAATGGTGTTACAGATGATACTCAATGGAAGGACATTTCAGTCGTATTGTCAGCAACAGGTAATGATCTTGCAAGCTGGAAAGTCAAATTGGAAATCTTTGATGATCAGAATCCTAACAGTCCAGTATGGACACAAGAAAAAGGTGGTATTACTTCAAGCTCTCAGACGGTGAGCTTTGATGCAAGTAGATTTACTGCTGAGAAAGGACATAGCTATACCTTAAAAGCAACAGCATTGAGTAATAGCGAGAAAGCGAATACTGTTAAAGAACATATAACAGTAGATACTACGCCACCGGAAGTAACATCTAATTTGACAACAGATTCAGCAGGCAATTTAAAACTTCATGTCGAGTTCAAAGAACCAGTGAAATATTTTATTTACGATGGTAAGGTTGAATCTGATCAGATTTCGGTTACTGGAAAGCAAAATTATAGTAGTGCAAAAGATTTACCTTCGATGGATGCAACCTTTGATCTAGGTTCAACACCGAAAACTTATATCTTTTATGATCAAGCCGGAAATAGTGCAGGCGTGGTAGCACCAGAAGTGGAAGTAAAACGTTTAGGTCGTTTAACCACTAATATGAATCAAAATGAAGGTCCACGAAACTATATGAGTGATGGTAATGAAGCACAACGGAATGATACCGGTCCAGACGGCTTAAAAACGTCAGCAGGCGATAATATCATTATTGTAGCGAAGAAATCTAATGGTGATTTCTTCGGTGGCTTTATTGATGGTGGAACGGGCGATGGTTATAAAGCGACGTTACAAACCTATGATGGTAATGATTATATTTATGCTTTCGGTATCGGAGGTCATACTGATGTGATTACCGGAGGGGGTAACGATAGATTTGAATTGCGTTATGGTCTTTCAGGCTGGGGGCAAACAGGAAATATATCTACCGGAGCATTTGACGGCGCTCAACGTATTTTGATGGGAGAGGGAGATGATACCTTCAAAATTCGTGGTTCAATGATCGACCTACATTCTGATTATGGTGATAATTCATTCGCATTAACTACAGCTAAAGTAGATATGGGCACAGGGAATGACACTATTGAAGTTGAAAGCACGATCAAGGGCGATGGTGATGCTGGGCGCAATTACTCTAACTATTTCAATCTTGGTAGTGGGGATGATGTGATGCGAGTTGGTAAGAATATTACAGACACGCAAACTTCTGCTACACCAAGCACAACTCACGCTTCAAATATTATTGATTTAGGTGCTGGAAATGATACTTTGATAGTAAAAGGAAGTGTTGAACAACATACTCTTATCCTTTCTGAAGGAGGAAATAATAATATTTCCATTGGTTCAGGGGTATCGTTAGCGAGAAAATCTATTGGTGGCAATACTGCTATTGTGTTAGGTGATGGTAACGACACTTTAACGGTGAATACAGCGGTAAACTATGAAGATGCGGATAGAGAGTCTGCTTTCTATCGAGCTTATAAAGATAGTAAATCAGATGGTTGGTATGCTGAAAGTGCTACACAAATAGATAAAGTAATAGAGGATGTAAAACAACCTAAGATCGATCTTGGTAATGGTAATAATACGGCAATCTTCGGTGGAAATGTGTGGCATGCAAAAATTATCACTGGAGATGGTCAGGATACTATTACTATCAAGGGTGCGCTTTCACAAACATCATTAGATACAGGTGGCAAGGATGATACTGTTACCATTAATGAATGGACGTTGAACAATAACTCAGTGATATTAGGAAACGGAGACGATACTCTGAATCTTGGTGGTGTATCACAGACGTTATCATATGAAGGAACTTCACTGATTCATGGGGGCGCTGGTATAGATACCATTAATATTACTGGTAAATCGTCAGTATCAACAAGGTTAGAAATCTTTGGTAATACTGGTGGTAATAATATTGATGTTTCAGGCGTTGATATCTTGAACTTAAATGGATACGGCACAGAAGTGATTATTGGTACTAATAATGTAGGTAATCCTAATAATGAGTTAGCTCGTAGTATGATTACGATTCATGGGGATGGCAGCAATACAGTGAGACTTCAAAGTGATTGGAGAGAAATTGGTTCAACGATCGGTATGAAACAGTATCAATATAATGGTATCACCATTTATATTGATGATACGATTCAAGTAACCCCATTTAGTGTGTAAAATTACTATAGATTCGTATTTTTGAACTTAATGTTAAACCCATCAAACGCTGTTTGATGGGTTTTTTCTTGTGTAAGAAAATAGGGAAGCCATCGCTTCCCTACAATGTTTGCTAATACTTAATTAGGCAACGGTTTTCAATAACTCTTCCGCTGCTAAAATACCAAGTGCATTTGAAGCTAATGGGCTATCGCCAGTTAATAATTTGCGATCTTTATGAACTTGACCGCTGATGCCTTTATTTAACACTTTAACACCTAATTTTTCTAAATTTTCTGCCACTAACCATTGCAATTTGCCCGGCATATAACCGATATCTTGGTTTGCCCCCTCATCTAAAGCATCAGGGAAAACACAAATTTCATAACCTTTAAACGGATAATCTTCCGCTTTCTCATCAACGCTTGCCGCCAATAATGATGCCGGACCGTGACATAAGGTAATAATGTGTTTATCTTGATTTAATGCCCAGTTTAAAACGGATTTCACCTCTTTGCTGTGAGGAATGCCAGCTAAAACACCGTGTCCACCAGGGATAAAGACGGCAATATAGGGTGAGTTTTCAGATAGTACTTCAGGCAAAATATCTGCTAGTTTTTTCGGGTTGACCAATTTTGGTAAATATTGGTTATATAAATCCATTACCGCTTTGTCTTCTTCCGGCATTGCCCACATTTCTAGTTTTACTGGATTGCCGGATAATGTTGCAACATCAATTTCAAAACCAGCGTGATGCATATGTAGCATTGGTAATAACATTTCTACCGGATGATTTCCGGTTGAGAATAATTTACCGTTTTTCATCTCGATATAACGCTCATCGGTAGCAATCATCAACACTTTATGTTTACCACCGCTATAGGATTTATCGAATTTAAAACCGTCAAAGTCAGTTACTTTGCTGGTGTATTGGGTTAAAGAATAATCTGATGGGAAAAATGCGTTATGTTCCGCACGGTCGGCAACAGGTTTTTTGCTTAATTCAGTCATAATAAATCTCCAAAAATAAAAGTGAAATTTTTAATACTAAACAACAGTATTGTTTTGATGGTGTGTATTCTATCGTTGGATTAAGTGATAAAAAAGGAATAAAATTGGAACAAACTATTCTTAAAAAAGGAATAATAATGAATAAATTAGAGGCGCTTCGCTATTTTTGTGTTGCCAGTGAAACACTGAATTTTAGGGAAACGGCGCAACGATTGGCGGTGTCGCCGCAGGTGGTGACCAGAATGATTGCTGAATTGGAAAGTTTGTTGGGCGAAAGTCTGTTTAAACGCAACACTCGAAATATTCGTTTAACCGAGTTTGGCGAACAGTTCTTACCGCAGGCACAGCAATTTTTGCTGGAAGAAGAACGGTTATTTTCCAACAATAAATTGAATAAAAAAGCAATGCAAGGAATGGTGAGAATCACATTACCGCCGTTGCCACTTAATCAGAGGTTATTAATCGAACTGTTGGCAGCATTGGAGCCTTATCCGGACATTGTGCTGGATTGGCAGCAATCTGTTGATAAAGTAAAAGCCATTGATCATAAAATCGACATTGGTTTGCGGATTTGTTTAGAGCCAGAACCGTATTGGATTGCTCAACATATTTGTACTTTTTACGAAAAGATTGTTGCGTCACCTAAATTAATTGAACGTTTGGGAATGCCGAAAGATATTGCTGATTTGGCACAAAATTATCCATTAAGTGGATTAATAAACCCGAAATTACAACGGATTTGGGATTGGCGAGTGAATAATGACATTCATTTTTTTCCGGCACAGACAAGATTTATCAGTAGCGATGCTATTTATGAGTTACAAGCTGCTTTAGCCGGCAGAACTTGTACACAAATTATTTCTCCATTTTGTCAACCTTATTTGCAACAAGGGCAGTTGGTAGAATTATTCCCAGAAATAGAAAAGCAACAGTGGCATTTATATCTTTATCGTCCGTATCAAAGTTTGGTAACTGATCGTGTTACATTTGTGTTTGAGCAGTTAAAACAGAGTTTGCAACGATTGTATGGCAGCGATGAAATGTAACTGTTGTGAGCAGTATAGGCTTCGCCATTTAAGCGAAGCCTGATTTGCACAATTTATGCCATTCCCTGTGCGATATTTAAGAATAAAGTAATAATCAAGGCATTGCTGATATTACTGATAAAGCCACCGATTAACGGCACGACAAAGAAAGCGATTTTTGAATAATGATAACTTGAACAAACTGCAGTCATTGTTGCCATTGAAACCGGCACTGCACCTAAACCGAAGCCGGAATGACCGGTGGCAATAATTGCCGCATCATAGTTTTTGCCGCAAAGGCGGAAAGTAATAAAGACACAGAACAGATAACAAAGCATAACTTGCAAAGTTAAAATAATGATGAGTGGCAAGGCAAGATCCGCCAATTTCCATAATTGCATTGTAACAATGACGATAGAAACGAAAATCGCAAGTGAAATTTCACCGATAATACCAATGTTTTCATAAAGTGCTTGGTGATCACGTTTGGTAGAGTCTAACACTAAGCGTAGCACTAAACCGCCTAACATACTCATCACGTGAATAGGAATATTCACTTGTGGGAATATAGCCTTACAAAGGAAAAAGAGTGTTTGTCCAATACCGCACGCTAATAGTAGTAAAAAAGCGGCTTGACTGGAACGGCGATAACTAATGTGTGGCAATTTGCTGTTATCTTCTTGATTGATTACTTGTTCTTGGCTGATTTGCTCATTAAGTTTATGTTTTTGAATAAGTCGTCTGCCCAATGGTCCACCTAGAATACAGCCAGCGACTAAACCAAATGTGGCGGCTGCAATTGCGACTTCAATCGCACCGTTTGCCCCCATTTGTTCCGCTATTGGCGCAAAGGCAGCGGCGTTACCGTGTCCGCCGGTTAATGGAATCGAGCCGGACATCAGTGCAATCAGTGGATCCATATTTAATAAAACACCTAGCCCGAGAGATAACACATTTTGCAAAATTGCCAGTATTGCAGCTAAGATACTGAAAATAATCACTAATTTACCGCCTTTTTTCAGCAAGGCAAAACTGGCGGCGAATCCCATTGCGGCGAAAAAGACGTTATAAAAGAAAGTGTTGATCGTTTTATAATCAAATTTAAAGGTGAGTAGATCAAGCGAATATAAACAGGTTGTAATAATCGCAAATAATGTTCCGCCAATAACCGGTGCCGGAATACAGTATTTCTTCCAAATTGGAAATTGTTGACGGATAAATTCACCGACATAAATGGCGACCACCGATAAAGCAAGTGTCTGGAACATACCAACATTAATAGTTACCATAGAAAAGCATCTCCTTTAAAGGAATATAAGTAAAAGGAAAAATATTAATGTTAATTAAATGTAATTCAAGTGTTAATTTTAAAAAGTGTGAACTATGCCAAAAAATTTTTGAAGTTGGTCCGCTAAAATAAAGTAGAGCGACTTTCGTTCAGTCTTGGAACAGCTATTTTGATAAAGAAGGATGGAATTATGAGAAAAATTGGTGTTATCGGTTTAGGAAATGTTGGTGCTACGGTGGCTTATACGATAGTTACTAAAGGGCTGGCGGATGAATTGGTGTTGATAGATAGTAAGCAGGAAAAGTGTACGGCTGAATATTATGATTTGTTGGACAGTCTGGGCAGATTGGAAAATTACACCAAATTGATAATGCAGGATTATCAGGCGTTGGCAGATGCGGATGTGGTGATTACTGCCTTTGGTGATATTAAAGCATTGGCTGAGGGAGGTGATCGTTTTCTTGAATATCATTTTAATAAAGAGCAGGCGAAACAGGTGGGTATTGCATTAAAACAGGTTGGTTTTAACGGCGTGATTATCAATATTTCTAATCCGTGCGATGTGATTACCGGATTGTTGCAATATCATAGCGGTTTATCAAAACAACAGGTTTTTGGCACTGGCACTTTTTTGGATACGGCTCGAATGCAACGTGCGGTTTCTCAAGCGTTGAGACAAAATCCGCATAATATTGAAGGTTATGTATTGGGAGAGCACGGAGAATCACAATTTGCTGCTTGGTCAACTGTGCAGGTACAAGGCGAACCTATTACAGATATTGCTAAGAAATTATCGATCAATTTAATCGATTTAGATAAAGCGGCACGGGAAGGCGGATGGTTGGTTTTTAATGGTAAAAAATATACGAGCTATGCGATTGCCACCTGTGCAGTGAAATTAGCCCAAGCAGTTATTTCAGACGCTTATTTAGCTTGTCCAGTATCAGTTTATCTTGAACAGTATCAATGTTATGTCGGTTATCCGGCGGTAGTAGCGAGATCTGGGATTGTTGGGATCAGATCGCTTGCATTGACTGCAAATGAACAACAATTACTGGCAACTTCCGCTAAAATGATTGCGGAAAAAACAAGGGAAGCGTTATAAAAATAATTTAATATTAAGGATTTAAGGGGCAATTTGTGGTCTGCCCCTCAATAGCTTATAAAGTGATTTATAACGCTAAACGCAAAATCTCTTCTGCGGCTTTAATATCAATATTTTTATGTTCACCGAGATTTTCTGTTTTGTGTTCTTTGAGTTTGCTTAACACGTTTGGGAATTGGCTGTCATCAATGCCGTGAACTGATAAGCGAGTTGGTGTTCCCATTTGTTCAAAGAAAGCTCGTGTTTTATCAATAGCAATACGAATCGCTTGTTCGCTGTCGTTGCCTTGATAACCCCAAACACGTTGAGCAAATTGTACCAATTTTTCTTTTTTAAATTCGCGTTGATGCCACATAATTGCAGGTACAATAATAGCTAAAGTTTGCCCGTGATCCAAACCGTATTGAGCTGTCAGTTCGTGACCAATTCCGTGAGAAGCCCAATCTTGCGGTACACCGACACCGAGAATACCGTTTAATGCCATTGTTGCCGCCCACATAATATTGGCTCGCACATCATAATTTTCCGGTTCTGCTAATGCCTTTGGACCTTCTTCAATCAATGTTAAGAACACGCCTTCGGCAAAACGATCTTGAACTTTGGCATCGACTGGATAGGTCATATATTGCTCGAAAGTATGCACAAATGCATCGACAACGCCATTTGCAGTCTGTTTGGCAGGCAAAGAGAAAGTGGTGGTTGGATCAAGCACGGAAAATTGTGGTTTGACAAGAGGTGAGAAAAAACCAAGTTTATCTTGGGTCTCTTTACGGCTGACCACCGCATTGCCGTTCATTTCCGAACCGGTTGCCGGCAGTGTAAGGATTGCGCCGATTGGTAATGCGCTTTTAATGACTGTGCCGTGGCTTTTCACGATGCCCCATTCATCACCTTGGAAATTGATGGCGGCAGCAATAAATTTTGTACCATCCAACACTGAGCCACCACCGACAGCAAGCAGAAAATCTACTTTTTCACGGCGACCAAGCTCAACCGCTTTCATTAATGTTGAAAATTGTGGGTTAGGTTCAATGCCAGAAAATTCAACAATTTCAAAGCCTTTTAATACGTCTAGCACCTGATCGTAAACACCGTTTCTTTTAATGCTGCCACCGCCATAAGTCATTAAGATTTTTGCGCCGGTAGGAATTTGGTTTTTAATTTCAGCAATTTGACCTTTACCGAACAATATTTTAGTTGGTAGGTGTAAAGTAAAGTTAAACATATTATTTTCTCACAGCAATTGCTTCAATTTCCAAACCGACATCTTTCGGTAAACGGGCAACTTCAACACAAGAGCGTGCCGGAAAACTTGGATGATTATTTTGTTGGAAGAAACGTTCATATTCTGCATTGATGATGGCAAATTGATTTAAATCTTTGACAAATACGGTTGTTTTTACAATATCAGACACTTTTAAACCTGCCTGTTCAACAATCGCTTTAATATTTTCCAATGATTGGCGAGCCTGCACCACAATATCGCTTGGAATTTCGCCGGTGAGTGGATTAACCGGAATTTGCCCTGAAGTAAGCACAAGATTACCTAAATCAACAGCTTGTACATAAGGACCAATCGCCGCCGGTGCTTTTTCTGTGTGAATAATTTTAGTCATCGTTTTTTCCTTATTGTTTGTGAAAAATGAATCGGTCTTTACCGATATGATTTAAGCTAAAGTTGCTACCATTACCGCTTTGATGGTGTGCATTCTGTTTTCTGCTTCATCAAAGACGATCGAAGCTTCAGATTCAAAAACGTCATCTGTTACTTCTAAGCCGTTCATTCCATATTTTTCTGCCATTTTTTTGCCGATAACAGTATTTTCATCGTGGAATGATGGCAAGCAATGCATAAATTTCACGTTAGGATTGCCAGTGAGCGCCATTAATTTGGCATTAACCTGATATGGCTTCATTAGCTCAATGCGTTCTGCCCACGCACTTTCCGGTTCGCCCATCGAAACCCAAATATCGGTGTAGATAAAATCAACATCTTTTATGCCGGCTTCAACATCTTCAGTACAGGTAATGTTTGCCCCTGTCTGTTTAGCCATTTCAGCTACTTCATCAAGCAGCTTCTGTTCCGGAAAGAACTGCTTCGGACCGACCAAACGTAAATCTAACCCCATCAGCGCAGCACCCTCAACAAAAGAGTTTCCCATATTATTGCGAGCATCGCCGAGATAGGCGAGTTTCATTTGATCAAGACGTTTACCTTTGCCGTGTTCCAACATTGTTAAGAAGTCTGCCAAAATTTGTGTTGGGTGAAATTCATCGGTTAAGCCATTCCAAACCGGAACACCAGAATAATTCGCCAATGTTTCGACCAATTCTTGACCATAGCCACGATATTGAATAGCGTCATACATTCTGCCCAATACGCGCGCGGTGTCTTTCATACTCTCTTTATGTCCGATTTGTGAACCGCTTGGACCGATATAAGAAACATTGGCACCTTGATCAAACGCGCTTACTTCAAATGCGGAACGGGTGCGGGTTGAGGTTTTCTCAAACACCAATGCGATATTTTTACCTTTTAAGCGCGGCTGTTCGGTGCCGGCATATTTTGCTTTTTTTAGTTCGGCGGCTAAATCAAGCAAAAACTGGATCTCTTGTGGTGTGAAATCCATTAAGCGTAAAAAATGACGTTGACGTAAATTGATTGGCATAACGTTTCCCTCTGTTGTGTTAAATGGTTAAGATTGTTGTAATTTTTTAAGCTGATATAACATTGCCAGTGCCTGTTTCGGCGTTAAATCATCCGGATCAATCTGTGCTAATTGTTGCAAAATTGCTTCGCTGTTTGCATCAAATTCTGGTTCCGGATTGAAATCCAGCTCGCTTTGGTAATCATTAATTCGGCTGTTTTGAGATGAAAGTTTTTCTAACTGTTTTAATTTTTGTTTTGCCAGTTGGATAACTGCTTTAGGCACGCCGGCAAGTTGTGCCACAGCAATACCGTAACTTTTATTGGCTGCGCCTTCCTGCACCGAATGCATAAATGCAATCGTATCATTATGCTCTTTAGCGTCAAGGTGAATATTGATACAACCTGACAACTGTTGCGGTAAAGTGGTTAATTCAAAATAGTGGGTAGCGAACAGCGTTAAGGATTTGAGTTGTGTTGCCAACCATTCCGCACACGCCCAAGCTAGGGAAAGACCGTCATAAGTAGAAGTACCACGCCCGATTTCATCAATTAATACTAAACTTTGTGGCGTGGCTTGATGAAGAATATTCGCCATTTCACTCATTTCAACCATAAATGTGGAACGACCAGATGCTAAATCATCAGATGCACCAATACGGGTAAAAATGCGATCTATCGGTCCAATAACTGCCTGTTGTGCAGGAACAAAACTGCCGATATACGCCATTAAGGTGATTAATGCGGTTTGGCGCATATAGGTACTTTTACCACCCATATTGGGGCCAGTGATAATCAAAAGGTGGCGTTTTTGATTGAGTTCAAGCGGATTGGCAATAAATGGATCTTGTAAAACGGTTTCTACTACTGGATGGCGACCTGCTTCAATGCTAATTAGTGTTTGTTCGCTGAAGGTCGGAGCAACATAATTCAATGTTTCCGCACGTTCTGCTAAATTTGCTAATACATCTAGTTCGGCTAAGGCCAAACTTGTTGTTTGTAACGCTGGAAGATGAGGTAACAACAAATCGAACAGTTCATCATAAAGTTGTTTTTCTAATGCTAAGGCAGCTCCTTTTGCTTTTAAGACTTTATCTTCGTAATCTTTTAATTCCGGTATAATAAAGCGTTCTGCATTTTTTAAGGTTTGGCGACGAATATAGTGCGTTGGCGCTCGTTCTGCTTGACCTCGGCTAATTTGAATATAATAACCGTGAACAGCGTTATAACCGATTTTTAGTGTGTCAATGCCAGTTTGTTGCCGTTCTCGAATTTCTAAATTTTCTAGATATTGTGTTGCTCCGGTAGCCAAATCACGCCATTCATCCAACTCCTGATGATAACCGGAGGCAATCACACCGCCATCACGAATTAATAAAGGTGGTGTTTCGATGATTGCACGCTCTAATAATGTAAATAATTCACTAAAGTCCTGTAATTTTGACAGCAGTGTATCAAACTGCTGATTCTGATTATGTTGTTGTAAAAGCTGGATAATTTCTGGTAATTGCCCTAATGCTTGACGTAAACGGGTTAAATCACGCGGACGTGCAGAACGCAAGGCAATACGCGCTAAAATGCGCTCCATATCACCGATCTGTTGTAACATCGGTTTAAAATCAGAATACAGTTCTTGTTGAATCAGATTTTTAATCGCATTTTGACGGCTCAATAATGATTTTTTGTGGCGTAACGGTTGATGAATCCAGCGTTTAAGCAAACGGCTGCCCATTGGCGTGCTGCAATAATCAAGTACGGAAGCGAGCGTGTTTTCAGTACCGCCGGCAAGGTTTTGTGTTAATTCTAAATTACGGCGAGAAGCGACATCAATCACAATAAAATCGTTTTCTTGAGAGAGTGAAATTGCATTGATGTGTGGCAATGCGGTGCGTTGTGTTTCTTTAGCATATTGCAATAAACAACCGGCAGCACATAAAGCCACAATCGCTGTTTCGACACCAAAGCCTTTGAGATCCTGTGTACCAAATTGTTTAGTCAATAATTTGATTGCAGTAACCAGTTCAAACTCCCAGTTTGGACGACGACGTAATCCTTTGTAGGGTTCCAGCAGTTTGATATAAGCGAAATCTTCTGGATAAAGAATTTCAACTGGCATAATGCGTTGCAACTCAGTTGTTAAAGCAATTTCATTTGAATGTTCGCTGATTTGGAAACGCCCTGATGTCATATCGAGTGTTGCTAAACCAAAAATTTTCTTTTCATAATAAACACAGGCGATAAGGTTATCCTGTCGCTCTTGTAATAATGCTTCATCACTGATAGTGCCGGGGGTGACAATGCGTACAATTTTGCGCTCAACCGGTCCTTTACTTGTCGCTGGATCGCCAATCTGTTCACAAATCGCAACCGACTCGCCCAATTGCACCAGTTTCGCTAAATATCCCTCTACGGCGTGATAAGGTACGCCTGCCATTGGAATAGGATCGCCATCGGTTTTGCCACGTTTGGTTAATGAAATATCTAAAAGTTGTGATGCTCGTTTGGCATCATCAAAAAACAGTTCATAAAAATCTCCCATACGATAAAACAGCAAAATATCGGGATGTTCCGCTTTAATTTTTAAATATTGCTGCATCATTGGGGTAAAAGAAGAAAGATTGCTCTCTAAAGTCATAATTATTATCCTTTTTGCTGGATGAATAGTATAAAAGATGATGAAACAAAGCGAAAGTTACAAACAGTCAGCAATATAATATGTGTCAAAATTTGGAAGCACACTCACAGTTTTAATTATTGGTAACATAAAATACTTGATACTGTATGGTTATACAGTATAATAGGCGAAAAAATTCCTCTTAGTTTATAAATAAAAGGGCAATGAATATGACAACAAATAATGAAGATAAAGAAAGAGCGCTGGCAGCAGCATTAGGGCAAATTGAAAAACAATTTGGTAAAGGTTCAATTATGCGCCTTGGTGATACACAGACGTTAGATGTGGAAGCGGTTTCTACCGGTTCATTGGCGTTGGATGTGGCGTTAGGTATCGGTGGTTTGCCAATGGGGCGAATCGTTGAGATTTTCGGGCCTGAATCTTCAGGGAAAACGACATTAACTTTATCTGTGATTGCGCAAGCACAAAAAGAAGGGAAAACCTGTGCCTTTATTGATGCGGAACACGCATTAGATCCTATTTATGCTTCTAAACTGGGCGTTGATGTGCAATCCCTTTTGGTTTCTCAACCGGATAACGGCGAACAAGCGTTAGAAATTTGTGATGCGTTGGTACGCTCCGGTGCGGTTGATGTCATTATCATTGACTCTGTAGCTGCGTTAACTCCTAAAGCTGAAATTGAGGGTGATATGGGAGATTCTCATATGGGGTTACAGGCTCGTTTAATGTCTCAAGCATTGCGTAAACTTACCGGTCATATCAAAACAGCAAACTGTTTAGTGGTATTTATTAACCAAATTCGTATGAAAATTGGTGTTATGTTTGGTAATCCTGAAACAACAACCGGTGGTAATGCATTAAAATTCTACGCTTCTGTGCGTTTAGATATTCGCCGCACAGGTTCAATTACTGATGGCGATGAGGTAATTGGTAATGACACTAGAGTTAAAGTAGTGAAAAATAAAGTAGCAGCACCATTTAGACAAGCTGAATTCCAAATTCTCTACGGAGAAGGTATTTCTAAAAACGGTGAGTTAATCGAATTGGGTGTAAAACATAAATTGCTCAATAAATCAGGTGCTTGGTACTCTTACAATGATGAAAAGATTGGACAAGGTCGTACCAATGCAATGAAGTGGCTTGCTGAACATCCGGATGTGGCTGTCGAGTTGGAACGCAAATTACGTGAAGAGTTGCTTTCCAATCCTGAACAATTGTTAGTAGCGGATGATACAGAAAAACAACCAGAAGATGATGCATTAAATTTTGGTGAATAATACCCTCAATATCCCTGCCTAAAATTAATAGTTTGAGCGGCAGGGATTTTTTCAATTTAGATAACATACAAATAGCTTGGTTATTTTAACCATTGCTTGTTATGTTCTCTCTTCAATAATATGAAAAGCGATTGAATTATGGAAAATCTTGCCCTTAATTATGTGTTGAAATTGTTGGAAATTCGAGATTACAGCGAGTATGAATTACGTTGTAAGATGCAAGCAAAAGCCTTCTCAGAACAGGAAATAGAACAAACTATTGCGAAATGTCAGGAGAAAAATTGGCAAAATGATTTTCGCTTCTGTGAGAATTTCTTACTCTCGAGAGTACACAAAGGTTATGGATTACAACGTATTAAACAGGAGTTACAGCAAAAAGGTATTCAAAACGAAGTGATACAACACGCACTGGAACAAGCTGATATTGATTGGTATGCGTTAGCACAGCAGACGTTGGCAAAGAAATTTCCTGATTACGCTACAGTTTCCGATTTTAAAACCAAGCAAAAAATGTGGCGTTTTTTATTATCACGCGGTTTTTCTCAAGAAGAAATTTCAGAAGCGTTCAAACCGCAGGATTAGTGTTGAAATCCATTCGCGACTTCCCTATTTGTGCGGTAGAATAGACCGATTTTTTAACCTAGATAGAAGGGAAAAGATAAGAGATGAATTTTATCGGTAAGTTAATCGGGATTATTGTCGGTTTTAAATTCGGCGGCTTTTTTGGCGCAATTTTCGGCGCTATTTTAGGGCATTTTGCTGATAAAAAATTATACGAGTTGGGCAGTGTACGTTCCTCTTTATTCGGGCGTTCTGTTTCACGTCAATCTCTATTTATGCAAACCACTTTTGCAGTAATGGGACATTTGAGCAAGTCAAAAGGTCGGGTTACTGAAGAAGATATTCAATTGGCTAATATGTTTATGGATCGTATGCAGCTTGATGAAGCTCATCGACAATTGGCAAAAGCGGCATTTACACGAGGGAAAGAGGCTGATTTCCCGATTCGTCAAGCTATTAGAGAATTTAGAATTGGGTGTGGACAGCGTACTGATTTGTTGAGGATGTTTTTGGAAATTCAAATTCAAACGGCGCTGGCAGATCAAGAATTGCATCCGAATGAAAAAGAGGTATTGTTCATTGTTGCTGAAGAATTGGGTTATTCAAGAATGCAATTTGAGCAGATGTTGGCGATGATTTATGCAGCACGTCAATTTTCTCAAGGCGGTTTTTATCGTCAATACCAACAACAAAATGGCGATTATCAATATCAACAATCCTACGGCGGATACCAAAATACGGCGCAAAGTTCTTCCGGGCCGACACTTGAAGATGCCTATCGTGTGTTAGGTGTATCGGAAGAAGATGATCGAACCGCAGTGAAAAGAGCTTATCGTAAATTAATGAATGAACATCATCCAGATAAATTGATTGCGAAAGGGTTGCCGGAACAGATGATGGAGATGGCAAAAGAGAAAGCCCAACAAATTCAAGCTGCCTATGATTTGATCTGTAAGGTCAAAGGCTGGAAGAAATAAAATAGAATGCGTTTAATTTTAGCACCTATGCAAGGGGTGCTTGATCCGTTTATGCGTCAGCTTTTAACCTCTTGTAATAATTATGATCTTTGTGTGTCTGAATTTGTTCGTGTCGTTGACCAGTTATTACCAAAGAAGGTTTTTTATCGGCTTTGTCCTGAATTGTATCAGCAGGGTTACACAGATAGTGCCACACCGGTAAGAGTTCAGTTGTTAGGGCAACATCCGCAATGGTTGGCAGAAAATGCTAACTTGGCGATTGAATTGGGATCTCACGGCATTGATCTTAATTGCGGTTGTCCTTCAAAAACTGTTAATGGTAGTTGTGGCGGAGCGAGTTTGTTAAAACAGCCAGAACTGATTTATCAAGCGACCAAAGCAATTCGTCAAGCGGTAAGTTCTGAAAAAATAGTTAGTGTGAAAGTGCGTTTAGGCTGGGACGATAAACAAAAAGCACTGGAAATTGCCGATGCTGTACAGCAGGGGGGAGCTGATGAGATTGCAATTCACGGTAGAACAAAAATGGATGGTTATCGTGCTGATAAAATTGATTGGCAGAAAATTGGAGAAGTAAGACAAAAATTATCTATTCCGGTGATTGCTAATGGTGAAATTTTTAATGCGCAACAGGCACAGGAATGTCTTGCCGTTACCGGTTGTGAAGATTTAATGGTGGCTCGCGGTGCATTGCAAATTCCCAATTTGAGCTATGTCATTAAAGACAATAACGAGGTAATGTCGTGGCGGAACACTTTAATTTTATTGCAATATTATAGTCGTGTTGATAATCAATGGGATAGCGGTTGGTATCATTTATCCCGTATTAAGCAGTGGCTTAGATTTTTATCGAATCATTTTATTGAAGCGGAACAGCTATTTGCAAAATTGAAATATTGTCAAAACAATGTGGAATTGCAAACTTTATTGGATAAGGAATGTGATGAAATATAACTGGATTCTTTTTGATGCGGATGAAACCTTATTCTCTTTTGACTCTTTTTCAGGGTTGAAACGACTTTTCACTCGCTATGATGTTGATTTTACACAAGAAGATTTTATTGAATATCAACAACTTAATAAACCTCTTTGGGTAGCTTATCAAGATGGAAAAATAGATGCAAAAACCTTACAGGAACAACGTTTTAGTGAGTGGGGCAGGCGTTTGTCAGTGAAACCGGCGGAATTGAATCACGGCTTTTTATTGACAATGGCGGAAGTTTGTCGCCCGTTGGAAGGCGTGGTGGATTTGTTACAACAATTACAGCATCGTGCTAAATTAGCCATTATTACCAATGGTTTTACTGCGATGCAGAAATTGCGTTTGCAGAAAACAGGGTTAAGCGATTATTTTGAATTTGTCGTGGCTTCTGAAGAGATCGGCGTTTCTAAGCCGAATCCTGATTTTTTTTATCACGCTTTGCAGTTGGCAAAACCACGACATAGTGAGGAAGTGTTAGTTGTGGGGGATACGTTGGAATCAGATATTCTTGGCGGTAATAATGCTGGATTGGATACTTGTTGGTTGCATTATGGCAGAGATAACCAAACTGCTATATCACCGACTTATCAAATAGAAACGATTGCTGAATTGTTACCTTTAGTGGAAAAATCGTAAACTTTTCTTTACGCTTTCTTTATTTCTATACGAACTATCAGGTATTATAGCCGATAGTATAAAAATATGAGGAGATAAAAGATGCGTTTTGCGATAACCTGTATTGATAGAATCGGGGTGGCTAAAGAAGTTCTGGATTTATTGGCTAAAGAGCAAATTAATTTAGAAGGGATTGAACTAAAAAAGATAGATCAAAATGGGATTATTTATCTGAAATTTGAAAAAATTGCCAATTTTCAAATTGATTATCTTAGCGATAAATTGCGCAGGATTGATGGCGTAAAGGCGGTGACGAAATTGGATTATTTGCCTTATGAGCGTAAAACCATAGAACTTAATGCGTTGTTTGAAGCTCTTCCTCACCCTATCTTATCCATTGACTTTTCAGGAAAAATAGAATTTGCTAATCAGCACGCCACCCAATTATTGTTACCTTATCTACAAGAAAAAAAGCCTAGAGTCAGCTCACTACAAAATCAATTTTTGCTTGATGCTATTCCAGCATTACAACAGGCAAGTTGGTATCAATCATTTTTAAAACAGTTAAAACAACATTCCACACCATTGGCAATTTCTCATCATATTCAGCTGGACGAACAGCATTGGCGTTTTGATTTATTGCCGTTAACACTGGCAGAAAATGAACAGCGATTTATTGGTAGTGTGGTTACATTACAATCTTTCGATATGTTGCGTATCGATGCTCAACAATTCAATATTTATCACAGCAATACTTTTGATGAGGTGGTGGCAAAAAGTAAAAGAATGGCAGAAATGGTTTCGATGGCAAAAAAATTCGCTTTTTCTGATGCACCATTATTGATTCAAGGTGAAACTGGAACAGGAAAGGAATTTATTGCTAAAGCGTGCCATCAATTAGGTAATCGACGTGATCAACAGTTTATTGCGGTAAATTGTGCAGGATTACCTCCGGAAGACACAGAAGCGGAAATGTTTGGTTATAACACTAATGGTCATAAAACCATTGGTTTTTTTGAGTATGCTAATCAAGGCACGGTGTTGTTGGATAATATTGCTGAACTCTCTTTGCCGATGCAGGCTAAATTATTACGCTTTTTGAATGATGGTTCTTTTCGCCGAGTAGGTGAGGAACAGGAACATTATGTTAATGTGCGTGTTATTTGTACTACTCAGGAACCTTTATTTTCATATGTAGAACAGGGAAAACTACGAGAAGATCTTTATCATCGTTTAAATGTGCTGACATTAAATATTCCACCTTTACGAGAACGACAAGAGGATATTCCTCTGTTAGTACAGCAGTTTGTGAAACAGATTTCTGCTCGTTTAGGGATACCTCAGCCGTACTATGATAATGATTTTATTACATTTTTGCAGAAACACGTTTGGTCAGGTAATGTTCGTGAATTGTATAATGCTTTATATCGTGCTTGTTCATTGGTAGAGAATGGAAAGTTAACCATTAGTGGCTTGCATTTGCAACAGCAATGGTGTTCTCAGTTTAATCTTGAACAGTTACAAGGCGCAACGTTGGAAGAGATGTTGGGATATTTTGAAGCAGCAATTTTGCAGAAATTCTATGCCGAATATCCAAGCACGCGAAAATTGGCACAACATTTAGGTATTTCACATACTGCGGTGGCTAATAAATTACGTCACTATGGAATTACAAAATAAAATCTTTATAGATTAAATAGTTACATTCAATTTTTTTAAATTTATAACAGTATGACGGCAAAATGTGCTACAATCACCGGTCAAATTTTTAAATTATTATTCGGGTAACTGGCTTATACCCACTTTTTAGCGGAGGAATAAATGACGATAGCAGCCAATAGACGCTCAATTATGACACTTTTTACCGACAAAAACGATATTTACTGTCACCAAGTGAAAATTGTGTTGGCTGAAAAAGGTGTCGCCTATGAAACTGAAAATATCGAGCCGGGAGAAATTTCAGAAGATTTATTGGAACTGAATCCAACCGGAAGTTTGCCGACATTAGTGGATAGAGATTTAGTTTTATTTAATTCTAGAATTATTATGGAATATTTAGATGAGCGCTTCCCTCACCCACCTTTGATGCCGGTATATCCGGTTGCAAGAGCAGAGTGCCGTTTGTTAATGCAACGTATTGAAAATGACTGGTATCCTGTTTTTGCGAAAGCAGTGGATGAAAACAATCCAGATTCGATGTCTGCTCGCAAACAGCTACGTGAAGAATTATTAGCAGTTGCACCGATATTCACTCAATATGAATATTTTATGAGCAATGAATTCAGTTTAGTTGATTGCTATTTAGCACCTTTATTATGGCGAATTCAATTATTAGGAATTGAGTTCAGCGGTGCCGGTAGTAAAGCTATTAAAAATTATATGAATAAAGTGTTTTCACGTGATAGCTTTGCTAAATCATTAGGTAATAGTAGTGCGTTAAATATTATGGATGACAAATAAGGATAAATAATGACAGTATTAGCACCGAAACGTCCTTATCTGCTAAGAGCTTATTTTGATTGGTTAGTCGATAATGAGCTTACGCCTTATTTAGTTGTGAATGCCGATTATCCAAATGTTGATGTGCCGGTTGAATATGTAAGAGATGGTCAGATTGTGCTGAATTTATCACCAAATGCAGTAGGTAATCTTTCACTTGGTAATGAAGAAATTCGTTTTAGTGCCAGATTTAATGGAGTTATTCGGCATATTGTGATTCCATTGGGTGCAGCGTTAGCAATTTATGCGCGTGAAAATGGCGATGGTGTGATGTTTGAAGAGGAAGAAGCGTATGAAATCGCTGAAATCAATGATGATCAGCCGAACGGTTTTACCGATATTGTAGACACGCCACCTGACGAAAATAAAGAGAAGTCTAAAGAACAAAGCCAAGCGCAGAAAAAAACTTCTCATCTTAGAATTCTAGATTAATCCTCCATTGTGCCGCACCTGATGCGGCACTTTTTTATTTTAATTTTCTTTTTTCGATCCTGATCGCAAAAACAAGCACTATTTTGATCATTGTTATTAGAAACAATTAATCTCATTCAAAAAAGTGTTTTGGATTTTTGTAATGTCTAAATATCAACCGGGATTTACTTTGATTGAATTGTTAGTCGTGATCTTTATTCTCTCTTTGTCGTTGTTATGGGTTGCACCTGATTGGCGTAATATTCAGCAACAATTTCTACTTTATGTGGAACAGAATCGATTGCAACGCTATTTGGCATTGGTACAACAACGTATAAACCATTCTTTGGAGAGCTGGCAGTTAATAGCCAATAAATCATCACATAATTGGTGTTTAATTGCACAGCCAAAAAGTACAACAATTTGTAATTGTTTATATTTACAAGGCTGTGAGAAATATCAAGAAAGATTAGTCTATATGCCATATTCACCGGAAAGAGTTACTTTTATTGCTAAAGATTATTATCCAAAAGAGTTGACTACGTTTAAACCGGAACGTAATACGATGAAAAAGAAGTGTTTTCTATTGCAGGCAGGGCAGCAAAGAATATTGTTTAAATATAGTGGCATTGGTGAGGTAAGAATCAATGAAAACATATCAGAGAGTGCCTGTTTACAATATGAGTATGAAGATTAAGCATAAAACCTATTTTGTCGGGGCAACACTGCCTGAAATGTTAATTGTATTGATGATCTCGATGTTAATTGTATCCTTCTTAGTTTCATTGTTGATGAGAATTCATCAATATCGCCAGCAACAACAGCAGCAGTTACAACTGCAAAATCAAGTACATAAAGCGTTGCAGCTGATGAGTAAAGATTTACGCCGTGCCGGCTATCACGCTGTGAAACAGGAAAATAACCTCGCATTGTTTCAGATAGATGGTAAGAGTATTCAATTAAATCAGGAAAAATCCAGTTATTATCAATGTGTTATGTTTTTTTATGATCTAAATATGGATGGTTGTATAGGTAGTCAACGGAAAAATCAAGCTTGTATTGAAAATGGACGCAATAGCAGTACCAAATTGAACGAAGAACTGTTCGGTTATCGTTATGGCAATAATAATATTGAAATGTTGTTGATGGAAAAAAATAGTTTTGTCGAAGAATGTCGTGCTGAGGAGTGCCAACGACATCTTAATAATTCGGCTTGTACTGCTAAACGTTGGTATAAATTGTTGCCGGAAAGTTATGTAGTGGAAACGTTGAAATTTCATTGGTTAGCAGAGAAAAAAGGGATTCAGATAACGTTAAAAGTATATTTAAATGAGCAAAAACAGATCACCTATCAAGCCACCGCATTAGTGCCATTACTCAATGAGGTACAAAATGCAGCATTACCATAGTGGTTATCTCAATTTATTAACCTTGTTATTTATTAACGCTATTGTGCTGTTATTGTTGTTGGTGGCAGAAGATGATTTATCACTTTATCATCAAAATCTATCAATAAGACAAGATTATGCCTTGCAACAAGCACAGTTATATCAACAGTATCAACAACAATATTCTGTTTTTTGTCAGTCTAATCATATAGATAGTTTAAATTATACTGAAAGATTAACCGCAGAAAAATATAAATTTGGTAGTGGAATAAACCATTTTATTGATTGTGAGTTACAACAGATTTTTGTTCAGGAACCGAAAAAAAATTTAAATTCGCCATTAAAAAAATATTTCAATATCAACTATCCGTTCTCTACATCATCGATGGAACCCACTTCAGCTGTGCAGCCGCAAATATGGAAAGTGGAGCAGAATGTAATTACCTTAGAACAGGATTTTTATGGTGTGATTGTTGCTCTCAATGATGTAGAAATTTTAGGAAAAGGCACTATTTTTGGTGCAATTATTTATGAAAGAGAATTGCGTTATGGTGAAAATATTAAAATTGTATTTGATGCAGAGATTATCCGGAAGTTATCAAAACGATATTCAAGTTGGAAAATGAGGGGTGGTTGGCGTGATTTTGATGCAATATAATTTGAAGGGTGGCACTATTATTAGCGTATTGACGGCGTTGATTTTTTTGTCACTGTTATTGTTATCAGTGCAGCATTGGATTAATCGGCAGCAACATCAAACAGCAATATTGTGGCAAGCGACACAGGCTTTGCAAATTGCTGAAAACCAATGGAATTTAAGAGTAATCGGTGAAAATTGTGAAAAAAACGTGCAACAAAATGGCATTATTTTTAATATTCAATGTAGTGGTAATCAGGTGGTTGTGCATTATCCGCTAGGAAAAATTGTGTTGTAAGATTGTTAATAATCAAATGAAATTCTGTATAATATCGGCTCATTTTTATGGGGGATTTATGGTAGAAACTTTTCAAGAAATTGATGCACAAACTGCGTGGCAACTGGTTCAGGAGCGTAAGGCGTTTCTAGTTGATGTACGAGATATACAGCGGTTTGCATATAGTCATCCGCAAGGTGCGTTTCACTTGACAAATCAAAGTTATGGTGAATTTTGCCAACGATGTGATTTTGAAGATCCGATAGTAATCATTTGTTATCACGGTAACAGCAGCCGTAATGTAGCACAATTTTTAGTCGAGCAAGGTTTTGATGAGGTTTATAGTGTTCGTGGCGGTTTCGATGCTTGGTGCAAAGCGGAGTTACCAATAGAGTCGGGCTTGTGAATCTAAAGATCATATTTAAAAGTATGTGAAATTGAACATAATAATGAACAACTTGATTCTGAAAGAAGTTAATTTTGATTGATATTGTACTATTTAGAGGGGATTACCCCCTTGTTTTTTTATAATTATTGGTAGATGAATTTATGAAAATTGCACTCATTGTAGGAAGTTTAAGCAAGCGATCATTAAATCGTCATATTGCAAATCAAATTCTGAAATTTGCACCAGAGAATGTTGAAATTGAAGAGATTGATATTAGTAATTTTCCCTTGTATAGCCAGGATTTAGATGAAATAGACATTCCATCCTATAATCGTATGAGAGAACAGATAAAGTGTGCCGATGCTATTCTAATTGCGTCTCCAGAACATAATCGAACCATTCCTGCCGCATTAAAAAATGTGATTGATATTGCTACTCGCCCTTATGGAAAAAATATGTGGATAAATAAAAAGGTTGCTATTATAACAGCCTCTCCAGGGGTTTATGGTGGTATTAATGCCGGTTTGGATCTGCGAAAAGTGCTGACTTTTGTTGGTGCCAATGTTTTATCTCAACCAGAAGTTTATTTGAGTAAAGCAAGTTTTGATCTAGATGAACGTACTACTAATTTCTTAAAACAGTTTGCGGAACACTTTTTTCAGTGGGTAGAAAATAAATGAGTATTGATAAATTTTTGGCTAAAACTAAAGATGTTGGCGGTATTCCTGTCGCTCGTCTTTTGCCTCAACATAAGCATAGAACCGTAGGAGCGTGGTGTTTTCTTGATCACGCTGGCCCAGCAACATTTAGTCAAGAAAATAAAGGAATGCAGGTTGGTTTGCATCCTCATACTAATTTGCAAACATTCACTTGGATGTTGGAAGGAGAAGTGTGGCATCAGGATAGTCTAGGTAATCGCCAATTAATTCGTCCGAAACAGGTAAATTTGATGACCGCCGGAACCGGTAATCATCGTGGTATCAGCCATACGGAACAGACGCCATCCGGTGTCAAAAATCTGCACGCGGTGCAGTTATGGATTGCTTTGCCGATGGATAAAGAGATCGAGCCTAATTTTGAGCATTATCCGCAGTTGCCGGAATGGTCGGATCAGGGTATTGATTACATTTTGACAACCGGTAGTTATCAAGGTCATCAAGCACCGACTAGTCAATTTAGTCCGTTAGTGGGTGTTGATATGCGTTTTCAACAGGCTCAAACATT
This sequence comes from Gallibacterium sp. ZY190522, assembly GCF_054166015.1. NCBI lineage: Bacteria > Pseudomonadati > Pseudomonadota > Gammaproteobacteria > Pasteurellales > Pasteurellaceae > Gallibacterium > Gallibacterium sp. ZY190522. The sequence continues at coordinate 2,346,505 of NZ_CM135118.1, forward strand.
TGAAATTGAGCGTCAGGATAAATTTGAATATGCCATTTTAGTGATAAACGGCACAATTAAAATTAATGGAGAGAGCTATGCCAAGGATGAAATTGCGATTTTATCTGATTGCACATCTGCTCAGAGAGAATTAAAGATGTGGGCAGAGCAGGGAACGCATATTATGTTATTGGGCGGTGAGCCGTTGTCGCATCCAACAGTGATTTGGTGGAATTTTGTTGCCGATAATGTGCAGGATCTGGAACAGGCAGTTAATGATTGGAATAACCATCATCCTCGATTTGGTTCGATTGATTTGCAAGGGACGGAGTTATCGCGCCTTGTCGCCCCAGCAATTCCAGCAGGATTAAAAAGATAATTCATTGGAATTATCAATCGATTAAGATACGAAAGAATTGAAATGCATAAGGGTACAGATCAGAGAAAAGTACCCTTATATTTTTATTGGTAATTAAAAATGATCCCCAAAGAGGCAAGAAATTTTTGTTCTTGTTGAAGATCGTTATTTAACAGTGGATTATTTTTAAGATAACGATTCGGAAAAGTTAATTGCCACTGTTGAGCGTTTTTGTTTTGTAATCTAATTTCCGTCTGTTCCGTTGCTTGCCGTGCTTTATTAAAAATAACGGCTAAACGTAATAATAAAATCAGCGATATTACATCGTCATTGTTGTAACGATAACAGTCTGGGATATCGGCAATACGGAAAATTCCGGTATGAAAACGTGCTAAAATCGCTAATAAACGTTGTTGTTCATTATCAAAACCGGGCAATTCGGTGTTTTGTAAAATATAGGCAGAATGTTTTTGTACATTGCGATGGTTAATGACAATACCAACTTCGTGAGTTAATGCGGAATAGTATAAAATTTGTTTCATTTCTTCGCTGTATTGTGTGTCTTTCCATAATTTAAACTGTTTTGCCAACATCTGTGCAGTTTGTGCAACTCGCTGTGCCTGTTGCCGATCCAGATTAAATTGTTGGTTCAAGCTGTTTACCGTACGTTCACGAATATTACCAACACGGAATTTATCTTCAAAATTGTACATTACGCCTTCACGTACTGCGCCATCCGAATAACGCATACTTTTTATTTGGAATGTTTCAAATAGTGCTACTAAAATTGCCAGTCCCGGCACAAAGACATCAATGCGATTGTGATGTAATCCTGGCAAATGCAGTTGTGTAAAATGAGTTACTTTGAGGGTACGTTCGATTAGATCATTAAGACGATTAAGGGTGATTAGCCCATCTTTAAAATGCAGAGCCAATAGAACTTCACTGACGGTTTTTATTGTACCGGATGAACCGAGAGTTGATTCCCAGCCAAGTTGACGATATTCCCAAGCGAGATCTTCAATTTTTTCTAAAGCGCATTGTTTAGCCTGTTGAAAACGTTGTTTACTGATAACGCCGTCTTTGAAAAAACGTTTAGCAAAGCTGACGCAACCCATATGACGACTTTCGGCAATTAACGGTGTGAAGTCGTCACCGATTACCATTTCCGTAGAACCGCCACCAATATCTATAACCAGTTTTCGACCTTTTTCTGGTTGGGTATGTGATACGCCAGCGTAAATTAATTTTGCTTCCTGTTGACCAGAAATAATATTGATTTTATAAGGGAAAACCCTCGCTGCTTTCTGCAAGAACTGATCACTGTTTAATGCTCGACGTAAAGTATAAGTGCCGATAACTTGTACATTTTCCTCAGGAAATCCCTGTAAACGTTCAGAGAAAAGTGCTAAACAAGCAATACCACGATCTATTGCTGACTGACTAAGGATTTGATTTTGATCGAGTCCTTCGGCTAATTGTACTTTTTGTTTAAGACGAGAGAGTATCTGGATTGAACCGTTCACAATACGGGCAACAATCATATGAAAACTGTTTGATCCAAGATCGACGACAGCAATTTCTTTCATAGTAACTATCCTTTAACGTTCAAATTGATATAAGAGATCAACAGCTTGAGATGTCCCTGATACGGATTGTAAATATAATTTCGGTAATAAGCGATAGCGAAGTGTTAATTCAGCTAATGGTTCAAATAATCCTACACCATATTTTACCTGTAAACGAGGTGTCAAATAACCACTAACTACAACTTGTGATTGATCTCCTAGACCTTGTGTTTCCAAGTTTAAATTACGGATACCGAATGTCTCGCCGATCTGCCCAACAATTTTTCCGGTTTTGGATAAACTCATACTGATTAATGCAGCACCTAGCGAAGCTCCTGAGTTCCCACCGTCAGAAGAGAGCGATCTACCTGTGAGTAAATAGGAAAGAGCATTATCTTGTGACATTGCGGGTTCGGAGAACACTTGAATGGTAGGCGATTCTGCTAAACCAGTAACACGAATGCCTGCAGTAATATTACTATTTTCCATTGCGGTTGGGTTACGAATTGCCTCAATATTTAAAGTTGGTTGTGATGGTAATCCAGAGAAGATAATTTCACCTTTACGCACGAGCAAATCTTGTCCATAAGAAGCAAAACGCCCGTTCAGTAATTTAATTTGACCATAAAGACCGAGCTGGTTGTCTTGTTGACGTAAATTCAGTACACCATCTAAACGGCTTTTTAAGCCATAAGCTTTTATTAAAACGCGTTCTCCTAAACTGATATTAATATTAGTGGATAAAAATGCATTTGTTTTTTGATTGAAACTATTTAAACGCTGATCCGCAGAAAGTTTAGGTTTCTGTTCTAAAATCACTTCATCGTTGCTAACTGTAATCGCACTTTCCGGTAATTGTTCAATGTCAATATTAGCTTGAGGTATATCGATTTTGCCTTCAATATTCAAGTGTTGTGGTTGCGCGTGCAGATGAATATCGGGAACTACGGTCAATTTTGCGATTTCTGGAATATTGAGTGACAGTCCGTCGGATTTCGCACTTAAATTAGCTTGCCAGTGATCTAACATTTGCCAACTGCTATCGCCTTTTAAGTGCAATGTACCCTCTTGAGTGATGATTTCACCCTTCATTGTTGAATGGCTACCGTTAAAATTCAGATTGGCAAAACCATCCTTGATATTAAACGGTAATGCAGGCATAGAACTTGTTAATTGAGTCAATGCTAGTTTGCCGTGTAATTGTGGTGAGGAAGTTGTTCCTGCCAAATTTAAATCGGCATTAATTTTGCCGTCAAGCTGATCTCCAGAATTTAACAGTTGTTTAATTAATGCTAATTGTAACGCCTTAAATTGCACTTTTCCGGCTAATTTTTTACTATCCAAAAGATCGGTTAAAGTGAGTTCAGTTCTAATTTCTCCGTTATTGCGAATTTTTATATCACTGTTAAGTTTTAAATTGTTATCTTTGAGAGTACTTTGTAGTGATATTCTGTCTAAATTCAATTCAAAACGGCGATAATCCAGTTTTTGCACTAATGATAAATTATTACTCTCTAAGTTAATTTTGGCATCGAGTGGCTTATTCTGATACCAATTTACCTCACCATCGAGATTAAAACGAGAGTTAAGCTGTGTGTTGTCGCTAAGAAATTGTTTTAGAAAGCGTAAATCCGCTTGTTGCAATTTAAATGGAATATGTCCGTTCGTACCTGCGGTAAATATTTCTGGGAAACAGAGTGGCAAACTGATGTTATTCCAACAATGTGCGGAAATAGTCGCCTGCTGTTTTTGATGGAGGTAATCAATATTAATAGTTTTATCGGCATTGAATTGTCCGATGAGCGTGTCGATTCTGCCGTTTTTGAGATTGGCTTGCCAACGTCCTGCATTGCGGTCAAAACTTCCGTGTACATCAATATCTAATGCTGCTGGTTTACCTTGAGAGCGTAAATTGAGCTGATGATTTTTTTCATCACCTTGGGCGTTGAGTTGTAATTGTGTGAATTGGGTTGTATCACTCAGTTTAAATTGAGCCAATTTTAAGGCAAGATTACCGCGAATATTTTGTTGATCACTTTGTATTTTTCCTTTGATATCTGCATTTTGCAGCAAAAATGTGCCAAATTTGATCTTTGCTATGTCAAGATCAATATCTAGCTCCGGTTGATGAATATCACCGTTAATCTGTATTTCACCTTGTGCTGCAAGTTCTAAACCACGATAGAGTCCACTAAAATTAGGTGCATTAAGTGTTAAATCAAATTGTGAATCTTGTGCTAACTTGCCTTTTAAAATGAGATGATTTTGTCCGTAGTCAAATTGAAATCCTTTGCTGAAAAGAGGTGTTTGATTGCTTAGGGCAAGATCGCCTTGAATTTTAATTGGGTGGTTATTCGCACTGCCGGTTAGATTGATAACAGGAATATCCACTTGCCAGCCTTGAGCATCGACTTTGCCTGAAGAAGCCAACTCGCCGGAGAGGGTTGCCAACCAATCTACACTGTGAAAATAGCGATAAACATTAAGGTTTTTTAATTGCAACCGGCTATCCCAAGTGACCTCATTTTGCCAAGAGGTGTAACCTTGTAAATCAACACTGCCGCCTAAACCGGACAGATGTGCGGATTGGATACGAAAATCACCAATCGATCCCTCACCGTTTAATTCCAGATCAACCGTTGGCGAATGCATTCCTTCAACGTTACCTTGTAAATTCGCTTGATAGTGCAATAGATCACCTACAACATTCAATTTTGTTTTCACTAAACGGATCTGATCGGTTGCTGGATTTTCACTTTTACTTAAGAATAGTGGATATTTTGCCTGTTGAATCGCTAAATCCAAGTTAAACGGTGTTTTTGCTGCGGTTAATTCAAGCTGTGATGATAGCGTAGCATCCACCACGCCGCTAATGCTGGTGTTAATGTTGGTTTTAGCGTACAGTTCACCGTTGGCAGTGACAGTTAAATGGCTGTTTGGAAATGTGTGTTGTTCACCTTTTTCATCGAGGATTTTTTGTTGATGAAATTCTCCTTTCAGCGTGAATTGAAGCGGATAATTATCACGCCATTGTAGCTGCCCCTGACCATCAAGATCGACAATAGTGCTGCGTAAATAGAGCTTAGTTAAATTGAATTGTTGATCATCGCTGTTTGCTTTCAACACTAATTCACTGAGTTTCTGTTCTGATAAATTTTTTCCTTTGGTATTTTGTTGGCGATAAAGCCAATTCTGGGCGGAAATGATATCGATTTCAACACTAAAAGGCAGTTTTAGTGTTTGCTTTTTATCCAATAATGGTTGATTTAAAGATTGTTTTAACGCTTGCCAATCCATTGGTTTTTCAACTTCTTTTTCTTGTGTTGGTTTATCTGTAACATCAAGTTGTTCCAATTTTTGCAAAAGCTGATTTTCCACTGTTTCGATAACGCTTAAACCATTGATTCTTGTCGGCAACAGATGAAAATGCTTATTTCTGTCTGTTTGTAAGCCGGTAGAAAAATGATCGAGAGTGATCAAACGATTATCGATTTTAAGCGTAAGTTGATTGATCTCAATTTGTGGCAAATTTAAGCTAATCGGCATTGTAAAACCTCTATTGGATTGATTGTCATCCGATTCGCTCGGTGGTAACAATGCCGTATCAATCGTAATTTGTGGCTGTTGTAGGCTGAATTGATTAATGCAAATCGTCATTTGCCATAAACATTGTGGTGTAAGTTGTAACTGCGTTTTTGGCAGGATAAGTATAATGCCGTCAGTATGATAAGTAAGATTAGATAGTGTTAATCCTTGTTTTAAATTCCCTTTTACTTCAGTAATTTGTATTTGTTCTATTTTCTGATCAAGCAGTGTGAGTAGTTTGTGTTGCAAGGTTTCACTATTTAGCAATGAGATAATCGTGGTAAACAGTAAAATTATAAGCACACATAGGCTGATTGCAGACCATTTGATAATCTTCTTGGATGTTTTTTTCTTTATCGCAATTGAAGCAGTTTGTGCGTTGTCAGTAGCTTGTTCTGTTTCGGGATTTTTTGGATTATCTGTCACAATTCTGCTCCTATACCAATGTAAAATTGGATATTTTTACTATCGTCTTTATCATTAATTGGGGTAGCAATATCGAATTTTACCGCACCGATGGGGGAATTCCAACGCACACCAATGCCTGTTCCTTTACGTAAATCATTGAAAGCAAAACGATCGGAAGCAAAACCGGTGTCATAAAAAATAGCTGCCCACCACTTTGGTTTCACCTGATATTGATACTCTAGGCTGGCGGTAAAAAGGCGATTTGCGCCTGTTAATTCACCATTTTTATCTTTCGGTGAAATTTTATGATAACCATAACCGCGGATACTTCTGTCACCGCCTGCAAAAAAACGTAGTGCCGGTGGAATTTTGTCAAATTGATTGGTTGAGAGATAACCAATTTCTGCTCGAGTTAAAAAACGATGATTTTCTGCATAAGTTCGAATCCAAGAAGTGGAGGCAATAGCGGAATAAAAATTGACATCTGAGCCTACTGCTTTATTCCCCCAATTAAGCGTGATTTTCTGTGCATCTCCCCAATAAGGAAATAATCCCCCACGAACACGGGTACGGTTAAAACCGGCAGTTGGATAAATTAATACTGTGCGGTTGGAAACATTCGCTTGGGTAAAGTTATCATAACGAGCTCTTACGCCGAAAGAATTTTGCCAACCTGTCTCTCTGTTCCAATAGCGAAGAATGGCTAAGGTTAAACCGGAGGTATCAGTGTCGTTTTTCTTTTCTTCTTCATAACCGGTAGAAATTTCATAATAATAGTTAAGCGGTTGTTTTAATAAGGGAATTTTATAGGTTGCTTCAATGGTTTTTTTAGGATCGGAGATATAGAAATTGGAAGAAAAACTTTGTCCACGACTATTAATCCAAGGTTTGTTCCAACCGAACTGTAAACGAGGACCAACATCGGTACTGTAACCGATCCCGATTTCATAACTATTTTTTAGGCGGGGTTGAACTAAAACATCAAGATCGACTTTTTTATTTTGTTTATCAATATTAGGCTGAACTAAAACAGATTTAAACCAGTTGCTGGCAGAGAGGTCTGTACTTAATTCAGAAAGATCATTGATTAAATAAGGATCTCCACTTTGAATAGCAAGAATATTATGCAAATAATCGTCTCTAATTTGTGAACCTTGAAAACGAATTTTACCGTAATGGTAACGTTTACCACTGTCGAAGGTAAGTTGCCAATAGGCTTCGTGAGCAGAAGGTAGGATCGCTAAACGATGCGTTAAAAATTGGTAATCGAAAAAACCTTTAGCAAGAGCTACTTTTTCTAATTCCCCTTTATAGTCATCATAAACGCCTTGATTAAGGACGCTACCTAATTTAGGAACCTGTTTTTGTAATGCAAGAAAATTCTCATCTTTTCTCGCATCACCCAATAGATGTACCTGAATTTCGGCAATTTTAACAGGTTCATCTAACATAACGGTAGCAATTAGAATATCCTGTTTAGCATTAGGCTGTGGCACAAATTGATAATCAATTTTGCTGTTAAAATAACCAACAGCACGTAATGCCTCATCAATCGTTTTACTTGCCAAATAATAATAACGATCTGAATTTTCCACAGGGATAGTTTTTAGTGAAGAGAGATGTACCATCACATTATTATAGGCGGTTTTATTTTTGATACCTTCCACTTTTAAGGTCATCGGCTTATCGGCAAAAGCAGATAGGGCGGCAAATAAAATTGTAAGAGAGAAAGATATTTTTTGCCATTTCATCATTACCGAACCTCTGGATTATTGTTCACTATCGAAATTAATTTCTTACTATTAGTATCATTAAATGAAAATTTAAAAATAGCGTAAACGGTAACAATATATGACTGAATTTTCAAGAATTAAACCTAATTTTACTGCGGAATTCCTCGTAAATTTTCTTGAAAATAGAATGGTGGCTTTGATGTTGGTGCAGGAATATCACTAAACCAGAAATTAAATGGCTGTAGTAATTGGGGAGATTGTTGCCAAAGTTGGCTGATCTTGATTAATTCAATGTCTGCTGGAAGATGGGATAACTGTTGCTGTAACACGGCAATAGTATTTTTTCTAGGGTGTCCGATAACAATAGCGGTTTGATGTTTTCTTGCATATTGAATGGCTCGTTGGAATTGGCGCTGTATATTGTCATATTCATTATTATCATCAAGAAAAATATTACGCTCTAACGCACTAACACCATATTGTTTGGCAATTTTGACAGCAACACTATTACCTATGGTTTTACTGTCCAGAAATGATAATCCTCTTTGCGCTAACTGTTGCATTAGCATATGCATTAAACCGCTATCGGAAGTGGCGGCACTTCCCATATGATTATTCATTCCGATAGCGTTGGGAATAATATTTTGTGCTAAATCAATACGATATGAAACTTGGGATGGTGTTAGCCCAAGCACTAAGCCATTGGCTTCTAGTTTTATATTGCTTTTAGCTTGCATTGGCATATGTATTAAAGTATCACGACCTTGCTGATGAGCCTGTTTTGCACGTTGTTGTGCATAAGGTGCGGAAGGGATAATAGCAACATTGACGGCTAAAGGTAGTGCAAAAATAGCATTGTCCTCGTGCTGACGATAACCAATATCATCGATCACAATAGCTAATTGAGCAGCATTAGGTGACAAACTGAACAGCATTAATAACGCAAGAAGACATTTTATGCAATATTTCACTGTTAACTCCGCTATTACTTTAACCAATGTGATGGATTTACTGGTTCACCCTGACGGCGAATTTCAAAGTAGAGTGCTGCACGACCGTCTTCATTTTGCCCAACTTGAGCAATAGTTTCACCGGCACTGACCACATCGCCATTTCGGACTTGCAATGTACTGTTATAACCGTAGATGCTCATATCACCTCGACCGTGATCAATCACAATGACCAAACCATAACCTTGAAGACGATTAGCTAAAATCACTTTGCCCGGAGCAATGGCTCTCACATTTGCACCACGATTGGCTTGAATAACAATGCCTTTCCAGCGGATTTCTCCCATTTGAATTGAGCCGTAGCGGTTACTTACTCGTCCGGAAACCGGCATTATATATTGACGGCGTGCCGCTCCGAGACCATTTCCTCTCCCAACCAACTGTTGCTCTTTTTCTGTCGGTTTATAAGTTTGATGTTCCTGTTCCGCTTTTTTCTGTTTTTTCTGTAAAGAGACCAGTTCCTGTTGTTCTCGTTGTTTAGCAGCTCGTTCCGCCGCAGCGATTTCTTGGCGTAGTCGGTTTTCGTTCTCTTTTAATTGCGTTAATTTATTTTGATTGGCGGTTAGGCTGCGATTTAATTTGGCTAATGTGGATTGGTGTTCGTTCTTAACTTGCTGTAATGAACGCTGTTGCTGGCGTTGCTTGTTAATTTCCTGTTGTTGCTGTTGTTGCTGTTCTTTAACTAGCTGTTGTTGCTGCTTTAGCTGTTCTTGAGTCTGTTTAAGATCCTGAATCAATGCGATTTTTTGTTGATTAATGTACTTCACATAGGTATTCATTCGATCACTGTCGCGTGCTTCTTGAGAGAACATTTTCTCAATTTCGTGTTGTTGTAAATTTTTACGGTAAGCAGAATCAAGCAAATGTGCCAACTGTTGCTTTTGTTCGCGTTCTTGTTGTTGTAATCGGCGAATTTGTTTTTGCCCGTTTTGAATATTGCGTTGAATTGTTTTTAGTTCATCTCTACTTTGTTGCAGTTGATCACTAATTTTTTCAATCTTTTGTTGTTGATATTTTAGTTGTGACTGTAACTGGCTTTTTTCTTGCTGTTGCTGAGCAATCTTTTGTTCTTGTTGTTTTATTTGTTGCTGAATTGATGCAAGATCATTTACTGCATAGCTGATATTGCTGTTCATTAGTAATAATGAACACAATATTAGGTGGCATAAAGACTGAACAGTAAAACGGGTATTGAACATAATCCAAACAATGATAATGATAAAAAACAGAATAATTTGGTGTTATTTTAGAATTTTTTTTGTTAAAGATCAGCAATTCTAATAAAAGCGAAGCCGTTCTATTTTAAAAGTAATCAAATTTTGTTATAAAGAGCGCAGTTTTTTGATCTAATTTTTAGGAGAATCATTATGCAATTAGTGTTTATTCGTCATGGTTTAAGTGAATGGAATGCATTGAATCTTTTCACCGGCTGGCGTGATGTTAATTTAAGTGAAAAGGGAGTTGAAGAAGCAAAAGCAGCAGGACGTAAATTAAAAGAAGCTGGTTTTGAATTTGACATCGCATTTACTTCTGTATTAACTCGTGCAATTAAAACTTGTAATCTTGTTTTGGAAGAATCTAATCAGTTATGGGTTCCACAAATTAAAACTTGGCGTTTAAATGAACGTCACTATGGTGGTTTACAAGGCTTAAATAAGAAAGAAGCTGCGGAAGAGTTTGGTGATGAACAGGTTCACATTTGGCGTCGTTCTTATGATGTACTGCCGCCTGAATTAGCAAAAGATGATCCTAATTCAGCACATAATGACCGCCGTTATAAACATTTGCCGGCGGATGTAGTGCCTGATTGTGAAAATTTAAAAGTAACTTTAGATCGTGTGTTACCTTTCTGGGAAGATCAAATTGCACCAGCATTATTATCCGGTAAAAAAGTATTGGTTGCGGCTCACGGTAACTCACTTCGCGCTTTGGCGAAACACATAGAAGGTATTTCTGATGAAGGCATTATGGATTTAGAGATCCCAACTGGACAGCCTTTAGTTTATGAATTAAGCGATGATTTGAAAGTAATTAAAAAATATTATCTTTAATGCTTAATTAAAAGAAATAGGCACTTTTCTGCATAATGTAGAGAAGTGCTTTATTTTTGTTGAGATTTTTTCCGGAAAAATGATGTTTCGATTGTTTAATTCTATAGAGTAAGGTTATACTTATTCAACTTTTTAACCATTAATAAGATAAGAGATCAAAATAAATGGAAGAATTTATGCCGAAGGCAATAGCGTTTGCCTCTCAACATACGGTGATGGTTATTGCGTGGATTGTCGTATTTATCGGGACAATTTATGTTTTTGTAAAAAGTGCTGTTTCTGGTGCAAAAGAGATTGATCAAGCGACTTTGTCACAATTAGTTAATAAACAGAATGCCGTTATTATTGATTTACGTAGTATTGAAGAGTTTTTGCGTGGTCATATCGCAGGCAGTCAAAATGTGTTACCAAGCGATATTAAACAGCATAATCTTGGTAAATTGGAGCAGTACAAAGAGCAACCGGTCATTGTTGTTTGTGCTTCAGGAATGACTTCACGCGGTTCAGCAGAGCAGTTGTATAAACAAGGTTTTAAGCAGGTTTATTCATTAAAAGAGGGAATCCAAGGTTGGCGAGCAGCGAATTTACCTCTTGTTAAAAAAAGTTAATTAGATAAAAAAGGAAATTAGTGATGGCAGAAGAAAATAAAACAGCAGAACAAGGTTCAGAACAACAAGCACAACCAATGTTGCAGATTCAACGCATTTATGTAAAAGATGTCTCATTTGAAGCACCGAATTTACCTCATTTATTCCAACAGGAATGGAAACCGGTCTTAAAATTTGATTTGGATACAGAAACAAATGTATTAGCAGAAAATCTTTATGAAGTGGTACTTAATGTTTCTATTGAAACCAAACTGGAAGGTACTGATACTGTTGCCTTTATTTGTGAAGCAAAACAGGCTGGTATTTTCGCCATCAGCGGTTTAGAAGAGATGCAGTTAGCTCACGCATTAACTTCACAATGTCCGAATATGTTGTTTCCATATGTTCGAGAATTAGTTTCAAATTTAGTTAATCGAGGCACATTCCCTGCATTAAATTTGGCACCGGTTAATTTTGATGCTTTATTTGTTGAATATTTGCAACGTCAACAAGCAGCGCAGGCGGAGACTGCCCAAGAACAAAAAACGGAAACTGTTATGGGGTACTGATTAATTTTGCATAAAGTAAAAAGAAAAAATTTGGGTCGGAAAAGTTAGGTGAAGGCTTGTGTTTATTGAGGTTATGGTGGTTGGTGGTGTAGTTTTATGCAAAATAAAAAGGAAATGAATTTGAGCAGAAATGAGCGAAAAATGCGTTATTTTTTGCATAAAGTGATCCACATTTAAAAACGTTTTAATCTGTTTTTAAAAAACGTGTGATCACTTTTAAAGTTTAAAAATCCCGATATCCTCTCACAACTTGTCCAATAATCATTAAAGCATCTATATCCTCTAAAGTTAAAGTAATTGGCGGATATGTTGGATTGTCGCTGATTAGTTTAATACCATTAAAATCAAAATGGATTTTTTTGACCCACATAGATCCTTGATGATTTATTACAAAAATTTTTCCTTCTTGTAGCCGTTTTTGTGCCATATTAACGATAATGTCTTCATTATCTTTAAGAGTTGGATACATACTATCTCCACTAACTCTAAACATAGCTAAATCATCTGCTTTAAAACCTCTATATTTCAGCCATGATGTTTCAATGGTTGTATAGTCTGGGTTATCTATTTCGTCATTAAAACGTCCAAAACCTGCCGAAACAAGCACATTACGATAATCAATAATATATGAATTATCAGCATATAAATTGAGTTCTGTTTTTTCAGATTCATTTTTAACTGTTTTTTCTGGTTCTGTTCCTAATGCTAACCATTCAATGCTGACGCCTGCATATTTAGATAAAGTTATTAAGTTATCCAATGTAGGTTGGCTTATATCTGATAAATAATTATGTAATGTGCTATATGAAATATTTACTTCTTTAGCAAATGAACGACCGCTCCTATTACCGATCAGTTGTTTTAATCTTTCGCTAAATTTTGTTCCTGAATGTTCCTTTTTAAAAGGATCATTATCCATTTTTACCTCAACCTGATCCTTTTGTTGCTCTGATTGGGCTGACATAGTTTTTACCCTCTTAATTAATTTCCTTAAAAAGGAACAAAATTTTATTGACTTGTTCCTTTTTCTGATCAATAATTTTATTACAGTGAATAACACTCTTGTATTATTACAAGTAATAGCAGTTTAGGTTATCAGAAAAAGGAACAAATGCAATGAATAATGACTGGAAACGAATAGATATTATCTATGCATTAAATAAGAAAGGAACAAATTTAGCTAGACTTTCAAGAGAAGCTGGGCTGAATTCACGCACATTAAATAATGCTCTTGATCGTCGTTATCCTAAAGGCGAGCGAATTATTGCCGAAGCGATTGGAGTTGAACCAAAAGATATTTGGCCATCACGTTATCCAACACAAGCTATCTAATTACGGGGGATATATGTGGCTAACAGTATCTGAATTTGTTAATTGTCCAGAATTTCCTAGTACGCCTAGAGGATGTCGAATTGCTTTAGATAAATTAGCAAAAGAAAATCCTGATATAAGACGAAAAAAGCAAGGAACAAAAGCATTTGAATACAATATCAATGCATTTCCAGAAGAGTTAAAAATTGTTGTTAAAACTTATATAGCAAAGAAATTTTTAAATAAAAGTGAAAACGTTAGCTTATCTAATATAGATACATCTAACTTAGAAAATCTAACAGAAGAACAACGGAATATTGCTGATGCAAGAATGGCTATTATTGCCTATGTACAGCAACTAGAACAATTACAACCACGTTATAAAGCAATTAAGTATTTTTGTAATCAAGCAAAGAATAATGGTTTGCCTGAACACGTACAAAGTCTAATTAAGGTAGCTAATGCTCGTAATAAGAACGGAAAAAGTGAGAGAACCTTATCAGAAAGAACCCTTAATCAATGGGTACTTGATTACGAAAAATGTAAAACCCCAGCCGAAAGATTACAACGTCTTGCTCCTCTGCAAAGACGTGAAAGAGATATTAATGAGTTGACTTGGTTGCCACACTTTTTAGCAGTGTATCGCAACACGAACGGCGTCAATATTGCCGAAGCCTATGCTCAATATATCTCGCAAGCAGCGGAACATTATGAAGATCAACCTTATATGCTTGAAATTTTGCCATCGCTCTCTGCTGTAAGACGTGGATTGAAAAAACTTAATCCGTATATGCGAGCGATTGGACGTAAAACCGGTGCGGAATTACGTGCATTAAACACTTACGTGAAACGTGATTGGTCGGTGCTAAGAGCCAATGATGTCTGGGTAGGCGATGGACATAGTATGAAAATGAGGGTCGCTCACCCTGATCACGGTCGCCCGTTTATTCCTGAATTAACCTTAGTAATGGATACCGCAAGTCGCTTTGTCGTTGGTTGGTCGGTATCACTTGTCGAAAACTGTTTAGCGGTGGCGGACGCAATCCGCTACGGAGTCGAAAAACACGGTATCCCGGCGATTTATTATTCCGATAACGGTGGTGGCGAAAAAAACTGGATGCTGGATGCGGATATTACAGGAATTTTACCGAGATTAGGGATTAATCACCAAACCGGTATCCCCGGTAATCCACAAGCACGAGGGATTATTGAACGGGTAAACCAAACCTTAGCATTACGCATTGCTCGCCAATTTGCCACTTACCACGGCACAGGTGCAGACCGTGAAACCGTGCGTAAAACCTCAACAGCGGTGATTAGCCTTGATAAGGCAATGCGAGCAAATAAAACCGAGTTGACAGATAAACAAAAGTGGGCAAAAGGCAAACTGCCAACGTGGCAACAGTTTATTGATGCGGTGCAAATTGGGGTTGATTGGTACAACAACGAGCATATCCACCGTGAAATCGGGATGACGCCCGCTCGTAAACGCCAACAGCTATTAAATAATGACGACATTATTAGAGTTACCCCAATCGAGGCTCGCGATATGTTTAGACCGCAAGTGTTGCGTGTTGCTCAACGTGGCTGGGTGTCGCTCTTTAACAATGATTACTTTAGTCAAAAATTGCTGGATGTGGACGGCGAAAAAGTGGTGGTGGCGTTTGATATCCACGATGCCAACAGTGTGATTATCCGCAAACAAGACGGCACTTATCTCTGTGATGCCGTCTGGAACGGTAACAAACGTGCCGCATTTGCTGAAGCCTTTGTCGATAAAGCTCGCCAAGCACGTCATCAACGCCGAATGAAACTCAAACAGGAGCAGGTGGATGAAATTAATGCAGAACTTAATCCTGTTATCAGTATAGAGCACAAAGAAAGTGCGGACTGGTTACATCAAATCAG
Source organism: Gallibacterium sp. ZY190522 (assembly GCF_054166015.1). Taxonomy (NCBI): domain Bacteria; kingdom Pseudomonadati; phylum Pseudomonadota; class Gammaproteobacteria; order Pasteurellales; family Pasteurellaceae; genus Gallibacterium; species Gallibacterium sp. ZY190522. Next base: position 2,361,572 of record NZ_CM135118.1, read on the forward strand.
GGTGAAAGGATCATCAGAGTGGGAAGAGGTAGAAGAAATCGCCGTGTTCCCAAGCGAAATGAAACGTCAACAGCAAAAAATAAAGGCAGGTTAAAAATGAAAGAACAATTACAACACTATATGCAGACACACGGGCTAACGCAGGGGCAAATTGCGAAAGCCATTGGTAAATCCATCACTACCGTCAGCCAGTATTTAAAAGGTAATTACAACGGCAAAACCGAAGACATAGATGATGCGGTAGCCCGCTTGTTGCAACGTGAAAAAGATAAGGTGGTGGAACGCCGTTTTAATGGGGAATTTGTCAACACTTATGCCGCAGAACGTTGTTTAGATGCCATCTACATTGCCCACGCAGAAAATGATGTTGCGGTGATTACAGGGGCAGCAGGCTTAGGCAAAACCCAAGCGTTAAAACATTATGTGGCACGCAACCCCGAAACCATTTTTGTTGAAGTTGAGCCAAGTTACAGCCCGAAAGTGTTACTTAAAAATCTATGTCAGCAGTTGGGACTAAACGAAAACGGACTAAACCACGAACTCTTTACCCGTATCATCGAAAAACTTGGTGAAAACCGCTTAATTATTGTGGACGAAGCGGAACTATTAAGCACCAAAAGTTTGGAATATTTACGTCGTATCCACGATTTAACTAAGTGTGGTGTGGTGTTGGCGGGAATGCCGAGACTGATCGTGAACCTCAAAGGGAAATATGGTGAGTTAGCCCAGTTATATAGCCGTGCGGGCGTACATTGCGATTTACAAAACGCCCTAGATAAGGAAGACATCGCCTTACTTGCTCAACAAGGCTTAGGCACAGACGAATTTAACGACTTACTTTACAAAGTAAGCAAAGGCAACGCCAGACGCTTAAACAAGCTAATGCGAGGGGTGATTCGCGTAGCAGAAATGCACGGCAAGCCGATTAGCGAAGCATTGATTAACCGTTATGCAGAAATGTTGATTAATTAATACCAGAGGAGAAAGAAAATGGCAAGAGCAGACATTATTGATACCGCTTATGCGTTACGCCGTGAGGGTGTGGAGATTGTGAAATCAAAAGATGGGCGTTTTCCGAGTTTTTTAATTTTACGCCCAAGCCAACGCTTAATAGCAAATGCAACGCAGATTGTGGAAAAAATTAATGGGCAACGCCGTGAGCGGTTTGTAACTCAAGTCGGCAACTGTATGGTGTATTGGTTTTGAGGTGAAAAATGGCACGCCGTCAAAAAATTTATGCCGTCTACAAAGGAGAGCAAAATTTAGCAGACGGCACAGCGGATGAATTGGCACAAAAACTGGGGGTGAAACGTAATTTTATCTACAAAATCAACAACAAACATTACTTAGCGAAATATAGCGACAAAAACACAAGATTAATTGCAATCAAAATTGAGGATTAAAAATGCAGGAAAACATCAAAAAAATTTACCGCAGTAACAAAAAATTATTTGAACGGCATTGTTATTTATTTGCAATAAAAGCAGCAAATTCCCCAGAGGCGCTAGTTGAGGCGCTTACAGAAGGTATACACCATTTTGAAGTGAAGAAATTTACCGGCTGGGTAGAAGTGAGAGCGGTATTAAATAACCAAATGACAGTAACAAAAAACGAGGAGAAAAGAAGATGGCAGTAAAAACCAGACTAAAAAGCGACACCGTGCGCTACACAACGCGTGAAGAAGTCGAAACCGCGATTAAAGAAGTGGGTGATTTACAGCGTGAATTACAACGTGTTGCCACTCATCAAAATGATGAACTGGCGGCAATTACCGAAAAATACGCACCACAAATTGCCGATTTACAGGCGCAAATCAAGCCATTGCAAAAAGCGATTGAAATTTGGTGTGAAGCCAATCGTGCTGAACTCACCAACAACGGCAAAACAAAAACGGGCTCGTTTAATACTGGGGAAGTCCAATGGCGACAACGTCCACCAAGTGTATTAATTCGCAAAGCGGAAGATGTCTTAGAACGTTTACGACAATTAGGCTTAACTCGTTTTATCAGGACGAAAGAAGAACCGAACAAAGAAGCAATGTTGGCAGAAGCCGAATTGGCGGCAACAGTAACCGGCATCACCATTAAAAAAGGCGTGGAAGATTTTGTCATTACACCGTTTGAACAGGGGGTGAAATAAATGGATATAAATATCTTAATTTTTTTGATTGGGATTTTAGTTTTGATTGGTTGGATCTGTTGGTTAACAACGAAATTATAAAGCCCTTTTCAACACGCTTTAAAGCCGATTTAAGGCGTGTTTATAAAGTGTTTTAACTACAAAACAGGAGCAAAAAAAATGAAAAACCAAGCCTACTATGACTACGCCGAACAGGCGGCAGAATTGGAGAAAAAGCAACAATACCACGATGCTGCACTGCATTGGCAACTTGCCTCCGGCAAGGCAAAAAAAGAGATCAACTGCGAATATGCCACTGAACGCAGCAAATTTTGCAACAGAATGGCAGTGCGACCATTTAGTCGAGGTGAACAATGACAACACAAAAACAAAACGAGCTGGTATTAAAGCTCAATGTGATGATCGGACAGCTCCAACAAGCAATGCAAGCGATTAACACAGGCAACTATATCGCCGCAGGCGTGTATCTGGATCTGGTGCAAAATCAACTGCCAAAAACAAGATGGCAAGTACGGGGGTAAAAATGGAATATAGATATTTTAAAGGTAACTTAAACGCAGAGCCACTAAAAACGCTGAATGAAGATTGGTTAAAACGATTTGAAGAACGTAATAAAAAATTAAAAGCGATTTTTGACACAATGCCTTTTTATGATGGTTGGTATGGGGGCGAAGAATTTATCAGTGGGATTGTTTGCAATAGCGACAATCCACACCTTGAGCAATTAAAGCAAACCAAAGGCTATAAATTAACATTGAGTGATAGTCAGGATAAATACATTGTTAGACCAGATAAGCGATATAAGATTGGAAAAGAGCTAGATAAAGCAATTTACAATGTCTATCAAATCTTACGGCAATATCCTCCTTTTAAAAAATTTATCACAGAATGCCTAGATATAAACAGAATGGTGCTTGATGGGCGAATTGGTTACTTCTCATCAGCGGGCGTTTGTGGAGAGGTGCTTTTAGTTTGCATTCCGGTAAAAGGTCAGGGATGTTCGGGTGATGATTTTCCTGCTGTGCCAGATAGCTTAACTGAAATCAAAGAAAGTGAATTTTTGGCTATTCAGGGAAAATAAGGGGTAAAAATGAAAATAACAGATGATGAGATTTTAGCGTATATCTGGGATGAAACACTAGGTAGGGTTGCTCGAAATGCAGTTATACACTATATGGGGCATAAGCTAGGCACTTATGATATTAACGCATTAAGAGATGATGATTTTGAACGGTTCTCATTGTTACATCGCACTAACCTTTATGCTGGTGCGACATTAAGTAAAAGCCAATTTAGAGTACGCCTTAACCAACTGATTAATCAAGGAAGAATATTACCTAGATTAGGCAAAGATAGTAAAGCTTTTGTGATCAACGCAGATGTCAAAGCCGTTGTAATCAGTGCAATTACATTTTGGCAAAATGCAGGGCTACCATTTGATTATACCGATGAAACAAGAACTTGTAAGAGAACAATCCCCACTGAAAGCATTAATGTCTTTAATTTAACCACAGCGTGTTATCGATTACTTAGATGCGAATATCCAATTTATCAAATGAAAGGGGAATAAAAATGAAATCCTTTACCTTAGTTTTAACGGCAACCTTTGATTTTCGTGATGATGAGACAGCTGAAATAGGTATTCAGTGGTCTATCGAGCAAGGGAAAATGTTATCAGAAGCACCCAAAGAGCTAAATTTTACGATTAGGAAATTGATGAAAGATTGCATTTACGCATTGTCTATTTTATCCCATTTTTTTGAGAAGTTTAGCCAAGAGATGCAACCCGTTACGGCTACTGCAAGCGTGAAGTTTGAAGGGGAAAATGAGGACTATCAACTGGCTTTTTCCGCGTCAGAAAAAAACGAAGCAAACGAATATATCCAAGGATTGCTTTTTGGATTGCTAACACAGAGAAATGAACTTTTGCGAAAGATAAAGTTATTGGAAAAGGAATTGTATTAACGCTCATAAACAGGGGAAAGCAAATGAAACATAACATTGATCTAAAAAATGATTTTGATACTGCTGTATTAGCTTTTATCAAAACGGTTTATATCCAATCTAAATATGATAAAGATAAAGTGCGGGCTTTATTTGCTGATGAGGTGGTTGAAGCAGTTATGCAAATGGTTGATATAACAGAGAGAAATAAGGAGTAAATAATATGCCAAATTGGTGCGTAGGTGATTTAAAAATCAGAGGTAAAGTTGAAAATATTACTCAATTTTTAACTGAATGTATTGATGACTGTAACGTGCAAGTGAATGGATGTGGTGATCTGGAGATTGAAAATATCGGAGGGCAGCTAATTAAAAATATAGGACGTGTTTATTGCGATAATGGGCGTAATGAAACAATTGAGGGATACGGATCGGCTGAATGCCTTATTGTCATTATCCCTATCATGGCGGCGTGGCGATTAGGAGAATCTGAGCTAATTGAGTTAAGTACGCGTTTTAACGTTGATTTCCGTTTTTATGGCTTTGAGCGAGGATGGCCTTTTAATCAGGAGCTAGAGGTGGTAAGAGGCAAGGTAACGTTAAGCAAGTGTATTAAATTTGATGATTATACTTGGGAATGTCCTTGCCCAAGACTTGGTGGGTAAATTTAGAACCCATTTACCGTCCTTTGGTTCAGAGGGCGGAATAATGTGTTTTAACCCCGTTTTAAAAGGAGTTTAAGAATGAAATGTAAATGCCCTGCCTGTGGGGCGGTGTTGTCTTTAGATGTGTTATTACAGCACGACCAAGCAAGCCAAGCGGTGATGAATGCCTTATCGCTCAATGGCGAGTTTGGGCGGTTGGCGGTGCAGTATTTAGCTCTATTCCGCCCTGAAAAATCCGCACTCACAATGGATCGCTTAGCGAAACTACTCAGTGAATTGGTTGATGATGTGCAACGCGGGCAGTTTTGCCGTAATAGGCAGGTTTATTCAGCCCCCATTGAATGTTGGATTGATGGCTTAACCATTGTGTTAAATAGTCGTCACCATATCAAACGCCCGCTCGCCTCACACGGCTATTTGTATGAGGTGATGACGAAATGGCAAGGCAGAAATAGCCATCATAATATGATGAACGGACAAAGTAATCCGCCTGCCACTGCCCCACAATTCGGCAGCAAAACAGGCAAAGCCTTGCAGCATTTAGCGGAGTTTGTCCATGAAAAAGATTGAAAGCCCTAAATGGTTACGTGTTGCTGTTGCTCAAGGTTTAGGGAAATTGGTGGTGTTACGCCTTGCCAACCAACCGCCGGAAGAGATGATTAAAGCCACTGCCGAAGTCTGGGTACAAGTGATCTTAAGCCAACGCATTTACGGTGGCTGGCAAGAAAAAGAGGATAAATGGCGGATTGATCAGGCATTTATGCGGCTATGTGCCGAGTGTGAACGTTTCCCCGCACCGAAAATGCTCTTAGACCGTCTGCCCAACCGAAAAATAGCGGAATTACCGCCACCAGAGCCAAAACCGCTCACTCCGGCACGGCGAGAACAACTGGCGAAAATGTTTGCAAAACTAAAAGGAGCAATCAATGTTGAATAATGCTTACCGTAAACGGCTGATAGCGTTGGTACATATCGGCAAAACACAACTCAATATGGACGAAGAAACCTATCGCCTGTTTTTGCAAAACACCGTAAACAAAAACAGCTGTAACGAAATGGATCAAACGGATTTGTATAACGTACTACAAACAATGGCAAAAATGGGGGCAAAAGTACAACTGCCGTTTTGGCAAAATCGCCCGAGTCCAAAGGCGGATAAAAAGCCCTATCTTGCCAAAATTACCGCACTATTGGCGAAACATAACTTACCGCCACAATATGCAGACGGCATAGCAAAACGGGCATTTAACATCGACCAAGTGCAATGGCTGACTGTTTGGCAGTTAAAAAAAGTGATCCAAATGTTGTCGGTGTATGACCGCAAGAACAAGTTGTAATTTATTTTGCATAAGTATAAATTAAAGGCTCGGTTGAAGCCTTTTTAGTGGAGATAATATGAAAAAATTAATATTTGTAATGCTATGTAGTATGCTTTCATCGTCTGTTTTTGCAATGACAGATGAGGCAAAAAATGAATTAACAAAAGCATTGCAAGGAGATTATCAAACCTTAAGAAATGTAGCGTTTGCGATGAAAAATGGTTCTTTCGGACACGATAAAAATCCGATTGCAGGGTGTGCATTGCGTAAAATAATTTTAATAGTAAACCAAGGCGAAACAGATACTGGTGATTATAGCAATGAGTATGTAGATTGTAAGGCATTATCGCCAAGTGATGCTGAACAAGCTTGGAAAACCACCTTACAACTTTTGCCTACAGTATTAAAAGCTAAATCAAATTAACATTTAATCTCAGCATAAAGCTGAGATTTTTTCTGTCTATCAAAAAAGTCTAAAAGTGAGTTTTTAGAAAATCCTATGTTTTAATAGCCTCCAAACAACATTTTAGGAGTGCTTAAATGGACCAACTAACCTTAAATGATGTGCGTCATTGTTTGCCAGAAGTCGTATTAGAGATGATTGATGTGCTTGGATTTGCCGATACGCAACAAGTCATTGATAAATTCGGTGGGACACGTCTTTACTTTATGAATAAAGCACACTATTACAAGCTAATTAAAGAGACAATTAATGAAGACGTGGCGAAGAAAATGCGTGATTTTTTTCGCACTGAATCCGTTTATATCCCCCGCTGTGATGTTGCCTTGCGGCTATTGCGTAATATGCAATTTAAAGCGGAATATGACTGTCTGGTAGATAGCGGAGTGAGCGGCAGAATGGCAATGGTGCAACTTTGTCCGAAATACAATATCACTGACCGCACTGGCTGGCAGATATTAAAGCAAAACTGGCAGCAAACGTATCAACAAGATTTGTTTTAGTGCTGAAATGCTGCACCAGTTTTAATCCCCACTTTTTTTAGAAAATACCTCTACTTAATCATAGTTTGAGGTATTTTTTATGTCTTTTCCAATCACAAAAATTGTTGTGCATTGCAGTGCAACACAAAATGGCAAACCGTTACGCACAAAAACACAAACTGCTGCACAAGTCATTGACGGCTGGCACGCTAAACGTGGCTTTAAACGTCGAGCAAATCCCCCTGTTTTTAATTCTCACCTCCCTCACATCGGTTATCACTTTGTGATTGATACCGACGGCACAGTCGAAACAGGTCGACAAGTCGGAGAAATTGGCGCTCACATCAAAGGACATAACGCTGGCTCAATCGGAATTTGCTTAGTTGGCGGTATCTCGATCGATGGGAAAAATTTTGGACGCTATACCGCAATACAATGGCAAGCCTTACACAAGCTATTACGCGAATTGGAAGCGAAATTCCCCCGTGCCAAAATCTGCGGACATCGTGACTTAAGTCCAGATCTCAATGGAGATGGCAAGATTACGTCAAATGAGTGGCTTAAAGACTGCCCTTGTTTTGATGTTTGGAGCTGGCTTGATAGTGAGCAAGTGATTAACCCAGACCATCTATTTAAGGAGTGACGATGACGATTAATACATTATCTATCATTTTGACTGTATTGATAATCGGCATTTGTTTTGAGGTTGGCAAAGCGATTGGGGCTTATCTTGTAGATGAAATCCGGTGGTGCTATCAACGTCGGCTGCTCAAAAAGCGAGGTAGCAAAAAATGAAACTCACAGAATTAATCACTAACGATAACGGTCGCCTTTCCACCACCGCCTTTATCCAGTTTTTCGGGGCGGTATTAATGGCGGGCGTATTGACCTATTGCGTCTATCTCGACCGCAGTTACACGCCCGAACTTTTTATGACTTTCGCTATTTTTTGCGGTGGCGGCGTGGCAACCAAAGGTTTTGCCAATGCGATTAAAAATAAAGGGGGTAATTAATGTGGCAACTTTACGCATTAGTGGTTTTTGCCGCTGCATTTGTGGTCGGTTATCTGCACGCCCGTTGGCAGGGCAAAAAAATCGCAGAACAAGCAAAACAGATCGAGCAAGTACAAGCCGAAGCCAAAGCGATTGCGGAGGAATTAGATAATGCAGAACAACGTAAAAAGATTGAGCAGGCTAATCGTCGTCTCACTGCTAACGGTGTTGATGAGCAGTTGCAGTCAAAAGGTTACTTCCGTGACGATTAGTGGCTGCGCCTCGTTTGGATTGATTTATCCGAGTCGTAAAGATACTGATGAGACAAAACGTCAAGTGCTTAATCATAATTTGACGTACGAGCGAGTGTGTGGAGGACAACGTGGATCTGCAAATTAGCGGCGAATGGGTCTTTAACGGCGTGGTGTCGATTGCGGTTACCTTTGTTGGTTTTTGGCTTAAATCGGTCAAAGAAGAGCTTAAAGAGCTAAAAAACGAGTGTAAGGATATCCGCAATGCGTACCAAACCAAAGAGCTTGCCAAGGTGCAATCAACGCATACGGATAGCATATTAACGGAGATTAGGGACGAGCTAAAAATCCTTAATGCAAAACTAGATAACAAGGTGGATAAATAATGTCAGCAAGAATGCAAAAACGATTAATGCAACAAAATACAAATGCCAAATTAGACGAATTACTGGATTTAAGCAAAGAGGCGAACCGCAAAATTGACCGGATTGGTGAGCGCGTTGATAACATCGACCACCGCTTATCCTCGCTTGAAATGCAGGTCGGCAAAGTGACCACCAAAGCCTTTGTCGCCGGTGGTTTAGGTGGCGCGATTGTGACCGTCGGGATTGAGTTGCTTAAAGCAAAATTCGGGGGCTAAGTATGGCACACGATGCACAAACCAAAGCCCAACTCCGTCGTTATTACGTCTTTGACTTTTTTACGCTTGAGCAAGCAGCGGATAAAGCCGGTGTCTCTTTTCCAACGGCGCGACGCTGGAAAAAACAAGCTGAAGAATTGGGCGATGATTGGGATAAAGTGCGTGATGCCCAATCCATTGCAGGCGGAAAGATTGAAGAGGTAGCCAAGGGAATGCTAACCCGTTTTGTGTTGCATTTTTCGAGCGTAATGGACGAGTTAGAACAATCCGAGTTACCGCCGTCCAAAAAAGCGGAACTATTAAGCGGCTTAGGCGATAGCTTTACCAAAATGACCGCCGCAAGCAAACGAATTTTACCCGAAGTCTCCGAATTAGCCGTTGCCCTGAAAACCGTTGAATTGCTAGGCGAATTTATCCAAGTCAACAAACCACAACTATTAAGCGAGTTTGTTGAGTTACTGGATGCATTTGGTCAAGTCCTCAATAAGGAATTTAAATAGTGAATTTATTGACCTTTATTTGTGTAATTTTAGCCTGTCTCTCTGCCCGTGATGGTGGTGCGTGGGGTTGGTGGGTATTATTAGCTGTCTTGGTGAGTGATTGATGAAAAGCAAAGAATTTATCAAAGAGTTAGCCGCGTATGCGGATAGTTTACGCCAGAAACTCGAAGCCTCGTTTGACGGTTGGGATGATAATCCGAAAGCTGTCGCAGAACGGCGGGCTAAGGTATTGGATAAAGAACAGGGCTATGATTATTTTGTGAGCCACTATTTTCCGCATTATGTACGTTCTACCTCAAAATCACAGTTGCACCGCTATTTATTTGCCCGTTTACCGCAAATCTTACAGCAGTCAAAAAGCTGTTTAGATGCGATTGCCGCACCGCGGGGTGAAGCAAAATCGACGTTAGTCTCACAATTATTTACTCTCTACTGTCTGATTACGCAACAAAAACGTTATTGCTTAATCGTGATGGACAGTATTGACCAAGCCTACCCTATGCTTGAAGCGATTAAGGTTGAGTTGGAATTTAACCAACGCTTACGCATTGATTTTCCCGAAGTGGCAGGGCAAGGACGGGTGTGGCAAGCCGCTACGATTATTACTGCCGCCAATCAAAAAGTCCAAGTAGCTGGCTCAGGCAAAAAGTTACGTGGTTTGCGCCATGGCGCTTATCGTCCTGATTTAGTGGTATTAGATGATATCGAAAATGACGAACAAGTGCGCAGCCCAGAGCAACGGGATAAGTTACATAATTGGTTGAAAAAGACCGTATTACCACTTGGCTCGGCTGACGGTAAGTTAGACATTGTTTACATTGGCACCATCTTGCACTACGACAGCGTGCTGAATCGTACCCTTGCGAGTAAAGCGTGGCATACCGCCAAATTTAAAGCATTAATTAGCCTGCCAGACAATATGGCGTTGTGGGACAAATGGGAAGCCTTTTATCTCAATGAAGGCGAAGCGGTTGCCGATGCGTTTTATTTAGCTAATAAAGCTGAAATGGATGCAGGCTCGGAAATCTCTTGGGCTGCTCGTCCACTGCTTACGCTAATGAAAATCCGTGCCAGAGACGGACACAGCACGTTTGACAGTGAATATCAAAATGATCCAATCAGCAGTGATGACGCAATATTTGCAAATAGTATCCAATATTGGACCGCGTTGCCTGATGACTTGATTTATTATGGCTCACTTGACCCATCAATGGGAAAAGCTGGGGCAAGTCGTGACCCGTCGGCGATTTTGGTTGGCGGCTATCATCGGGAAACTGGGAAGCTCTATGTCATCGAAGCGCAAGTCAAAAAACGCTTACCCGATTTAATGATTGAGGATGTGATTAGGTTGCAACAACAATATCAATGCAAACGTTGGTTTGTTGAAACTGTCCAATTTCAGGAGTTTTTTAAAGATGAATTAGTCAAACGCTCAGCACAACGACACTGCCCCGTACCGGCAACGGCGGTCAAACCAAATACCGACAAGATGCTACGCATTGAGAGCCTGCAGCCGCATATCGCAAACGGTTTAATTTTACTGCATCAATCACAGTCAACGTTGATTTCGCAGTTACGCCATTTCCCGAAAGCGGATCACGATGACGGCCCGGATGCGTTGGAAATGTTGTGGCGGAATGCACTGAGCAATTCCGCCCCGATCGAGTGGCAAAGTCTGGCGGAAAGTGATGTCGATACCGAATTTGATGACAGCGATAAAGATTTATACAGTATTTGGCGGAGTTAATAATGGCAAAGAAAAAGCATAAACAACGGCAACAGCAAAAATTACTACAACAGAAAAATTTAGATACCGCACTACAAACGGCACGTGTTACCGAAACGGGACGCATTATTGCCGACCATCCGAGTCATAAAATCACGCCAAGTAAAATGCAGTCTATTTTTGAAGCGGCAGAAAATGGCGAGTTAAAAGAACAACACGAGCTTTTCGCCGATATTGAAGAACGGGACAGCGATATTGCTGCCAACATTGCCACTCGCAAACGTGCGGTACTCACCTTTGACTGGCATATCGCCGAGCCACGCAACGCTACATCGCAAGAAGAGGCGTTGCAACAAGAGATTGACGAACTTTTTTATCAGATAACCAATTTTGAAGATTTGGTAATGGATTTAATGGATGCAGTTGGACACGGTTTTGTTGCACTGGAAATTGATTGGAAATTTATGAATGGCAAATGGCTACCGAAACGCTTTATTCATCGCCCACAATCGTGGTTTAAACTGGATAAAGACGACAATCTGTTACTGAAAACGCCGGAAAATTATGAGGGAGAAGCCTTACAGCCCTACAAATGGATTGTGCATACCCATAAATCACGCTCGACCCAATTAGCTCGTGTAGGGCTTTATCGTACACTGGCGTGGCTTTATATGTTTAAACATTATTCCGTCCACGACTTTGCTGAATTTTTGGAACTTTACGGTATGCCGATTCGTATCGGTAAATACGGGGCCGGGGCAACCGAAGCGGAAAAACGTACCTTGCTTAGAGCATTAGCACAAATCGGGCACAACGCCGCCGGCATTATGCCTGAGTCAATGAAAGTGGAATTGCATAATGTTGCCAATGGCGTCAGTCAAGGAAACAATCCATTTTTGCAAATGGTCGACTGGTGCGAAAAATCCATTGCTCGCTTGATTTTGGGGCAAACTTTAACCTCCGGTGCGGACGGCAAAACCAGCACCAATGCTCTCGGTCAAGTACATAATGAGGTGCGGCGAGATCTGTTAGTTTCTGATGCCAAACAACTTGCTCAAACCATTACGCAACAGATTATCTTGCCGTATATCCAAATTAACATTAATCCAACTATCGACCCGATGCGGATACCGTATTTTGAGTTTGATACCAAAGAAGTCGAAGATTTAACAAAATATGCCGAAGCGTTGCCAAAATTAGTGGGAGTTGGGGTAAAAATCCCTGAACAATGGGTGCGAGATAAACTTGGGATACCTGAACCAGAAGATGATGAAGCGATTTTAAGTGCCATTAAAACGGATTTTAAACCTGATTTAAAAGCGGAAAAAACAGCATTATCAACCCATCCAGCAGGGTGTCCTTGTGGCTGTCAACAAGGGATAGCGTTATCAGCAGTGGATAATGAACAGCAACTACTAGATAATGAGTTGGATAAAGCGCTAGCAAATGTTGATTTTAACGCGCAACTTGATCCGATGGTCAAACAAGTTGTCGGTATATTGCAAACTGTTGAGAGTTATGAGGCTGCGTTTGAAGTACTAGCACAACGCTATCCGACTTTAAATATCCAACAGCATCAAGACTATCTAACTAAAGCGATTTTTTTATCAGAGTTACTTGGAGCACACAGTGTCGGACGTTAGTTTTGCGTTTAATCTTGCCCCCGAAAAAGCAATAGAGTTTTTAAAGCAAAAACGACTGTTTTTAAATGGTGTTGATGTTGACGAGTTGCAATTAAGTGCGAGAGGACGAGCGGCGAAAATTGCGAATCTCACCTGTCTTGAGATGATGCAAGATATCTATCAATCATTAGCCGACGCCAAGGCGGAGGGGAAAGCCTTTGGGCAGTGGCGCAAAGACTTGCTTGGTCATCTCACGAAAAAAGGGTGGCTACAAACTGAAAAAATAGGACGTAAGCAAAATACTTATATTGCTGACCCCAAGACCGGGGAGCTATTTGGCACACCATGGCGGCTAAATACCATTTATCGCACCAATGTGCAAACCGCGTACTCGGCGCAACGTTATCAACAAGCGCGCGATAATGCTATCAACCGCCCTTACTGGCAATATTCGGCTGTGGGTGATAGCCGCACACGTCCGAGTCATGCAATGCTCAATGGGCGTATCTATCGCTATGATGATCCGTTTTGGCAAACCTTTTACCCGCCAAACGGTTTTAACTGTCGCTGTACGGTGATTGCCTTAAGCCAACGACAACTTGACAGCGAAAAGCTCACGGTAGAAACCGCCGAATTAGAAAGCTATGTTAATGAAAAAACAGGTTACCGCACCACAGGCGTGAAACTCGGCGATCAGCTGTTTACTGCCGACAAAGGTTTTGATTATCACGCCGGACGCAGTGTGTATAAACCGAATTTGGATAATTACCCCGAAGCCTTAGCCCATCAATTTGCTAAACGGGAAATGGGTGGGGAGAGTTTTAAGTTGGATTATCAACAGTTTCAACGTGAATTGAAACCTTATTTACCTCAATTATCAGAACTTTCAGGGACAGAAAAAAGCGACAAATTGGTCGAAATACGAAATCATTTGCGAAAAGAATATAAATTTGCTGCAGGGGTGTTAAGTAAAAATACCCAAGAAATAATGCAAACGTCATTAAAAACCGTTTGGCTATCTGATGACAGTTTGATTAAGCAAATTGTTAATCGGGAGAGTCAGAATTTTACAGCCGAAGATTATAGCGTATTGCCATTAATAACAAACGATCCAGATAACATTATTAATACTAGAGATAAGCATTACCAACTTTTAAAACAAATTAATGGTAAAAAATACACTATTGTATTGAAAGTATTAACAAGTGAGATATTTGTGCAGTCGTTTAGAAAATTGAAAGATAAAGAGTGGGACAAATTAGTAGCCACTAGGTAGGGCTCCCCACACCTACACACAATCCCCGGTACTCTTTCAACCGTTCGTCCGCGATCTGGGAGATTCATCGCTTTTCTAGTGGCTATTCAGGATATTACTATGATTAAAATAGAAGTCAATAATGTTGAGCAACTCCTCAAACAATTAACCGCATTGAGTCAAGGTGTGGTTTATAAAGCCCCGTTAATGCGGCAAATTGCCGGCACAATGCAAACCGCCGTTGATCGCAATTTTGCGGCAGGTGGTCGTCCGAAATGGTTAGGGCTAAAAGCAAGACAAGGTAAACCGTTAATTGATAGCGGTGAATTACGCAATAGCATTAATGCTCGTTGGGATAATGATTATGCAATGGTCGGCACTAATCTGCCTTATGCCGCCCTGCATCACTTTGGCGGCACAGTCAAAGCAAAGCGAGCAAAATACTTGAAATTTAAGGTTGGCGATAAATGGGTACAGAAAAAACAGGTGGCTATTCCTGCTCGTCCGTTTATGCAATTAACCGAAGCAGATGAAAGGGAGATTATTGACGATATTCAAGCCTATTTCCGGAAATTGCTTTAAAGCCGTCTAAAACGCCCATAGCGGCGTTTTTAGTCTTACCGGTACAATTTATCATTCAAAATTTTTTAAAAAAAATTAAAAGCGATTTAAAAAGATTTAAAAAGGGTCTTAAACCTTATCCTTTCCGATTTGTTCTTTTCCTCAAAAAAATAGTGTTGCTGAAGTCGTGCAGCAGGTCTGTTTTTTCTTATCCGTTATGCTGTCATCCTCAACAGGAGGATTGCATCCATGAAATTAACTGCCATTGCTTGTAGCGAGATTAAACAGCCTAACGGACGTATCCAGTTATTTCCGTTTGGGCGGTTTTATCCGTCTGATGGACGTCCAGAGGGAAAAGGGGGCTGGTATGTAGATGACACCAACGGTTATGCGTTAGCGGACAAGATTAATCAATCTACCATCAAGATAATGATTGATTATGAACACCAAACGTTATTTATTGCACAAAACGGACGCGGTAATCCCGCTGCTGGGTGGATTAATCGTGCGGAATATATCTCAGGCGAAGGCTTATTTGCCGATGTCGAGTGGACAGAAAAAGCCTCTGCGCAAATCAAAGGCAAAGAATACCGCTACATCTCACCTTACTTTTACACCGATGATGAGGGCAAAGTGTTAGACGTGATTAATGCTGCACTGACAAACCGCCCTGCATTACACGAATTGCACGAAGCGATTGCCACATCTCAACTTTACAAACATCAACAAGAGGACAAACCAATGCTGAAATTATTGCAAGCATTATTTGATTTACCTGATGCCTCCGAAGAGGTCATCAAAGAAAAATTAACGGCATTATCTGCCGAAAAAACCAAAGCAGGGATTGCACTGAGTGCTGTCTATGTCGAATTGGCGACACAACAACAAAAAGCGGTAGCGTTATCCGCACAAGAACCCGACCCAACCAAGTATGTCGCACTGTCTGCAATGAAAGCCGTACAAGATGAATTACGCACGTTAAAAGAGAGTGTAACCGCTGACAAAGTCGAAAAAATGGTCGAGGTGGCGTTATCGGAAGGAGCGTTGCTACCGGCACAGAAAGAATGGGCAATCAAATTGGGTAAAGCCAATCCACAGGCCTTATCTGATTATTTAGCCGTTGCCCCGAAACATAATCTCGGTGAGAAACAAGCCAAAGCCGACCCGAACGGCGAAAAGGTTGCTCTTTCCGCCGAAGATAAGCACGTTGCCAAAATGTTGGGCTTAACTGAAGACGAATACATCAAAAACAAAGCATTGGGAGCATAAACAATGACAGTAGAATTTAAAAAATCTGAAATTTTAAAAGGGTTGGATACTCAATTCCGTGCCGAATTCAGTAAAGGCATTGCTCATATTCAACCGCAATACCCGAAATTAGCGATGACCGTGCCGTCTAACACCGCCACCAATACTTACGGCTTTATGCGTGCATTTCCACAACTTATTGAGTGGGTGGGAAAACGTACCATCAAAAATATGTCAGCCGTCGGTATGACACTCGAAAACAAAAAATACGAAGCGACCGTTGGCGTACCGCGTGAAGCGATTGAGGACGACCAACTTGGTTTGTTCCGCAATATGATGGCGCAAGCCGGACAATCGGCTGGCGAACTCCCCGATAGCTTATTGTTTAAGTTGTTATTAGCGGGTGAAAGTACATTGTGTTACGACGGACAAAACTATTTTGATACCGACCACCCGTATTACCAAGATGTGGACGGCACCAATCCAGGTACGGCACAAAGCAATATCACAACAGGGTCTGATACTGGTGCGAAATCGTGGTATGTGTTTGATACCAATAACGTGATTAAACCATTTATCTTCCAGGAGCGTACCAAACCTGAATTTGAGGGAAAGTTTGACCCGTCTAAGTCGGATACCGTGTTTATGGAAGATGTCTATCTTTGGGGTGTACGTTACCGTTGTAATGTTGGTTTTGGTTTTTGGCAACTTGCACACAAAGCCAAACAGCTTAATCTCACTGCCGAAAATGTAATGGCTATCCTCACTAAGATGACCACGCTGAAAGCAGACGGTGGTGCGTTTATTAACGTGCGTCCAACCACACTGGTTGTTCCACCAAGTCTTGAAAAAGCAGCATTAGACATTTGCAAAGCAGATGTCATTAATGGCACCACCAATGTGCTTAAAGGACGCTTAGAAGTAATGGTCTCACCGTACATTGTTGAATAAGGAGCAAGAAATGGCGAAGCGGACAAATAAAACAGCAGAGGTTGTTAATGATGAGGTAATGCAAGAGGGTATAACCGAAGAAAATACAATGAGCGACGTATCAACGGCAGACACGAATGTGGAAACCGAAAACGATACACCGGAAAACATCAACAGTAATATCTTTGAGCCGGTTGCAGTTGAAGTATTGCTACGTGCCAATCATCCGCAGGAGAGTTACGGACGCATTGGGCGTAGGTTTACCAAAGATGTGCCTGTTGTGATTGAGTTAAAAGACTTAAGCGGTGAAGAGGTCTTTGCACTTGAGCAAGATATTTGGCTTGAAACAAGGTATATCGGGTGATGATGATGTATGCCACAGCAGATGACTTTGTCTTACGCATTGGCGAGCAACAAGCAATTGAATTAACCGACCGTGACCGTACGGGCGAGATTAATCAGCAGGTGCTTGCGGTGGCATTAACGGACAGCAGTAGTCAGATTGATGGTTACTTACTCGGTCGTTATACCCTACCGTTAGCCAGTATTCCTGATAACTTAATCCGCATCTGCTGTGATATTGCTCGTTATCGTTTAGTGAGTATGTCGGAAGTGACAACAACCGATGAGATTATCGAGCGTTATAAGCTCTCACTCAAAGAGTTAGAGCAAATTGCGAGCGGTAAAATCTCACTTGGGATTGAATCTAACGATGTACAAGCGGAAGACAGCGTTGGCGTGATGTTTAGTAATCCAGGTAACAGGATATTTAGTCGTGATAACTCAAATTGAGCAAGCGTTAATTAATCGGCTAGCACGTGGGTTGGGAAAACTGACTTATCGGGTGGATAGCTATCACGGTGAGTTAGACGATGCCACGATTGATGTGCGTCGTTTACCAGCCGTGTTAGTGACATATGGTGGCTCACGCATTGAACGAGCTAGCGTTACCGCTAAAGGTCATCGTCACAAAAGTACCGATACCTTTGTTGTGATTGTGATGGTACGCTCGTTACGCAGCAATCAAGCCGCGCGACAAGGTGGCGTAGCGAAATTTGAGATCGGAGCAAATCAACTGGTTTATGCAGTGTTGCGATTATTGACCAATCAAACACTGGATAATTTAGTTGAGCCGATAAAGCCGGTTGCGGTGCGGACGCTCTTTAATCATATGGAATTGCAAAAAGAGCGGTTGACAGCGTATGCGGTGGAATTTGAGGTTTGTTACTCCATTCAGCCACCGCTCGAAGATGGCGAATATCCACAACCAACCGATGATCCAACGCACCCAGATTATCTGTTTAACGCTTATCACGGCGAATTAACGCCACCGCATTATCTTGAACGGATTACCGGCGTAATTACTGACCCCGAAGCAACAACAGGGTTTGATATTAAAACGGAGACAAAAAATGAAAGTAAAAGCTAAAAATGGCATTAAAGTGCCGAAAGAAAATAGCCCATTTAGCTATATCGAACAAGAGCCAGTCGAAATTGAACCAACGCTCTATTATCAACGACGCATTGCCGATGGCGATTTAATTGTGGTCACAGAAACCACTCGCACAACACGTAAAGAGGTGACAAATGGCTAAAATCGAATTTGATAATATTCCGACATCATTACGCAAACCGGGTGTTTACACCGAATATAACTCACGTAATGCCGTAACTACCCTACCAACAAATGAGTCAGAAGTGTTAATTATTGCACCAATGACCGCTGAGAGTGAAACGGCGTTTACCCTGCCGCAACGTATTTATTCTGACAAAGACGCAGAGGCGTTATTTGGTGCCGGCAGCTGGGCGCATTTAATGGCTCGTATTGCCATCCGTAATAACAATTTATTGAACTTATCAGTGATGGGCTTAAAAGACCATAGTGCCGGCGTGGCGGCAACCGCAACGCTGACATTTGCCGGTACGGTCACGATGAGCGGCGTGGTGACGGCAAAGATTGGTGGCGTAGATTATCAAGTCCGAGCGGATAAAACCGAAGCCGATACTGCAGTGGCAAATCGTTTAATGGCGGTGATTAACGGCACGGCAGACTGTCCAGTAACGGCAAAACTCAACGAAAAAGTGCTGACATTAACCGCGAAATGCAAAGGCGAAATCGGCAATGAATTGACATTAGCCACCAAAGTGACGGCGGACGGTTTGACCCTTACTGCTGCTACCTTTGAGAGTGGTGCAACTAACGCTGACCTTGCACCGGCATTGGCAAGTATTGCCGGAACGCATTATCACATTATTGTTTCACCGTTTACCGATGATAAAAATGCCAAAGCACTCAAGGAGCATTTGGTTAGTGTTGCCTCGCCAACGGAAGACAAGCCGGGCATTGGTGTGATGGGGTGGCGTGACACAATGGCAGCCGGCACCACATTTACCGAAAAACTCAACAGTGAACGTTTAACGGTCGGTTGGTACAAAGGTGCGATTGAGGCAAACGCACTGATTGCAGCAGGTTATGCGGCGATCATTGCAAAAGAAGAAGATCCGGCACGTCCACTGAATACGCTGGAAATTTTAGGTTTGACCGAAGTGGATGCGACCCAAACGCCGCTATTAACCGAGGTCAATCAAGCGTTATTTCACGGCTTAACTCCAATTACAGTCGTAAATCATACCGTGCAAATTATGCGTGCGTTAACCACCTATACTCGTAATCCGACCGGCGAAGACGACATTGCTTATCTGGATTTAACCACGATTCGCTCGCTTGATTATGTGCGTAAGTCGATTCAGCAACGTATCCGTCTGCGCTTCCCGCGTGAAAAATTACTCAAGCGAACCGAAATGGCGGTACGCTCTGAAATTTTAGATGTATTGCGTTTGCTTGAGGAGTTGGAGGTGGTGGAAAACGTCCAACAAAACAAAGATAAATTATTGGTGCAACGCAATGGACAAGATCCAAATCGTTTAGATACGGTTATTCCATCTGATGTGGTCAACGGATTACACGTAGTGGCGAACCGTATCGACTTAATCTTATAAGCGAGGTGAGGAATGGAAAAATATGCTGGTAGTGCCGTGCTGGAAGTGGACGGCAAGGAAATTGAAATTGTTGATTTGACGGTCACTAAAAATACCGGTCGCAAACTGGTCAAAGCAATGAACTCAAAAGGGCGAGCAAGAGGTTACGCTCAAGGTATTGCAACGTGGGAGTTGTCATTGACTGCGGTAAATCCGCTTGACGATACATTAGGGATTGATTGGTGGAAAATTGATAACGCTAAAGTCACAGTGTATCCGATCGGACATAATGATCAGCGTGTTACTTACGTGGAGTGTTTTGTTACCGAAGTGGGCGAAAAATACACCGTGGATAACGAAGAGGTGATTGATATTAAGATGAATGCACTTGATGAGGTCAAAGAATAATGGCGAGATTATTGATTGGTGTTAGTTACCAAAACAAAATTTACCATCAATTTGAGATTTTCCCGTTGACACTGGCTGGTGAGTGCCAAGCAATGGAAGTTATCGAAAATTTAGGTTTGCACGAGGTTGATACGCTTACCTATCAACAACAACGTCTGGTTGAGTTGGCTTACCTTGCCCAACAAATCACGATAGACGGTATCCCTCGTGATCTCTTAACACCGGAATTTTTGTTTAATGCACTCAGTACCGATGACTATGTGTTGATTAATGAAAAAATTTCCGAAATGCGAAAAAAGCGTATCGACGCTGGGGAAAACCAAGCGAACAACAGCGACGGCTAAAGCGACGCTATCTGTTACGTGATGCGGTAAAAAATTATCAACGTATTACTGTGCTACTTGCCAAAATCGGCTTTACCGCCGCACAAGTGGCACAAATGAGTGCGATTGAAGCGCAAAGTTGGTTAGCTGTTTATTTGGAAAGTCAAGGGATTAAACCAGCAACGCAAGACGGCAATACAACACATTACATTATTCAACGTAAAAAGAGGGCGTAAGCCCTTTTTTTATAGGATTTAAACGACGTTTAAAAAGGGTTTAAAAAATGGCAAATATGAAGCTCGGCATTGAGATTACCGCTCAAGATAACGCCAGTAAAGTCGTCAAGACGGTCGGTGATAATGTGGCAAAAACAACTAAAGCCACAGAACAGCAGACCGTGAAATCAGGCAAAAAGATGGAGGACAGCTATCTTAAAGCCGCGAGGACATTTGAGCAAAGCTATAACAAACGCAAGCAAGCCTACCGCACGATGGAGTCATATGGATTACGCTCAGAACGGGCGATACAAGCTGAAATCAACCGTACGCGAGAATCTTATAACCGGTTACGTAATAGTGGCGTGATGTCAAGTCGTGAGCTTGCCAGAGCCACTGAAGCACATCGCCGCAAAATTGCAGAGTTAAATGCCGAAATGGGTAAAACCTCATTCGGACAAAAAATGGGGGCTGTGGGCGGAGCGATGATGCAAGTCGGGGCAGGTGTCATGGCAGGGGCGATGGTAATGCGAGAACCGGTACAAAAAGCAATGACTTATGACCGTCAATTAGCCATGACAGCTAATACGGCATTTTCGGACCGCGATGTTGCCGGCAGAATTGCGGGAAAAAAAGAACTCCATGCTGCAGTGAAACAAGCTGTTGAAACAGGCGGTGGCACAAAAGAAGAGGCATTAGGAGCACTAGATACATTGCTAGCCTCTGGGGCAGTAAAAACAGATACTGCAATGGCGCTATTACCGACATTACAAAAAGCGGCAGTGGCAACGGGTGCAAGCACAGATGATATTGCCAAGATTATGATTTCATCCATGCAGCAAATGGGTATCAGTGAAGATCAGATTGGCGCAGTGTTGGATAAAGCCGTAGCCGCAGGACAAGCTGGAAACTTTGAGTTAGCCGATATGGCACGTTGGCTACCACAGCAAATGGCAGCAGCAAAAGCGGCAGGCTTAAGTGGTATGTCAGGGTTTGAAGCGTTATTAGTCGCTAATCAACAAGCACGTGTTACAGCAGGCACATCGGATGAAGCAGGAAATAATCTTGTTAATTTGCTCGCAAAAATCACATCGAAAGAAACGAACGACCGGTTTAAAAACTTGGATTATGTTGATCCAAAGACAGGTAAGAAAGTCGGCATTGATTTTGTCGGCTCAATGGCAAACTACAAAAAATCAGGCATGAACTCACTAGAAGCCTTTAGTCAAATTATTAATGATGTAGTTGGCAATGATAAACAAT
Organism: Gallibacterium sp. ZY190522; assembly: GCF_054166015.1. NCBI lineage: Bacteria > Pseudomonadati > Pseudomonadota > Gammaproteobacteria > Pasteurellales > Pasteurellaceae > Gallibacterium > Gallibacterium sp. ZY190522. The sequence continues at coordinate 2,383,493 of NZ_CM135118.1, forward strand.
ATCAAGCCTTACAAGCAAAATTAAAAACCGCTAAAAAAGAAGACCAACACCGAATTTTAGACGAAATGGCAAAGTTGGTTGAAGGTACAGCAATCGGGCAAGTTATCTCTGACCGCCAAGCACTGATGGCATTAATCGGTATTCGAAATAACGCCGAGCTTGGCAAAGAAGTACAACAGCAAATTAGCAATGCACAAGGTGCAGTTAATACATCACACAAGGTAGTTGCTGATACCGCAGATTACAAAGTCAATGATTTAAAAAATACACAAGAGTTTGCACAGTTAAATAATTTAAGTGGCTTTAATACAACACTCGGCGAAGTGTCACAAACATTAAGTAAATATGGCAAAAAGTACCCGGAATTAACTAATTTTGTTGTTGGGGCGACGGATGCAGTGAAGGCTTTTGGTATGGCATTAGGAGCTATTTCACTATTAGATTTATTTAAGAAAAAAGGTGGTGGAATAGAGAGTATATTTCGTCGTACCACTACAACAGTAGGTACTGCAACTACGGCTGGTGCAGCAACTACTGTGGGTACTACATTAAGTCGAGCTGGTACAGGGTTACTCTCAAAAGCCAAAGGAGTGGTTAGCGTGCCGACGTTAGCACTCACCGGACTTGCCATTGGTGCAGAAAATGCGACAAGTTATTTTGCGCAAAAAGAAGCCAAAGATGAGCAACAAGCTGACAGCAAAAAGCAATTTTATCAAGCATTAAGCCAACAAACAGCGCCGAAAACCAATTATTGGGCAGGTTATCAACCACCTACCACGACGACTGCACAATCCCCAAAAACACAAAATGCGATGGCATTAGCCTATGGCGGGGCAACAATGGCGTTTGATAATGAGGTGGCAGCAGAACGCGTAAAACAAGGCACACTTAGTGAAGCAGACTATCAAGCAAGAGTGAATCGTAATGCGAGCAGGATGGAGCGATGGCGAAATGCCGCGACGAATACACCATATCAGGGATTGAAAAATATTGATATGACGAATGCCGGTAATCCATTGCAACAAGCCAAACGCAGTAATCAAACAGACAAGATTGATTTAGTCGGTGAAATACAATCAATGGGGCAAACGTTGTCAGAGACACTTAAACGGATATTAGATAATCAAAGTTATACGCTTAAAAATCTGATTACGGTTGAGCTAGATGGACGGCAAATCGCCGAAGCGGTCTCAGAAAAACAATATCAACATTTTGTGAGGGGGTAAGTAATAATGGGTTGGACTGTACCAATTCGTCAAGCGAGTTTTCGCGGTGTGAAATTTGATGTGATTACGGTGGATGATAGCTTTGACCGAGATACTGTTGAGCATGCTTATCCTTATGTCAATGGTGCGGACATTGAAGACTTAGGGCTCACACCACGTACGGTTACGTTTGAAGCTATCTTTAATGGACCAGGGTATTTAACCGATGTCAAACGGCTACTTGCTGCATTACAAAAACCAGGAGCCGATACACTAACGCATCCGATTTTTGGGCGAATGCAAAATATGCTTTGTCGCTCAATGTCGTTACGCCACGATGCTGATTATATTAATTATGCGTCTGTGGATTTAACGTTTGTCGAGACGACACCCGCAAAGCCAATATTTTTATTTGAGTTTTCGATTTTTGGGAAAATCGACGAGCTGTTGTCTATGTTAGAGGACTTTGTTGATGACATTTTTGATTTTTATGCTGCAATGATGGAGGTCATGAGCTTTGCTTTTAATGTTAAAGACCGATTACTCGGTGCGTGGGGTGGTATCTACTCGATTGTTGACTCGGTGAGTCAGTTAATTGATGAGGCAAGTTTTGACTTGCCTGCACTGGTGACAGCAACAACATTTAAGGCTGATGCGTCGAAAGCAGTTAAACAGCTTGCTAATGCACTCGATAAAGCCATCAAAGCACAAGCTAATATGCAAGACGATGAGGAGACCACAGCACAAACATCAAAATCAACAGGCTTGTTGTATAACCAAAATCGTTTTAATGACGCCTTGCTATTAGTGCGTCAATTACAACAAATTGCCGATGACGTGGTTACGAGCAAAAATGACAGTTACTCACGTGAGCAAACACGCATTAAATCGCGCGTGACGACATTGCGCAAAGAGGATGTCAAAGAGATGGCGTGTGCGATTAAACTCCTTAGTACCACAACGCTTGCTCACTTGACGGCACAACTCATTGCCGACGAAGTGGAGAATTTATTACCGTCAGAAATTGAGACAATGACAACAACAGTCAGAGAGTTAATCCAGGATTGTATTACGGCTGTCCGTGCATTACAAATTGAGCAACAAACGTATCAAAATCGTGGTGAGATGGAGACTGCACGTTATACCAGTGCTTATCGTGTGATTGAGAAATTACGTCAGATTGCACAGAATATTACTGTATTAGCGGTTAATGCCATTAATCAAAAACCACCAATGATTATTAGAGAAGCACCAATTGCGGGTACATTACAACAAATCGCTCATGCATTTTATCAAGATTATACCCGTACAGATGAGCTATTGCGTCTTAATCCGCAAATTATTAATCCAAACTTTATTGAAAAAGGGGCATTAATTAATGGCTACACAGTATAACTATCCGTACGACAACGAAATTGCGGTAGAGATTGATAGTAAGACACACAAAAACTGGAAAAGTTATGAGATTGACAGTGATTTTTTAATCCCTGCTGATGCGTTTAGTTTTGAGATTGGTACGCCTGCAAACCATACAGTATTGCCTGATTTGTCAGGAAAAGACGTGCGTGTGCTAATTAATGGGCAAGTGGTTCTCACTGGAATTGTCGATGCAACACAACATCAAATCAGTAAAAATAGCCGTACGTTTAGTTTAAATGGGCGAGATAGAGCATCTATTTTAGTCGATTGCTCTGCACCGACCACAAATGTGAAAGGATTGACGGTATTGGACGCCATAAAAAAAATTGTGCAACCGCTGGGGATTAAAAAGATTGAGTTGCGAGCAAAAGACAATAACCCCGTGATTGATAAAATTGATATTGAGCCGAGCGAGACAGCATGGAGTGCGGCTTTGCGGTGTGCAAACTTTGCAGGATTACATCTTTGGTTTGATCCAAATGGTATATTAATCGTAGGCGGTCCAGATTATCGTAGTCCACCTGTCGCAACATTATGCTGTCAAAAAAATGGTGTGCGTAATAATTTTGAGCAAGCCCAACTTACCTATGATATTTCACAATCATTTAGCGAAGTTACGTTTTTAGCCCAAAAACATGGACGTAGCCATGATGATAATAAAAACAATCTCAAATGGGTGTGGCAAGATAAAAGCGTCAAATTTTATCGTCCAAAAACCGTCGTGATACACGACGCAGAAGACTTAGAGTCATTAAAAAAACACGCTAAAAAATACCTTTCAGATGCCGCACTTAATGCATTTACGCTGACAATTATTGTCCCTGACCACAAAACCGAAAGTGGTGTGTTGTGGCAACCAGGACAACGCGTCCACGTTATTTGCGAAGAATACGATATTGATGCAATTTTTTTTGTGATGGGACGACGTTTTACGCTCTCACGCTCACAAGGGACACAAACCGAACTACGACTAAAACAAGATGGTATCTGGATACCCGATGCGTTCCGTGAACACTCAAAACGTGCGCGAAAACGCAAGGGCAAGAAAGCCAAAGAACTGATTGCATTAGGACCAAAATCATGAGACAGATAAGACAGCAGATTGGACAGATGATTGATAATGCTGGTAATGCGATTCGGCATGTGTTTCGTGGCAAAATCAATCTCACAAAGTCCGCAGACAAAATCCAAAAAGTGCAGATCTCGGCATTAGCGGATGAAACGTTACAAGATGTCGAGTTAATGCAGCACTTCGGCTTTACCTCACATCCACCCGCCAGCACGGAAGCGTTGATAATTCCGATTGGCGGAAAAACCTCGCATAGCGTAGTCGTGGCAACCGAAAATGGGCAATACCGAATTAAAGCCTTAAAAAGCGGCGAAGTTGCTATCTATGATCAAAGTGGCTCATCGATTGTGTTAAAACAGGGTAAAGTGATTGATATTAACTGTACAACCCTTAATATCACTGCGCCGACGATTAATATTAAAGGCGATATCACACAAAAAGGCTCTATCACAAATAACGGCGATGTGACTGCAAGTGGCGTGTCATTGGTCGGTCATACTCACACGGGTGACAGTGGCGGTACAACCAGTACACCAAATTAATCAACCAACCTTTCTTAAAAGCGTGGTGCTGAACTCTAGCACCACGTTTTTTTTTGCCTGCTCTCTATCATCAACAATATGGACAGAGAGATCAGCCCGCTTACCGGGGACTACACATTATCACAGACAGATACACTGCAAAATGCTGTGTATATCAGACTTACAACTCCACTAGGCTCGTGGTGGGCAGATGGGCGTGTAGGCTCCCTGCTCCATTTAATTCAGCGGGAGAAAGATAAGGAACGCGTTGGTTTACTCGCTCAACAATATGCCGAAGAAGCCTTGCAGCCGTTATTGGATGATGGGCGAGCAAAATCAATAACCGTTGATTATCAGCAGCCACATAACGGCACATTACAGCTATTAATTAGTGTGATTGATGCACGCGGCAAAACATTTGAGTTTAAACACCCTGTAAAAGTCATTTAACTGAGATTTAAAGGATATTTAAATGTATTTCGTACCGACACTGGAAGAAATCAGAGAGCAGATATTACGTGACTATCAAAGTATCAATCCAACGATTGATATTAGTGTTGATTCGGACACATTTGCCCGCGCAAGTAGTTTAGCCGCTGTTGCAGAAGGCTTATACGCACATCAAAAATGGCTTATCAAACAATTTTTTCCCGATTCGTCCGATACCGAATATCTTGAAAAACATGCAGGTTTGCGCGGATTACGCCGTAAAAATGCGACTTATGCCGACGGACAAGCAACAGTAACAGGATTGAGCGGTGCTGTCATTGCGGAAGCGATGCAGATTAAAACGGATGATAACCGTTTTTACCAGACAACTCAAGCTGTCACGATTGGTGGGTCGGGTACAGCGGTAGTCAATATTAAATCGTTAGCGATGGGTAGCCAACAAAATGTAAATAAAGCAACTGCAGCGAGCTTTATGTCTGCGCCGACAGGTGTTCAGTCTGATGTTGTGATTACCAAGGTAACCGGTGGCACAGCCGCAGAAACGGATGCGTCATTACTTGCACGCCTACTTGAATTAATCCGTCGTCCACCAGCGGGTGGCAATAAATACGACTATAAAAACTGGGCGTTGGAAGTGGACGGTGTAGATGCTGCTTATGTCTATCCTCTGCGACGTGGATTGGGGACGGTGGATATTGCGATTACAAGCAATAACGCATTGCCAAGTGATGACACGATTACCCGTTGTCAGCATTATATTGATAATGTGCGTCCGGTAACGGCAGTAGAGTCAAAAGTGGTTAAACCTGATGTTACGCAAATTAATTTTGACATCAAAGTCAAAATTAAGGGACTGACTTTACCGGCAATTACTGCAGCAATTAACAGTGGATTAACTGCTTATTTTGATACCTTGCGACCGGGCGATGACTTAATCGTGTCGCAGCTTGAAGCGATTGTAAGTGATATTGTCGGCGTGGTTGACCGCCGGTTTACTACACCGACAGAAAATCGAAAAGCGGATGTCATTAATAAAATTGAGTGGTTTCGACTCGGCAATGTAACGGTTACGGAGTTACGCGATGAGTAAGTACCAATCCGTATTAGCCAATCTCTACCCGCCAGTAAGCTACAACATCAATGGTGAGCAATTTACTGCACAATGTGCCGTAGATGGGCAAGCATTTGACCGATTACAAGCAAGTGCCGAAGCAATTCTCAAAGTCATCGAGCCGGCGACCTCTAATGAGTTATTAGCAGATTGGGAGCGATTGTGCGGTATTACAACAGACGTCTCAAAGACTTACAGCGAGCGTGTTAAACGCGTCATTATCCAGCTTAACGCATTAGGTGGCTTATCAATTCCGTACTTTTTGCAGCTTGCAGAAAGCATTGGTTACACAATCCAAATCAAAGAGTTTTCGCCGTTAAAAAATGACCTCCCAAATATTGGCGATACCACGCTTTGGGTAGACCAGCCCAAAGAACGCCTAATTTTTATGTGGCGTGTCACGGTGATTAATGGTGATGATAACATTATTTATTTTCGCGCGGGACAATCGTTAGCAGGCGACCGTTTGGTCGATTTCGGAGACCCAATTATTGAAGAGTTTTTTGAAGATTTAAAACCTGCTCACACTTACTGCTACTTTGCATATCAATAATTTAGGAGAGAGAGTTAATGAAAGATTTAATGCCAACAATTGGCTCAGTAGACAATTGTTTCCACGACGGCAATCCTGCTACGGGCGAGCAAGGCACGCGTGTTACCGCACAATTTTTAAATGACGTGCAAGATCACTTGCGAGATGTAGAAGCAGAGCTAAAATATGTATTGTCTAAAGCGGGACTTAATCCTAATGATGCTAAAACAACACAGGTCTATGATGCCATCATTGCGATTATTAACGCTAACCGTCGTAGTGCAAGCACAACAAGCAAAGGTGAGGTGCAGCTCACTGATAGTATTAATATGGCATCCGGCGTGTTTGGTGCGAGTGCTCTTGCAGCTAAAACCGCATACGACAAAGGAGTGCAAGCACTCAATGCTGCAAACGGTAAATTGGCAGCTACTGGGCTTGTTACTAGTACAACCGCAACAGGCACATCTAATACTGTAACATCAAATAACAACACATACTTAAATATTGTCGAAAAAAGAGGATCTAGTTCAAATGCTGTCGGCTCATCCAAGAAAGTGACTGGTTCCGGGCTGGTTGATGTATATAGTGATGCAAGTGGTGTATTAATAATTCGTGGCAGTCAAGATGTTAAGAAATTAGACAAATTGGGCGACCAGGAATTAAAGGGTAAATTAACAGTAGATGACATATTGCTTGCAGCTAACAAAAATCAATCGTTATCTAAAATCATTAATGCAATAAATAAACTGTTTGCTGGTGACAGAGATGCGTTCAAGGGCATTGTTAACGGCTGGGGAACATCAGGGACAACGCCACTCGGCATAAGCTATGATTTCACCAACCAAAATGCGTGGTGGATTAAGTTTGGAGCCCTGTTCGGAGGGCTAATTATCCAAGGGGGATTATTTGGCATAGCACCTAATACATATGGGACTATTGTTAAAATTCCAATCATTGTCAAAAAAACTCTTTTTGCCATAAATGCACAAGCTGAAGGAAATACAGAGTCAGCAATCCAAACATTTTCTACTTGGCATATAGGTGGAGCAGATAACAAAACTGCAATACACTTTTTAATTAACAGATTGCTGCCATACCAAGACATGATGGAGTGGATAGCCATTTGTATTGCTTAAATACCAAAAGCAATCCACCTTAACGGTCCGTAATATATTGAGGTCATATTCATCCACGGCGAGTTGATTATAAATATAGTTTTATCAGTATAACGGATAAATGCACCATTGTCAGAGTCAGCACTACCGCCAGCAATAATACCAGCTGTAGATGATAAGATTGGTGTTAAACTATTTTTGCTAAAGTTTATTGGGTACTTAATACTAATCTCTGCGTTATTGCTAAGTGAAAATGAGGTAACATTTCCCCTTGGCTCACACCGCAATTATTAAAAAATAAACATTATTACCTGACGTTATACCAGCATAATTTAGTCTGTTATTTGTTACACTTGATAATAAAGTATCTACGGTTCCGCCTGTTTTATTGCCAGCTTCTGACGGCGCCACAAAAAGTATGTCAGCGACAACGACTGGATACGTAATAATCCCGTTTTCCGTTGCTTCTCTCAAAAATACCCCTTGGCTAGGAATAAGCAATAACAATCCATTGCTGAGTATCTCTTGATATATAGTTTGTCAAAAATTCTATTTCTGTTTTGTTATTAGCACCTGATTGATGCCAGGCATAATGCAAGCTCGGAGCTTCTTCTGCTACTCCCTCAATCTGTGCATTTGTCGCAAATATAATTTTATTAACATTAATCGGTAATTTAACGATAAATTTTTTTGCATTAAATACGTCGAAAAATCCCCCTTGGATAACAATCTTAATGACTAAACTGTACTTTTTGCCCGTTTTTGTAGTCTATAACACACAAATAACAATCGCTTTAAACAGCGATTTGGTCACGGTTTAAAGCGATTTAAACGCGTGTTAAAAACACGATTAACTACGCTATTTGAGTAGATTTATCACTTTTCTCAAGTGTATCAATGTCTTATGTGTGTAAACACTATCTCCGACATTGCTAGAGGCGTGTCCCAGCAATCTGTCGCGTGCAACTTTGTTGGCACCGGCAGCATCAAGCAGCGTTGCTACGGTATGCCGGCAGTCGTGCGTGGTATGTTTTGCTCGGATTGCTAGCATTGCTTTTGCAAATTGTGTAGCTGCTTTAGCATAAGTTAGGGGTTGGTTGTTATCATCAACAAATAGGTATTTATGTTTTTTCTCAAGCCGTCGCTCAACAATCGGTAAAATGCGTGGATGGATTGGGATAATGCGGATGCCGGCTTTGGTTTTTGAGGTGGTGATATTAAAGTATTTTTGCTTTAGATTAATCTCACTACGTTGTAGTTGCAACAGCTCTCCGACTCGCATCCCACTATAAAGTAAGATTAATGCTAAATCAGTGTCTGTTGTTTGGCATTGCCATAGCTTATTGATTTGTTGTCGCGTAAAAATTTTATGTGGATGGACAGGTGTGTTTTTCCCCATTTGCAAATATTGCCCATAACTCTTATCTGTCCATTCATTGATTATTGCGTGAGCAAATAGCTGATTTATCAATGACCGCACTTTTTTAAGACTAGCGTACGACAAGCCTTTTTCTTTCATCGCATCCAGTACGCTTTGCAAATGACGATATTTAATTTTGTGGATCGGCATAGAGATGATTGACGACAAATGATTGTAGCTATTGCGATAACTTTCTGCCGTTGACGGCGACACTTGTCTGGCGTGGATTGGGTACCAAAGCTGATAGACTTTCGCCAGTGTTATGCTGGGTTCCGGCTTATCTTGCTGATTATGGTTGGCAAGTGCGGTTAATGCCTCCTCTTTTGTTTCGTAATAGCCAATCACACTGTAAATTTGTTTGCCACTATCAGTGTAACCGACCGTTTTTCGGGCAATATATGGGCGACGCCGCACGCCACTAAGTTTAAATACTGAGCCGTAGCCGTTTGGTAGTCTCATATCTCCTCCTTAGTTCTTAGTTAATGCTGAAATGCGTAATCATTATGAGTATTACAGGATTGATACACTATTAAATTAAGTGGAGGGGAGATATGGAATATTTGATTATTATTGATAAATCAACAGGCAGACGAGAGACATCATACCCACTAACTAATGAATCGTTCGAGCAGCTTTGCGAGTTGGCAAGGCAGAGTGGTTATGATGATAAGTTTTTGTATCTGCATGATATAAGTGGTGGATTACAGGCACAGCTGGCAAATCAAAACACATACTGGCTCAACAATAGGATTGAGATTAAGCCATCATCATTACACGACTGGAACGGTACAAAGTGGGTGCTTAATCAGCAACGACAAGCTGAATTAGCTAACGCAACACGTCAGCAACTTATTAATGATATTGATAACACAGCAGCACAATATCTCGAAAAGTGGACTCGCTTTACAAGCGAGTATGAAGGACGCGAATCGGCTGCATTAGCTTATCAATCAGCAGATTATCAAGGTGAGGTAAGTGTTTTTATTACTGGATTTGCTCAAGCAGCAGGCTTGGATTTACGTACTGCGACCGAGCTAATCCTCAAGCAGGCGGTGCAGTTACGGACTACGCTGGAGCAGATGAGTGTGTTGCGAATGCGTAAGTATGAGTTAAAACAGCCAAATTTAACGTTAGACGAGATGCAAAAAATTCACGATGACATCATTGCACAAATGCAAGCATTAGCGGAGGCACAACAATGAGTCAGGTATATCTAGCCTTATACAAGGGCAAGCGTGATGGGCATAGCCTGTATAGCTATTGGTGCAGACTTAGCGATTGGTTAATCCGTAAATTTACGCGCGGCAGATATAGCCACTGCGAAATTGCGGTTAAAAAAGAGACTAATTTTACCGACCGCTATGATTGTGATGTTTATTACGAGTGCTATTCTTCATCAGTCCGTGACGGTGGTGTACGTAAAAAAGTCATTAATTTAGATGATGGAAAATGGGATTTGATTCCGCTTTCGGGTGTATCTGAATCTCAAATTGTCTATTTTTATCAGCTTACTAAAGGGCGTAAATATGACTGGTGGGGCGCGTTAGGATTGATTTTTTTAATTCCAGAACGTCGTGATAAATACTTCTGCAGTGAGTGGTGTGCGAGGGCGATTAACTACAGTTGTGAAGGTTGGCGGTTTTCTCCGAACCATTTAGCGGCAATTTTTAAAAGGAGTGAATGATGAAAAAATATACTGCGGGGGGGGGTATGTAGCAATCCATTAAAACGGCAGGACAGGTTTATCGACATTAAGCCTGTCCCCGATTAACGCAGAACAAGGCTGCATAACCGTTGCCGTCTACCTAGCCAGGCAGGCGGATTATAGCAAAAAATCTGTCTAGGAATCGTGTTATGCAAAATAAAATGCAAGAAATGCGTTGCAAGTGCTGTAAAAAGCTACTAGCACGCGCAAAAGATAGTCAATATTTAGAGATTAAATGTACTCGTTGCAAAACGTTAAATGTATTTAATCGTAACAAACATTAATCAACTTTGAGTGTCGGAGCGTCCAGAACGCCGGAACGCCATAACAAGGAGAGGTTATGGCAACTCAAAAAGTCATTGTATGGGCGTTGTTTGATAGTGGAAATGGTTGTTACACTCAAGCAGCTCAATCTTTTTCCGATATTGAAATTTACCCAATAGGCATTGATATTGAGGGTAAAAATCATCACGTTATTCCCTTAAATCTCGCGGATTACGGGAGATTATTTGGCGATAATACGCTGCTTAATAAGCTGGATAGTCTTCCAATACCTGACGTTATTTTAGCTAGCCCGCCTTGTGAAAGTTTTTCCGTCGCAAACTCTATTAAGGGTGGGAATGTCTGTTGGCAATGGCAAGGAAATACACGTTTTGCTATTCGCAGTCGCAAGGATTTTGACGCGGCAGCGGTTAAAAAGCGACGTTATCGTTATGAAACCGCTTTTTTAAATCGGATTAATGGTGAGCTTTGCATTTATAACACCATTGAGATTATTCAGCGTTATCAGCCGAAAATCTATGTCATTGAAAATCCTTATTCTAGCCGTATTTGGCATTACTTGACTGACATTCTTAATTTCCCTATTTCTTATGATAACCCAACCTATTATGGGAATTATGGCTGGCCCTGCAAAAAGGCAACCAAGTTTAAAAGCAATATTCCGCTAAATTTGCGTTATCAGCATTATATTTCGGGCAAAACGATGTTTGACTGTTTACACAGTTATAACGCCCGTTCAGCCATTCCGTTGCTACTTATCCACGATATTTATCGTCGTATTATTGAGGTGTTAGGAGGTAACGATGCGTCATTTTAGTCAAGCTCCGTTGCCGTTTGTCGGGCAAAAACGGCTGTTTTTAACTTACTTTAAATCGGTTTTAAACGAGATGATTGCGAATAATGGCGAGGGTTGGACGATTGTTGATGCGTTTGGTGGCAGTGGTTTGCTAAGTCCTACCGCAAAACAACTCAAACCACAAGCTCGAGTTATCTATAATGATTTTGACGGCTATGTTGAGCGACTTAATCATATTGATGACATTAATCGCTTACGTCAAATATTAAGTGAGCTATTGATCAATTATCAGCGGCAAAAGCGCTTAGATATTGCTACTCGCCACAAAGTAATTGATGCGATAGAGTCATTTGATGGTTACAAAGATCCACATATTTTATGCTCGTGGCTGCTATTTTCAGGGCAACAAGTTAAATCGGTTGATGAGTTATATCGACACGGTTTTTACAACTGCGTGCGGCAAAGCGATTACCCAACGGCGGACGGTTATTTAGATGGGATTGAGGTGGTTCACGAGAGTTTTTCTACCTTACTTCCGCAATTTTCAGATGATAAAAGGGTGATATTTGTGCTTGACCCACCCTATCTGTGCACACATCAAGCAAGTTATAAGCAAGATGGATATTTTGACTTAATTAATTTTCTGGAGTTAATCAGGCTTGCACAACCACCTTACATCTTTTTTAGTTCAACCAAAAGCGAGTTTGTGCGGTTTGTGGATTGGCTAATCGCCACCAAAGGTGATAATTGGCAATCTTTTATTGATTATCAACGGATTGCTGTACAAACGTCCGCAAACTATAGTGGCAAATATGAGGATAATCTCATTTATAAAAGCTGAAAAAGTGCCTTGCGGCACTTTATAAACGGGTAGACAATTCTGAAAGCAGACAGTATAAGGCAGGTTGATTTGGATGAGTATTTGGTACTAACTTGATCACTTTGTCTTTTCTGTCATCGGCTAAATAATGGATGGCAAGGTAATATGCACGATATGAGGTTTTAAAAAGTACTAGGTCAAGGTTAAAGAGGCTAAAGGTATCGCACTCACGTTCCGCAACTAACGAAAGTTCTAACATCATTTCACGTTCGGTTCTAATTTCATCCTAATCTCCTTTTGCTGCTTTATATCCAGCATCAAATGCTGCTCGTAGCATTGCTTTCATGCACCATACTGACATATCGTAAAAATCGAGATGATCACTCATCCGAGTTTCAAGCGTATCAATATACCCGACCTTTTTCGCAATGGTTTCTAAGACTCGATTAATTTCTTTTTCGCTTGGCTTTTTCATTGTTATCCTCCTGTTTTTGTGTTGAGGACATCATTGCTCTGTTGCGATGCAATGTGGAGAGGTATAGAGCTCTATTTGACTGACTGCTTAATAATGCAACTGGAGAGGTATAGAGGTCTAATTAGGGCTATTAGGGCTAACAGCCCTAATAGATTAATCTGCTAATAGAGTATCGTCATTAAATATATCCTCTAATTTAGCGACTAATATTTTCTTTTCTGTTGAGTTATATCCTACAACTTCATAACTTGTTTGCGATGATGTTTTAATTTCTAACTCAAGATCAGCATATCCTATTCTTTTTAATTGTTTAGGCAAACGCTGTTTTAATTTATTGATGATTGTTTGCTGTTGCAGTTCTTTTTCATCGTCATATTGTTTGGCAAATTTTAAGATAAGTTTTTTCATTGTTTAACCTCTTATACTGTATAAATATACAGTTATTTTATAGAGGTTTTTTATACTGTCAATATATACAGTATTTTTTCATAATTTCTTTATATTTTGCATAACTTTTAAAAATTTATTTATGCAAAATATAATGCTTTTTTATGCAAAAAATTCCGCCGTCTTACACTGTAAATTAATTCCTGAAAAGCGTCTCTTCGGAGATGCTTTTTCACCTCTTTTCTAAAATCTTATTGAAATCCTCTCTCTTTCGTCTATCCTTTGTTTAACACTAATCAAATAAAAGCGATAGTTATGACAGAATTTTTACCCATTACCGTAATTGGTGCTGGTTCTTACGGAACAGCATTAGCGATAGCACTTTCGAGAAATGGCTTGCCAACAATATTATGGGGGCGAAATACGGTAGAAATGAGAAAATTGGCACAACAACGGAAAAATGAACGTTTTTTGCCCGGTGTTACTTTTCCGAAAGCATTACAAATTGAAACTGAATTGGATACAGCAGTTGCAAACAGCCGAGATATATTGATCGTTGTGCCGAGTCACGTTTTTGCCGATGTTTTAAAGCAGATTAAGCCCTTATTAAAACCGCAACATCGTATTATTTGGGCAAGTAAAGGTTTGGAACATAATAGCGGACGCTTGTTACATCAGGTAGCGAAAGATATTTTAGGAAATAATATGCCATTGGCTGTTTTATCAGGGCCGACATTTGCTAAAGAACTGGCTTCAGGCTTGCCGACTGCTATTGTGCTGTCTTCAACAGAAGAGGCTTTTGCCAAAGCGTTACAGGAACGTATTCATTGCAGTAAACATTTCCGCGTTTATCTGAATCCGGATATGATTGGTGTGCAGTTGGGTGGAGCGATTAAAAATGTGATCGCAATTGGTGCTGGTATTTCAGATGGTATCGGTTATGGAGCGAATGCAAGAACAGCATTGATCACGCGTGGTTTAGCAGAAATTTCACGTTTAGGATTGTCTTTAGGTGCAGAACCACACACATTTATGGGAATGGCCTGTTTAGGTGATTTAGTTTTAACGTGTACCGACAATCAATCTCGTAATCGCCGTTTTGGAATGATGTTAGGCAAAGGTTATTCTGTAGAACAGGCGATGCAGGAGATCGGTCAGGTTGTGGAAGGCTATTTCAACACACAGGAAGCCTACCGCTTGGCGCAACAACAGCAGGTGGAAATGCCGATTGTTGAGCAAATTTATCAAATGCTATTCTGTGGGTTAACTGCAACTGAAGCAGCAGCAAATTTATTATCAAGAGAAAAGAAAAGTGAATAGGGGTATCTATGTCGGTACTATTACAACGGATTTGGCAAAGCATTCGAGATGAAGCAAAATTACTCGCAGAACAAGAACCTTCATTGGCAAGTTTTTTCCATTCAACAATTTTAACGCATCAACATTTGGGTACGGCGCTAAGTTATATTTTAGCGAATAAGTTATCTAGCTCGACAATGCCAGCGATCTCATTGCGTGAAATTATTGATGAAGTTTATCGGGAAAATCCAAAAATTATTGAAAGTGCCGCTCACGATATTGAAGCTGTGCGGGTACGCGACCCGGCAGTGGAGCTTTATTCTACACCGTTACTTTATCTAAAAGGATTTCACGCGTTGCAAAGCTATCGCATCACTCACCACTTATGGCAGAAACAACGGAAAGCATTAGCTATTTATCTACAAAATCAAATTTCTGTTGCGTTTGATGTTGATATTCATCCGGCAGCAAAAATTGGTCACGGTATTATGTTAGATCACGCCACAGGTATTGTTATTGGGGAAACATCTGTGATAGAGAATGATGTTTCTATTTTGCAAGATGTGACATTGGGCGGTACAGGAAAAGAAGTTGGTGATCGCCACCCTAAAGTGCGTAAAGGGGTGATGATTGGTGCTGGTGCAAAAATTTTAGGAAATATCGAAGTAGGTGAATATGCCAAAATTGGCGCCTGCTCGGTAGTGTTACATCCGGTTGTAGCTTATTCTACGGTAGCGGGCGTGCCTGCAAAACAGATAGGGCAAGATAAAAAAGCAAAACCGGCGTTAGAAATGAATCAATATTTTAATTGTGAATAAAAGCAATAAATAAAACAAAAAATTAAGGAGACATTAATGCAATATCAAGATCCTCATTATAGCGAGGAAGCTGAAAGATATGAAAATCCAATTCCAAGTCGTGAATTGATCCTTACGGTTATTCGAGATCATAATAAACCGATGAGTCGGGAATCTATTTTACAAGCGTTAGCAATTACCGATCCGGAGCAGCAGGAGGGAATGCGTCGCCGTTTACGAGCAATGGAAAATGATGGGCAGTTGGTTTTTACTAAGCGCAAATGTTATGCCTTACCTGAACGATTGGATCTTTTGAAGGGAACGGTGATTGGTCATAAAGATGGTTATGGCTTTTTGCAGGTTGATGGCGTAAAGGATGATTGGTTTATCCCTAATAGCCAAATGCAAAAAGTGTTACACGATGATTATGTATTGGCACAGCCGAACGGCGTAGATCGTCGCGGACGCAAAGAGGTGCGAATTGTTCGGGTACTAGAACGTCGCAAGAAGCAGATTGTCGGTCGTTTTTTCTTAGAAGAGGGCATCGGTTATGTAGTGCCGGATGATAGCCGGATTAATCACGATATTTTAATTCCGAATGGATATCGTGCCGGAGCAAGAATGGGGCAAGTTGTGGTGGTGGAACTGAAACCTAAAGAAAAAGGGCTTTCCCGTTTAACCGGCAGAATCACCGAAGTGTTGGGCGACAATATGGCGAAAGGAATGGAAGTGGAAATTGCTATTCGCAATTACGATATTCCGCACGTTTGGCCGGAAGAGGTGGCACAGCAGATTCAAGGATTGAGTGAAATCGTTGATGACAAGGATAAACAAGGGCGTGTCGATTTGCGACAACTACCTTTGGTTACGATTGATGGTGAAGATGCCCGTGATTTTGATGATGCAATATTTTGTCAAAAATGCGAGCACGGCGGTTGGAAATTATGGGTGGCGATTGCGGATGTTAGTTACTATGTGCGTCCAAAAAGTGCGCTAGATAAAGAAGCCTATCAAAGAGGAAATTCCGTCTATTTTCCAAGTCGGGTTGTGCCGATGTTACCGGAAGTGCTATCTAATGGCTTGTGTTCACTTAATCCACAGGTAGATCGCCTTTGTATGGTGTGTGAAATTCAACTGTCTGCAAAAGGTAGAATTGAACAGTACCAATTCTACGAAGCGGTAATGAATTCACACGCACGTTTAACATACAGCAAAGTATGGCGAATTTTGCAGGGAGACGAAGAATTAACCGAACGTTATCAAGATTTAGTGCCACATTTACAAGAACTGTATGCAATGTTTAAAGTGCTATTGAATGCACGACATAAACGAGGCGCAATTGATTTTGAAACAGTAGAAACCAAATTTATTTTTAATGATCAAGGCAGAATTGAAAGAATTGAGCCGATACAACGCAATGACGCCCATAAAATTATTGAAGAGTGTATGATTTTGGCGAATATTTGTGCAGCACATTTTATGGAACAACATCAAGAGCCGGCACTATTCCGCATTCACGCCTTGCCGAGCGAGGAAAAACTCACCTCTTTCCGTACTTTCTTAAGAGAATGCGGTTTAACTCTGGAAGGCGGATTAAAGCCGACACCGGCGGATTATGCCAAATTAATGTTAAAAGTGAATGAACGCCCGGATAAAGAATTAATTCAGACAATGTTATTGCGCTCATTAAGCCAAGCGATATACAGTGGTGATAATATTGGACACTTCGGTTTGGCTTTGACAGAATATGCGCATTTTACTTCACCGATTCGCCGTTATCCCGATTTATCTTTACACCGAGGCATCAAGTATTTATTGTCAAAACAGCACGGTTTAACCAAACGCACTACTAAGAGTGGTGGCTACCATTATAAATTGGATGAGATTGATCTGTTAGGTGATCACTGTTCAATGACAGAACGCCGTGCAGATGAAGCAACAAGAGATGTTGCGGATTGGCTTAAATGTGAATTTATGCAAGATCACGTTGGTGAAGTGTTTGAGGGAACCATTTCCAGCGTTACCGGATTCGGTTTTTTTGTCAGATTGAACGATCTTTTCATTGATGGCTTGGTTCATATCTCTACGCTGGATAACGATTATTATCGTTTTGATCCGAGTACTCAGCGTTTAATCGGTGAGAACAGCGGAATGTTGTATCGTATCGGTGATAAGGTTACGGTCAGGGTTGAAGCGGTGAGTTTGGAAGAAAAAACATTAGATTTCACACTGATTTCAAGTGAGCGTAAACCGCAACGATTAGGTAAAACAGAAAAAGATCGTGTTAAAAAGAGCTTGCGTTATAGTGAAAGTTTGCAAAAACGGTTACGGAAACAGGCTAATGCCGATGAGAAAAAACGTAGAGAGAAAAAGAAAAAAACAAAACGTAGTAAAAATAAAAAACGAAAATAATTAGAGAGTGTGTATGAGCGAACAAATTTACGGTATTCACGCAGTTTCGGCAGTGTTATCAACTACGCCGGAGCGTTTCATTGAAGTATTTGTGTTAAAAGGGCGTGAAGATAAACGTTTACAGCCTTTATTAAATGAATTACACCAATGGGGCATTTCAGTACAGTTTTTAACACGTCAAGCATTGGATAAAAAAGCGAATGGTGAAACACATCAGGGCATTATTGCCAAAGTACAACCACCAAAAGAGCAGACAGAAAATGATCTATATGTTTTATTGCAACAGAAGAAATATCCATTATTATTGGTGCTTGATGGGGTAACGGATCCACATAATTTAGGCGCTTGTTTGCGTACTGCCGATGCAGCTGGAGTGGATGCGGTTATTATACCGAGAGATAAATCCGCACAATTAACTTCTGTGGCAAGAAAAGTAGCGTGCGGTGCGGCCGAAGTCGTGCCGTTAATTCGGGTAACAAATTTAGCTCGTACTTTAAAAACGCTACAACAAGATTATAATGTCTGGGTTGTGGGGACAGCCGGTGAAGCCAATAGCTCAATTTATCAGAATAAGTTAACTGGGGCATTAGCGTTAGTGATGGGGGCAGAAGGCGATGGTATGCGCCGTTTGACACGAGAACATTGCGATCAGTTAGTGAGTATTCCAATGCAAGGTTCTGTTTCTTCATTGAATGTTTCTGTCGCAACTGGTGTTTGTTTATTTGAAATTGTCAGACAGCGATTAGCTTAATGGAAAAAGATGATGATAAAAAAACTAATTTTTTCAATAACAATTCTATTTCTTGCAGGATGCAGTTCAAATATTGATCCTTATCCTGCAGAATATGCTAATGCTGATTATGAGTTAAGTGATAATGATGCACGGCGTTGGGTAGTGGCGAGTCATCAGGCAGAACAATGCATCTATCCAAACTTAACACGTATTCAGCAAGAGCATTTTTCTAAAGAAGATGCTTATATTCATTCACAATATGTATTCTTTTATCCTCTGGAAGACATTATTGGCGCAGATTATGTAAAGATGATCCAACAGGATGAAAAATCAATGGGGTATGCACAATATCAATATAAAAAATTCAAACAAACTGAATTTGAACCGATGCCAACGACGGAATGTGCAACATTGAGAATTAAAGCACGTGATGATTTAAAAGTGGTGAAAGGACAGTATCAAAGCGGAATGGCTGTGGATGAATCTAAAAGCAATTCAGTGGACAGTAAAAATAGTAATCCGGATGGGATTGCGACCAATGAAAATAAATTTTTCTTTGATATCATCAAATGGGGTTCGGCTTTATTGTTGTAATTTTAAAAGCGGTTAATGAAACAGAAAACTGCACGACAAAGTGCAGTTTTTTATTTAAATACAATTAGTTAGAGAATATTTGTTGAAAATTTCTTTAATAATTCGCTCGTTTCAAACAACGGTAAGCCCATCACACCCGAATAACTGCCACTTAAATGCCTGATAAAACTTGCAGCCAATCCTTGTATCGCATATGCTCCTGCCTTATCAAAAGGTTCTCCACTGGCAATATAAGAGTGAATTTCTTCTGTCGAAAGCGATTTAAAAATGACTTCGCTAGATTGCAGACAATAATGTTGTTTGATGGGTGTTGAAACGCAAATAGCTGTTAATACCTGATGAGTATTGCCGGACAACATTGAAAGCATTGCAAAAGCCTCTTCTTCTGTATGGGGTTTGCCTAAAATTTGATTATTAAATGCAATACAGGTATCGGCAGTGAGAAGTGGATATTTTCTTTTGTTAGGGAAAAGATAGCGAATTTGCTGATTTTTACTGATTGCCATTCGTAAAACATAATCACTTGCTGTTTCATTTTCACCAACCGTTTCGTCAATTTCACCTTTTAATACCTCGACAGATAAACCCAGTTGTTGTAATAGTTGAAAACGGCGTGGACTGTTAGATCCTAGATAAATTTTTTTCATAATAGATTCCTATATTCAGTTTGGCTAATATTGTAATGATTACGGGATTTCAGATCAGCATTTGTTATACTGAATCAGTCAATTTGTTTTTTGAGGAGAAGTTATGGATTTTGTACTTTATATTGTTATGTTGTTATTAGCTTTGACCAGTGTTGTGTTTATCTTATTGAATTTGCAGAAACAAAAATTATTGCAGGCGTTACAACAGCAACAAGCACAAACGGTGGAACAGTATAATGTGCTGTTGCAGAAATCAGAGTCATTAACAGAGCAATATCAATTGGCGTTACAAGAAAAAATCCGTAGCCAAACGGAAAAACAGGGAATTGAGTCGTTGCTACAGGAGAAAAATCGACAACACCAAGAACTGGAACAGCTAAATGTATCGGCGCAACAACAAATTATGCAATTATCGCAACAATTAACAGCATTACGCACCAGTTTAGCGGAAAAAGAGACGCATTTTGCTGAACAACAGCAGTTGTTAGAAAATAATAAAAAACAATTAACGTTAGAGTTTCAACAGCTTGCCAATCAGATCTTGGAAGAGAAAAGTCGTAGTTTTTCACAATCCAATCAAGTAGTGTTGGATAATTTATTAAAACCATTTAAAGAGCAGATTGAGGGCTTTCAAAAACGTGTTAATGAAGTGCATTCTGAAACGGTAAAAGGGAATGCCAGTTTGGAAGCAGAACTTAAAAAGGTGTTGGAAATTGGATTAAATATGTCGAAAGAGGCAAATAATTTGACAACAGCATTGAAAGGGCAGAAAAAAACATTGGGTAACTGGGGTGAAGTGCAGTTGGAAAATGCTTTGCAATCTGCTGGCTTAGTAGCGGATGAGCAGTATGTTGCCCAAGCTCATTTTAAAGATAATGAGGGTAATCATCGCTATCCTGACTTTTTAATTAAATTGCCTGATAACAAGCATATCGTGATTGATTGTAAAGTGTCACTAGTGGCTTATGAACAAGCGGTTTCTGCTACTGATGAAGCTAAAATTCAATTACATTTAAAAGAACATATTCAAGCTATTAGACAGCATATCAAATCGTTATCGGAAAAGGATTATAGTCATTTAGAGGGTATTCAAAGTCCCGATTTTGTGTTGATGTTTATTCCGATTGAACCGGCATATATCGAAGCATTAAAACAAGATCCGACATTGTTTAATAATGCTTATGAAAAAAATGTTATTTTAGTGTCATATACTACATTAATGCCAATTTTACGCACTGTTGCCAGTTTATGGCGTATTGAAAAAGGCAACCGAGAAGCGCGAGAAATCAGCGAAAAAGCAGGTGA
The DNA here is from genome assembly GCF_054166015.1 of Gallibacterium sp. ZY190522. Taxonomy (NCBI): domain Bacteria; kingdom Pseudomonadati; phylum Pseudomonadota; class Gammaproteobacteria; order Pasteurellales; family Pasteurellaceae; genus Gallibacterium; species Gallibacterium sp. ZY190522. Next base: position 2,404,587 of record NZ_CM135118.1, read on the forward strand.
TATTTATAATCAGGTTTGTGTGGTGGCGGAACGACTACAAAAATTGGGTAACGGCTTAAATAGTGTGGTTAAACAATATAATGATTCGGTTACTTCGCTTTCTGGACAACGAGGTTTATATGGTAAAGTCGAGCGTTTTCAGACGCTCTCTAATAAAGTTAGCAAGCAGTTACCATCAATGGAACCATTAACAGCTGATGTTGAAATAGAACGTTTAAATGCGATTGTTGAGGTGTAGTTATGCGATAAAAAAGCGATCCGAAGATCGCTTTTTCAATGTGATTTTTTTTAAATTTATTTCTTTTGTGTAGTTTCAATTTGAGCTTTTAAATCGGCAAGCGCTTTTTCAGCATCGGAAAGTGATTGCGTGGTTTTGGCTTGAAGCTCTTTATAAGCCTTAATTTGTTCCGGTGTAGGTTGTTGAGTAACATAATCGGAAGATTGTTGCATTAAATCAATAAAAGATTTTAAACCGGCATCATATTGTGCTTGTACTTTTTTTGCTTCTTCGGTTTTGATTTTGAGTTCACTGATAGATTTCACTACCATTTTGTAATTATCAATAATTGCTGCATATGCTTTGGTTTTATCCTCAGCAGTTTGAGCTGATTCCAATTGCTGGATTAATGCAGAACCGCTTTCCTGTTTTAACACAGTATTCAATGTTTGTTGAAGCAAATCAACATCTGCTTTCATATCAGCAGTTTTATCGCCACAAGCGGCTAAAAAGAGAGAAAATAGAGCAATTAATAGAAAATTTTTTAACTGTTTCATAAATATGTCCTTATTAAATAAAAATTAATCTGCAGAATAATAAAGTTTGCCGATCTCAATTTTAGCTCTGCCTTGAGATTCACGCCACTTATTAGTATCACGCAAAGAGTAAACACAACCGCAATACTCTTGTTGATAAAATTTCTCACGTTTACTAATTTCAATCATTCGTTGAGAACCTCCACCTTTACGCCAGTTATAATCCCAATAAATGACATCATCATATTTTTCAGCAGCACGATGACCACAACCATTAATTTGATTCATATCTTTCCAACGAGAAATGCCAAGACTGCTAGTAAACACGGGAAAACCGTGTTCGTGTGCATATTGAGCCGCTTTTTCAAAACGCATATCAAAGCACATTGTGCAACGAATACCACGTTCAGGCTCATCTTCCATCCCTTTTGCCCGTTCAAACCATTCTGCACGATCATAATCAGCATCAATAAATGGGATGTTATATTTTTCAGCAAACCGAATATTTTCTTCTTTGCGAATTAAATACTCTTTTTGAGGATGAATATTAGGATTATAAAAATAGATAGTGAAATCGATTTCCGAAGCAAGTAAAGCCTCCATTACCTCACCTGAACAAGGTGCACAGCAGGAGTGGAGCAATAGTTTGTTATGTCCGTCAGGCAAAGTTAATTTTGGACGAACAAAGGGGGCATTCGGATCTTTAGTAATTTTCTTTTTTCTCCCTCTAGAAATAGGAGGTATTTGTTGAATATCTGACATATTGTTTTCTTAATAATTACGTTCTACAGAAATTTTTGCAAGAGAAATTAATGCTTCTTTATATAGGCTATCATCAATAACAGAGAGTGCATCAATTGCTTTTTGGGCTTCCTGTTTTGCTTTTTCTATCGTATAGGTAAGAGATTTATATTTATCCATCATTGACTGAATTTTAGTAAGATATTTACGCCCGTGACCGTGTTCAATAATGGAGCGAATTAATTGTCGTTCATTTTCGCTGGCGTGTTGCATAGCGTGAAGTAGCGGCAATGTTGGCTTGCCTTCTTCCAAATCATCGCCAAGGTTTTTACCTAATTTATCCGCATCAGCACAATAATCCAATACGTCATCAATCAGTTGGAATGCTGTGCCTAAATAACGACCATATAATTTCATTGCTCGTACTTGTTCTTCAGTTGCTTCGGATAATAGTGCCGAACATTCAGCTGCAACTTCAAAGAGACGTGCGGTTTTACTGTAAATAACCTGCATATAGCTCTGTTCAGTAGTATCAGGATCGTTACAGTTCATTAATTGCAACACTTCACCAGCAGCAATAACATTCACTGCATCTGACATTACTTGCATAACAGGCAATGAACCTAAACGAGCCATTAATTGAAATGCACGAGTATAGATAAAGTCACCGACTAAAACACTGGCAGCATTGCCGAAAATAGCATTTGCAGTATCTTTACCACGGCGCAAAGTTGACTCATCAACAACATCATCATGTAATAAAGTAGCCGTATGGATAAACTCAATAAATGTTGCACAGGTAATATGCCGATTACCTTGATAATTCAATGCATTAGCTACTAACACAGCAATTAATGGTCGAATACGTTTGCCGCCACCGTTAATAATATAGAAGCTAAGTTGATTGATTAAGGCTACATCAGATTGCAATTGTTGTGAAATCATTGCGTTGACGGCTTGCATATCCTTAGCAGACAGCGCTTGAATTTCGTTTAAATCCATACTTCCCTTCATAATTGTTGTGCAAGAATTGTTAATACTATTAATGAATTCCCAATTCTACCTTAAAAATTTAATTTCTAAAATTAAACTGTGAAATTAAGCAGATTTTTTTATTTTGTTTAAAATCCGTGCTTGCTATTTTGTTTTTTTTTCCGTAAAATCCGCCACCTATTATGTGAATTTTACAAGTGCCAAGTTAGATAACTTTCGAGTTTGATTTGATGGTACTATTTTATTTAGCGGAGTTTTCTTCTATGTACGCGGTTTTCCAAAGTGGCGGCAAGCAACACAGAGTAAGCGAAGGTCAAGTTGTTCGTTTAGAAAAACTTGAAGTGGCAACGGGTGAATCAGTTGAATTTGATTCAGTGTTGATGGTCGTTAATGGTGAAGATGTTAAAATCGGCGCTCCGGTTGTTACTGGTGCGAAAGTAGTGGCTGAAGTTGTAGCACACGGTCGTGGCGAAAAAGTTAAAATCGTTAAGTTCCGTCGTCGTAAACACAGCCGTAAGCAACAAGGTCATCGTCAGTGGTTCACAGAAGTGAAAATCACTGGGATTCAAGCATAATTTCAGAGGAGATCAAGTAGATGGCAACTAAAAAAGCTGGTGGTTCAACTCGTAACGGTCGTGATTCTGAAGCTAAACGCCTTGGTGTTAAACGCTTCGGTGGCGAGTCTGTATTAGCAGGCAATATCATTGTTCGTCAACGTGGTACTAAATTCCACGCAGGTAATAACGTTGGTATGGGACGTGACCACACTTTATTTGCAACAGCTGATGGTAAAGTGAAGTTTGAAGTGAAAGGTGACAAGGGTCGCAAATACGTAAGTATTGTCACTGAATAATTTGCTTATCAGTTTAATGAGAGTTTATAAACTGCACCTTTTTTAGGGTGCAGTTTTTTTATTTGTAGATTTTGATATTGGAGTGCTAAAGATGCCTGAATTACCGGAAGTTGAAACTACGAGAAAGGGGATTCAGCCTTATACCAAACATCAACGAATTGTTAAGTTGATTATTAGAACAGAAAAATTACGTTGGATTGTCAGTAAAGAGCTTTATCAAATTGAGAATGAAGAAATTTTGGATGTACAACGTCGTGCAAAATACCTAATTTTTCAATTGGAGTGTGGATATATCATTGTGCATTTAGGAATGTCAGGATCGTTAAGAATTGTAACAGCAAAAGATGAGATCGATAAACACGATCATATTGATATGATTCTGTCGAATGGAAAAATTCTGCGTTATAACGATCCACGTAAATTTGGTGCTTGGCTATGGGTGGATTCAATACAGCATTTCTCTTTATTTTCAAAATTGGCGCCCGAACCGTTAAGTGATGATTTCAATGGAGATTATCTTTATCAAAAGAGCCGTAATCGGCATACTGCAGTTAAATCTTGGTTGATGAATAATGCAGTAGTTGTGGGTGTTGGTAATATTTATGCTAATGAGGTGTTGTTTAATTGTGGAATTTATCCTAACGCTTCGGTTAGTTCTTTGAGTAAAGAAGATTGTGAACGTTTAGTAGCTAATATTAAACAGACATTACAGCAAGCGATTAAACAGGGTGGCACAACATTGCAAGATTTTATCCAGCCAGATGGTCGCCCTGGATATTTCCAACAATCACTCAATGTCTATGGCAGAAAGGGGGAAAATTGCCCAACCTGCGGACATTTGATTGAAATGGTAACTATCGGACAACGCAGTAGTTTTTATTGCCCTATTTGTCAGCCAGTCCGAATCTCTAAAAACTCAACAAAAATTGAAAAAATCAAAAAAAAGTAACTATCTTGAGGGAGTGAATCACGGAAATTTGATCTAGATAACGTTTTTTTTTTCGAAAAAGGATTAGAATACAAAGTATGATTTTTTTATATTCAATTTGAAGGAAAATATTATGTCAGACTTAAAAGCCTATCTAGATTCAATTGGTATTCACAATGTTGCTGAAATTATTCATAACCCAAGTTATGAACAATTATTTGCAGAAGAAACCAAAGCAGATTTACAAGGTTATGAAAAAGGTCAAGTGACTGAGCTTGGCGCAGTTAATGTAATGACAGGTGTTTACACCGGTCGTTCTCCAAAAGACAAATTCTTCGTAAAAGATGATACAACAAAAGACACTATTTGGTGGACATCAGACGAATACAAAAACGATAACAAGCCTGTTACTCCTGAAGCTTGGAAAACTATCAAAAAATTGGCAACAGATGAATTAAGTGGTAAACGTCTATTTGTTGTTGATGCATTCTGTGGTGCAAATGAAAGTTCACGCTTAAAATTACGTTTTGTAATGGAAGTTGCTTGGCAGGCTCACTTTGTAACCAATATGTTCATTCGTCCAACTAAAGAAGAGTTAGCAAACTTCGGTGAACCTGATTTTGTTATTATGAACGCATCTAAAGCGAAAGTAGAAAACTACAAAGAATTAGGTTTAAATTCTGAAACTGCAGTTGTATTCAACTTGACTGAAAAAGTACAAGTTATTTTGAATACTTGGTATGGTGGTGAAATGAAGAAAGGTATGTTCTCTTATATGAACTACTTGCTTCCATTAAGAGGAATGGCGTCAATGCACTGTTCCGCAAACACCAGCAAAGATGGTAAAGAAACAGCTATCTTCTTCGGTTTATCAGGAACAGGTAAAACTACATTATCAACTGATCCGAACCGCTTATTAATCGGTGATGATGAACACGGTTGGGATGATGATGGTATCTTTAACTTTGAAGGTGGTTGCTATGCTAAAGTTATTAACCTTTCTAAAGAAAATGAGCCTGATATTTATAATGCAATCCGTCGCGATGCATTGTTAGAAAACGTCACTGTTGATGCAAACGGTAAAATTGATTTCGCAGATAAGAGCGTAACAGAAAATACTCGTGTTTCTTATCCAATTTATCATATTGAAAATATTGTTAAACCAGTTTCAAAAGCTGGCCCGGCAAATAAAGTAATCTTTTTGTCAGCTGATGCATTCGGTGTATTGCCGCCGGTATCTATCTTAACTCCTGAACAAACTAAATACTACTTCTTGTCAGGCTTTACTGCAAAATTAGCTGGTACAGAACGTGGTGTTACAGAACCAACCCCTACATTCTCTGCTTGTTTCGGTGCTGCATTCTTAAGTTTACACCCAACTAAATATGCAGAAGAGTTAGTGAAGAAAATGGAAGCTAATGGTGCGAAAGCATACTTGGTTAATACAGGTTGGAACGGTTCTGGTAAACGTATCTCTATTAAAGATACTCGTGGTATTATTAATGCAATTCTTGATGGTTCTATTGATAAAGCGCCAACAAAAACAATCCCAGTGTTCAACTTTGAAGTTCCAACTGAATTACCTGGTGTAAACCCTGCAATCTTGGATCCTCGTGATACTTATGCAGAAAAAGGTGAATGGGAAAAACGTGCTGATGATTTAGCAGATCGTTTCACTAAGAACTTTGTGAAATATACTGGTAATGAAGCAGGTAAAGCACTTGTTGCAGCTGGTCCAAAAAAATAATTTAATTAAATGATGAAATAAGGAAAACACCTTGCCATAATGGTAAGGTGTTTTTTTATGAAAGTATTTTAGTACAGGAGGAGATCAAATGCGCCGAGTTAGAAGAAGTTCACTTAAAAATTTCAAAACATTAAGAATTCGTCGCTTGATGTTATTAAAGCGAATTCAAAAACGTAAACAATATATTCAAGCTCGTCATAGAATTCGTTTCTTGAAGGAACAAGAGTAATTTTATACTGTTTTTAGTTTAGTCTTAACTGGAGCGATAAAGCCATTGATAGCCAATACTAATAATGCGCTCCAGATAAGTCCATAACTAATATAGGCTTCTGCCGGCATTACGGTTCCTAAGATTGTTATCGAAAGAATAAATAAAAGTGAAGGCTCAATATAACTCAATAAGCCGAATAACTTCATTGGCAAAATAGCACTGGAACGAATATTAAATGTCATAGATAAGGCACTTACAGCACCTAATAATGGCAGTAATAACCAATAACGAGGTTCAGAATATATTAATTGCCAAATATCTTGTTGAGGCAATAAGTAGAGCAATGCGAAAGGTGCGATAAAGGTTAAATCAAAAGTAAGACCGAGCAACGCAGGAATATTAAGAATTCTTCTTGAGAGATAATAAGGAGGATAAAGCAAAACTACCCATAATGTTGTCCAAGAAAAGGCGTGAGTATGGTAAAGCTGATTTAAAATTCCGCAGACAGCAAGTATTAAGGCAAGTAGTTGCAATTTCGTCAGTTGTTCTTTCCAAATTAATTTTCCGAAAAAAACCATCATTAATGGAAATAAGAAGTAACCCATTGCAACATTTAATCCTTCCCCGTTAATCGGAGCCCACATAAATAAGCATAGCTGGCTTGCCAAAATAGCAGTACCTATTAACATAATTACCCAGTTTTTGAATGAGGAACCAAGTTTTTGCAAAATAAATGGTAAGATTTCTTTCCGATTTGAACTTAAAAGTGTTAATAACCAGAAGCCGAAAAAAGTAACAACAATACGCAAGGCAAAGATAGAGACACCGGAAAGTGGCTGCATTGCATAGCTGAATAAAAACAAGGAGCTAAATAGGATTTGAGATAAAATGCAAAGCATAATTCCGATAATTAATGGGTTCATTAACATCTCCTTAGTGATTAGTTGTTATACGACAACTGTTCTCAAATTTAGCAATTTATCAAGCAAATTTAAAGATGAAAGAGTTGGAAAGACTGATACGATTTGTATGTGTTATTATCAATTCTTCTTTAAATCAAACTAAAAATCTTAATATAACAAAAAGGATTACCTCAAAGAGATAATCCTTTTTCATCAAAAACTCTACTGAAATTATTGGTTGCTTTGAACGTAATCGATAGCAGATTGAACCGTAGTAATTTTTTCAGCTTCTTCATCAGGAATTTCGATATCAAATTCTTCTTCTAAAGCCATTACTAATTCAACAGTATCTAAAGAATCAGCACCTAAATCTTCAACAAAAGATGCTTCTGGTTTCACTTCTTCTTCTTTAACGCCTAATTGTTCAACAATAATTTTTTTTACGCGTTCTTCAATACTCATTTGTTAATTCCCTATTTATTTGTTCTGCAAAAGGAGAAATTGTATGCATAATAAATTAAGTTGCAACTGCTAAATTAAAGGTCTAACTTTACCTCTAACAAGAAGGTCAAAATCTGTATGCATACATTGACCAAAGTTACATACTCAATGGCAATTCTAACATTAAGCGAACTTGATTGCTATGCTTTTTGTTTAACCTAATATATCGTATTGCCGGAATATGTTTTGCTGTTACAAAAGTATAACAGCAGGTTAATTCATATACATACCACCGTTTACATGTAATGTTTCGCCGGTAATATAACTCGCATCATCAGAAGCTAAGAAAGCAACTGCTTTAGCAATATCCTTCGGATCACCTAAACGACCTGCTGGCACTTGTGCTAATGTTATAGCTTTTTGTTCTTCAGTAAGCGCATCTGTCATATCGGTGGCAATAAAACCTGGTGCTACGACATTCACTGTAATGCCACGAGAGGCAACTTCTTTTGCCAATGCTTTAGAAAAACCGATAATGCCGGCTTTAGCCGCACAATAATTGGCTTGTCCCGGGTTCCCCATTGAAGCAACAACAGAACCGATACTAATAATGCGTCCGAAGCGTTTTTTCATCATACTGCGTAAAACAGCTTTTGAAAGATGGAAAACGGAACTTAAATTAGTTTGCAAAATAATATCCCAATCTTCTTCTTTCATTCGCATCATTAGATTATCACGGGTAATGCCAGCATTATTGACGAGAACATCTATCTCGCCGAACTGTTGCTTAACTTGATCTAATAATGCGTTGATAGATTCTAAAGAGGTAACATTTAATACCAATCCTTTCCCATTCTTGCCTAAATAGTCGGAAATAGCGTCAGCACCTTTTTCACTGGTTGCGGTACCAATAACGGTAAACCCTTTGCTGACTAACTCTTCAGCTATTGCTTTCCCGATTCCTCGGCTAGCGCCTGTTACTAAAGCGATTTTCTGCATAATTTCTCCTTTCATTTTTTATGCATTTTTTAAGTTTTCCACTTCGGTAAGGGAAGTAGTATCATTGACGGCATAGGATTGAATATTGGCACTAATACGTTTATTTAATCCAGTAAGAACTTTATTTGGTCCGATTTCAAATGCAATTTCAATACCTTGCTGATCCATTTTTTCTACGGTTTCAGTCCAACGTACAGGATTATAAAGTTGGCGTACCAATGCGTGACGAATTGCACTAGGATCATTTTCTGCTTTTACATCAACATTATTAATCACGGCAATTTGAGGCTGCTTAAATGAGATAGATTCCAATGCTACAGCTAATTGATCTGCTGCTGGCTTCATTAATGCACAGTGTGAAGGTACACTTACCGCTAACGGTAATGCTCGTTTAGCTCCAGTTTCTTTGCATAAAGTTGCTGCACGTTCAACAGCAGCTTTATTGCCTGCAATCACTACTTGTCCCGGAGAATTAAAATTCACAGCGGAAACTACTTCTCCCTCAGCGGCTTGTTGGCAAGCAGAAATAATTTTTTCATTATCTAAACCGATAATGGCATACATTGCTCCAGTTCCTTCAGGCACAGCTTGTTGCATCAATTTACCGCGTAATTGCACTAATTTGATCGCATCTTGAAAATCAATCACTCCAGCGCAAACTAAAGCAGAATATTCTCCTAAACTGTGTCCTGCCATTACTGTGGGTTGTAAATCCGGATATTGTTGTTGCCATACACGGAAAATAGCGACTGAGGCAGCTAATAGTGCCGGCTGAGTCTGCCACGTTTTATTCAGTTCTTCAGCTGGGCCTTGCTGTACTAATTCCCAAAGATCGTAATCTAACACCTCTGAAGCTTGTTTAAATGTTTCTTCCACTACCGGATATTGTGTAGCCAATTCGGCTAACATTCCTACAGATTGAGAACCCTGTCCAGGGAAAACCATTGCAAATTTTTTCATTTAATAACCTTTTTGTAATTATAAAAACTTAATAACGGACTAATGCAGAACCCCAAGTCCAGCCACCACCGAATGCTTCTAATAATAATAGTTGTCCTCGCTTGATACGACCATCGCGAATCGCTTCGTCTAGTGCTGTTGGCACAGTTGCGGCACTAGTATTAGCATAGCGATCAAGCGTTATCACAACTTGAGACATATCCATATCTAATTTTTTTGCGGTAGCGCTAATAATGCGTAAATTGGCTTGATGAGGAACCAACCAATCAATATCTTTCTTATCAAGATGATGAGAACTTAGTGTTTCTTCAACTACATTGGATAGTTGGCTTACTGCTAATTTGAATGTGGCATTACCTTGCATAGAGATATAACCGGATTTTTCATCGTGATGTTGAGTTTGTGATAAGGTTAACATTCCATCCATATCAGAGGAAGCGTGTAGATGGGTTGAGATAACGCCTTCATTTTCACTTGCTTCCAAAATAACGGCACCAGCACCATCCCCAAACAGGACGACAGTGCTGCGATCAGTTTCATCGAGATGACGAGAATTTAAATCTGCACCGATAACTAAAGCTTTTTTTACCTGATTATTACGCATAAACTGATCTGCTATGCTTAATGAGTAAATAAAACCAGTGCAAGCTGCCGCAACATCGAAAGCAATAGCATCTTTAATGCCGAGAATACCTTGGATCTGGCAAGCCGCACTTGGGTATGAGTGTGAGTTTGTAGTTGTTCCTACTACGATCAGATCAATCTCTTGTGGATCAATATTTGCTGTTTGTAATGCCTGCTTTGCTGCATTTGCCCCCATAGTAGCAACGGTTTCGTCTTCTGCTGCAATACGGCGTTCTTTGATACCGGAACGAGTTGTGATCCATTCATCAGAAGTGTCAACCATTTTTTCTAAATCAGCATTTGTTCTAATTTTTTGCGGAAGGTAACTACCTGTCGCTAATATTCTGCTATACATAGTTATCTCATTTTATTGTTTGAAAAGTGGCATAATCATAATGTGTTACACCAATATATTTTTAATCAAAAACCGGTTCACAATTTACAAGAAAATTGAGTGAATTAGCAATAAACAGGCTTCGTGATCTTGATAATATAATTACTTTACACATTCAATATCAGTATAAGTTAATACGCTATTGCTGCGATTTTTGCCCCAACGAAACCTTGCTTGATAATGATGCTGTTTATCTGCTATCCTCGATGTTCCTGCACTTAAACTATCTGATTAAAATCGTTGGAAATATTATCGCACTTTTATAGATAATCAAAAGTTTTGTTAACGTTTAATGTAATTCGTTGAGTATTTTTTCCGGAATATTTTTGTTTACTTGGGTAATAGCGTGTTTAATTGCTGTAGCAAAAGCATTACTGTTTGAACTTCCGTGACTTTTTACAATAACAGACTGTAAGCCTAATAATGACGCACCGCTATGTTTATCTGGGTTGAAAGATTGTAATTGCTGATATTTTTCTTTCAGCATATGGCGAAGAATCTGTTTAAACCAACTTGCACACCATATTGGATGAGTGGATTGATTCTGTTTCAATAGCTGAATAATATTTTTAGCCGTACCTTCCAGTGTTTTCAAGGCAATGTTACCGTTAAACCCATCTGATACGATCACATCAGCATAGTGGTTAAGCAGCTGATCACCCTCAATAAAACCGATGTAATTAATGTTAATGTCTTTCTCAAGCAAAGTAGCTGCTTCACGAATTGCAGGCAAGCCTTTGATTGCCTCAATGCCTATATTTAGCAATGAAACGCGTGGATAAACCAGATCCAACATATTTTCTGCAAAAATTGCCCCCATTCTGGCAAATTGATATAGCTGTTCGGCATTGGTTTCAATATTGGCACCCAAATCCAACATCACACTATGACGACCGTTCATTGTTGGCAACAATGAAACCAAAGCCGGACGTTGGATTCCCGGAATAGGTTGAATCAAAATCTTTGATAACCCCATTAATGCACCGGTATTACCGGCACTAACGCAAGCAGCAGCACTATTTTTTTGCACGGCTTCGATTGCCAACCGCAGTGAAGTGCCTTTGCTATAGCGTAATGCTTGAGTAATGGAGGTGTCTGAAAAAATTTGACGATCGCAATGATGAACAATAATACGTTGTGAAAGCGATTTATCAATTTGAGGAAGATATTGTTGGATGGCGTTATGATCACCAAAAAACAAAAAACGAAGCGTTGGATGTTTTTCCAACACTTGAATTGCGGCTGGGACAGTGATACGGGGACCAAAGTCCCCGCCCATCATATCTAACGCAATGGTTAGACTCAATGTATTACCTTTAGACGAAAATTATTTGATTTTACGACCACGGTAATAACCATCAGCAGTAACGTGATGGCGTAAATGAGTCGCACCAGTTTCTTTATCGATAGAAACCGCAGCAGTAGTTAACGCATCGTGAGAACGACGCATATCACGTCTTGAACGAGATTTTTTATTCTGTTGAACAGCCATTGGCTATACTCCTAACTATTTTTGCTTCTTTAAACTAGCTAACACAGCGAACGGGTTCGGTTTCTTTGCCAACTCTTCAGGCAATTCACCAAAAACCTGTTCGTCCTCGGACACTTCACAGTGTTCTGGTTCATGCATTGGAACCAACGGAAGTGAAAGGAGAAGTTCATCCTCAATCACTGCCAATAAATCTATTTCCCCAAAATCGTTTAGTTCGATTGGTTCATAAATTTCAGGTAACACATCAGCCTGATCCAAATTAGACACTGGACTGTAACTAAAAGTGCAAGATAAATGATAAGGAAACGGTTGTCCGCAGCGTTGACATATCAACATTACATCAACCTCCGCTTTGCCCTGCATTACAACTAATTTTTGCGGATCAATTGTAAAGCTTAACTCCGCCTCAACATCACTCAGCACTTGATTAACCGCTTCCGCCAAACGCACGAGCTGATTACGAGAATAATAACCCTCATAATTCAAACGTCTTTGTGCAGATTTAACCGGATCAACGGTTAAGGGTAGTTTTACCTTTTTCATAGGGTGCAAATATTAACGTTAGATACAACAATAGTCAAAGGAAATACAGATTTTTTCTTAGTTTTTGTGATTAAAAGCTATATATTCAAGTTGAAAAAATAAACATCTTTGCTTGAAAATTGCAGAATAGACCCAAATTGTTATAATCCGTTATTTACCGAATAACGGAGTTATATTTATTTTCTATTTAAGAGGGAAACAAATTGAACAAGACGATCAGCTACTTTGATAAATTAAAAGTCGCCTTTCATTATTTATTGCCGCAGTTGGCGATAACACGTGCTGCCGGCTGGTTAGCAGAAAAACAATGGGGAGCGGTGACACATACGATAATTCGTCTTTTTGTTAAAAAATATCGTATTAATATGGATGAAGCGCAGTTTTCCGATGCTAAAGATTATGCTTCATTTAATCAATTTTTTATTCGCCCGCTAAAAGAAGGTGCAAGACCGATCAATCAAGATCCGAAAGCGTTATGTTTGCCGGCGGACGGAAGAGTGAGCCAACTTGGCAAGATCGAGCAGGATCGTCTTATTCAAGCGAAAGGGCACTATTTTAGCTTAACCGATCTATTGGCAGGTGATGACAAAATGAGTGAATTGTTCAAAAATGGACAATTTATCACCACCTATCTTTCACCACGAGATTATCACCGCGTGCATATGCCGTGTACAGGCACATTACGCCAAATGATTTATGTGCCGGGTGAGCTTTATTCTGTGAATCCATTTTTAGCGGAACATATTCCGCATCTGTTTTCACGCAATGAACGCGTTATTTGCCTTTTTGATACTGAATTCGGTCCGATGGTGCAAATTTTAGTCGGTGCAACCATTACCGCAAGTATCAGCACGGTTTGGGCAGGTGTTATCAATCCACCGCGTCCGGGAGAGATTAAATCTTGGTCTTATCCGGAAAAAGGGGAAAGCGGCGCCGTTACTTTGGAAAAAGGCGCAGAGATGGGGGCATTTCGCTTGGGATCAACTGTTATTAATTTGTTCGCGCCGGATCAAGTAGAATTAGCGCAATATTTACATCAAGATACTGCCGTAAAAGTCGGTGAGTTGCTTGCACGAAAAGTAGAATAATCATTTACCACAACAATAAAGGAAACATTATGTCGAAACAATTTTTTGATCAAGTCAGTTTAGAAAGCGTAGAGGCAAAAGGCAGCTACGGTATCGGTTTGCAAATCGGACAACAATTAATTTCAAGTCAGTTAGATATTGATGAAGTTGCTGTAGCGAAAGGGATTTTTGATGCATTAAATCAAAATGAAGCAGCATTAGATCAACAACAAATCACCTCTGCATTGCAAGAACTTCATCAACGTGTTGAAGAAAAACAAAAAGTGTTATTCAAAGAAATTGAAGAAGCAGGTAAAACATTCCTCGCTGAAAATCGCCAACATCCGGATGTTGTTGAAACAGAAAGCGGTTTGCAATATCAAATTTTAACCAAAGGTGAAGGTAAAATTCCGGCAAAAACTGATAAAGTGCGTGTTCATTATACAGGTTCATTAATTGATGGCACAGTTTTCGATAGCTCAGTACAACGTGGACAACCGGCAGAATTCCCGGTAAACGGTGTTATCGCAGGCTGGATCGAAGCATTAAGTATGATGCCTGTCGGTTCAAAATGGCGTTTGGTTATTCCTCACCACCTTGCTTACGGCGAACGTGGTGCAGGTGCTTCAATTCCACCATTTAGTACCTTGGTGTTTGAAGTTGAGTTATTGGATGTGCTTTAATTAATTTAGCTCTATCAAAAAAGCTACACTTGAGGGTGTAGCTTTTCTATTCTATTAATCTATTTCGTTATTCATATTTTATTCCAACACCTTCCCCTTCAATTCAGGAATCAGGAATAACGTGGCGAGCATATCGATAAAATAGATTAATGCTAAGAAAGCGATAGCGAATTTAAATGAGTAGGCGGCAACCAAGGCACCGACTACCACCGGACCGAAGCCGCCGACGGCACGCCCCAAGTTGAAAAGTACGTTTTGTGCAGTTGCACGTGCTTTGGTTGGATAAGCTTCAGACATCAATGCGCCGTATCCGCCCATCATTCCGTTCACGAACATTCCTAAAAATGCACCGACGATTAACATTAATTCCGGTGTGGTGAGTTGGGAATAAAGTACAACGCTGATAATGGCACCAAGCTGGAATAATAGAAAGCTTGGCTTGCGTCCGATACGATCTGCTAATTGTCCGAATAACCAAATGCCGAACATCATTCCAAGAATGGTAGCGGCTGTCCATAAGCCGGATTTTGTTAAACTAAAACCGAGTTGTTTGGAAAGGTAATTTGGCAACCAGATCATAATGCCGTAATAGCCGAAATTCTGAACGGAAGTCAGTACAACCACGCCTAAACTTACCTTAGTGGTCGCTTTGTCTTTAATTAATTGCTTGAATGATGTGAATAAAGAGGTTTGTGTTTGTGAGTTTTGTTTTTGTACAAAAATTTCCGGTTCGTGCAGGTGTGAACGTAAATACCACGCCACAAAAGCAGGGATGATGCCGACTAAAAACATTCCGCGCCAACCGATATGCGGCAGCAATGCCGGCGTTAATAAAGCTGCTGCCAATACGCCGATTTGCCAACCTAATGCAACATAGGCGGAAGCTCTGGCACGATGACGAGCCGGCCACGCTTCTGCTGCCAATGCCATCCCGATACCGAACTCACCACCTAAACCAATGCCGGGAATAGTACGATAAATCAATAAATCCCAATAACCTTGTGCAAAGGCACATAGACCGGTAAAAACTGCAAATAACACGATTGTCCACGTTAAAACTCGAATACGTCCATAGCGGTCACTCAATGCACCGAAAATAATACCACCAGCGACAGCGCCAATAAGTGTCCAAGTGACTAATGAACCGGCTTGTGCTGGAGTGAGAAGTAGATCGGAGGAAATAGCGGTGAGCATAAAGCCCAAAATAAGAAGATCAAAACCGTCCATAGCATAACCGACGGCAGAACCAAGCAAGGCTTTCCAGCCATAGGCATCAACTTTTTGTATCATAAATCGTCCTTTTGTTGCTCACTGGCAACATCATTAAAACTAGAATAATAGCTTCCTGCCTCACAGGGCAAAAATTGCCTAATTTTAGGATTATTTGAGGTGCGATTCAATGGTTAGTGCTAAATAATATAGTGAAAAATAGAGTACGATGTTTTTAGAAACATCGTACTTTTTTAATTAGGCTTTAATGCGGTTACTTAAACCGACATAAATGCAGAAGATAAATCCGATGATCACCACATACGGTGTAAATTGGCTGACACCGGCACCGGAAGCCGCAAGGGAGAAATTGTGAGCAGCTGCAGCACCGAGTAACATTCCGAGAATGAACAGAGCTGAATCATTATCACCTTCGCCGATATGTACCAACTGTTTACCCGGGCAACCGCCGCCTAAGGATAAACAGAGACCACATAATGCCATTGCAAGGAAATTCCAAATAACATCATTATGTGCAATTGGTTGTTTATCAAAACCAAGATGGAATTGCCCCAGAATTACATTGGTAATAACCGTGAAGAGAATAAGCGCCAAAACGCCGTTTAATAAATGACTGTCGCGGAACAGAATAAAATTGCGGAATGCGCCGACAGAACAGAAACGGGATTTTTGCATTACGATGCCGATAATGACACCGCCACCAAGTGATAACCAAAGATTGGCGTGTTGGGCGGCTGGACCTTTTTCAGAGAAGAAAATAGGAAGATTCTTGCCAAATTTAAATTCAGTGATTAAGAAAATAAACAAGGCGACAACAAATAGGATTGGAATAATAGCAGAAGATTTGCTTTGTTCGCTAACTTTGCCTAAAGAGAATCCTCGATTAGCAAAGAAAATCCCACCAACAATACCTGCAATAAGTCCGGCAATGCCGGCAACTGCGGTTAAATCGCCGCCGCCTAAACGTAGAAATGCTCGCCACGGACAGCCTAGGAAAATCAATGCACCAAGCATAGCGAAAAAACCGAGCAAAATTCGAGTGATTGGTGCGGAGCTAGCTCGAGGTTTGAACTCTTTGGCAAAAAATGCACTGATTAGCGCACCGAAAACCAAGCCGATAAGTTCCGGACGGATATATTGAAGAGGAGCGGAACGATGAAGCCCTAAAGCACCGGATGTATCTCGTAAGAAACAAGCAGCGCAGAACCCCATATTGCCGGGATTGCCTTCATAGGTTAGAAGTGGAGCAATGATACCAAGTGCAGCACCTGCAACCACAGGCCAAGTGAAAATTTTCATAATTAGACCCTTGTGATATCAGAAAAATGGACGTTATTTTGGGGAGGACAAAACAGTTGTCGAGATCAAAATAACTAAAATTAAATTTTAATTGTCTTAACTAAGGTTAAAGACGCAAGAATTATAAGGGAATTAGGTAATGGGTAAAGCGTGGGAATTAAAAAATTTGAAGTGCGTCAAAGAAAATTTAACTAGGAGAAACATAACCTTATCCTTTCGGACAAGGTTATGCTCCAGATGATTATTTTTTCCAATTTTTCAAGGCATCAGCAAAGGCGTTGCCCATTGTTGAAACAGATGGTGAATGACGGCGTTTTGCAGTTGATTGGGTTATACTGCTTTTATGCGTTGTATGAGAACGGTTTGTTTGCTCATCTAAACGCATTGTCAAAGCAATACGTTTGCGATCTACGTCAATCTCCAATACTTTAACTTTAACAATATCGCCAGTTTTTACTACATTATGCGGATCTTCAACGAATTTATCACTTAAAGAAGAAATATGCACTAAGCCGTCTTGATGGACGCCAATATCTACGAATGCCCCAAAATTGGTAACATTGGTAACAGTTCCTTCCAAAATCATTCCCGGTTTAAGATCGCTGATTTGCTCAACACCTTCCAAGAAAGTCGCAGTTTTGAACTCGCCACGAGGATCACGTCCCGGCTTTTCCAATTCTTTTAAAATATCGGTTACAGTTGGTAAACCAAAGCGCTCATCAGTGAATTGTGTCGCACTTAATTGATGTAATACAGAGGAGTTACCCATTAATTCTCCTAAAGATGAATTTGTTGCTTGTAAAATTTTCTCAACGATAGGGTAGGCTTCTGGATGAACGCTAGAAGCATCAAGCGGATTATTCCCATCGATAATGCGCATAAATCCAGCACATTGCTCAAAGGCTTTCGGCCCTAGACGAGGCACTTTCTTTAATTGTTCTCGATTGGAAAAACGTCCGTTTTCATCACGATAATTAATAATATTTTGTGCTAATGTTTTGCTCATTCCCGCAACTCGTGCTAGTAGTGGGGAAGAAGCAGTATTGAGATCAACACCAACAGCATTCACACAATCCTCTACAACAGCATCAAGTTTACGGGCCAATTGTGTTTGATTAACATCGTGTTGATATTGACCGACACCAATCGCTTTTGGTTCAATTTTTACTAATTCAGCTAACGGATCTTGTAAACGGCGAGCGATTGAAACTGCTCCGCGTAAAGAGACATCAAGTTGAGGAAATTCTTGTGCAGCGAATTCAGAGGCGGAATAGACAGAAGCACCGGCTTCACTGACAATCACTTTTTGTGCTTTCCAATCTGGTTTTGCTTTTAATAATGTTTCAACAAAACGTTCTGTTTCTCGAGAAGCAGTTCCATTACCGATAGCAATCAATTCAACATTATATTTTTTACCAAGCTGATAAAGCGATGCTGCTGCTTGGCTCTCTTGTCCTGTATGTGGATAAATCGCAGAGGTATCTAACAATTTCCCGGTATTATCAATTACAGCCACTTTTACACCGGTTCGTAAACCGGGATCCAACCCCATTGTAGTTTTCGCACCTGCGGGAGCAGCCATTAATAGAGCGGATAAGTTCTTTGCAAAAACATTAATTGCTTCTTCTTCAGCACGCTCACGTAGAGCAGACATTAATTCAGTTTCCAAATGAAGTGCAACTTTAATTTTCCACGTCCAAGCAATAACCTGTTGTCGCCAACTATCAGCAGGCTGTCCGTTAAACTGAACATTTAAATGGGTACGAATAATGTCTTCGCAGTAACTATAATTACTCTCTTCCTGCATCGGATCAGCATTCAACGATAAAGTTAGAATGCCTTCGTTGCGACCACGCAACATAGCCAATGCACGATGAGAAGGCACATTTTTCAATAATTCACGATGATCAAAATAATCTTGGAATTTCTCACCTTCTTTTTCTTTTCCAGTAATAACTGTTGATACCAACTCTGCATTATTACTGAGATAATGACGTACTTTTGCTAACAGTTGTGCATCCTCTGCAAAACGTTCCATTAAAATATATCTAGCCCCGTCCAAAGCTGATTTCACATCAGTAATGCCTTTAGTGTCATCAATGTATTTTTCCGCCTCGTTTTCAGGATGATATTGTGGTTCATTCCATAATAATTCTGCCAAGGGTTCAAGCCCTGCTTCAATTGCAATTTGCCCACGAGTGCGGCGTTTAGGTTTATAAGGAAGATAAAGATCTTCTAATTCAGTTTTACTTTGCGTCTGTTCGATAGCTTGGCGTAAGTCATCAGTTAATTTCCCCTGTTCTTCAATAGATTTAAGAATAGTTTGACGACGGTCGTCCAGCTCACGTAAATAAGTTAAACGGCTTTCAAAATGGCGTAATTGGGTGTCATCCAAGCCACCGGTTACCTCTTTACGATAACGCGCAATAAAAGGAATGGTGTTGCCCTCATCCAATAAATTGATGGCGGCAAGAATTTGTCTGCTTTGAACATTCAGCTCATCCGCAATAATTTGGCTAATAGTTTGGTTTAACATCACTTTTTCATTCTTTAGTAAAAAATCACCGCCCAATTATAGGCGGTGATGGTTGGAAATGGGAAGAGGATAAGCATATTTATGTTTCAATTCATAGAAGAATACATAACGTATTGCTCTATGAATTATTTTGGTTTGGAAGGGGTTATACCTCTCCCATATTAAATACATTCTCCTTGCAGCAAAAGTTGATGATTTAATTATTAAAAATATTTTGATTAACTTTGCATTTATCCTATATTTAAACTCGACAGCGATCGCATCACCAAATCCACATCTTTATTTTCCAGCTCGTGAATAATGTGCAGATAGGTTTTTTGTGTGGTAGTGATGCTGGCGTGTCCTAGCCGTCTTGCCACACTGGCGATAGAAACGCCGGCAAAAAGTAGTAGTGAAGCGTGGGTGTGGCGTAATCCGTGTACCGTAATAATCGGAATCGCTGCTTTTTTACAATAACGTGCAATAAGATCATTAATTGTAGAGTTATAAACTTTTTCGTAGTTAGGCAGAAAAATCGGAATATTTTCCGGACAATGGCGAATTAATTGTGCAAATTGAATGATGGTTTGCCAATCCAACTGAACCTTGCGAATGGAAGAGCGATTTTTAGTGGGTAAAAATCCACCTTCATTTTTATAATCCCAAGTTTTATTTATTGTCAGTGTTTGCCGTGCAAAATCAAAATCTTTTGGCGTAACCGCAAGAGCCTCAGAAAAACGTAATCCAGTTTTAGCAATTAACAAAATAAGCCAATCAAAACTGAGTTTTTCATTTAAATTAAGCTGATGGATCAGGGTTTGTAGTTCGTATTGGCTTAAATATTTAGGCTTTTTCTCACGCGGGATTTTACCTTTAATAATCGCCTTACGGGTAGGATCCCGAATAATTAGCCCCTCATCTACAGCATCTAAAATAGCCCCTTTGATTTGATGGTGAAAATCCATCACGGTTTGGCGTTCGTGGTTGTTGGCGTAGTCATTGAGCAGTTGTTGATAGCTAATGCGGTTGAGATCGCACAGCCGTAATTTGGGAGCGAGGCGAATCAACCAAGTGTGGCTCATTTGGTATTTAGCGAGTGTTACGGGGCGGATCGCACCTTCTTTATAAATACTGATCCAACGTTTGAAATAGCGGTGAAAAAGTTCTTGATTAGTTAATTGCATAATGATGTCCTCTCTATTATTGGGTTAAAAGTTATACAACACAATTTAAGAACGCTCTGTTGATGAGTTACATTTTGCAAGAATTTTGTATTATTTTTATTATATTTTTCTAATAACTTACGCTTATGAAGAGTAATCAGCCGATCTAGCTGTCTGAAAAGCGCGCCGATTTTTTGTTGTTCGGGGAGGGAGGGATGAATAATAGGAATTTCTTCAATTTCACCTTTATTGATTTTTTTAGGAAATGCAACGTGTAGCGTTCTTTTCCAAAGTTCTTTTTGAATTAGTTCACTTTCTATTAATGGCTTTAGATATTCAGATAAAACTAATTTAGACTTTAGTAAAGCTAGACTTACATAATAAGCAAGTCTTTGATTTGTATTGACTATATTAATTGTTCCTATATCACCTATTCTTGTCATTAAAACATCACCGCGAGTAGGATATGTTTTAAACTCTCTCTTAAAGTCATCTTCTGATATAAACTTATCAGAAATCATAGTTTCAATATTTTCAACACTTAAAAACATTATCCCTGACTTTTTATAATTAGGTGTTTGGTGTGTTCCATCATAAATTTCCGCCACCGCCCCCAGCTTGCACTTTTTTTAGCATAACAGACTTAATTCAAAAAAATTTCCAACTGCTGGTGTATCTTAACGTATTCAACCAATCGTAAATGATCGAAGTGGTCTTCAGCTTCATATGTTACGAAGATGCTAGCTAGCAACACGCTGGTATTTGCAAATATCAAGACAACTTTGTGGGTGAGTAGGATATAGTGATTTCAGTAAGTGAGTCTGGGCAACTTTGACACGATTCATAGAAAATAAAAGTCCGATCTTTGATCGGACTCAGACCGCTATCTTGCGGATAGCGGTTAAAAGGAGGGATTTATGTATTATTGTTTAGCTTCCATTTTTCCATCAACAAAGTTGATTTCAATAGTCTTATCTGGCAATAGTTCACCTGATAAGATTTGTTGGGCAAGTGGATTTTCTACAAGATTTTGGATTGTCCGTTTTAATGGTCTTGCGCCATATATTGGGTCATAACCAACTTGACCTAAGTAATCTAGTGCCTGTTCACTAAAATGTAATAAATAACCACGTTCTTTCATACGGTTGATTAAACGTTGCAACTGAATTGATGCAATCGCACGAATATTTTCTTTAGCAAGTGGGTGGAATACCACAGTTTCATCAATACGATTAATAAATTCTGGGCGGAAGTGTTGTCCAACCACAGACATTACCAATTCTTTCATTTCGCCATAACTAAGATCACCAGCCTGAGATTGAATTAAATCTGAACCCAAGTTGGAAGTCATAATTACCACAGTGTTGCGAAAATCAACTGTACGACCTTGACCATCAGTTAAACGTCCGTCATCAAGTACCTGCAATAAAATATTGAAGACATCACGGTGTGCTTTTTCCACTTCATCAAGTAAAACGACAGAATATGGACGACGACGAACCGCTTCGGTTAAGTAACCGCCTTCTTCGTAACCAACATATCCTGGAGGTGCACCGACCAAACGAGAAACGGAATGTTTTTCCATAAATTCCGACATATCAATTCTCACCATTGCATCTTCACTGTCGAATAGGAAATTTGCCAATGTTTTACACAATTCGGTTTTACCAACACCGGTAGGCCCTAAGAATAGGAATGAACCAATTGGACGATTTGGATCGGATAATCCAGCACGACTACGACGAATAGCGTTTGCTACTGCCTCAACTGCTTCGTTCTGTCCAATAACGCGTTTATGTAACTCATCTTCCATTCTCAATAATTTTTCTTTTTCACCTTCCATCATTTTAGCAACAGGAATACCGGTCGCACGAGAAAGCACTTCAGCGATTTCTTCATCGGTAACACGATAACGCAATAGACTCATTTCTTTGCCTTCTGCATTTTCAGCCTGTTCTAATTGTTTTTCCAACGCTGGAATGGTGCTGTATTTCAATTCAGACATTTTCGCAATATCACCAGCACGGTATGCCTGTTCCATTTTGGTTTTGGCATTATCTAATTCAGCTTTGATATGTTGTGCGCCGGAAAGTGCAGCTTTTTCGCTCTTCCAAACTTCTTCAAGTTCAGAATACTCTTTCTCTTTTTCTGCCAACTCTTTTTCTAACATTTCGAGGCGTTTACGACTGGCATCGTCTTCTTCTTTTTGTAACGCTTGTTGTTCAAGTTTTAATTGAATAATACGGCGTTCCAATTTATCTAATGGTTGCGGTTTTGAATCGATTTCCATACGAATGCTTGAAGCCGCTTCATCAATTAAGTCAATCGCTTTATCCGGAAGCTGACGATCCGAGATATAACGATGAGAAAGTGTTGCAGCCGCTACAATCGCCGGGTCAGTAATTTGTACGTGGTGGTGAATTTCATAACGTTCTTTCAAACCACGCAAAATTGCAATAGTATCTTCCACGCTTGGTTCATCGACTAATACTTTTTGGAAACGGCGTTCTAATGCTGCATCTTTTTCAATATATTGACGATATTCATCCAATGTTGTTGCACCGACACAGTGTAATTCACCACGTGCTAATGATGGTTTTAACAAGTTGCCAGCATCCATTGCGCCGTCTGTTTTACCAGCACCGACCATAGTGTGAATTTCATCAATAAATAGGATAATTCGACCTTCTTCTTTTGCGATTTCATTTAGTACTGCTTTTAAGCGTTCCTCAAATTCACCACGATATTTTGCACCAGCAATTAATGCTCCCATATCCAAAGAGAGTACACGTTTATGTCGTAATCCTTCAGGTACTTCCCCATTAACGATACGTTGTGCCAATCCTTCAACGATAGCAGTCTTACCAACCCCTGGTTCACCGATTAACACCGGATTGTTTTTGGTACGACGTTGCAACACTTGGATGGTACGGCGGATTTCATCATCACGACCGATAACCGGATCCAATTTACCACTTTCCGCTCTTGCAGTTAAATCAATAGTATATTTTTGTAATGCCTGACGGGTTTCTTCCGCACCAGCATCGTTTACATTCTCTCCACCACGCATTTTATCAATACTCTTTAATAAATTTTGTCGGGTTAAACCACTTTTCTTTAATATATCACTTAGTTTGTCGGAGCTTTCCAAAGCTGCTAATACAAAAAGTTCGGATGAGATAAATTTATCATTGCGTTGCTGTGCAAATTTATCGCATAGATTCAGCATTCTGCTCAATGCAGGAGAAACTTGTACATCACCACCGTTACCAGAAACTTGTGGTAAACGCTCAATCTCTTGGCTAATTGCTTGGCGTAATTGAGCAGCATTAACGCCGGAAGCAGTAAGCAACGGCGCAACGGAACCACCCTCTTGATTCAATAATGCGCTCATTAAATGCACCGGCTCAATATATTGCTGATCTTTGCCTAACACTAAAGATTGTGCTTCAGCCAATGCTTGTTGGAATTTGGTTGTTAATTTTTCAAAATTCATATAATCCTCCTAGACGACGTTTCGTCATTCACGGGTGATAAAATGGGTACGTTTTAAATTGTTTCAAGAGGAAAATAAAAAAATATATGCAAAAAATTGAATATAAAAGAAAGCACATTATTATTGTTGAAAAAGATAGGGGATAGATTAATATCATTCACTTTTTAACAAGAATGAAAAGGTGATAATGGAACAGCAACAAAAACAACAACTTCGACACCTTAATCTTCAAGTAAACCGTAAATTAACACAATGTTTGTTATTGGCTGAAAGCCACTTTAATTGTAGCTTTGTGCGACCGAATATTAGTTATAAATTGCGTGGCGTAAAAGCAGGCGTGGCTTATTTACAGCAGTGGGAAATCCGTTTAAATCCGATTTTATTATTGGAAAATGGCCAACGTTTTATTGAGCAAGTTGTGCCACACGAATTGGCGCATTTATTGGTTTATCAACAATTTGGAAGAGTGAAACCGCACGGTAGGGAGTGGCAGGATGTGATGCAAAATGTGTTTGGTGTACCAGCAGAAACCAGACATCAATTTGAGATAAAAAGTGTTCAGGGGCAAACTTTTCCTTACCAATGTGCTTGTCAAACGCACCATTTGACGGCACGCCGTCATCAAAAAATTCAGCAGCAAGGCATACAATATTTTTGTAAAAAGTGCAAAAAGCAGTTACACTTCGTTACTCTTTCTTAACTGTTATTATTGGTTGTCGTGGCAGTGGAAGAGAGAGCAACTGAAACATCAAATGGAGGCAAAAATGAAAAAATTATTGGTGGTAGCACTGGGTGCGTTAGCATTAGCTTCAACTGCACAAGCAGAGTGGTATGTACAAGGTAATTTGGGTTATTCCAAAATTAAAACATCCGGCTTAGAAGATGGGGAGCTTAATAAAAGTAAAGTGACTCCTAGCGTGGCAGTGGGCTATAAATTGGGGGATATCCGTTTAGCGGTGGATTATACTTACTATGGTAATGTCGATGATCATCGTAGACTTTACGATGAAGATGGATATACCGAGAGTAAGGATGAGTTAAAGATTCGCGGTGTCGGTGTTTCTGCATTATATGATATTGACTTGCAGTCTAATATCAAGCCTTATGTTGGGATTCGTTTATCTAGCAATAAAATTAAAATGAAATCGTCTGATACCGGAGTATATAAACGGAATGATGGCACAATTTTTAATGCATTAGAGAAAGAAAAAGATGTGACAGAAACCTCTACAAAATTCGGTTATGGTGCGTTAGTCGGCGCTTCTTATGATTTAATGCCGAATTTAGCATTGGATGTTGCGGCGGAATATAATATTCTTGGCAAATTTGATGATGTAAAAGTGAAACAATATGGTGTAAAAGCCGGTTTACGCTACACTTTCTAATCTGATTTTTTAATGTCTTTAAATGCGATCTTGATAGATCGCATTTTTTATACCTCCAAACCTTGAAAAATCGGTTTTTATACCTATTTTTTGCCATCGTAAGCAATTTTAATGAAAAGATATTTTTGTCTTTTTTGATTAATGAGGAAAAAAATATGAGTACTAATCAAGAAACGAGAGGTTTTCAATCAGAAGTAAAACAACTTCTGCAATTAATGATCCATTCACTTTATTCCAATAAAGAGATTTTTTTGCGTGAATTAATTTCTAATGCATCGGATGCGGCGGATAAATTACGTTTTAAAGCACTTTCCGCTCCAGAGCTTTATGAAGGTGATGGTGATCTAAAAGTGCGTATCAGCGTGGATGCTGATAAAGGTACGTTAACCATCAGTGATAACGGCATCGGAATGACGCGTGAACAAGCAATTGAACATTTGGGTACAATTGCTAAATCAGGTACAAAAGAGTTTTTATCCGCATTAGGGGCGGAACAAGCGAAAGACAGTCAATTAATTGGACAGTTCGGGGTTGGTTTTTAT
Source organism: Gallibacterium sp. ZY190522 (assembly GCF_054166015.1). Lineage (NCBI taxonomy): Bacteria > Pseudomonadati > Pseudomonadota > Gammaproteobacteria > Pasteurellales > Pasteurellaceae > Gallibacterium > Gallibacterium sp. ZY190522. Next base: position 2,430,548 of record NZ_CM135118.1, read on the forward strand.
TCTGCATTTATTGTTGCTGATAAAGTAACCGTGAAAACACGTGCTGCTGGTGAAAGTGCAGACAAAGGTGTACTTTGGGAATCGGCTGGTGAAGGTGAGTTTACAATTGCCGATATTGAGAAGAAGGATCGGGGTACAGAGATTACCTTACATTTGCGTGAAGATGAAAAAGAGTTTTTGAATGAGTGGCGTTTACGCGAAATCATTGGAAAATATTCTGATCATATTGGTTTACCAGTAGAAATTTTAACAAAAGAATATGATGATGAAGGTAAAGAAACAGGTGTTAAATGGGAAAAAATCAATAAAGCCCAAGCACTTTGGACACGTTCAAAATCTGAAATCAGTGATGATGAATATAAAGAATTTTATAAACATTTAAGTCACGATTTTGCTGATCCGATGCTATGGGCACATAATAAAGTTGAGGGAAAACAAGAGTATACTAGTTTGCTTTATTTGCCGGCGAAAGCGCCTTGGGATCTCTTTAATCGTGAACAAAAACACGGCTTGAAACTGTATGTACAACGTGTCTTTATTATGGATGATGCGGAACAGTTTATGCCGAATTATTTGCGGTTTATCAAAGGGTTAATTGATTCCAATGATTTGCCGTTAAATGTATCGCGAGAAATTTTGCAAGATAATAAAGTAACCGCAGCATTGCGTAAAGCATTAACCAAGCGTGCGTTAGGAATGTTGGAAAAATTGGCGAAAGATGAGGATAAAAGCAAATATCAACAGTTTTGGCAAGAATTTGGTTTAGTCTTGAAAGAAGGTCCGGCAGAAGATCCGGCAAATAAAGAAGAGATTGCGAAGTTGTTGCGTTTTGCTTCAACACATAATGATAGCAGTGAACAGACAGTGTCGTTAACTGACTATGTTGCACGAATGAAAGAGGGGCAAAAAGCAATTTATTACATTACGGCTGACAGCTATACCGTAGCGAAAAACAGTCCACACTTGGAGATCTTTAATAAGAAAGGCATTGAAGTGTTGTTGCTTTCCGATCGCATTGATGAATGGATGTTAAGCTATTTAACTGAATTTGATGGTAAACCGCTACAAACCATTACTAAATCAGATTTAGATTTAGGTGATTTAGCAGATAAAGAAGAAAGTAAGCAAAAAGAAGAAGAACAAACTTTTGCTTCTTTTATTGAACGCGTGAAAAAATTGTTAGGAGATCGAGTAAAAGACGTACGTTTAACTCACCGTTTGAGCGAAACACCGGCGATTGTATCGACCGATAATGATCAAATGACAACACAAATGGCGAAATTATTTGCCGCTGCTGGGCAAAAAATGCCGGAAGTGAAATATACATTTGAGCTTAATCCGGAACATCATTTAGTGAAAAAAGTGGCAGATATTGCAGATGAGCAGCAATTTGCTGAGTGGATTGAGTTATTGTTGGATCAAGCTATGTTAGCGGAACGCGGTACGTTGGATAATCCAACCGCATTTATTAAACGTATTAATCATCTTTTAAGCTAAAGATGAGTCATTTATTACCACAAAATCCGGCATTTGCCGGATTTTTTCTTGCTCGGAATGTTGGATTTTGTTCATAGAATGATTCTTTTATCGAAAATCAATTAAGCCTTTTTCACAAAAAGAGAAAACCTGGTTTTTGCCAATAATTAAATGATCCAATACTCTGACATCAATCAGTTTGCACGCCTGTTGGATCTGTTCGGTAACAGCAATATCTTCTTTACTGGGCGTAGTAATGCCAGAAGGATGATTATGAGCCAAAATAATGGCAGCAGCATTATATTTTAAGGCTGATTTAATAATTTCTCGTGGATGTACTTGTGTACTGTTAATGGTTCCTTGGAATAAGGTTTCCTGTTCAATTAAATAATGTTGATTGTCTAGAAAAAGAACCATAAAAAGCTCCCTTTGTTGATTGGATAATTCTGTCTGCATATAAAGTTTGGCAAACTCGATATTATTGAACAGGGGTTGTTGTTTTATTTCTTGTGTCAGATAGCGTTTCGTCATTTCAATACAAGCTTGTAACTGAATGTATTGTGTTATACCTAGCCCTTTGACTTCACAGAAATTTTCTTTTGAAGCAGCTAATAATTCTCGTAGAGATCCGAAATGATGTAGGCTGTTTTCAGCCAATGTCATAACTGAACAGTTTTTAAAACCGGTGCGTAAAAAAATAGCTAATAATTCTTGATCGCTTAATTTATCGGCGCCTTGTTGTAAAAGTTTTTCACGTGGCATTAACCTTGTCATTGCTTGTATCTCATTTATTGCAAATAGTGTTATTTTAATCATTCGTATATTGATAATTGTGACAAGATTCCATTTTTACGATCAGGATCGGAAAATATAAAATTTTTTCAGTGAAAATAGGCGGTGCTTAATTTGGCAGGGTGACAAATATTCAGTAAAATGATGTATCTTTCATTTTGATGTTCTAAGGCGTTCAATTAATGAATTCATCTCTTCAACATAAACGAATTTTACTTGGCATTACCGGAGGTATTGCAGCATATAAAGCTATTGAGTTGATTCGTTTATTGCGTAAACAGGGGGCGGAAGTTCGTGTAGTATTGACCGATGCCGCTACTCATTTTGTTTCTCCACTGACATTACAAGCGATTTCTACTAATCCAGTGTCACATTCATTGTTTGATCCGCAAGCAGAATTAGCGATGGGGCATATTGAACTGGCAAAATGGGCAGATTATGTTGTGATTGCTCCAGCAACGGCGGATTTTATTGCTCGTTTTAATTTGGGGTTAGCAAATGATCTGTTAACAACGCTCTGTTTAGCGACCGCAGTACCAATTGCGATTGCACCTGCAATGAATCAACAGATGTATGCACAAGCAGTTCTTCAACAACATTTGCATAGTTTACGGCAGCGTGGTGTGTTGATTATTGGACCGGACAGTGGTGTGCAGGCGTGTGGCGATGTTGGTGCAGGCAGAATGTCTGAACCACAGGAAATTGTTGAGGTGTTGGCACAGCAGTTTTTCACTGAGCAACCGTTGCAAGGGATCAAAGTGGCGATTACCGCCGGCCCAACTCAAGAGCCGATTGATCCGGTGCGTTATATTTCCAATTATAGTTCTGGGAAAATGGGGTATGCGATTGCTGAAGCTTTTGCCAAACAAGGTGCGGAAGTGACATTAATCAGTGGGCCAGTGAATTTGGCTGCACCGAATGGCGTGAATGTAGTTTGGATAAAAACAGCGGTAGAAATGTGGCAGAAATCAATGCAGGCAGCAGTGTTGAATGATATTTTTATTGGTTGTGCAGCTGTTGCGGATTATCGTGTAGCTGAAATTGCTACGCAAAAAATTAAAAAATCGGGCGAAGAATTGACACTAAAATTGGTGAAAAATCCAGATATTATTGCTGATGTTGGTCATCTTAAACAGCAACGTCCATTTACGGTTGGTTTTGCCGCAGAAACGCAAGATGTTGAAAATTATGCAAAAGATAAATTGGTGCGTAAAAATTTAGATTTAATTTGTGCTAATGATGTTTCAATCGCTGGGCAAGGTTTTAGCAGTGATAATAATGCATTGCAACTTTTCTGGCGACAAGGTAGTTTATCGTTGTCGCTAGCCCATAAAAGCGAATTGGCACAACAGCTAGTACAACATATTATTCAACTTTATCAAGCAGAGAAGAAAAATAATGAAGAAAATTGATGTTAAGATTCTTGATAGCCGTTTGGGCAATGAATTTCCGTTACCGACTTATGCTACTGAAGGATCTGCTGGTCTTGATTTACGAGCTTTGGCTCAAGAAAAAATTGTGTTACAACCTGGTGAAACACAGTTAATTCCGACCGGATTGTCCATTTATATTGGAGATCCAAATTTAGCGGCGGTGATTTTACCTCGTTCCGGATTAGGACATAAGCACGGCATTGTATTGGGGAATTTGGTTGGGTTAATTGACTCAGATTACCAAGGGCCGTTAATGATCTCTGCGTGGAATCGGAGTCAACAACCTTTTACGATAGAAGTTGGAGATCGTATTGCACAGCTTGTGTTTGTGCCTGTTGTACAAGCTGAATTTAACATTGTGACTGATTTTGAGCAGACAGAAAGAGGCAGCGGTGGATTTGGTCATACAGGAAAATAAACCGAAGAAAAAGGTTGAAAAACGTTCTATAGAAGCACGTCGCCAGCAAGTATTAGCGATTGTGACGCATTTACTGCATTCAGATCAAGGAATGGAACGGATTACTACGGCAAAATTAGCAGAAGCGGTTGGTGTATCGGAAGCGGCGTTATATCGTTATTTTCCGAGCAAAACAAAAATTTTTGAAGCATTGATTGAACAGATTGAAACAGTACTGTTACAGAGAATTACACAATCAATGAAAATGCAGACGGATACTAAATTACGAGTACACGATATTTTGCAAATGGTGTTGACCTTTGCTCAGAAAAATCCGGGATTAACTCGGATTTTAACTGGGCATGCATTGATGTTTGAAGATAAATCGTTGCAAATGCGAGTGGCGACTTTTTTTGATCGTTTAGAATTGCAATTAGTTAATGTATTACAAATGCGAAAATTGCGTGAGGGCAGAGGTTTTAAAATGGATGAACGTGCTATTGCCGGTTATTTGGTATTATTATGTGAGGGGCAATTTATGCGTTATGTGCGTTCTAACTTTAGGCATTTGTCAAGTCAGGATTTTGAAACGCAGTGGAAGTTAGTTGAATCGATTTTTGATTAATTATGATTATTCCTTGGCAACAATTAAGTGAAACGGCACTGCATAATATTACGCAGAGTTTTATTTTACGTGAAGGTACGGATTATGGCGCAAGAGAGTTGACGCTAGCAGAAAAAGAAGCTCGTTTGCTAAAACAGATTAAGTCGGGGGAAGTGGTGATTGTTTGGTCTGAACTGCATCAAACGCTTGATTTGAAATTGAAACGGGAATTTTTAACACAGCATAAATGAAATATGCTATAACATTATAATTTTGTCATTTTAGTAATTTGTATAGGTGTTGGTGGCAGTATGGATATGAAAGAAGAAATAGAAGTACAACAAGAAGAAACAACAACGGATCCTACGTTGGAGTGGTTTTTATCACATTGTCATATTCATAAATATCCAGCGAAAAGCACCTTAATTAATGCTGGTGAAAAAGCTGAAACGCTCTATTATTTAATTAAAGGTTCTATTGCGGTTTCAGTAAAAGATGATGAAGGCAAAGAGATGATTTTGTCTTATTTGAGTCAAGGGGATTTTTTTGGTGAGCTTGGACTATTTGAAGATGTAAAAGTGCGTAGTGCGTGGGTTAAAGCGAAAACAACCTGCGAAGTGGCTGAAATTTCTTATAAAAAGTTTCGTCAACTGATTCAGGTTAATCCTGAAATTTTGATGTATTTGACCTCGCAATTAGCACGTCGTTTGCAAAACACTTCAAAGCAGGTGAGTAATTTGGCTTTTCTTGATGTTACTGGTCGTATCGCACAAACATTATTGCATTTAGCGAGAATGCCGGATGCAATGACACATCCGGAAGGGATGCAGATTAAAATTACTCGCCAGGAAATTGGGCAAATGGTTGGTTGTTCTCGTGAAACGGTAGGTAGAATTTTAAAAATGCTGGAAGACCAAGGCTTGATTTCTGCACATGGTAAAACTATTGTTGTTTATGGAACTAGATAAGTTTTATAAGGCGAAAGAAAATGAAAAAAGATGAAATTGGGCATAATTTTTTAGCTCGTTTAGGCAAAACGCGTTTACGTCCGGGTGGTAAAAAAGGGACAGATTGGCTAATTGCAAACGGTGATTTCAATAAAGATAAAAAAGTGTTGGAGGTCGCCTGCAATATGGGGACGACAGCAATAGGTATAGCTGAGCGGTTCGGTTGTCATATTGAAGGTGTGGATTTGGATGAGCAGGCGTTAGCAAAGGCACAGAAGAATATTAGTGAAGCAAAATTGGATGATTTAATTCACGTACAGCGTGCCAATGCAATGAAATTGCCGTTTGCAGATAATTCATTCGATATTGTAATTAATGAAGCAATGTTAACAATGTTGCCGTTAGAAGCAAAACGTAAAGCGGTAACGGAATATTTCCGAGTATTAAAACCGGGTGGTTTTTTATTAACTCACGATGTAATGTTGTTGGAACATAATGAAGAGCAAATTTTAGCAACTTTACGTGAGGTGATTAATATTAGTATCACACCATTAACCAAAGAAGGGTGGAAAGATTTGTTTAAACAGGTAGGTTTCAGTAATGTTGATACCTATTCTGGCGAGATGACATTGTTATCACCTAAAGGAATGCTCTATGACGAAGGTGTACTGGGAACATTAAAACTTGTGCGGAATGCGTTGCGTTCTGAAAATCGAGAAACTTTTAAGAAAATGTTCAGTTTTTTTAATGATCCACAAAACAAAATGCACTTTATTGCAGTTTGTAGTCAAAAATAACAAAGTAATGGGTAGATCAAAATCTCCCCATTTTTATGTAATTATTTTTTATTTAAGTTTAACACTTCAACCAGATTTTTACTTTTCATTCGCCATTGCACATTAATGCCCCAAAGCGTCATTCCATATATCCGTTCGGGAAGTTGTTTGCGTTGATATGCCGGACGTGGATCTTGTTGTAAAACCTCTTGGATTAATGGCAATAGATCGGGGTAAATGACACTAAATACAGTTAATTGCTGTTGAGCTAAAGAAGTAAATTCAACTTGTAATTGGGGAGTTGGCTTTTGTTGGGCAAAGCCAGAATCAGCATCAGGTTGGCTATCAGCATAGGCAATATAAGGCTTAATATCAAAAATCGGTGTGCCATTAACTAAATCAACACTGCCTAAATGTAATAAAATGTGTTGTGCGTGAATCTCAACTCGCTCCAATTTTACTTTGGATAAACCAAGCGAATTTGGGCGATGTGTTGATCGAGAAGCAAAAACACCAATGCGTTCATTACCACCTAAGCGAGGTGGACGTACAGTTGGTGACCATTTATCAGTGGTAATGCGATCAAATTGGAAAATCAACCATAAATGTGAAAATTGCTCAATGCCACGAACAGCTTCCGGCACATTATAAGGAGGAAGTAATTGCAAAATACCTTTACCGTGCGGTGCTAGTTCAGGTTGTCTTGGAACAGAAAATTTTTCACTATAGGGCGTATAAATAGTAGCAATTGGTTGTAAGGTAATACTCATATTTGTGTTATGCCAATAAATAAGTAGTTACAATTAAAGGAATTCAGGTAAAATTACCAACTTGTTTAAGAAATAAGAGATGATTATAAAATAAATTTAGAGAAATAATGGAATCAAATAAATGCAAAATGTGGTTTGAAACCGCAAGACCGAAAACGTTGCCATTGGCAATCGCTTCAATTGTTACTGGATCGGCATTGGCATATTACTATCATCAATTTGATGCTACTATTGCTTTATTGGCATTGATTACTGCAACTTTATTGCAGATTGTGTCCAATTTTGCCAATGATTATGGCGATCATATAAAAGGTTCAGATACCGTAGAACGAATTGGACCATTACGTGGAATTCAACAAGGAGCAATTACATTTTCCCAATTGCGGTTAGGATTAATTCTAGTCACATTTGCCAGTATGATTTCCGGTGTGGCATTGATTGCAGTAGCTTGCCAAACGTGGAATGATGTGTTGGCATTTATAGTGTTGGGTATTTTGGCGATTATTGCTTCCATTACTTATACCGTTGGTAAAAAACCTTATGGTTATATGGGATTAGGTGATGTATCTGTCTTCATCTTCTTTGGATTACTCGGTGTGTGCGGTACTTTTTATTTGCAATCACATCTTTTAAATTGGGCAATGATATTGCCGGCAATGATGTCTGGACTTTTAGCTGTTGCTGTTTTAAATATCAATAACTTACGAGATGTTGAGCAAGATAGAAAATCTGGGAAAAATACCCTAATTGTGAGAATCGGTGCTGTTGCGGGGCGTTATTATCATATTAGTCTGATTTTTTTGGCTGCATTGTTTGCATTGCTGTTTGCACTTTATCATTTTCAACACTGGTATAGTTTTATGTTTATTTTAGTGTTCCCACTATTAGCTAAACACGCTGTTTTTGTGATGAATCATCAAGATGCTCTGCAATTACGTCCAATGCTTGCACAAATGGCTAAATTAGCACTATTATTTAATATTATTTTTAGTTTAGGACTTTGTTTGGGATAATCCCGGTTCATTTTGAAAAAAGGAAAATGCGATGAGAATTGACACATCAGAACTTTGCGATATTTACTTGGATCAAGTTGATGTTGTAGACCCGATTTTTTCTAGCTTTGGAGGCGTTTCAGCTTTTTCAGGAAAAATTACAACCATTAAATGCTTTGAAAGTAATGGTTTAATCGCTGAGATGTTGGAAGAAGAGGGGCAGGGACGAGTGTTATTAATCGATGGTGGTGGTGCGGTACGTCGAGCGTTGATTGATGCTGAATTGGCTCAATTAGCCGCAGATAACGGCTGGGAAGGTATTATTGTTTATGGTGCAGTACGTCAAATTGACCAGTTGGAAAACATCAATATCGGTATTCAGGCATTGGCTCCTATTCCGGTTTCTGCAGATGAGCAGACGAGTGGTGAAGTGGATGTTCCTGTCAACTTTGGTGGTGTTTCTTTCTTACCGGAAGATTTCGTATATGCAGATTTAACCGGCATTATTCTTTCTCCGGAGCAATTAGATCTCTCTGAAGCAGAATAATCCAATTTCGATTTTTATTTTGTCAAAAAAGCCTTATCTATGATCTGCACCCCTAAAGTTGGACTTATTATCCAACAACATACAGAGGTGCAGATTTTTTATGACTAAATATAACCAAACATTTAAACAACAAGTGGTAGATTTCTACTTTCAACACGAGGAAAGCCTTTCTTTAACCTGTCGTACATTTACCGTGTCTAAACGCACATTAAGGCGTTGGATTGCCCAATATCAACATTCAGGTATAAATGGCTTAGCCGTGCTGCATACCAAACGAACCTATACTCCAGAGTTTAAATATCACGTCATACAAACGATTCAAAACAGAGACATGACAGCTGACCAAGCCTGTTTACAGTTTGGAATTGCTAATTCGGGTGCTATTAGCCAATGGTTGAAAAACTTTCAACAATGCGGTATAGAAGGATTACACCCAAAACCCAAAGGACGACCTGCGATGAAAAAAACACGCTATGCCAAAATGCCACCGCCACCGAAAACAGAAGAAGAACGCTTACGCTTAAGAATTCTAGAATTAGAAACGGAGAATGCCTACCTAAAAAAGTGTCAGCAATTAGACCGAGAAAAAATGAGGAAAAAGCCAACGCCGTCCAAGAATTAAGAGCAGACTATCCGTTAGACTTACTGTTACGGTATGCCGATTTAGCCAGAAGTACTTTCTTTTATCATTTACATGGTAAAGATAAGACTAGGGATAACAACGCTTCATTATGTGCCCAAATTCTTGCTATCAAACAACAGAATCCACATTATGGCTATCGCCGAGTCACCAAACAATTAGGCGAGGGGATCAACCATAAACGGGTACAACGATTAATCCAAGTGATGGGATTGCAGGTAAAAGGGAAAAGACAACGTAAATATTATTCTTATCGTGGGGAAGTGGGTAACATCGCCCCGAATCACTTACAACGAGACTTCCACGCCACCGTTCCGCACCAGAAATGGTTGACCGATATTACTGAGTTTAAGGTGAAGGGCGATAAACTCTATTTTTCCCCGATATTGGATTGCTATAACAATGAATTGATTGCTTATCAATGTAGTCGTCATCCAGATGGTAGATTAGTAAAACAGATGGTGTTACAAGCAATTGCTCGGTTAGCTGAGGGGGACTCCCCGATATTACATTCAGACCAAGGTATTCAGTATCAAATGGCAAGTTATCAACAGTTATTAGCTGAGCACAATATTGTGCAGAGTATGTCAAGGAAAGGCAATTGTTTAGATAATGCCGCGATGGAGAGTTTCTTTGGGCGGATGAAAGTGGAATGTTTTTATGGCAAAACTTTCGACAGCATTGAAGAACTTGAATCTGTTATCAAAGAATATGTTCGTTATTACAATGAGGAAAGAATACAATTAAAATTAAATGGACTGAGCCCTGTTCAATACAGAATTCAGTCCTTAAAATAACAGTCTAACTTTTCGGAGTCAGATCATTGGATAGGGCTTTTCTTTAGATTTTAGACTCAATGTAAGGAAAAACTATGCTCAACATAACGCATTTGGATCATTTGGTTTTAACCGTTAAAGATATTGATGTTTCAGTGGCGTTTTATCAAAAATTGGGAATGAAAAAGCAGATATTTTTAGGAGGAAGGGTAGCGTTACAATTTGGACAACAAAAATTAATTTACATCAATTAGGAAAAGAATTTGAGCCAAAGGCTAAGCACGTGCAAGCTGGAAGTGCGGATCTTTGTTTTATTGTATCTGAACCGTTAGAACAAGTGCTGAGTTATTTAAAAGAGCAGAATTTAAGCATCGAAGCTGGTATTGTGGAGCGTACAGGTGCGGTTGGAAAAATTCATTCTGTTTATTTGCGTGATCCTGATGGTAATTTAATTGAGTTGTCAAATTATCAAGAGAATATAGAGAAATAATGCCTACGGAAAGTAGGCATTTTGAGATTATTCGCTAACTTCTTTAATCTTCAATGGTGGATGTGTGATACGAGTTACTAGTAACTGGTCTATTTTATAGTGGTCAATATCGACAACTTCAAATTTAAATCCTTCAAATTCGACTGCATCCGCCGGACGAGGAATTTTTCTTAAACGATACATCATAAATCCAGCGATGGTTTCGTAATTTTCCCATTCAGGAAAATCAATATTAATGGATAAAGCGTGTTTTACATTCTCAATTGGCGTTGATCCTTCAATTAACCACGAGTTTTCATCACGTTTAATGATTTGTTGATCCTGCTCAATAGGAGCAACCCAGTCTCCCATTACCGTCATCATAATATCTGATAATGTAATAACTCCGACGACTAATGCATATTCGTTCATTACTACAGCAAATTTCTCTTTAGTTGCACGGAAACGGTCTAATAGTTCTGATAAAGTTAAGGTATCTGGAATGATCAAAACATTGCGAATAGTTGATTCATTAAGTTGGATCATTGATTGATTATTTAAAATTTTTACCAAAATATCTTTAGTATCGACATAACCAATGACTTGATCAATATTTTCGTTACAAACCAAAAATTTGGAATATGGATAATCAGCAATTTTTTGACGAATACTTTGTTCAGATTCTTTTAAGGTGAAATAGACCACATTTTCTCGAGTGGTCATACTGGACGGCACTGTACGCTCTTCCAACTCAAACACATTTTCAATGAAATGATGTTCCTGCTGTTGTAATACTCCTGCCTGTGCTCTTGCATCTACAACCGCAGAAATATCATCGAAAGTGATGTTATCTTCACGGTTAATATTCATTTTGAAAAGACGAAAAATAGTATTAGCAATAGAATTGATGATCCAAGTAAAAGGCTTACAGATCAGAATAAAAATATTGATTGGGTGAATCAATGTCACTGCAATTTTTTCTGGTGCAATCATTGCCATACGTTTAGGCATTAAATCGGCAAAGATGATAAAGAGAGAAGTTACCAATGAAAATGATAAGGTAAATCCGATTGTTTCCGCCCATTCTCCCTGATAAAACTCTTCAACTAAGCTGACAAAATAGGGGCGAAATGCAGACTCCCCTAAGATACCTCCTAAAATAGCAACCGCATTTAAACCAATTTGTGAGGCGGCAAAAAAATCAGCTGAATTTTCTTGTAAAAACAATACTTTATTTGCTCGTTCATCGCCACTTTCCGCAATAAGCTTTAATTTGATTTTGCGAGCACCGGCAATCGAAATTTCTGAAATGGAAAGAAAACTTGAAGCGGCAATTAAAGCAACAATAACAATAAGATTTTGAAAAATAGTCACAAAACACCTATCAACAGTTAAATATTTACTTACCAAAACCAAGCTATTGTACTAGAAAAAGATAGAGATCGGCTAATTTCATCAATTTTATTTATCAAAAGAATAAAGAATATCGTTAAGCAAAGTGGTTATTTTAAGCAGTAAAAGAAATACACCATATTGGGTAATTGTTTTTGCTATCAGTAAATCTTACCATTTCAGTCGGATATTACCTTTATGACCTCTGAGGAGAGATTTATGACAGCAGCGTCTCAACAAAATTATTTTTCTGATTCAGATGTGCAAAAATGGTGTACGGCAGATTATCACGAAGTGATTGCTTTTGTGGAAAACGGTTATCACCAACGTCATCGTCAACAGTTGCCGGAGTTAATTAAATTGGCGCAAACCGTTGAACAGGTTCACGCCGACAGTCCGAATTGCCCGGCAGGCAGTTCGTCTATTTTAGATAAAATTTATCAAGATCTTGATATGCATATGCGGAAAGAAGAGCAGATTCTGTTTCAAATGATTAAAGCTGGTCAATATGCAATGGCAAGAATGCCGATTCAAGTAATGTTGGCGGAACACGATGAAGCGGAAGAAGATGTGAGAACATTATTAACTTTAACGCGTAATTTAACGCTTCCTAAGGGAGCTTGTGGCACTTGGCAAGCGCTTTACAGCGGTATTGAGAAATTTATTGCCGATCTTCACGAGCATATTTATTTCGAAAATGAGATTTTCTTCCCAAGAGTATGTAGTGAAAAATAAAAAGAAACCTGTTTCTATAAAGAAACAGGTTTTTTATGATTTAGAGTAGATTTTTACGCCGTAATTCTTTAGTAATTCGGATTGCAGTTTCGGTTTCACAACCTGTGTACTCTGCAATTTCACGGTTTGTCCAATTATATTCAGGGAAGTTTTCATTAAGAAAACAGATGCTATCAATAATTCTATCTAAACTTTTTAGATAAGCACTTTTTGCTAGCCTACTCTCAGCATCTCTTAGTTCATTTGCCAGTATTTGAAATAGCATATGGACAGTATGGGGATTTTCTAAAAAAAAGTTATCTAAATCTTGAGGTGTAATCCTAATAATTTCAGATTTTTTTAAGATCCTTGCACTACAGTGATATGTACCATCGCCAAAGAGCGTTCTAAAACCGAAATAATCGCCTTGTTTATAAATTCTAACTAAGCTTTCTTTGCCGTTCTCTAGCATGTGATATAGACCAACTAACCCTTTTTCAACAAAATAAAATTCGTGTGATGAATCGCCTTGAAGATAAAGTACTGTGCCTTTTGGTACTGTATGTAAAGGGGTACATTGACAACACTTCAAGTCATAAGGAGATAATATTTGATTCATTGTGTGTTCTATGCCTATAGTCATTAATAACGAGTGATGCAGCGCCTTTTATACCAGCAGAATCAAGTAATTGACAGTGTTTTATTTGGATTTTCTCTAAAGATGTAGATAATGCATAACGAGTTAGATATATTTTTACTTTTTGTATGATTAAATCTGCTGATTTAGAAACGCCTCCAGCTAAAATCACAAGTTCTGGATCAACTGTATTTAACAATACACCCAATCCGTAAGCTAAATATTTGCAGAAGTTTTCTATTACTTCAATCGCAATTTCATCATTTTTATTGTAAAAATCAAATATATGGCTGACTTCTAAGTCAGATAAGTGATGATAGAATTGTTCACTCAACATTCCTACTTTCTTTTCAAGTATCAGTCTTTTAGTTTCTCTAAGAATTCCGGTGGCAGAGGCATAAGTTTCAAGACATCCGGTTAAACCACAACCACATTTTAATCCTTTTTCATTAACCACAATATGACCAAACTCACCGGCACAACCATTTACTCCAGATAAGATTTTTTGATCAATAATGATACCGGCGGACAACCCCGTACCAATAGATATGACAATAATATTATTAAAGCCCCGACCACTACCGAATAATAATTCTCCTAAAGCGATATTATTCACGTCTTTTTCGACTTTCACGAATTTTTGAGAAATATCTTCCATTAATTGTTTAGCGTTAAAGTTATCTCCCCAAGAGAAGTTTGAGGCGCGCGAGATAATTGCCTGATTTACGACTAAACCGGGAATGCCTAAACCTATACCGAGTAGCTGATCAGTAGAGATATTCAATGCATTTGCCATATCTTGTACTGTCTGCCAAATACGAGCAAATGTTTGTTGTGCACCTTGTATGGATAGTGTTTTGATAGAGCGTTCAATGAGGATATTACAATGATTATCCACAATACCGATTTTAGTATTAGTGCCTCCAATATCAATACCAACATAATATTCCATAAGATGATTCTGTTTCATAAAGTTTTTCTACTATGTGAGAAAGTTAATAATGATTTGAGTATAAAAAGCAATGGAGCCAAATAATTATGATAATTATCATAAACTTATTGTGAGATACTTCACAAATTTTTATAGGGTATTATATTGTGAATGGTTATATATTTATAACTTATCAATATGATGATGATCATAAAGTTATTGTGTAAAGCTCATTCATAATAAAGAAAAATTATTAGGATGGAATATGACTTTACCGATTATTATTACATTAGTCGTATGTGGATTTTTGTCTAATCTGATGTCTGCCTTATTTGGAATTGGCGGCGGCGTTTTGATGGTACCAGTGTTGCATACGATGTTCCCAGAGATGCCTTTGCAGATGGTTGCGGCGACTTCTTTAACGATTGTAATGGGAACTTCAGTGATCAATTTAATCTATTTTATTAAACAAAAAATTCAGATTGATAAAAAAAAGATGATTTTTTGGTCATTGGCTATGATTGTAGGGGTGCAGCTTGGCTTCTACCTTAGTTTTGATGTGTCAGATTTCGTCATTGTGACTATTTTTGTTGTAACTTTAGTGTTATTAGCACTTAAAACCCTGTTGGATATAAAAGGAGACAGAAAAAAACGTGAGCAAAGTAACGATACATTGCCAGGTATTTTAGCTTGCTTTTTAGGTGGGGGAATAGCAGGTATCACAGGTATTGGCGGTGGATCTATTATGTCGCCTTTGATTGCTCAATTGCCAAGTATCAATATTAGACAAATCGCAGTATATACAAATTATATGATGGTAATTGGAGGTATTGGTAATTTGTATGGCTATTTATCTAAATCGCCAGGTATTATTATCCCTCATTCATGGCAAGTTGGTTATGTGAATTTTAGTATTGTTGTAATTGTTGTGCTTAGCTCATTTGTAATGAGTTTCTTCTCTATGAAAATTCGAGGTAAATTGAAGCCTGAATTATCCCAAAAGTTATTAGGTTTAACTCTACTTCTTATCGCATCATATATGTTATTGTTACAACTCATTTAAATTTATTATGTTATTTGAGAGCTTTAATTTTATGTCGAAACAGAAAAAAATTTATTTCCATATGATGGCGAAACCCAGTAGTTTTCATTGCAATATTAAATGTGAATATTGCTTTTATTTACAAAAAGAACAGGTGTTTACGCGTCATATCAATTCAATGACGGAACAGACATTGGAAAATTACATTAAAAATTATATTGATTCATTTCCAGGTGAACGAATTGATTTTATGTGGCAAGGCGGTGAGCCAACTTTATTGGGATTAGATTTTTTTAGGAAAGTGGTTAGCCTACAATCAAAATTTGCTGGAACTAAACAAATTAGCAATAGTTTTCAAACTAACGGGATGGCTTTAAATCGGCAATGGTGCGAATTCTTTAAAGATAATAAATTTTTAATTGGGATCTCGGTTGATGGACTAGAGGAGGTGCATAATAAATATCGCATTTCTATCAATGGGCAACCTACTTTTGCTCGCGTAAAGCACGCTATTGAATTATTAAAAGCATATCAAGTTGATTTTAATACGTTAACTGTTGTAAATGATCGTAATTGGAATAAAGGAAAGGAAACCTATCAAGCATTAAAAGCATTGGGCTCGACTTTTATGCAATTTATTCCTATTGTGGAAGTTGCTAATTATTCAGCACAACGACAAGATTTTAATCCAGGTAAAAACTATCGAATGACACCATTTTCTGTTCCTGCAGAAGGATATGGGCAATTTTTATTGGATGTATTTAATGAATGGATCAAAGAGGATATAGGTCATATTTTTATTAATATGTTTGATGATTTATTAGGTCAATGGTTAGGATTTCCATCAAGAAGTTGTGTTCATCAGGAAACCTGTGGTAGAGCGATGATATTAGAGTCAAATGGTGATGTTTATAGTTGTGATCATTTTGTTTACCCCGCCTATAAAATAGGCAATGTGAATCATCAATCATTAACTCATATCGTTAATTCACCTAAACAGATAAGATTTGGTAACGCTAAATTGGAAACGTTAACAAAACAATGTCAGAAATGTGAGGTGCGGCATTTTTGTTATGGTGGATGTCCGAAACATCGTATTGTTTCTTTGAAAGGAGAACAATTTAAACAAAATTATTTATGTCCTTCATACCACTTCTTTTTCCGTCATAGTGCTCCAATAATGTCACGTATTCGGGATATTATTCGACAAGGTAGAAGTACAAGAGAGATAATGAGTATGTTATCTCGTTAACCGAAATAAAAAACAGAAAATTGTTACATAAATATATTACTTATAAAATTTACTTTTAGAATTTGTGATCTTTCTCACATATTAACTATGATTATTATCATAACTAATAAAAATAAAAACTTCTATTCTTGTATATGAATATGTATATTTTGGAAAGGATAGGAGGCAATATGTTATTAACAATATTGAGTTTTTTATTAGTGACAGGGGGAGTGGCACTTATTTCTTGGTTAAAAACTAGACACGATGATTTGTCAACCTCTAAAGGTTATTTCCTTGCTGGAAGGGGATTAAGTGGCTTTATCATTGGCTGTTCTATGATATTAACTTCATTATCTACAGAACAAATTATAGGTGTGAATGCCAATTCCTATATTGGTAATTTCTCAATTATAGCTTGGACAGTACCTACAGTAATTCCATTATGCTTTTTAGCAGTATATTTGTTACCGAAGTATATTAGAAACGGATATACTACTATTCCGGAGTTTTTTGAAAACCGTTTTGATAGACAGACACGTTTAATTATGTCTGGTCTTTTTTTAGTTTTCTATCTTTTTATTGTTATTCCAACAGCTCTTTATACTGGGGCTATTGCATTTAATAAAATATTTAATTTGGAAGCGGCTTTTAATATTAGTTATGGAGAATCTATTGTTTATACCATAATTGCTATTGGGGTTGTTGGAGCTGCATATGCGATATTTGGTGGATTAAAAGCTGTGGCAGTTTCAGACACAATTAATGCTATTATTCTTGTGATTGGTGCTATTTTGGTTCCTATTTTTGCCTTGATTTATTTAGGAAATGGTAGTTTTATGGAAGGGGTGCATATTATTGGCACCACTCATGTAGA
Organism: Gallibacterium sp. ZY190522; assembly: GCF_054166015.1. Lineage (NCBI taxonomy): Bacteria > Pseudomonadati > Pseudomonadota > Gammaproteobacteria > Pasteurellales > Pasteurellaceae > Gallibacterium > Gallibacterium sp. ZY190522. The sequence continues at coordinate 2,447,991 of NZ_CM135118.1, forward strand.
GAAGTTTAATGCAATAGGCAGTGCGACAGATGCCGTACCTTGGCCGACAATTTTTACCGGTATTATGTTAGTTCACTTCTTTTATTGGACAACCAATCAAGCAATAGTACAAAGAGCATTAGGGGCTAAAGATTTAAAAGCAGGGCAGAAAGGAATATTAATTGCAGCCTTATTTTTATTACTGTTACCAATAATTTTAAATTTACCAGGACTGCTTAGTTTCCACATTATTGGTGAAGGTTTGAATCCAATTGATTTATCTTACCCGGAATTAGTCAACCGAGTATTGCCAACTGTATTACAAGGTTTCTTTGTTGCAGCATTATTCGGTGCTATTTTAAGTACATTTAATTCATTCTTAAATTCAGCAGCAACAATTTATTGTAAGGATTTATTACCTTCAATTAGCAAAAAAACATTTAGTGATTCAGAATTGATTACATATGCGAAAAAAGTTTCAGCATTTATGGCGATTATTACAATTATTATTGGTCCATTATTAATGTTTGGCACAGATGGTATTTTCTTAATTACTAAACGTTTTGCTGGTTTTGTGAATATTCCTATTGTTGCTTTATTTGCAGTAGGATTATTTAATAAAACTGTTTCAGGCTTGGCAGCAAGAATTGCGTTGCTTCTCCATGTTATTTTATATTTCTTAATCGTATGGGTATTTAATGTAAAAATTAATTTCGTCTATGTGATGGCTGCACTATTTGTCTTTGATGTTGCTGTGATGTTGTTTTTAGGTATATTCTTAAGAAGAAAAACACCTTATCAAGATAATTCTGAAAATAAAAGTAATGTTGACCTAAGTAATTGGGAATATGTCAATGTTACCGTGGCATCGCTCATTTTAGGATTGATAACACTTTATGCACTATTATCTCCTATTGGACTAGCTTCTATGAATGGTAAACCATTATGGATTATTGGAGGATATTTGATTCTTCAAGTTGTCTTATTTATGGTGGTAGGAAAGAATAAACAGAAGGCTAAATATGCGTAATATAATTTATATTTTATTAGATCAAGTAAGAAAGGATATGCTAGGTCCTTATGGGCATAGCATTGTTAAAACGCCTAATATAGATAAATTGGCGAAAGAGGGAATTTGTTTTGATAATGCTTTTACGCCTGCATCTGTATGTGGACCAGCAAGAACCTCTTTATTCACAGGATTAATGCCTTCTTCTCACGGCATTATTAGAAATGGTGAAAAAGGTGGTAGCGGTGAAGTGGATGTTAATCAACCTAATATTACTCATCTTGAAGGGTACAATAGTTATGTGGTTGGGAAATGGCATGTAGGCACAAAATCAGTACCTGCTGATTATGGTATTAAAGGGCATAATTTTGATGGTTATGGATACCCAGGTAGTCGAGTTTACAAAAATCTTGTTTTTGATCAGCCACCTACTCATTCTAATCGTTATCAATCATGGCTAATGGAAAAAGGATTTGATATTCCAGAAGTTAGTCGGGCCTATTTTGGTGATAATCCACATTTACGAGTTCAAGAATTATGTGGTTTATTATCGGGTTCTAAAGAACAAACTATTCCATATTTTCTGCTTGATGAAACAAAGCGTTATATTCAAGAGTCTTTGGATGAGGGAAAGCCATTCTTTACTTGGATAAATTTCTGGGGGCCTCACACGCCTTGCATTGTTCCTGAACCCTATTATTCTATGTATGATCCAAAAGATGTGATATTGGATAAAAGTTTTTTTAAGCCGCTAGAAGGGAAGCCTGGGCATTATAGAACTATTTCTAAAATGTGGGGAATGTGGGAAGCAAGTGAAGCACATTGGAAAGAGGTCATCACAAAATTCTGGGGTTATATTACATTGATTGATGATGCAATAGGCGAATTGTTTAAATTTTTAAAAGAAAAAGGATTATATGAAGAAAGCTTTATTGTAATAACGGCAGACCATGGTGATGCAATGGGACATCATCGAATGATTGAGAAAGGGGAGTTTATGTTTGATAGTACTTATAATATTCCTTTAATTATTAAAGACCCATTATCCGATCGAATTAATCAACGAGATGATAATTTAGTCTACCTGCATGATTTAACTTCGACGGTATATGATGTTGCCAATCAGCCTATACCTACCGAATTTGAAGGTGCCAGTTTATTACCAATAATAAGGCAACATAAAAATAATAATCGGAAAGGCTTATTAGCACAGTTAGCCGGACATTTTGTTTATTTTGAACAGCGAATGTGGCGGCGTAAAGATTATAAATTAGTTTTTAATGCCAGCGATGTTTGTGAACTATATGATATCGTCAGAGATCCTGAGGAAATGGAAAATCTCTTTTATGACAAGCGTTATACTTCAGTGAAGAAAGAGATGCTGGAAGAAATGTGGCTTGAGATGAAAAAAATCAACGATCCACTAGAAAATTGGGTTTATCGCATTATTCAGGAAATTTAAGCTCTCTTTTAGTTATAGTTAGAAAAAACTGCACCATCGTGTGCAGTTTTTTATTATGCAATAGAACTATTGGATTAAAACCATTGTCAAAGCGTGGCAGATTTATTTAGATTAGGGAATTTTTATTTTATGCAGAAAATAGCATTGTCAATGCGATCGTCCACCTTAATGGCTTTGGTTGCACTCTATTTTACACTGATCTTAAATTATGCATTTTATGCAAAAGTGCTTTCAATCCATCCTTTTACCGGTGCGGCAGGGGATTACTTCTTATTAACTGTACCTTTCTTTGTCTTTTTTGTGTTGAATGCGGTATTTCAAATTTTGGCACTACCATTATTGCATAAAGTGCTTATACCAGCGTTGTTGATCATCAGTGCAGCGATTGGTTATAGCGAAGTTTTTCTAGATGTCTATTTTACAACCGATATGTTGGAAAATGTTTTGCAGACCAACTTTGCCGAAAGTTCTCGAATGATGACATTGCCTTATATTGCTTGGATTATCGGCTTTGGCGTTGTGCCGGCATTATTATATTTATTGGTGAAGGTTGATTATCGTGTTTGGTATAAAGAAATTGCTTATCGCATTGGTTTAATTTTGCTTTCAGCAGTTGTGATTGTTGGTATTGCAAAAGTCTTCTATCAGGATTACGCAGGATTTGTGCGAAATAACAAGAGTGTGCCGGCATTAATTGTACCTTCTAATTTTATTAGTGCTGGTATTAATGAGATTAAACGAATTCGTGAAGCTAATATGCCGTATACACAATTAGGTTTGGATGCAGCACAGGAAAAACCGGATGACTATCGTCACTTTACAGTATTGGTTGTTGGTGAAACTACTCGAGCACAAAATTGGGGGTTAAATGGCTATCAACCACAAACTACACCATTGTTGGCGGCTCGAGGAAAACAGATAATTAATTTTAGAAATGTTTCCAGTTGTGGTACAGCGACCGCACTTTCAGTGCCTTGTATGTTTTCGGGTATGGGAAGAGATGGTTATGATGCAGTTAAGGCATCTCATCAAGATAATATTTTGGATGTGTTGCAGCGTGCTGGTGTAGAAGTGATCTGGTTAGATAATGACAGCGGTTGTAAGGGAGTATGTGAACGTGTTCTGAATAAAGATATTACGGCAACCAATGATCCTCAGTATTGTAAGGATGGTGAATGTTTGGACAATATTTTATTATCGTATATTGATGATGTAATTAAAAAAACGCATAAAGACACAGTGCTAGTTTTGCATACAATTGGTAGTCACGGACCAACTTATTATGAGCGTTATTCCGAACAGTACCGCCGTTTTACACCGACTTGCGATACTAATGAAATTCAGAAGTGTAGCAATGAACAATTAGTGAATACTTATAATAATGGCATTTTATATATTGATCAGTTTTTAGATAATGTAATTAAGAAAATGGAATCTCATCCAGAACTGGAAGCTGCTGTTTATTATTTATCAGATCACGGAGAATCATTAGGTGAAAATGGTGTTTATTTACACGGCACTCCTTATGCTATTGCACCAGAACAGCAAACCCGAATTCCAATGATAATGTGGTTCTCAGATCGCTTTAGACAGAATGAAAATATTGATTTCGATTGTTTAGAACGAAATGCTCAGCAACGATCTTATTCACACGATAATTTATACAGTACCTTATTTGGTTTAATGGATATGAACCCGAATACTTCGGTATATAAAAAGGAATTGGATATTATTACACAGTGTAAAAAACAGTAACTTCAATAGATGGATGTGAATAATAGAGTAAGAGAAAACAGAGGGCGATACAAAGCCCTCTGTTTATTTTTGCTGATTGAAAATGAGTTAATTTTCGCTAAGAAAACCACCACTTTGATGTTTCCATAATTTAGCGTAAAGTCCATTTTGAGCCAATAACTCACTGTGAGTTCCCTGTTCAACAATATGACCTTTATCCAACACAATGAGACGATCCATTGCTGCAATCGTGGAAAGACGGTGTGCAATAGCAATAACGGTTTTATTTTCCATCATTTTATCTAAACTTTCTTGAATGGCGGCTTCAACTTCGGAATCCAATGCGCTAGTAGCTTCATCCAATAATAAAATTGGTGCATCTTTTAACATTACACGAGCGATGGCAATGCGTTGACGTTGCCCTCCGGAAAGCTTAACACCTCGTTCACCAACGTGAGCGTCATAACCGTGGCGACCTTGTGCATCACTTAAAGTTGGAATAAACCCAGCTGCTTCGGCACGTTCCGCCGCTGAGATCATTTCTTCTTCACTGGCATCGGGTCTTCCATAGATAATATTTTCACGCACGGAACGGTGTAACAATGAGGTGTCTTGTGTTACTAAGCCGATCTGACTACGTAAACTTTCTTGGCGGACATTGCAAATATTCTGCCCATCAATAGTGATATTGCCTTGATCTGCTTCATAAAAACGTAATAACAAGTTTACGATAGTGGATTTACCAGCACCGGAACGACCAATTAAACCTACTTTTTCTCCCGGTTTAATGGTGAGATTAAAATCTGTTAGCAACGGTTTATCTGCTTCATAAGAGAAGTTAATGTGTTCAAATTTAATTTCTCCTTTATGTACGACTAGATCAGTTGCATTGATTTTATCAACTATCGTATGCGGTTTGGATAGTGTGTGCATACCGTCATTCACAGTACCGATGTTTTCAAAAAGACGAGCTGCTTCCCACATAATCCAACGAGAAAGATTGTTCACTCTCAATGCCATTGCGATAGCAGTAGCAATAGCACCGACCCCAGTGCTGCCTCTGCTCCATAGCCATAAACCTAAAAAACCAGTGCTGAGTGTTAATAGAATATTGGTTAAATAGGTGAGCGTTTCTAAAGAGGTTGCTAATCGCATTTGTGCGTGAACAGTTACCATAAATTCTTGCATTGAGCGTTTAGCATAACTAGCTTCTCGTAAACCGTGAGAAAAGAGTTTGACTGTAGTAATATTGGCGTAAGCATCAGTTATACGACCGGTCATTAAAGAACGGGCATCGGCTTGACGTTCTGCTGTGTATGCCAATTTTGGGATAAAAATTTTCAGAATTATGATAAACAGTACTAACCATATAATAAATGGTAGTACAAACCAACCGTCCAATGCGATTAGTACTGCACCGGAAGTAATGAAATAGACGATAACATAGGTCATCACATCAGAAATCGTCAAAACCGTATCTCGTACAGCCAGTGCTGTTTGCATTACTTTTGCTGAAACACGTCCAGCAAATTCATCCTGATAAAAACCTAAACTTTGTCCTAGCATTAAACGGTGAAAATTCCAACGTAACCGCATTGGAAAAACGCCTTGTAAAGTTTGCAGATGGATATTGGCGGCAATGAATGACCAAAGAATACTGAACAGCATTAAAGCCGCCATTGCGATTAATTGCCACTGTTTTTGGTGCCATAATTGTTGTGGTGAATATTGTGATAACCAATCCACTAATACCCCCATAAACTGAAATAAAATGGCTTCCATTGCACCGATACCGATGACCATAATGGTGAGTAATAAAATCCAACCGCGCATTCCTTCGGTACAGGACCAAATAAATTTAATTAATCCGTGTTTCGGTACTTCAGGCATTTCATCCGGATAAGGATTAAGCCGATGTTCAAACCAGCTATAAATACGATTTAATAACATAGTACGTTAATGATCCTCTTGTTTTTCTTGTCGTTTTATTTGATCCCAAATTAAATCCATTTCTGCTAAAGATACTTGTTCCAGTTGGCGACCAGAGTCAAGAATACGTTGTTCAACTTGACGGAAACGGCGTTCAAATTTCAAATTTGCTTTGCGTAAAGCCTCTTCTGGATTAAGTTTTAAATGTCTAGCAACATTGACGGTAGCAAAGAGTAGATCACCTATCTCCTCTTCTATTTCCTGAGGATTTTGAGGTTGTTTTAAGATCTCATCTCTAACTTCCTGTAACTCTTCTTCAACTTTTTGTATTGTTGGTTCCAATTCTGACCAATCAAAACCTACTTTTGCACAACGCTTTTGCAATTTAGCAGCACGAAGTAAAGAAGGGAGTGCTATCGGCACATTATCCAAAATGGAATATTGTGCTTTTTTATAACGTTCCTGCTGTTTGATATTCTCCCAATTTTTCAGTACTTCCTCGCTATTATCTGCTTTTATTTCACCGAAAACGTGTGGATGACGCCGGATAATTTTATCGGTAATGCCGTCAATCACATCATTGAGCGTAAATGTTCCCTCTTCTTGAGCTAATTGGCTTAAAAATACGACTTGCATCAATAAATCGCCAAGTTCTTCTTTTAATTCTTTTCGATCATCTTGATTAATGGCTTCGACAACCTCATATGCTTCTTCAAGGATATGAGGTGGCATTGTTTGATAGGTTTGTTCTAGATCCCAAGGGCAACCTCCGTTCGGATCGCGTAATTTAGCGATAATCTTGGCAAATTTTTCTAATTTTGTTGTCATTTAATACTCCATTTTAGAATTAATTTGTATTGAATTTTTAATAGCGTGATCAACCGCAAATTTTTCACTTAATTTTAATGTTAGTATAACATCATAGCTTATTCGATTAGCTGATTATAAATGGAGGAATCATTATGTATAAGCACGTTCTTGTCGCAGTAGACCTTTCTGAAGAAAGTAATGTTTTACTAGCTAAAGCTGTTCAAGTAGCTAAAAACAATGGAGCTAAACTTTCTATTATTCACGTAGATGTTAATTTTTCCGACCTCTATACCGGGTTAATCGATGTAAATATGTCTTCTATGCAAGATCGTATTTCCGATGAGACTCACGATGCCCTTGTTGAATTGGCAAAACAAGCAGGTTATCCGGTTACCGAAACATTATGTGGTAATGGCGATCTTGGTACAGTGTTGGCTGATGCCGTAAGCAAATATGATGTTGATATTCTTATTGTCGGACATCACCAGGATTTCTGGAGTAAATTAATGTCCTCAACTCGTCAAGTAATGAACAATATCAATGTTGATATGTTGGTTGTTCCTTTGAAAGATGACGAATAGTGAATTATAGCTTGAAAAAACCTCTGCGTCTGTTGATTGCAGAGGTTTTTTATCTTTTTGATAGTTAATAGTGTGGTGGTGGTGTTTCTTCTGTCTGAGTTGCGATATTGGATGGTTGCACATCTTTTAGTTTTTGTGCGAGATAACGAAGCTGTAATTGCATTTTATCGATGATGAATTGTTGTTCAATCAATGCTTGGTTAAGTTGTTCAATAGTGTTTTCTTGAAAAGCGACTTTTGTTTCTAGTTCATCCATTCTTTCTATTAAATCATCAAATTGGTTCATTAATTGCCTCTTGAGTAACCTACTTTGTATTGTTGAATTGAATAGTTATGCCAAATTCTGAATAAAGTATAGGGAAAATTAATAATTTCGTTTAAATTTTAAATATATATTGTATATTTTCTTAAATCATTTTAATCTATTCAATAAAATTTTTATGGAAGTAAAAATCTATTATTTTCTTATGGAGAACAAATAATTATGCGATCTATTCAAAAACTTGCTTTTCTTTCTGGTTTTGTGTTGTTAGCAATAAGTAGCCATAGTTTTGCAGAAGATTCTCAATTAAAAGATAAAAAGTTTATTGAACAATCTTCTTATGCTATAGGCGTATTTTTAGGTAAAAATATTCAACAATCTTTAGATGGGCAAAAATCTTTGATTGAATATGATAATAATAAAATTTTGGATGGTGTACGCGATACATTAATGGGAAAAACAACGCTTTCAGATGAAGTTCTACAAAAGCAGTTACAGGAATTGGATGCGCAATTAACAAAAGCTACTCAGGTAGAGCTTGAAAAAGTTGCAAAAGAGAATGAAGAAAAGGGCAAAGTTTATCGCGAAAAATATGCGAAAGAAAATGGAGCAAAACAAACTAAAAGCGGGATTCTTTATCGTATAGAAAAAATGGGTGAAGGTGTTTCACCAACGGAAAATGATACCGTGAAAGTGAATTATCGTGGAAAATTGATTGATGGTACTGAATTTGATAGTTCATATAAACGTAACCAACCAATTGAGTTCCAGTTGGGACAGCTTATTCCAGGTTGGGTTGAAGGAATTGGTTTAATCAAAAAAGGCGGTAAAATTCAATTGGTATTGCCACCGAATTTAGCTTATGGTGATCAGCAAACCGGTCAGATTCCACCAAATTCAACATTGATTTTTGATATTGAATTATTAGATGTGAAATCAAATAGTAAGTAATTTTAGTGATTAAAAACAAAGTAAATAAGAAACGGACAGTAATGTCCGTTCTTAGTTTAAGAATCAGCGATCAGAAGTATTAATGTACAGAATGGAAGGCAATAGCAATGAATTTAGATGATGATATTTTTTTACAGGAACAACAACCATTTAGTAAAGAAGATCATAATATTATTCAATCTTATATTCCTGTAGTGGAAGGCATTGCGGCATTAATCGGCGGACATTGTGAGATAGTGCTTCATTCTTTAGAGAATTTGAAACATTCTGCCATTTGTATCGCTAATGGACACAATACTAATCGTAAAGTTGGTTCTCCGTTAACTGATTTGGCACTGCGATCATTACATCAAATGAAAACGGATAGTGTCTCTAAACCTTATTTTACGCGAGCTAAAACTAATGGTTTGATGAAATCAATTAGTATTGCTATTCGAAACCCTCAGCAACGTATTATCGGTTTATTGTGTATTAATATTAATTTGAGCGTACCGGTAGCGGAATTTGTACAAGGATTTATGCCGACACACGAACAGGAAGAAAGTTCTTCGGAAGTTAATTTTGCTTCATCAGTGGAAGAGTTAGTAGCGCAAACGGTTGAACAGACAATTGAAGATGTTACTAATGATCGTAATGTGTCGAACAATAATAAAAATAAACAGATCGTTCATTCATTATTTGAGAAAGGAATTTTTGATATAAAAGACGCTATTAATCAGGTGGCGGAAAGGTTAGAAATTTCTCGCCATACAGTTTATTTATACATTCGTCAGATTAAGCAGGATGAATTAAAATAATGCGTTATCTACTCTCTGTTACACAACCAGTTTATGGTTCACAAGCAAGTTATCTTGCCTATCAGTTTGCACAAGCATTACTTAATGCCGGACATATTATTGATCAGGTTTTTTTTTCTCAATCGGGAGTAACAAATGGTAATTTGTTTGTTTACCCAGCTAATGACGAAATAAATTTAGTCAAGCAGTGGCAACAGTTATCGAAAAAACATCAATTTGCATTAAATCTATGTATCGCCGCATCACAACGTCGAGGTATTGTTGATGAAGCCTGTTCGTCAGATGGAACACAAAATAATTTGGCAGAAGGGTTTGTTCTTACCGGATTGGGGGAATTCAGCCAAGCAGTTTTAACCGTTGATCGAGTTATTACTTTTTAAAAAAATTAACATATGAAAGTTGCATTTATTTTTACCCATCCTCCTTATGGAAGCAGTAAAGTAAGAGAAGGTCTTGATGCTCTATTGGCAATGTCTGCTTATTGTGATGAAAAAGAAATCGGAGTGTTTTTTTGGCGTGATGGCATATTATCTTTATTAAAACAGCAACAAGCGGATGCTATTTTACAAAAAGACACGGCAGCAATGAGTAAATTATTAATGTTATATGAAATTGAACAATGCTTTGTCTGTGAAGAAGATTTGCAACATTATCAATGTTCAAAAGAAGCGTTATCTTTACCTGTTGTCGTATTAGATAATGAAAATTTTTTTAAACGACTGTATCAAGCAGAAAAAATTTTAACATTTTAAGGAATGCTATGCTTTATACCTTTGCCAATCGCGAATATGATATTCAATGGTTACAGCAAATTTTCCAACAATTAACCCCATGTGATGTGATTTTATTATGGCAGGATGGCGTATTGTTACCATTGAAGTATCCAATATTATTTAATCAATTAACACAGTATTTCTTATTGGAAAATGATGTAATGGCGCGAGGTATTTCCTCTGTTTTGAGTAAAATAGCTACAAATGCAAAATGTATCGATTTATCTCAAACTGTGCAGATCACTGAGGATTATTACCCTCAAATTAATCTCTAAATTCTAATTGTACAAAATCTTGACATAGTTATCGTTAAAGAATAGAATTCATCGTCCATTCTTCTATGGAATGGGGTTAATTTAACATTCAATAGTGAATAATTTTATTTAAACTGGAGCTTTTTAATGGCAACTATCAACCAATTAGTACGCAAACCGCGTGTGAAAAAGGTTGTAAAAAGCAACGTTCCTGCATTAGAGGCTTGCCCGCAGAAACGTGGCGTGTGTACTCGTGTGTACACAACTACACCTAAAAAACCGAATTCAGCATTACGTAAAGTATGCCGTATTCGTTTAACTAATGGTTATGAAGTAACTTCCTACATTGGTGGTGAAGGTCATAACTTACAAGAACACTCCGTTGTATTAATTCGTGGCGGTCGTGTTAAAGACTTACCAGGTGTGCGTTACCACACCGTACGCGGCGCATTAGACTGTGCAGGCGTAAAAGATCGTAAACAAGGTCGTTCTAAATACGGCGTGAAACGCCCTAAAGCTTAATGGTTCTCCGTTAAGTAAGGCCAAACGTTTAATTTAGAACATAGATAGCATACAAGACTCCAGAAATAGAGTTTTGGATAACCTGAAGATTTAATATACGGAGAAAAAACCATGCCACGTCGTCGTGTGATTGGTCAACGCAAGATTCTTCCAGATCCAAAGTTCGGATCAGAATTACTTGCAAAATTTATTAATGTTTTAATGGTAGATGGTAAAAAATCTATCGCTGAAAAAATTGTTTATACTGCTCTAGATACATTAGCACAAAGAACTGGTAAAGAACATTTAGAAGCGTTTGAAGCAGCATTGGAAAATGTTCGTCCTACTGTAGAGGTTAAATCTCGCCGTGTTGGTGGTTCTACTTATCAGGTACCAGTAGAAGTTCGTCCGGTTCGTCGTAATGCATTAGGTATGCGTTGGATTGTAGAAGCAGCTCGTAAACGTGGAGACAAATCTATGGCATTACGTCTTGCTAACGAGTTGTCAGATGCAGTTGAAAATAAAGGCGCTGCAGTGAAGAAACGTGAAGACGTTCATCGAATGGCAGAAGCCAATAAAGCATTTGCACATTACCGTTGGTAATTTCATTTATTATGCGGCAAGCCTTGTTAAGGCTTGCTGGTTTAACTTTTTTTAAGCCTAGCGAGAGGAAATAATCGTGGCACGTACTACTCCTATTGAGCGCTATCGTAATATCGGTATTAGTGCTCACATCGACGCAGGTAAAACAACTACCACAGAACGTATTCTTTTCTATACCGGTGTAAGTCATAAGATCGGTGAGGTGCACGATGGTGCGGCTACCATGGACTGGATGGAGCAAGAACAAGAACGTGGTATTACAATTACTTCTGCGGCAACAACTTGCTTCTGGCAAGGTATGTCAAAACAATTCCCACAACACCGTATCAATATTATCGATACTCCGGGACACGTCGACTTTACTATCGAAGTAGAACGTTCAATGCGTGTTCTTGACGGTGCGGTAATGGTTTACTGTGCGGTAGGTGGTGTTCAACCTCAATCAGAAACCGTATGGCGTCAAGCAAATAAGTACGGCGTTCCTCGTATTGCGTTCGTAAATAAAATGGACCGTACAGGTGCAAACTTCTTACGTGTTGTTGAACAAATCAAAACCCGTTTAGGTGGAACTGCTGTGCCAATCCAATTACCAATTGGTGCGGAAGATAACTTTAAAGGTGTTATTGACCTTCTTAAAATGAAAGCGATCAACTGGAATGAAGCTGATCAGGGTATGACTTTCACCTATGAAGATATTCCAGCTGATTTAAAAGACTTAGCGGATGAATGGCACCAAAACTTGATTGAATCAGCAGCAGAAGCTTCTGAAGAATTAATGGAAAAATACCTTGGCGGTGAAGAACTAACTGAAGAAGAAGTTAGAGCAGCATTACGTCAACGTGTATTAGCGAATGAAATCATTCTTATCACTTGCGGTTCTGCATTTAAGAACAAAGGTGTACAAGCAATGTTGGATGCTGTTATTGATTATTTACCAGCTCCTACTGATGTACCAGCAATTAAAGGTATTAATCTTGATGATACCGAAGGTGAGCGTCATGCGAGTGATGATGAACCATTCTCAGCACTAGCATTTAAGATTGCAACAGATCCATTTGTAGGTAACTTAACATTCTTCCGTGTTTACTCAGGTGTAGTAAATTCAGGCGATACTGTGATGAACTCAGTAAAACAAAAGCGTGAACGTTTTGGTCGTATTGTTCAAATGCACGCTAATAAACGTGAAGAAATCAAAGAAGTCCGTGCAGGTGATATTGCAGCCGCAATTGGTCTGAAGGAAGTTACAACTGGTGATACATTATGTGATCCAGATAATCCGATTATCCTTGAACGTATGGAATTCCCAGAGCCAGTTATTTCTGTTGCAGTAGAACCAAAAACTAAAGCTGACCAAGAGAAAATGGGCTTGGCATTAGGTCGTTTAGCACAAGAAGACCCATCATTCCGTGTTCATACAGATGAAGAATCGGGTCAAACTATTATTTCCGGTATGGGTGAATTACACTTGGATATTATTGTTGACCGTATGCGTCGTGAATTCAAAGTGGAAGCAAATATCGGTAAACCACAAGTTGCTTATCGTGAAACCATTCGTACTCGTGTCAACGATGTTGAAGGTAAACACGCAAAACAATCTGGTGGTCGCGGTCAATATGGTCATGTTGTTATCGACTTGTATCCATTGGATCCAGAAGGGCCAGGATACGAATTTGTTAACGAAATCAAAGGTGGTGTTATTCCTGGTGAATATATTCCAGCTGTTGATAAAGGTATTCAGGAACAACTTAAAGCTGGTCCGTTAGCAGGATATCCAGTAGTTGATATCGGTGTTCGCTTACATTTCGGTTCTTACCATGATGTGGACTCATCAGAATTGGCATTTAAATTAGCAGCATCAATTGCGTTTAAAGCAGCGTTTGCTAAAGCAAATCCAGTATTACTTGAGCCAATTATGAAAGTAGAAGTAGAAACTCCTGCGGAATATGTAGGGGATGTTATTGGTGACTTAAGCCGTCGCCGTGCTCTTGTAAATGGTCAAGAAAGTAATGAATTTGTTACTAAGATTAATGCAGAAGTACCATTATCAGAAATGTTTGGTTATGCAACAGATCTTCGTTCACAAACTCAAGGTCGTGCTTCTTACTCAATGGAACCATTGAAATATGCTGAAGCACCAGCTAGCGTAGCAACTGCAGTAATTGAAGCTCGCAAAGCAAAATAATTGTAACAACTGCAACCCATTAATGGGTTGCAGATTTTAATTAAAAAAGGAAATTATCGTGTCTAAAGAAAAATTTGAACGTACAAAACCGCACGTAAACGTGGGTACAATCGGCCACGTTGACCATGGTAAAACAACTTTAACCGCAGCCATCACAACCGTATTAGCAAAACACTACGGTGGTGCAGCTCGTGCATTTGACCAAATAGATAATGCGCCAGAAGAAAAAGCGCGTGGTATCACCATCAACACCTCACACGTTGAATACGATACTCCAACTCGTCACTATGCACACGTTGACTGTCCGGGACACGCCGACTATGTAAAAAATATGATTACCGGTGCGGCGCAAATGGACGGAGCGATTCTAGTAGTAGCAGCGACAGACGGTCCAATGCCACAAACTCGTGAACACATCTTATTAGGACGCCAAGTAGGTGTACCATACATCATCGTATTCTTAAACAAATGCGATATGGTAGATGACGAAGAGTTATTAGAATTAGTAGAAATGGAAGTTCGTGAACTTCTATCACAATATGATTTCCCAGGTGATGATACTCCAATCGTACGTGGTTCAGCATTAAAAGCCTTAGAAGGTGATGCCGCGTGGGAAGAAAAAATTCTTGAATTAGCAAACTACTTGGATACATACATTCCTGAACCGGAACGTGCAGTAGACCAACCGTTCTTGTTACCAATTGAAGACGTATTCTCAATTTCAGGTCGTGGTACTGTAGTAACAGGACGTGTAGAACGCGGTGTTATTCGTACAGGTGAAGAAGTAGAAATCGTAGGTATCAAAGAAACTACGAAAACGACTGTAACTGGTGTAGAAATGTTCCGTAAATTACTTGACGAAGGTCGTGCAGGTGAAAACATCGGTGCATTATTACGTGGTACAAAACGTGAAGAAATCGAACGTGGTCAAGTATTAGCAAAACCGGGTTCAATCACTCCACACACAGATTTTGAATCAGAAGTTTACGTATTATCAAAAGAAGAAGGTGGACGTCACACACCATTCTTCAAAGGTTATCGTCCACAGTTCTATTTCCGTACAACTGACGTAACTGGAACAATCGAGTTACCGGAAGGCGTAGAAATGGTAATGCCAGGAGATAACGTGAAGATGACAGTAAGCTTAATCCACCCGATTGCGATGGATCAAGGTTTACGTTTTGCGATCCGTGAAGGTGGCCGTACAGTAGGTGCCGGCGTGGTAGCGAAAATCATCAAATAATTAGATTTGACAATAGAGAGTAATTTGAAACCCGTCTTCTAGGCGGGTTTTTTTATTAAGAAAATTAAGGATATAACGCCATATTATATTGGTTTATTTTGTTTTAGAATTGCATACTATTTAGGTTATATTACTTATTAAGATAACAATTTTTATCAATTATAAAGTTAAATTAATAGAATTACTGATGAAATTAAATCAACAACAGCAACAGGCCGTAACAACTATTGACACTCCTTGTCTTGTTCTTGCTGGGGCAGGTTCAGGGAAAACACGAGTTATCATTAATAAAATTGCTTATTTGATAGAACATTGTAACTATTCCCCCACTAAAATTGCTGCGGTTACTTTTACTAATAAGGCAGCACGAGAAATGAAAGAGCGTGTGGCGCATTCTATTGGTATGAAAAAGAGTAAAGGATTAACGGTTTGTACGTTTCATACATTAGGCTTTGATTTTGTCAAAAAAGAACATCAGGCTTTATCTTTTAAGTCAAGCATTACTTTATTTGATGAACACGATCAGTTGGCACTACTAAAAGAGTTGACCAAAATTTCCTTGCAAGCGGATAAAGACAAATTAAATCAATTAGTTAATTATATTTCTTTATGTAAAAATAATTTGATCTTGCCGAATGAGGCGATGAAATTAGCTAAAAATGAAGTTGAACATCTATTTGCATCATATTATCAGCAATATATGGCGCAAATTCAGGCTTTGAATGCAGTAGATTTTGATGATTTGATTATGTTACCAACGTTGGTGTTGCGTACTAATGATACGATTAGAGAAAAATGGCAAGAAAAGATTCAATATTTATTAGTTGATGAGTATCAGGATACTAATACTAGCCAGTATGAATTGATCAAATTGCTTGTTGGTAAAGCGGCAAAATTTACAGTGGTTGGTGATGATGATCAATCTATTTATTCTTGGAGAGGTGCTAATCCGGAAAATATTGTTCGTTTGAGGGACGATTTTCCGACATTGTCAGTGATTAAATTAGAACAAAATTATCGTTCTACACAACGTATTTTACATTGTGCCAATATATTAATTGATAATAATGATCATATTTTTTCTAAGCGATTGTTTTCTAATTTAGGAACTGGGAATTTATTGCAAGTTATTGAAGCGCAAAATGAAGAACACGAGGCAGAACGTGTTGTGGCGGAGTTGATGTCTCACCGGTTTTTAAATAAAACAGCTTATCGAGATTATGCAATTTTATATAGAGGGAATCATCAATCACGTTTGTTAGAAAAAACCTTAATGCAAAATAGAATTCCTTATAAAATTTCAGGAGGGACATCTTTTTTCTCGCGTGTTGAAATTAAGGATATTATGGCGTATTTGCGACTGTTGGTAAATCAAGATGATGATGCGGCCTTTATTCGTATTATCAATACGCCAAGACGAGAAATTGGATCAGCAACCTTAGAAAAATTAGGACTGTTAGCAAAAGAGAAACATTGTTCGTTATTTGAAGCAATTTTTGATTTTGAGTTATTGCAACGAGTAACAGCAAAAGCTTATACAGCATTGCAAGATTTTGCGGAATGGGTGGTCAAGGCTTCAGATGAAGTAGTGAGAGGAGAGGCGCAAGAAGCAATTAAAGCAATGTTCTCCCATATTCAATATGAAAATTATCTTTATGAACAGGCTTCAAATCCCAAAGTTGCAGAGATACAAACTAAAAATGTAGCAACTTTATTGCAATGG
Source organism: Gallibacterium sp. ZY190522 (assembly GCF_054166015.1). NCBI lineage: Bacteria > Pseudomonadati > Pseudomonadota > Gammaproteobacteria > Pasteurellales > Pasteurellaceae > Gallibacterium > Gallibacterium sp. ZY190522. Next base: position 2,464,784 of record NZ_CM135118.1, read on the forward strand.
GTTGATAGTATGCTGCAAGGAGATGAATTTAACGAGCCACTAACTTTATCACAGGCAGTATTACGTTTAACCCTACGTGATATGATGGAGCGTAGCGAGAATGAGGAAGAAGGGGATCAAGTACAATTGATGACATTACACGCTTCTAAAGGTTTAGAGTTTCCTTATGTCTATTTAATTGGAATGGAAGAAGGGATCTTACCTCATCAAAATTCAATTGATGATGATAATATTGAAGAAGAACGTCGTCTCGCTTATGTTGGAATTACTCGAGCACAAAAAGAGTTAACCTTTTCTTGTTGTAAAAGACGCAAACAGATGGGAGAGCTAGTAAAAATGGAGCCTAGCCGATTTTTATTAGAGTTACCACAAGATTATTTGCAATGGGAAAGAGATAAAGCACCATTAACAGAAGTTGAGAAAAAACAAAAGCAACAGGCAGGTTTTGCACGATTGAAAGCTTTGTTAGAGGATTAAATATAGGTATTGAGTTGGTTATAAATTAGATATTTTGATGATAATCTACGCAACCAATCCTAAAATAGAGCTCATTTGAAAAAAAGCGTTGACTTATTTTTTAAAATCCATATTATAGCGACTCAACCGAATGAGGTGAGATGGCCGAGAGGCTGAAGGCGCACCCCTGCTAAGGGTGTATAGGGGAAACTCTATCGAGGGTTCGAATCCCTCTCTCACCGCCATTTATTCGACGCATCCGTAGCTCAGCTGGATAGAGTACTCGGCTACGAACCGAGCGGTCAGAGGTTCGAATCCTCTCGGATGCGCCATTTACTCGCTACTCTAGAGTAATTAAAGAATGAGTGTTATAATCGGCAAATCAAAAATTATCTGCGCACCCGTAGCTCAGCTGGATAGAGTACTCGGCTACGAACCGAGCGGTCAAAGGTTCGAATCCTTTCGGGTGCGCCATTTCATTTCTTAATTTCAAATGTTTCATATCATTTCTAATTGAAAAATTTTTCTTCATAGCAGTTTCTTTTAATTCAAAAATGCCTTTATCCAAAGAACTATTTATTTTTAATTTTTTATTGACATTAATTCCTATTTACAATAAGTTATCCAAAAATATGCAATTTATTCTCATTTATATTTTAAGGGGTAATTTATGTTCCAATTGAAAAAATTAGTGCTTGCTACATTGATTTCATCAACCGTTTTATTTTCTCAAGCAGCTGTTGCAGCGCCAGTGGATTTATCACAAGAAACTAAGCAATATCAGACATTTGTCATAGAACAAATTGATGAATTGGTTAAAGGTACAGAGCAATTTGTAGCTGCTTTAAAAACAGGTAAGGTTGAAGAGGCGAAAAAACTGTATCCATTAGTCAGAATGTATTACGAGCGTTCAGAACCTATCGCTGAAAGTTTTGGTGATTTAGATCCACGCATTGATGCACGTGAAGCAGATTTGGAAGAAAATCAAATTTGGAGTGGTTTCCATAAAATTGAAAAGATTTTATGGACAGAAAATACCACTAAAGGAACAGAACAAATTGCCGATCAATTATTAAATGATGTCAAAGAGTTGCGTGCTAAAGTGCCGACTGTAGAAGTTACCGGCGATTTAATGGTTCAAGGCGCAGTTGATTTATTAAATGAGGTCTCTACCAGCAAGATTACTGGCGAAGAAGAAATTTTCTCACATACCGATCTTTATGATTTTAAAGCTAATGTTGAAGGTGCAGAAAAAATTTATCAAATTTTGAGAGCAAAATTAGCTCAGAAGGATGAAAAGTTGGTAAAAGAGTTGGATAAACAGTTTGCGAATGTAAATGCCTTATTAGATAAATACAGAGTTGGTGAAAATGGCTATAAAGCCTATACCGAGTTGTCTAAACAGGATACGCGTGAATTAGCTGAAGCTGTGAATAAACTTGGCGAACCGCTTGCACATATGGGTGTCATTCTTGATGAAAGTAATTAATTTTAACTAATTTTTTCTTAACCACTGCGTTAATCTGCAGTGGTTTTTCCTTTTTGAAGGGGGAGCAAATGAAAAGCAATGATTTAACAGTACAACGACCAACAAATAATCTACGCCGTCAATTTTTAAAAAGATCAGGTTTAATGCTTGGTGGCAGTTTAATCGGTTCGGGATTAAGTATGAGTGTAGCGGCAGATGATAATCATTCTGTCGCTGAAAAACACTGTCTTTCTGATATTACTTACCCATTTTATGGAGAACACCAACAAGGAATCATTACACCACAACAGACTTATGTCTATTTTTTGGTGTTGGATTTAGCAACCGAAAGTCTTGATGAAGTAAGAGAAGTATTCAAAACTTGGACAACCTATGCAGCACGTCTAACGCAAGGCAAAAATGTAAAAGAATATGCTAAAAATCATTTTGTACCGCCGGCGGATACCGGAGAAGCGGATGATCTTTCTGCGTATGGTTTGACGCTTACTTTCGGAGTTTCACCATCATTTTTGCAGAAGTTAGGCTTGCAGGATAAAGCGCCGAAAGCGTTGAAAGATCTGCCGTTATTTCCACGCGATCAGCTGAAAGAGGAGTTTAGTGGCGGTGATATTTGTATTCAATCTTGTGCCAATGATGCACAAGTGGCTTTTCACGCTGTGCGTCAATTAGTCAGAGTGGCTCGCTCTAATGTAACGATGAAATGGAGTCAAGCAGGTTTTATTTCGGCGGATAAACCAACCGATACCCCTCGTAACTTGTTTGGTTTTAAAGATGGTACGGCTAATGCTAATACCGTTAAAGATCTCAATGGGCAAGTGTGGATAGATCAGCCTGACTGGTTGAAAGGGGGGAGTTATTTGATTGTGCGTAAGATTGTGATGCATTTAGAGACTTGGGATAGAACCAGTTATAAAGAACAAGAACGTACTTTTGGTCGTCACCGTATTTCAGGTGCGCCGATTGGCGAAAAAGAGGAATTTGCACCATTGGATCTGGATAAACTTAATCATCACGGTAAACCAATGATTCCGGACGATTCACATTCTGCATTGGCTCATAAAACCGGAAAACAGATGTTACGTCGAGCTTATTCTTATTCAGATGGCATTAATCCTCGTACCGGACAGTTTGACAGTGGTCTGCTTTTTATTTGCTATCAAAAAGATCCGGAACAGTTCATTACTATCCAAAATGCATTAGGTAATGTTGATCGTTTGAATGAATATATTACACATATCGGTAGTGGGCTATTTGCTTGTTTTGGTGGCGTGAAAGAAGGTGAATTTATTGGGCAAGCACTGTTAGGAGCTTAAATAAAATGAAAATAAGAGGAGTCATAAAATATCTGTGGCTGTTTTTTAGTTTAATTTTTTTCTGCTCTCTACCGGCAACAGCTGAACAAAAGATAAATCTTAGCCCGTTATTTATCCAACTTTCTGATGCAATGAGTGCAGTGAAAGAAAATAATACATTGCAAGCAAAGCAAGATTTAAATGCGATTCAAGAGCAATTTATTGCGATTGAACAACATAACTCTTCAGCAGGCAAAAATGTATTGTTGAGTCTGTCTGATGCATTGAATAACACCGATATTGAGCATTTAAATCAGCTTTCAGTCGCCTTATTAGCATTTGATAAAGAGCAACATCCTTTAGATATTGCTCAACAAAAGCAACGCTTTAAAAAACGGATTGTGCCAGCATTTGAACATTGGCAACAAGTGGTGACAGAAAATAAATTGTCGCCGGATATTGAACAGTTAAAGCAACAGTATCGCCTATTTAATGGTATTTGGACTAAAAATGAGCGTTTAGTGCGTGATGTTGATATGGTGTATTACGGCAAAATTGAAACGGCGTTGGCGCTATTACGTGTGGCGATAGAAACCGAACCGTTGGATTATCAACGGATTGAAAGTAATACTGCAAAAATTGCGACTCAATTTGATGATTTTGTCAGTGGCAAAAAAGCGGAAGCAGTTATCACCAACTATCAATTAAATGATGGTATTAATCTGTTGCGAGAGGGATTACAAGCCTTTGAACAGCAAGATAATGCAACGGCGCAGGGAAAATTAACCACCTTTATTGAGATTTGGCCGAGTATTGAAGGGGAGGTCAGCACCAGAAATGGTTCGTTATATAGTAAGGTGGAGAGCCAAGTGCCGGTGATTTTGGCTAAAGGCAGTGAAGCTAAATATCAAACGGAGTTAAAGCAGATTATTACGCAACTGGCTGAAATTAATCCTTCTGCTGGTTACAGTGCTATAGATGCAATGCTGATTTTATTACGTGAAGGTTTGGAAGCACTATTGGTGGTAATGGCATTAGTAAGTGCGTTACGTGTTGCCAATCGTCCTCAAGGTTATAAATGGGTTTGGAGTGGTGTGATAAGCGGTTTAGTGCTTAGCCTAGTGGCGGCTTTTGCCTTACACCGACTATTCCCAAGTGCCAGCTCGGGAACAAACCGAGAAATTATTGAAGGGGCAGTCGGTATTGTTGCTGTTTTGATGATTTTAACTATCGGTGCGTGGCTACATAGCAAATCATCGTTAAATGCGTGGCAGGCATATATTAAAAAACATATGAACAAAGCACTGACGACAGGCAGTTTTATCTCGTTATTTGCATTGAGTTTTCTGTCAGTATTCAGAGAAGGTGCGGAAACCATTTTGTTCTATGTCGGTATTTTGCCGAATATCAGCACAGAATCTTTTGCCTTTGGAGTTGGTATGGCGGTGATTTTATTGGCGATATTGGCGGTGGTGATTTTAAAAAGTTCAGTTAAATTGCCTGTGCCGACAATGTTCAAGATTTTAACTTGGGTATTGTATATTTTAGGTTTCAAGATTCTGGGTGTCAGCGTTCATGCGTTACAACTTACAGCGGTTTTACCGATAACGATTATTGATATTTTACCAAATATTGAATGGCTAGGATTTTATGCCACATCACAAACTATCATTGCACAATTAGTTTATATCGCATTGATTTTATTGTTGCAAAGATGGTTAAAACGACAGAATGTTTGATCCGTTTTTAAATAATGTCAGGGGAAGATTGTAATGATTTTCCCCTTTTCTTTTTTAGAATCATTGAGTTTCAGCTACAATGCGAATTAAAAAATTGTGGGATAAGTGGGATAAGAAAATGTTTACCGTCTATTACGCCAATCAGCTTGAAAATCAAAAACATCTGTTAGTTCGATTATTGGAAGTGCAACCATTACAGGATCCATTTGCCGAAAATGTGATTTTGGTGCAAAGCCCTGGAATGGCGCAATGGTTACAACTTCAGTTAGCAGAACATTTTTCTATCGCAGCTAATTTTGCTTTTCCAATGCCGTCATCATTTATTTGGAAATTGTATAAACAGAATATTGCAGAGATCAATGAACAAAACCCATTTAATAAATCGGCTATGGTTTGGCGTTTGATGCGTATTATTCCGTCATTATTACATTTACCGGCGTTTTCGCGTTTGAATGATTATTTAGGTGGTACACCTGAGCAAAATAAATTGTTTCATTTAGCAGAAAAAATTGCTGATCTTTTTGACCAATATTTGGTTTATCGCCCGGAGTGGATTAATCAATGGCAAACAGCAGATTGGAAACAGATGACGACAAGTTTTGTTCAACAATTATCGCCTCGCTTTAAGCCTATTGCGGATAATATTATGAATGATATTGGTTGGCAGGTGCTGTTATGGCAGGCATTGGTGGCGGATATTCAACAGCATTATCCTGAACAGCAGATATGGCATCGAGCCAATCTATATCAAACTTTTTTGGAGCAATTACAGCAAGGATATTGTCCGAAAAATTTGCCAACACGTATTATTGTGTTTGGTATTTCAGCAATGCCACCAATGTTTTTGTCCATTTTGTCTGCATTGAGTCAACATATTGATGTCCATCTCTTTTTTAATAGCCCAAGTCGTTATTATTGGGGGGATTTGATTGATCACCGTTATCTAGAAAAATTAAGGCAAAAAATTCAATTAGATAGCAAAGAAATTCAAACACCTTATGACGAAACTTTAGCCGTAGGAAATCCATTATTAGCATCGTGGGGTAAATTAGGACGGGATTTTCTTTATCAATTAACTCAGCTGGAACTAAATGATATTGAGGTGTATAACGCACCTGAAGGTGGACAACTGTTGCAACAGCTACAACGACAAATTCTAGATTTAACGTCAACAGAATCTACCAAATTGCAGTATCAAGAGGGCGATAATTCAATAACACTGCACGTATGCCATAGCCCAATGCGTGAAGTGGAAGTGCTACGTGATAATCTGCTGGCAATGTTTGAGCAAGATCCGACATTGACACCAAAAGATATTGTGGTGATGGTGGCGGACATTGATCGCTATACACCTTATATTCAGGCGGTTTTTTCGCAATATCAAGAAGAGGATAAACGTTATATCCCGTTTTCTATTTCGGATAGAAAGGTGACGGAAAGTGATGTGTTGATAGCAACTTTCTTACAACTGTTTACACTAAAAGAATCGCGTTTTTCCAGCGATATTGTGCTCTCGATATTAGATGTGCCGGCAATTCGTCAACGTTTTGAGATAGATTTGAATGAATTGCAGACTATTCGAGATTGGGTAGTGCAATCCGGCATTCGTTTTGGTTTGGACAAGTATGATCAGGAGCTGGTACCGAATTATAATGCTTGGCAAAATGGTATTGAGAGAATATTATTGGGTTATGCGTTTAAGAGTGAATCCGGTATTTGGCAAGATGCTATCGGCTTTGATTATAGTGAGGGATTACAAGGAAAATTAGCTGGGAAGTTGGCTCATTTCTTTCAAGCTTTACAACAGTGGCAACAAAAAGTAAGCAATAATTTAATGGCAGAGGAGTGGAGAACAGAGATTCTTCAATTAATAGATACTTTATTTGACACTACTGAACAGCCAATGGTTATTGCATTGTTGAAGCAAACTGTTCATCAAGTGATTGATATTATTAATGAAACAGATTATCCACAGACTATTGAAGCGGAAATTATTGGTGAATTATTACAACAAAAACTCAATGAACAGGATAACAGTCTGCATTTCCTTTTAGGCAAACTGAATTTTTGTACTTTATTACCAATGCGAGCTATTCCGTTTAAGGTGATTTGCTTGTTAGGAATGAATGATGTTGATTTTCCACGACAATTGCCAAGCAACAGCTTTGATCTTATGCAGTATCAAACACAAAAAGGGGATCGTTCACGGCGAGAAGATGATTGTTATCTCTTTTTGGAAGCGCTATTGTCAGCACGGCAAAAACTCTATATCAGTTATGTTGGTTACTCAATTGTGGATAATACAGAATATGAACCCTCTGTGTTAGTTAATCAGTTATGGGATTATATTGCTGATCATTTATCACATTCGGATGATCTGGCTAACTTACGATTTAGCTATCCAATGACGGTATTCAGTGAGAATAATTTTTTAGCACCTCACTTTTCCTATGCGCAAGAATGGCTACCAATAGCACGATCACAGCAGCAAAGACAGCATCAAATGATAGAGTTTGATCAGATGTTATTACAAAAAGAGAACAGTAGTCATCAAATCACAATTGAGATCGATGAATTGCAACAATTTGTTATTGCGCCAATTAAATATTTTTTTGAACAACGCTTGGGGGTTTATCTAAATGAAAATGAACAAGAGCGAGTTGAAAGTGAAGTGTTTGAATTGACACCACTTATGCAATATCAATTGAAACAACGTCTATTCCAAAACGAACCAAAAAATGGAACATTAGAATTTGAAAAAGCAAAACGAGAGGGAATATTACCACGAGCAGAATTTGCTTTTTTGCAACAAGCGGAATTAGAAGAAAGCTGTCGTCTATTGTGGCAGGAAACGGAACAGTATCGCCAACAACCAGCAGATTCTGTAATGGTAGATTTAACGTTTGAGCTTGATGAGCAAGAGGTTAGATTGCAAGGTCAGATTGACAATAATTACCAGCAGCAGTATGTCGATTGGCGCATTGGTAAAATTCGTGATCAGGATGTTCTCAAATTATGGCTGAATCACCTTATTTTATCAGCGATGGGGCAGGCAACAGACAGTCGATTTATTGGCATAAATAAAGGCAATATAGAGACAACGACTTTTTCTGCTATCGATCAAAACAAGGCAATGGCACAAGTTGCGATTTATTTACAGGATTTCTTGCAGGCACAAGGGCAAATCTGTATTTTGCCGACAACAGACTTCCAGCAATATCAAAAGTTGTTTGCAGAGGAAAACAGTGGAGAAGAACAGTTATATCGCCAATTAATGAAACAGCAGAGCGGCAATGAGTTTGATAAATCTCAACCATATTGGCATCGGTTATTGGTTCAGACTAAAAATTTGGATTATACAGCCATTAAGCAACGTTTTACTGATTGGTTTGCACAAATGTTGGAACAACTTGAAGATAATGCAACATCATAGCAAGTTGCGGCTGTAAAATGACGCATAAAAAAGCACCGCGATGATTGCTCACAGCGGTGTCTTTTTATACAAAAAATTGATTAAGCAACAATAATACGTTTCATATCTTTCATATAACCACGTAATTTTTGTCCTACTTTTTCAATAGGATGATTGCGGATTGCTTCGTTCACATCACGCAAAGTAATATTATCAATTTCAACAGTTGGGGTTGGTTCGCCCAAATCACCTTTTTGTAATTGAGGAACTAATTTTTCACGCATAATTGGTGTTGCCGCATTTGCGAATAAATAGTTACCATATTCTGCGGTGTCTGAAATGACCACGTTCATTTCGTATAAACGTTTACGCGCTATAGTGTTAGCGATTAACGGCAATTCGTGAAGAGATTCGTAGTAAGCAGACTCTTCAATGATACCACTTGAAACCATAGTATCGAATGCCAATTCCACGCCGGCTTTTGCCATTGCAATCATTAACACACCATTATCGAAGTATTCTTGCTCTTTGATTTTGCCTTCATATTTAGGCGCATTTTCAAAGGCGGATTTACCGGTTTCTTCACGCCAGGTCAATAATTTTTTATCGCCGTTTGCCCAATCTTCCATCATCACACGAGAGAATTCACCACTGATAATATCATCCATATGTTTTTGGAATAATGGGGTAAGCATTGCTTTAATCTGTTCTGAAAGTTCAAATGCACGCAATTTTGCACTGTTGGATAGACGATCCATCATTAAAGTGATACCGCCAAGTTTTAATGCTTCAGTGATGGTTTCCCAACCGAATTGAACTAATTGTGCTGCATAGGCAGGATCTTTACCATCAGCTACCAATTTGTCATAACAAATTAATGAGCCGGCTTGTAACATACCGCAAAGGATGGTTTGTTCGCCCATTAAGTCGGATTTTACTTCAGCAACAAATGAAGATTCCAATACGCCGGCACGATGACCACCGGTTGCCGCTGCCCAAGCTTTAGCAATTGCCATACCTTCGCCTTTAGGATCATTTTCAGGGTGAACAGCGATCAAAGTCGGAACACCGAAACCGCGCTTATACTCTTCACGCACTTCAGTACCTGGACATTTAGGTGCAACCATCACCACAGTAATATCTGGACGAATTTGTTCACCGACCTCAACAATATTTAAACCGTGTGAATAACCCAAAGCAGATCCTTGTTTCATTAGTGGCATTACTGCTTGAACAACATTGCTGTGTTGTTTATCCGGAGTTAAGTTAATTACCAAATCCGCTTGTGGAATTAATTCTTCATAACTACCGACAACAAAACCATTTTCTGACGCACGCTGGAATGAAGCGCGTTTTTCGGCAATCGCCTCTTTACGTAACGCATAGCTAATATCCAAACCGGAATCGCGCATATTTAAACCTTGGTTTAAGCCTTGTGCCCCACAACCTACGATAACGATTTTTTTACCTTTAAGAAAGTTGGCTTCATCGGCGAATTCGCTGCGATCCATAAAACGGCAGCGACCTAATTGATCTAATTTTTGACGTAAATTCAAAGTATTGAAGTAGTTTGCCATAATTGCTCCTGAATAAGGGGTTTACTAGTAATGAATAAATTCAGTATACGTCTTTTTTTTATTGCGTAAATTGATATTATTAAAATTAGTGATTGCAAATATTGAAATTATTGTAACTTTTAATTTAAATTTGGAATGAAATATGGATTTGCAACAAATCAAATTATTCTTACATCTTTGTGAAAGTAAAAATTTTGCCAGAACTGCCGCAGTGAATTACCTCAGTCCTTCGACACTTTCCCGACAAATTCAACGTTTAGAACAGGAAATCGGTAAACCATTGTTTTGGCGAGATAATCGTTCAGTGGAATTAACGCCGATTGGGGAACGTTTTCGCCAATTTGCGGAAAAAACACAGCAGGATTGGCGGATTTTTCTACAAAATATTCAACCGGATAATCACGATCTCTCAGGAGAAATTCGTTTGTTTTGTTCCGTTACTGCAAGTTACAGCCATTTACCGGAAATTTTGACGCAATTTCGTCAACAATATCCGAAAGTAGAAATTCAACTTACAACTGGAGATCCGGCATTAGCCGTACAACAGGTGCAGAGTCGACAGGCAGATTTAGCGATAGCTGGAGAGCCGGAACAGTTGCCGGAGAATCTCATTTTTCATCAAATAGATTCATTACCATTTTCGTTAATTGCGCCCAAGGTAGCTTGTGTTGCCAATCAATTATTACAACAAACACCTATTCCGTGGCAGGAGATTCCATTTATTGTGCCGGCTGAAGGACCTGCTAGAAAGAAAATTGAGCAATGGTTTCAGCAAAAAGGAATAAAACATCCGAAAATTTATGCCACTGTTGCCGGACACGAGGGAATTGTGCCGATGGTGGCAATGGGATTTGGTTTAGCTTTGCTGCCTGATGTAGTTATTGCTCATAATCTGATGAATACTCAGATTACCTATCTTAATATTGAACCGGAAATTGCTCGTTTATCTTTAGGTATTTGTGTTAATCGAAAAAATTTACAAAATCCAGTGGTGAATGCCTTTTGGCAAAGTTTGATAAAATAAAGAAAGGTCTACTTTAATCGTAAACCTTTCTTATATTAAGAACTTATATGAAGGTCAGCTTTTGATGAAGATGTTTTTATATTTATCAAAAATGACAGCAATAATTAAGATTAAACCGCGGATAACATATTGTGAAAATGGAGAGACATTAAGTAGGTTCATCGCATTTTCTACAGTGCCTAAAATAAGAACACCAGCGACTAAATATGAAACTTTTGCAATTCCGCCATTTAATGAAACTCCACCTAGGACACAAGCAGAAATAGCGGTTAACTCAAAACCAATGGATGTCATAGGTTGTCCACTCGTCATACGTGCAGCGAGTACTACTCCGGCTATCGCAGCCATCAAACCAGAGATAGTAAAGATAATAATTTTATATTTAGTGACATTAATTCCTGCTAATCTAGCAGCTTCTTCATTACCACCAATGGCAAGAACATTTCGACCAAATAAAGTTTTATTTAATATAATAGAGAAAATAATAAATGCAATAACAGTTAGCCAAATAGGAACAGGAATACCTAAAATATTAGTGTTACCGAGTGCAAAGAAACTTTCTTCTTTAATTCCGACAGCAATACCATCGGAGATAATATATCCAAAACCGCGTGCAATTTGCATAGTGGCAAGTGTAGTAATAAAGGCATTAATATTAAGTTTTGCAACAATAAAACCATTGATTAAACCAAAGATAATTCCCATGCCGATACCTGCTATGCAACCAATTAGGACATTTCCAGTTGCATTGATGATAACGGCACAAACAACGCCGGAACAAGCAATAACAGAAGCAACAGATAAGTCAAATGCACCAGCTGCTAGACAAAGCATCATTCCACAACCAACTAAACCGCTCATAGATATTGCTAATCCTAAACCTTTCATATTAACGAAAGAGGAAAAATTAGGGATAAATAATACACAAATAATAAAAATAATAGCAAAAATAGAGAGCATTCCAAATCTATCCCAAAAACGAGATAAGTTAAAACTACGAGAATTGGAGCGCATAATAGTTTTGGTAGTCATAAATTCTTCTCCTCAAAAAATACTTAGTTTTGATTTAGCATTGCATATCTGAGTGCAGCTTCTTCACTGAATTGTTCTCTAGATAATTCACCAGTTATTGCTCCTCCTTTCATAATTAATAATCGATCGGATAATCCTAATATTTCAGGCAAATCACTAGAAATAATGATGACACAGACGCCTTTATTAGCAAGTTCATAGATGAATTGGTAGATTTCTGATTTAGCACCAATATCAATCCCTCTTGTTGGCTCGTCTAAAATAATCACTTTTGTGTTGAGAGATAGCCAGCGCCCTAAAATTACTTTTTGTTGGTTACCGCCAGATAAATTACCGATAAGTTGATATTCTGAAGGTGTTTTGATGCGTAATGCTGCAATCTGTTTTTTTGCATTGCTATCTTCCCACTCTTCTTGAATGAAAATATTTAAACTTAGATGATTAGGTCTTGCACTGACGTTAATATTTTCCTTGACAGAAAGAATTGGCACAATTCCACAAGCTTTACGATCTTCTGGGCAATATGTAATCCCGTAATTGATAGCATGTTGAGGACTATTGATATTTAATTTTTTATTTTCAAAAAAGATTTCTCCTTTTTGTTTTGGATCTACTCCAAAAATTAGTCGACATAGTTCAGTACGCCCAGCTCCAACTAGACCAAACAATCCTAGAATCTCCCCTTTTTGGACAGAAAAAGAAATTTCTGAAGAGAGTTTTTCTCCTTTAATCTGCTTAACAGCCAATCCAGTACCTTGATATTGGCGAGGAGAATAATGGTAAATATCGTTAATATTCCTACCAACCATAAGACTGACTAATTTTTCATTAGTTAGTTGATGTATATCATATTCTGTTTTGACATGGGTTCCATCTTTAAAAATGGTAATGGCATCACATAATGAGAAAATTTCTTCCATTCTGTGAGAAACATACAAAATAATACAGCCATTATCACGAAGTTCTCTAATTACTTTGAATAAGTTTTGTATTTCTCTATTTGATAAACTACTGGTCGGCTCATCAAAAGCAATAATTTGTGCTTTTCTGCTTAATGCTTTTGCTATTTCCACCATTTGTCTTTGCCCAATAGATAATTCTTTTAGTGGAGTATCTGGTGGAATAGTTTCGCCTAAGCGTTGTAAGATTTGTTTTGCATTATAGTTTAAAGTTTTTTTATCAACACAACCATTTCTTATAGGAAATTGTCCTAAATAAATATTTTCAGCTACGGTAAGTTCGGGAATAAGATTTAACTCTTGATAGATAATTGCAATTCTATTTTTTAAAGCTCTAGCAGTATTATTATTTATGATTGGAATATTATTTAGTCTTAATTCACCTTCATCAGGTTGATATAAACCACTTAATATTTTTAGTAAAGTTGATTTCCCGGCTCCATTTTCTCCCATGAGTGCATGTATGCTTCCTGCTTTTACATCAAACGTAATATTAGATAAAGCTTTTACTCCAGGAAATATTTTGCTTATTTTATGAAAAGTCAATAGATTGATTTTGTCATTCATACTTCCTCCTAATACTCTATTCTCATTTTTTGAGAATAGAGATTAATTATTAAAACTATAAGCCTTTTTTAGCTAATTCTTCTTTGTAGTTTTTACGAGTAAGTAAAACGGTATTTGCTACTTCTAAATAAGTTGGGTTAGGAGCTTCTCCTTTTGTAATCCATTTATAAAGTAATTCTGCTGTATGGTATCCATGTACATCAGGGCTTGGTAAAAGCGAACCAAAGAAACCTGTAGGTTTTGTCTTTGCTAATTCATTTTTGGCATCAGTTCCGTTAATACCGATAGCTATGACATTATCGGCAGAGAAACCTTGTCCTTCTGTTGCTCGGACGCCCCCTAATACAGTGTTATCGTTCATTCCTACAATTAACCATTTTTTTACTTCAGGGTGCTGGACTAGAAGAGAATTAGCAGCATCTAATGCACCGGGAATATCATTGGTTTTAGTTGGAACACGATAAATTTTTTCTGCTGGGAAACCTAATTTTGTTAGGGATTCGATAGACCCATGTACACGACGTCGAGCAGTATCCAGTTCGTCTGCGGTGATTGCCATAACAGCGGTTTCTGTAATATCCCATTTCCTATTTTGCATTTCTTTATAGAGTTCTTCGCCTTGTCTACGACCAATATCCGTTGCTGCCATCATTACTAAAGGAACATCGGTCATAGGTTCTCCCTTAGCATTTAAAAATTGATCATCTACCGTTATGACTTTTAGATCATAACTTTTAGCTTTAGCCATAATTGCAGAACCGAGTTTTGGATCAGGAGTACAAATTACAAATCCTTTAGCACCGGAAGCTGCAATAGTATCAATTGCATTTAAAGTTTTTTCGCCGTCAGGAACAGCGATTTTGATGACTTCAAAACCATAATCTTTGCCGGCTTTATCTGCAAAAGTCCATTCTGTTTGGAACCAAGGTTCTTCAGGTTGTTTAACTAAAAAACCAATTTTAATTTTTTCATCATCACTTTTACCAAAAAGTGTTGCTGAAGTATTTATTGAAATTGATAAACCACCTAAAATTAAACTAGATGCCAATAAGCTTTTTAAAAAAGTTCTTTTTTTCATGATATTTTCCTCACTATGATCAAATAATGCTCTTAGTTTTTCATAAAAAATATAAAATTTTAAGTGAGCTAGATCACAAAAAAATTTTATGACAAAAATGTCCATATGTTTAGCCATTAAATTAATCATCCCAGATTTCAATTTATTTTTATTTAAATTAATAAAAAATTAATAGCATTAAATTCCATATTAATAACAGAAATATATATGGAAAAAATAAAGAGAAATTTCCATTATTTTGTCTGTATTAATAGCTTAATAGGACTACAAAAATGGAAAAAAATAAATATGTAATGGGATTGGACTTTGGTTCAGATTCTATTAGAGCTTTAATCGTTGATGTTGTTAATGGAAAGGAATTAAGTAGTGGTGTTTGTTATTATCCTAGATGGATGGAAGGAAAATATTCTGATGCTAGAATATCTCAATTTCGTCATCATCCACAAGATTATATTGATGCGATGACATCTGCCATTAGACAAGCTTTATTATCTGTAAGTACAGATGTTGTAGATAATATTATTGGAATTGGTGTTGACGCAACGGGTTCTACACCAGCGCCCGTTGATGAGAACGGGATAGTTTTAGCATTAAAACCGGAATTCGCTGATAACCCAAATGCGATGTTTATTTTATGGAAAGACCATACCGCAATTGATAAAGCAGAAAAGATTAATCAATTAGCTCATTCAGGAGAATTTATAGACTACACGCAATATGTGGGGGGAGTTTATTCTTCGGAATGGTATTGGGCTAAAATAGCACATATCAGCGAACAAGATTCTGCTGTCGCAAAATCAGCATATACATGGGTAGAATTGGCTGATTGGATTCCTGCATTATTAACTGGGACAGTCGCACCTTCAAAGATAAAAAGAGGGATTTGTGCAGCTGGTCATAAAGCATTATGGCATTCTGACTGGGATGGATTACCAAGTGAAGAATTTTTAAATGCAATCTCACCAACATTAAAATCATTACGATCACATTATTCATTACAAATTTATACATCAGATCAAGAAGCTGGTAAGTTAGATCAAATATGGGCAGACAACTTAGGTTTACCAGTAGGTATTAGCGTTGCTGTTGGAGCATTTGATTGTCATATGGGAGCAGTAGGTGCTGGAGCGAGAGAAAATGATCTTGTTAAAGTAATAGGAACATCAACTTGCGATATCCTAATGGTTAAAAAAGAAGAAGTTGCTGATAAATTGATTGAAGGTATTTGTGGACAGGTAAATGGTAGCGCATTACCTGAGTTTGTTGCTTTAGAAGCCGGACAATCAGCGTTTGGTGATGTCTATGCTTGGTATCAACGGTTACTGAGCTGGCCATTACAATTAGGAATAGAAAAATACCCAGAACTTAAATCTCAATTACAAGAACTTTCCTCTTCATTATTGCCATCTCTTTCTCAATTACTTGATCAACATTCAGATAGTAATGTTCTGGCATTGGATTGGTTTAATGGTCGTAGAACTCCTTTTGCTAATCAGCACCTTAAAGGAGCTGTTGTAAATATGAATCTAGGGACGACAGCGATAGATATTTTTCGTTGTTTAGTTGAGTCTACGGCATTTGGGGCAAGGGCAATTAATGACTGTTTTTTTGATCAAGGAATGAAGATTAAACGCATTATTGCAATTGGCGGCATTTCTAAGAAATCAGCTGAGATTATGCAGTTATGTAGTGATGTGATGGAAACAGAAATTGCTGTAGTTGAGTCAGACCAATGTTGTGCATTAGGGGCAGCTATTTTTGCTGCATTAGCGGCAGGAGCTTATACCAATAGTGTAGATGCTCAACAAGCAATGGCAAGTCGGTTTATCAAGATATATCAGCCAAATGAGAAAAGAAGCCATTATTATCGGGAAAGATATGAACAATATTTAATGTTCGGTAACTATATGGAAGAAATCATTATGGCAACCACAGCTCAAAATAGTAAATAGGAAAAGATTATGGATGTTAATCATTATGAAATGGCTTTGTTAAAAGAGCAAGTTTATCAAGCAAATATGGCATTACCTAAATATAAGCTGATTACTTTTACTTGGGGGAATGTTTCGGGTATTACAGAGGATCGACAATTTGTTGTGATTAAACCTAGTGGTGTAGATTACGATAAATTAACCGTAGAGAGTATGGTAGTTGTTGATTTGGCAGGAAATATAATAGAAGGAAACTTATGTCCATCATCAGATACTTTGACACATATAGAGCTTTATCAACGATATCCAAGTATCAAAGGGATTGTGCATACACATTCTTCTTATGCCGTTGTTTGGGCTCAAGCTAAACAAGCAATTCCTGCCTTAGGAACAACCCATGCAGATTATTTTTATGGCGATATTCCATGTACTCGTTCATTAACTCAACAGGAAATTGAAGAGGCATATGAGAAAAATACGGGGAAAGTTATTATTGAAACAATTCAGCAACGAGATCCACTTACTATTCCTGGAATAGTAGTAAGTGAACATGGGCCATTTGCATGGGGAAACTCACCAAATAATGCTGTACATAATGCTGTTGTTTTAGAAGAAGTTGCAAAAATGGCATTGTTTAGCAAGTTATTAAATTCTGAATTAACCAGAATTGATCAACATATCTTAGATAAACATTATTTCAGAAAACATGGTAGTAATGCTTATTATGGACAAAAATAATAGAAAGTATAAAAGGTGACAATTATGCAAAAAATTTATCAACAACAATTATGGTTTATTACTGGTTCACAAACACTATATGGTGAAGAAGTTTTAGCTACGGTAGATAAAGATAGCCAAGAAATTGTGGCTAATTTTAATCAAAGTCAACAAATTTCAATGCCAATTGTTTATAAAGGAACTGCAAAAAGTCCAACAGAAATCTATCGCTTTTGTTTAGAAGCGAATAATGATGAGAATTGCGTTGGTATTATTTTATGGATGCATACTTTTTCTCCAGCCAAAATGTGGATAAAAGGATTAAAAATTTTGAATAAACCTTTTGTACATTTACATACTCAATTTAATGCTGAGCTTCCGTGGCAAACAATAGATATGGATTTTATGAACACAAATCAAAGCGCACATGGAGACAGGGAATTTGGTTTTATTTGTTCTCGCTTAGGTATTAATCGCAAAGTCATTGTTGGACATTGGGGTAATAAAAAAGTACACGTTGCTTTGGATCAATGGGGGCGTGCAGCAATTGGTTGGGATGAAGCTCAACACTTAAAAGTTGCTCGATTCGGTGATAATATGCGACAAGTTGCTGTAACAGAAGGTAATAAAGTTTCGGCTCAAATCCAATTTGGATTTGAAGTAAATGCTTATAGTGTAGGATCATTAGCTAAAGCTATCGATGCAGTTAGTGAGGAAGATGTAGAAAGTTTGATTAAAGAATATTGTGAACAGTACGAAGTTGCTGAAGGTATTCTTACTACACCAGAATTGCGCCAAGTTTTACAGAAAGAGGCACGATTAGAAATTGGGTTGGAACGTTTCTTAACAGAAAAAGGTTGCAAGGCCTTTACTAATAATTTTGAAGATTTGATTGGATTAACGAATCTTCCTGGATTAGCAACACAGCGTCTTATGGCAAAAGGATATGGGTTTGGTGGCGAAGGAGATTGGAAAACTGCCGCAATGACAAGGATTGTAAAAGTGATGACACAAGGTTTTTCCGGTGGAACATCCTTCATGGAAGATTATACTTATCATTTCTCAAAAGAAGATCAAGTACTTGGTGCTCATATGCTAGAAGTGTGTCCATCTATTACTGATGCACGACCTCGCCTTGAAATCCATCTTCATACCATTGGTTGTAAATGTAATGTAGCTCGGCTTGTTTTTACTGGAAAAGCTGGAAAAGCAATAAATCTATCATTGATCGATTTAGGTGATCGTTTCCGTTTTGTGAGTAATCATCTTGAAACAGTGACCCCACCAGAAGATATGCCAAATCTTCCTGTTGCTAGAGCATTATGGAAACCATTACCTAATTTAGAAGTTTCTGGTGAAGCTTGGATTTATGCTGGCGGGGCACATCATTCAACTTATTCTCAAGCAGTCACTCAAGAAATGCTAAATAATTTTGCTGATATTGCGAATGTTGAAATAGTTGTTATTGATGAAAACACGGAAATTAGGACGTTTAAACAACGTTTAAATTAAATCACAAGATTCGTTTTTCTATATAAGACAAGGCATTTATCAGCTTGATTGCTGATAAATGCATTTTTATCTCAATATAAGACTGATCAAGAGGACTGATCTATTATGCAAAATAAGAATCCTTTATTACCAGGATATAAATTTGATTTACACATTGTGGCAGGATTAACTCCTATTCATCAAGGTGAAATATTGGATTTTGTTATAGATCGACCAAATGGTATGAAAGGATATATATTAAATTTAACTACGGCAGGTAAAGGATATATTTATTCAGGGAAAGAATATCTTACTGTAGAAAAAGGGGACTTGATTTTATTTCCGCCACATATTATTCATCATTACCAAAGACATCCAGATAATGAATGTTGGTATCATAGATGGATTTATTTTAGACCAAGAGGTTTTTGGAAAGATTTTTTACAATGGGAAAAATGTATAGACGGGATTTTTATAACTAACTATGTTGATGAACAAACATATAAGATACTAGAGGATTTATTTATTCATATAGAGGAGCAAAGCAAATTAAGTCAATCATATACGATGGAATTAGCGGAAAATTATTTGGAGCAACTCTTAATTCGTTGTAAACAATTACAGCCTGCAAGTTATTCTAGAAAAATAGATCCTAGAATTTTACAAGCAATTAATTATATGATGGATGATATTAGGAAAGATTATAGTATTAATGAAATTGCAGCCCATGTGTATTTATCACCTTCTAGGCTTATACATCTATTTAGTCAAGAAGTAGGGATGTCTATTTTAAAATGGAGAGATGATCAACGTATTAATTATGCTAAGCAATTACTTTTTACAACGAATGATCCAATTAGTTCTATATCTCGTAATGTTGGATTTACTGATCCTCTTTATTTTTCTAGGGTTTTTAAGAAGAAAGTTGGCGTAAGTCCAAAAGTATTCCGAGAAAGTTTTATGGAAAGATAGGATAAAAAGTAGTTATGCATTAGGTTAGATGATTCACAACGGACTCTCAATCAACAGTGCCTCGTGAATAGAGATAATTGCCAGTGTGATATAGGAGCGAATCATTTTTTCCCAGCGAATGACTTTTACTTGTTCAAGTAATGAATCTTGAGTAGGTTTTGGTGGCGGATCTTTAATAAAAAGAGAATCTTTAATGCAGTTGAGTTGCTGTACAAAATCTAACAGCAAAGGATCGCTGAAAGAGAGCTCTTGGGTTTGGTTGTTGATAATCTCTTTAAGTTTTAGAAATTGTTCAATATCTTCAAAAATGTCTTTAGAGATCACGCCTAAACCTAACAACACTTTTAAACGGATTTTAAAGTCAAATAAAGGACCTGAATGCTCGAATAGCGATTCGATCACAGATTCAACAACGAAATCCGTTTTGCGGAAAACTTTGTTGATAAGTTGATCCAATGCTTCTTCAAAAACAGTTACCGCTGCAATGATTAATCCTCGTGCGCTGGTAACTTCATTTAGTTTTTCCTCGATCATTTAAGTCCTTTAATATCATCAAGAAATTATTTTTTCAATGATGCGTAATTTTGTGCAATTTCCTCAAAAATTGCTTGGTCATTTAATCCGGTATATTGTTCTAATGTTTTAGTAATCCCTTGATCGGCAATAGATTTTTGTAATTCTACTGCTTGCGGATCATTAGCGTTAGTGTAGCACAATGCGGCAGCAATTGCTTTGCATAACATTGGGTGAGGAAGTTGATATTCCAAGGTGCCACGTAACGGTTTGATTAAACGATCGTTATAGCCGAGTTTGCGGATAGGTTCGCGGCCAACACGATCTACATCATCGGTAAGATACGGATTAGCAAAACGTTTTAGAATTTTTTCAATATAAGCGGCGTGGGCAGCCGGATCGAATTGATAACGCTTGATTAATACCGTACCACTTTCTTGCATTACAGCTTTAACTTGTTGTTTGATATTTTCATCATCAATTGATTGCTTAACGAATTGGTATCCGGCAAGTTTGCCTAAATAAGCAGTAACGGCGTGACCAGTATTCAGTGTGAACAATTTTCGTTCAATAAATGCCATTAAATTATCGGTACATTCCATACCTGCGATATTCGGAATATCACCTTTAAATTGCGTTTCATCCACAATCCATTCACTGAATTCTTCAACAGTAACCTGTAGCGGATCTTCGCTGTTTGCTTCAACAGGTGGCACAATTCTATCCACAGCAGAATCAACAAAGCCAACATATTTGTCAATAAGTTGTTGTTCTGATTCGGAAAGGTGAGAATAAACGTGTTCTTTTAAAGCACTGGTTCCTCGAACCATATTTTCACAAGCAATAATATTTAATGGTTGATGATTACCATTTTGAATGCGTTGTAGTAAACCTTGAGCCAAAGATTTAGCAATAATTTTTAATACGCCAGCACCGATAGCAGTCGTGATTAGATCAACTTGTTGAATTTTTTCAAAAAGCTGTTGTTGATTAGCTGAATTAATCCCGTCCACATTTTTTACAATTTCAATTTTGTTTTGACCGTCTCCTACTACTTTGACTGAGTAGAATTTTTGTTGGTTAAGTTGATTAATAACGGTTTCGTTAATATCAGCAAAAGTGACATAAATACCAGCATCAGCAAGTAATTTACCGATAAAACCGCGTCCGATATTGCCGGCGCCAAAATGTAATGCTTTCATTATAAATCTCCTAAATAAAAAGAACGTAGTGATAT
Source organism: Gallibacterium sp. ZY190522 (assembly GCF_054166015.1). Lineage (NCBI taxonomy): Bacteria > Pseudomonadati > Pseudomonadota > Gammaproteobacteria > Pasteurellales > Pasteurellaceae > Gallibacterium > Gallibacterium sp. ZY190522. The sequence continues at coordinate 2,486,270 of NZ_CM135118.1, forward strand.
CACTACGTCCTTACAGCCTATTAACCTTTGAGTAATGCTAACACTTTTTCTACATCATCTGTAGTTGTTAAAGTCTTGATTGCTTCTTCACTATCCAAGGCGTTGGTAATTGCGGTAACCACTTGAATGTGTTCATTGTTGCGAGCAGCAATACCGATAACTAATTTGGCAATACCATCCTCTTCATCGGTGAAACGCACGCCATCTGGATATTGACAGAATACGATACCGGTTTTTAATACAGCATCTTTTGCTTCAATAGTACCGTGTGGTACGGCAACACCTTCACCGAGATAGGTGGAAACAAGTTTTTCACGTTCCAACATTGCATCAACATAACTTGGTTGTACAAAACCGCCTTTTACTAATTGTTCACCAGCAAAACGGATTGCCTCTTCTTTATTAGCAGCTTTCAATCCAAGGAAAACTTGATTTGGTGCTAATGTAAAGTGGGCGTGCGTTTCTACAGTTTCCGCTTGTTTTGTACTTTGTTGACCGACTTCCGCTTTCAATTCGTTGACTAAATGGTCATAGAATTTATTATCCAAGAAGTTAGTGAGTGATAAGTGCATTGCAGTTGGTACTTGCTGTTTTGCGCGTAAAGTTAAATCTTGGTGAGTGATAACTAAACGTGCATTATCAGGTAAATCATTGATGGCACAGTTCGCTACTTCAATATCTAAACCGGCATCTTTAACTTTTTTACGCAACATACTTGCACCCATTGCGCTTGAACCCATACCAGCATCGCAGGACACAAAGATTTTTTTCAATCCGTTGTAGTTAATTTCAACGTGGTTGACATTAGTAGTTTGACCTGATTTTAAATTCTTCATTTGTTGCGTTGCTTCTTCCAAAGAACCTTCGCCTTTTTGAAGTTTTAAGAAGAAAGAGGCAATAACGAAAGAGACCGCACAAGCAATTAATACTGAAAGAATTACACCGAACATTGATGATTTAGGGGTCATAAGCAATACAGCGAAAATAGAACCTGGTGAAGCGGGTGCAACTAAGCCTGAATGAGTTAATGTAAGTGTGAATACACCTGACATACCGCCGGCAATCACGGCAAGTAATAAACGTGGATTCATTAACACATATGGGAAATAAATTTCGTGAATTCCACCAAAGAAGTGAATGATGGCTGCACCACTGGCGGTTTGTTTGGCAGAACCTTTACCGAATAACATATAAGCAAGTAACACACCTAAGCCCGGACCAGGATTTGCTTCAATTAAGAAGAATACAGATTGTCCAAATTCTTGTGATTGTTGAATACCTAGCGGTGAGAAAATACCGTGGTTGATGGCATTATTTAAGAATAAAATTTTTGCCGGTTCAACGAAAAGCGAAGTAAGTGGCAGTAAATCAGCATTAACAAGTACGTCAACACCGGCAGCTAATGCTGTGGAAAGTGCTTTAACGGATGGACCGATTGCAAGGAATGCGATAAGTGCGAGAATCATCCCGATAATACCGGCAGAGAAGTTGTTGACCAACATCTCAAAACCGCTTTTAATTTTACCGTCTACCCATCTATCAAATTTTTTGATGGCATAACCACCGAGTGGACCGGCAATCATTGCACCAAGGAACATTGGAATATCTGAACCAACGATAACCCCCATTGTAGTAATGGCGCCAACTACAGCACCACGATCACCCCCGACTAAACGGCCACCAGTATAACCGATGAGCAATGGTAGCAAATAAGTGATCATTGGGCCAACAAGTTTGCCTAATGTTTCATTTGGCAGCCAACCTGTTGGGATAAATAATGCGGTAATAAATCCCCAAGCGATAAAAGCACCGATATTCGGCATTACCATATTGGAGAGAAAACGACCGAAGTTTTGTATGCGTAATTTTGTCTGTGCAGAAACCATAGTTTTAATCCTCAATAATGTAGAAGAAATTTCGAACAGAAAAATAGCATATTGAACAAAAAAGCGGAAATTTTTGATTTCAAAAATGTGACGAACTTCAAATAAAATTTTTTATGAAAAAAAATAAAGTGTGATATGCGTCACAAAATTTAAAATATAAAATATTTTTTGTGATATATATCACATTTTTTTCTGTATAAAAATGATGAAAAAAAGTATGGGATAAAAGTTATTTTTTACTTGGTAAAATGACCTATTTTCGCCTAATTTTATCGATATAATGTGCTTACTAAGGAAAAGAAGCAGTTCATAAAATAAAGAATTAGAATAATATGGTCACATATCAAAATGAACTAAAACAAAATATTGGGGAAAGCTATATTGTATTATTAAATATGTAAATATTTGAAAAATAAAAAGATCGGTTTTACGACCGATCTTTTTAAATAAGAATTTAGTTATTCATCCAAGAAACTACGCAACGTTTCAGAACGACTAGGATGGCGCAATTTACGTAAGGCTTTCGCTTCAATCTGACGAATACGTTCACGAGTAACATCAAATTGTTTACCTACTTCTTCCAAAGTGTGATCCGTATTCATATCAATACCAAAACGCATTCTAAGCACTTTAGCTTCACGTGGCGTTAAACCTTCCAAAACTTCGTGAGTTGCCACCTTTAAGCTTTGTGCGGTTGCTGAATCCAGAGGCAATTCTAAAGTATTGTCTTCAATAAAATCACCTAAATGTGAATCATCGTCATCACCGATAGGGGTTTCCATTGAAATAGGTTCTTTAGCAATTTTCAATACTTTTCTGATTTTGTCTTCAGGCATTCCCATTCGTTCAGCTAACTCTTCCGGAGAAGCTTCACGCCCCATTTCTTGTAACATTTGGCGAGAAATTCGATTTAATTTATTAATCGTTTCGATCATATGTACCGGAATGCGGATAGTACGAGCTTGATCAGCTATTGAGCGCGTAATCGCTTGACGAATCCACCAAGTTGCATATGTAGAGAATTTATAACCACGACGATATTCAAATTTATCTACCGCTTTCATCAAACCGATATTACCTTCCTGAATTAAATCAAGGAATTGCAATCCACGGTTGGTATATTTTTTGGCAATGGAAATTACTAAACGCAAGTTAGCCTCGACCATCTCTTTCTTAGCCCGACGAGCTTTGAGTTCGCCTTGAGAAATTTTCTCACCGATTTGGCGGATTTGTGTAATGGTTAATCCACTTTCCTGTTCAATGGTTTTCAATAATTGAATTGCTTGGCGGATACCAACTTCGTAATCCTTTAATTTTTCAGACCAATTTTTGCCAGCAGCTAATGCTTTTTCAATCCAAGCATCATTTGTTTCGTGACCGATAAAAGCTTTTTGGAAAGTGCCTTTCGGCATTTTGGCATATTCAACGGCTAAACGTTGGATTTGGCGTTCTTGAGTACGAATACGCTTCATCATATCTCGCATTGATAATACTAAAATATCGAATTGTTTCGGTACTAATCGGAATTGTTGAAAAATTTCTGAAAGAGCATTAATTTGATCTTTTGCTTTTTTATTTCCACGACCGTGTTTATCAATTGCAGCGACAGTTTTGTGATGTTGCTCTTTTAATGCAGCAAATTTTTCACGTGCCATTTCAGGATCGATGCTGTTATCTGAATCATTGTCGGCACTGTTGTTGGATTCGCTATCACTGTCTTCGTCATCATCGCTTTCATCGAGATCATCGCTGGAAATATTGTTATCGTCTTCTCCTTCTCCGGAATCATCACTCATAAATTTTGAGTAATCTTCGGTATCTGCTGCATTTGGATCGACAAAACCGGTAATAAGATCGGAAAGACGAACTTCACCTTTTTCAACAAGATCATATTGCGCTAATAAATGATCCAGAGCTTGTGGATATTCCGCAACTGCACATTGAACTTCGTTAATTCCTTCTTCAATACGTTTTGCAATATCAATTTCGCCTTCTCGGGTTAGCAATTCTACGCTACCCATTTCTCGCATATACATACGCACTGGGTCGGTAGTTCTACCAATTTCAGATTCTACACTAGAAAGAACCTGTGTAGCTTCTTCTACAGCATCTTCATCGGTAACATTTTCGTTTAGCATAAGATCATCGGCATCTGGAGCTGATTCAAGCACTTGAATCCCCATATCGTTGATCATTTGAATGATGTCTTCTATTTGATCGGCATCAACGAGGTCTTCCGGTAAACTATCATTAACCTCTGCGTAGGTGAGGTAACCTTGTTCTTTGCCCTGTGCAATTAATTGTTTTAACTGAGATTGTGGATTTTGATCCATATTTTGACATCCAATAATTGTTGATTAGCAGAAATCATTCTTCATAATTGTTATGAAGAATAGACCGGAACTAGCAAGTTTCGACTGTTTGCTAGTAGTTCTATCAGTTCTTTTTTTTCATCGAGCGATAAAGAATCTGTACGATCTTTCGCTTTTAACGTTTCAATACGTTTTTCCATTACTTTGGAATGCAAGTGTTTTAGATTACCATAAAAAGTAGCTTCGATGTTATCATCTTTTATTAAATGATCCCACATTGCTAATTTTTCAAGGATTTTCTGTTCTTTTTTTCCACGCCAAAATTCCAGCAGCTGACCGGTTGTAATGCCGCTTTTGTTGGCACAAATCTGATAAATTTCAAGGAATAATGCCAACCCAGGCATATTTAAGTCATACAACACTTGTGGATTGCTTAATAAGATACGTGTGACTTGCGTATCGGCAAGTTCTGGATTTTGTATTAGTAATGCAATAAGTAACCGCATTGGTGTAGATTGTAGCCGTTCTTCTTTCTCTTTTGCTTTATGCTCTGAAATAAGTGCAGGTAGCATTTTTTCAAGTTGCATACTGTCCATAATACCGAGCTTTTGTCCTAAAGTATTGCGTAGATAAAGACGTAATGTTTCACCAGGAATTTGGTTAATTAATGGTACAGCTAATGCAGCCAATTTACTGCGACCATCTTTGCTACTTAAATCCACTTGTGATAGTAGATGTTGAAATAAGAATTCACTCATTGTCTGAGCATTATTGAGAAAATTTTCGAATTGTTCTTTACCGATTTGGCGAATAAACGTATCAGGATCTTCATTATCTGGCAAAAAGATAAATTTAAGCTGTCTACCATCATAAAGGTGAGGTAAGGCATTTTCTAATGCTCTCCATGCAGCGCTTTTACCGGCATTGTCGCCATCATAACAACAGATAATTTGTTCAGTAGCACGGAATGCGATCTGAATTTGTTCTCCAGTAGTTGCAGTTCCCAGTGAAGCAACTGCATTAGTAACGCCGAATTGAGCTAATGCAACCACATCCATATATCCTTCTACAACAAGCAAATATTCTGGATTATCATTTTGTTGTAATGCTTCATATAACCCATATAATTCGTTTCCCTTATGGTATGTTGCCATTTCTGGTGAATTTAAATATTTAGGTTTTTCATCTCCTAAAACTCTACCGCCGAAAGCGATGGTTCTGCCTCGACGATCTCGGATTGGAAACATAATTCGTTGGCGGAAGCGGTCATAAAAGTTACCGTAATCAGATTTTGTAACCATACCGGTGTCCACTAGTTTTTGACGGTCTTCTGATGTTTTACCGAAGCTATTTAAAACGGAATTAGTATTGGTTGAGAAACCGATGGCAAAGCGTTGAATAATTTCAGTTGATAATCCTCGTTGTTGAAGATAAGCCTGTGCTGGCAGAGATTGAAGCAGTTGCTGTTGATAAAATTGAGTTATATCGTGCATTAACTGATGTAAATCACGTTTACTTCTATAATTGGCACTATTGTTGGGATTATATTTACTATTAGTCTCTTCCCTTGGAACTTCTACCCCTTGTAATGATGCTAGCTCTTCAATAGCTTCAACAAAATCCATCTTGTCATATTCCATTAAAAAGGTAATGACATTTCCGTGAGCACCGCAACCGAAACAGTGGTAAAACTGTTTTTTAGGACTAACGGAAAAAGAAGGTGTTTTTTCATTATGGAATGGACAGCAGGCTTGGTAATTTTGCCCTGCTTTTTTGAGTTTTACTCGAGAGTTAATAATATCAACGATGTTGGTACGTGCTAAGAGTTCATCAATAAAAGTGCGTGGAATCAGTCCTTTCATTTTCGACACTCCTCATATGGCAAAGGGATTTGCTGTTACAGCGTTGCAATAATTATGGGCTATAAAATAAAGAACAACCGTGTTTCAACAAGAAACACGGTTTAAAATATAATTCGTTTAAAGCTAAATCAAAGAATGAATTAATATAAACGAGTATGACGTGCGTTTTCACGTGCTAATTTTTTAGCGTGACGTTTTGCAGCAGATGCTTTTTCGCGTTTACGAATAGTAGTTGGTTTTTCGTAGAATTCACGGCTACGAACTTCTGCTAAGATTCCTGCTTTTTCGCAAGAACGTTTGAAACGACGTAATGCAACGTCAAATGATTCATTTTCACGAACTTTAATTACAGGCATGAGCCAATCACCTCAATGAAATTTATACATATTTGTGGTTATACAAGATAACCTTTACTCAATAAAGGTCGCAATTTTAATCTATTTCCATACGAAAAGTAAAGCGCTTATTTCGTGATTAGCAACCGACAAACTAGAGAAATTAATGAAAAAAGCGTAAAATGCCGGCAATTTTTTTGAAAGGTATAACGAAGAAAGATAGATGAAAGTTTTAGGAATAGAAAGCTCCTGCGATGAGACTGGGGTCGCTATTTATGATGAAGAGAAAGGATTAATCGCCAACCAGCTCTATACTCAAATCAGTTTACACGCCGATTATGGCGGAGTTGTGCCGGAATTGGCTTCGCGAGATCATATTCGGAAAACAGCACCTTTAATTCAGGCAGCGTTGCAAGAAGCAAATTTGCAGCCTGAAGATATTGATGGTGTAGCCTATACAACAGGACCAGGGTTGGCTGGTGCGTTGTTAGTGGGGGCAATGATTGCTCGCTCTTTGGCTTATGCTTGGAATGTGCCGGCATTAGGTGTTCATCATATGGAGGGACATTTGCTCGCACCGATGTTGGAAGAGCGAGTTCCTGATTTTCCTTTTTTGGCATTGTTGGTGTCAGGAGGGCATACACAGTTAATTCAAGTCAACGGTATTGGTGATTATCAATTATTGGGGGAATCAATAGATGATGCTGCAGGTGAAGCATTTGATAAAACAGCTAAATTGCTTGGTTTGGATTATCCGGGGGGAGCAGCATTGTCACGATTGGCGGAACAAGGCAACCCTAATCGTTTTATATTTCCACGACCGATGACGGATCGTCCGGGGCTTGATTTTAGTTTCTCTGGGTTGAAAACGTTTGCTGCAAATACTGTAGCTCAATATCCGCAAGATCAACAAACACGTTGTGATATTGCTTATGCATTCCAAGCAGCTGTAGTGGATACATTGGCAATTAAGTGTCAACGCGCCTTGACTCAAACCGGTTTGAAACGTCTGGTTATTGCTGGTGGTGTGAGTGCAAATAAACAGTTGCGTCAACGTTTAGCTGAATTAATGGAAAAATTAGGTGGGGAAGTGTTTTATCCAGCTCCTCAATTTTGCACCGATAATGGCGCAATGATCGCTTATGCTGGTTTTTTACGCTTAAAAGCAGGCGAGCAGACCGGTTTGGCGGTTGAAGTGCGTCCTCGTTGGAAAATGAGTGATTTAGCGAAGATTGTTAGCTAAATTAATCAAGATGATGGGCGGTTACAGCCCATCATTATATTAAATATTAAAAATTACTCCTTTAACTGAAACTCTCCAATAATTCTTGTTGCGTCAACCAATCATTTTCGACCTGTTCGAGCTTTTTCTTTAATTCTGCCTGATCCGCTAATAATGTTGTTAATTTTTCTTTATTTTCAGTAAGATAAAGGTCGTTATCCGATAATTTAGTTTCTATTTGCGCCAGTGTTGTTGAATATTGCAGCATACTTTTTTCAAGCTGTTGAAGTGCTTTTCTAATCGGGGCGGTTTTTTCGCGTAATTCCGCTTCACGCCGCTTTTGTTCTTTTCGTTGAAGAAATTCATTTTCCTTATTAGTCTCGGAAGTAACCATTTGCTGATTAGCGTCCGATTCCAATGTTAAAAGCCATTTTTGATAATCTTCCAAATCGCCGTCAAACGCCTCAACTTTTTTATCGTGTACCAAATAGAACTCACTGACGGTATTGCGTAACAAATGGCGATCGTGCGATACCACCACTAATGAGCCTTCGTAATCCATTAATGCCTCAGTAAGTGCTTGACGCATATCCAAATCTAAATGGTTGGTCGGTTCATCAAGCAATAATAAATTTGGTCGTTGCCACACAATTAATGCTAAAACCAAACGTGCTTTTTCACCACCGGAAAAGGAAGCGATTGTTTGTTTGACTTTATCACCGTGAAAAGCAAAACCACCGAGATAATCCCTCAATTCCTGTTCTGTTTTAGTCGGTGACAGACGTTGTAAGTGCCATAAAGGACTCTCTTCAGCGCGCAAAATATCGAGTTGATGTTGGGCGAAATAGCCAAGTTGAATGCCTTTTGCCAATTGAACAATACCTGATTGGGGTAAAAGTTCTCCAGCTAATAATTTAATTAGCGTTGATTTTCCTGCACCGTTTTTGCCTAATAAACCAATGCGTGAGCCAGGAACTAAATTAAGTTTAATGTGTTGTAAAACCAAATTTTCTCCATAGCCAGCACTTACTTTTTCCATTGATAACAATGGATTAGGCAGATATTCTGGTTGTGGAAAATGGAATGAAAATGGGTTATCGATATGTGCTGGTGCGATTTTTTCCATTCGTTCCAGTGCTTTAATTCGGCTTTGTGCCTGTTTCGCTTTGGTGGCTTTTGCTTTAAAGCGATCAATAAATTTTTGCAGATGCGCAATTTTTTGTTGCTGTTGCTGGTAGAGTGCATTCTGTTGAGCAAGTTTTGAAGCTCGCATTATTTCAAAATTTGAATAATTTCCTGTATATTCAAATAGTTGGTGTTGTTCTATATGGATAACTTTATTTATGATCGGATCGAGAAAATCGCGATCGTGAGAAATTAAAACTAATGTGCCTGAATAACTTTTCAGCCAACTTTCCAGCCAAATAACGGCATCTAAATCCAAATGGTTGGTCGGTTCATCAAGTAGGAGTAAATCTGAACGGCAAAGCAGCGCTTGAGCCAAATTCAGACGCATTCGCCAACCACCGGAAAATGATTTTACCGGCAGACTGAGCTGTGATTCTTCAAAACCTAAGCCGTGTAATAATGTAGAGGCACGAGATTGAATTGTCCAAGCATCAATAGCATCCAGTTGAGAATGAATAGCGGCAATGCGATAACCGTCATTTTGCTGATTGGCAATGGCTAATTGTTGTTGTAATTGTGTATATTCACGATCACCTTTAATGGTATAATCCAAAGCAGAAATTTCCAATGCCGGCGTTTCTTGATTAACCCAGCTGATTTGCCAGCCGTTCGGATAGGTGACATCGCCTTGTTCGGGGAATAATTCGCCTTTGATCAGTGAAAATAGCGAAGATTTCCCACACCCATTTTTGCCGACAAGTCCGACTTTCTGACCTGGTGTGATGGTGGCATTGGCGTTTTCTAATAATGTTGTAATTCCGCGTTTAAGGGTTAAATTTGTAAAAATTAACATTTTTCGATATGCTCTTGATAAATTTATGATTTTTCAGTTTAGGATGGACAAATGTTTGATTCTTTTTTAGTACAATTTGTTGTTTTATGGGCCGTCATCGATCCTATCGGCTCAGTTCCTGTATATCTTACCAAAACTATCGGGCTTTCGGTGACAGATCGAAAGAAAATAGCAAGAAATGCAGTACTTATTTCCACTGGAATTTTATTTTTCTTTTTAGTTACCGGTCAATTTTTATTGGAAGCAATGCAAATCCCTTTAACTGCATTTCAGGTTGCTGGCGGTTTAGTGTTATTACTTTTTGCTTTAACAATGGTATTTAGCGAAGGAAAAGCAGAACAGGAAATGCGTTTGTCTTCAAATATCAATGAATTAGCGGTTTATCCATTGGCAGTGCCGTCCATTGCTTCGCCCGGTGCAATGATGGCGATTGTGTTATTGACCGATAACCATCGTTTCAGTTTTGCGGATCAGATTGTAACGGCAGCCATTATGGCGTTAGTGCTGTTGATTACCTATTTATTATTGATAGCCGCAAATAGGATTCAACGTCTAATCGGTACTACCGGTGCTGCGATTATTAGTCGCGTGATGGGCTTGATTTTGGCGGCAATTGCGGTCAACCATATTTTAAGTGGCATTAAAGCCTTTTTTATTGAAGTGATTCCAACTGTTACGTAATTGTTAAAAAATAAAGCAAAAAAGAGACGTTTTATTGATAAAGGTGATAAGATAACGTTCTTTGCAAGGATAGAGAAATTTTTATGCCATTAGGAAATTTATATATTGTATCTGCGCCGAGTGGTGCAGGGAAATCTTCATTAATTTCTGCGCTATTGCAACAACAGCCAAGCTATGAAATGCAGGTTTCTATTTCGCATACTACGCGCCAACCACGTCCCAATGAGGAACAAGGAAAACATTATTATTTTGTTGATCATAAAGAGTTTAAGCGATTAATTGAGGAAGATGCTTTCTTAGAATATGCTGAAGTATTTGGAAATTATTATGGAACTTCGTTGCCGATGATTGAACGTTCATTAAGACAAGGGATTGATGTTTTTTTGGATATTGATTGGCAAGGCGCTCAGCAGGTGAGAAAAAAAGTACCGGCGGCAAAAAGTATTTTTATCCTACCACCATCACTGCAAGAATTAGAACGAAGATTGATTGGTCGTGGTCAGGATTCGAATGAAGTGATTGCTGCAAGAATGAAAAAAGCGATCAGTGAGATCAGTCATTATGATGAATATGATTATTTAATTATTAATGATGATTTTGATCAGGCATTGAGTGAGATTAAGGTGATTTTAAAAGCAGAAAAATTGCGGGTTGAGCGACAAGTTCAACGTCATCAATTATTAATTTCACAATTACTGGCGAAATCGGAACAGCTTTAGTATTATACGTAACCTTTTTATTGGTTGAATAGTAAACAATTTAGTTTTGGAGAAAAATATGGCACGCGTAACCGTACAAGATGCAGTAGAAAAAATCGGAAACCGTTTTGATTTAATTTTAACCGCCGCTCGTCGTGCGAGAGAGTTGCAACTTCACGTCCGTGAACCGTTGGTTCCAGAAGAAAATGATAAACCGACCGTTATTGCATTGCGTGAAATTGAAAAAGGATTGATCAATAACGATATTATGGATGCTCAAGAACGTCACGATGCATTAGAACAAGAACACGCTGAATTACAAGCGGTGTCTTTGTTAGCAGACGTGGAATAATCACTATTTTAAAGCCATTTCCGAAGAACGAGTTATGTATTTATTTGAGAGTTTACATACGATAATTAAAAGTTATTTACCCGATGATCAAATTGAGTTGGTTAAACGTGCATTTGTGATTGCTCGTGATGCCCACGAAGGGCAAACTCGTTCCAGCGGCGAACCTTATATTACTCATCCGGTTGCAGTGGCTTCCATTATTGCCGAAATGAGATTGGATCACGAAGCAGTAATGGCGGCACTATTGCACGATGTGATTGAAGATACGCCTTATACAGAAGAAGAATTAACCGCAGAGTTTGGTAAAAGCGTGGCGGAAATTGTTGAGGGGGTATCTAAATTAGATAAATTAAAATTTAGAACTCGCAAAGAGGCGGAAGCTGAAAACTTTCGTAAAATGATTTTAGCAATGACGCAGGATATTCGTGTCATTCTCATCAAATTGGCAGACCGAACCCATAATATGCGTACACTCGGGGCATTGCGTCCGGATAAACGCCGCCGTATTGCTAAGGAAACATTGGAAATTTATAGTCCGTTAGCACACCGTTTAGGCATTGAACATATTAAGAATGAATTAGAAGACTTAGGTTTTGAGGCATTACATCCTCATCGTTATCAAGTATTGCAAAAAGTTATTCAAAATGCGCGCGGTAATCGTAAAGAGATGATTCAACGTATTACCGATGAAATTAAGGGGCGTTTGGATGATGTCGGGATTCCTGCTCGCGTGTTCGGACGCGAAAAACATCTCTATTCCATTTATCAAAAAATGAAAATGAAAGAACAGCGTTTTCATTCGATTATGGATATTTATGCCTTTCGCGCCGTTGTTTCGGATGTGGACACCTGTTATCGCGTGTTAGGACAAATGCACAGTTTGTATAAACCGCGTCCGGGTCGTGTTAAAGATTACATTGCTGTGCCGAAAGCGAACGGCTATCAATCGTTGCATACCTCAATGATCGGACCGCACGGGGTGCCGGTTGAAGTGCAGATTCGTACTGAAGATATGGATCAGATGGCGGAAATGGGGGTAGCGGCGCATTGGATTTATAAACAAGGCGGTAAGAATGATAGTACCACCGTGCAAATTCGAGCGCAGCGTTGGTTGCAAAGTTTGATCGAATTGCAACAAAGCGCCGGCAATTCATTTGAATTTATTGAGAATGTGAAGTCGGATCTTTTCCCTGATGAAATTTATGTTTTCACTCCTAAAGGTCGTATTGTGGAATTGCCGGCAGGCGCAACGCCGGTTGATTTTGCTTATGCGGTGCATACCGATATTGGTCAAACCTGTATCGGTGCAAGAGTCGATCGCCAACCTTACGCACTTTCTCAAGCACTGCAGTCCGGTCAAACTGTAGAAATTATTACCGCACCTTCTGCACGTCCTAGTGCAACTTGGTTAAATTTTGTAGTAACGGCAAAAGCACGCTCAAAAATTCGTCAAACATTGAAATCTTTGCGCCGTGATGAAGCGATTATGCTCGGAAAAAGGCAATTATTCCACGCATTATCACCAACGAAACTGGAAGATATTGACAGCAATAATATTTCAGCATTGTTGGCAGAATTAAAATTGAACAGCTTGGATGATTTATTGGCGGAAATCGGTTTAGGCAATCAAATCAGTGTAGTTATTGCTCATCGTTTATTAGGTGAGAAATTAGAAATTGATACTGACGGCGATTTGAGCAATAACACTTATAAAGAGACCGAGAGCGGAGTTTTAATTAAAGGTGTCGATGGTTTGTTGATTAACTTCGCAAAATGTTGCCATCCAATTCCGGGTGATCCGATTGTGGCTTATGTTAGTCCGGGTAAAGGATTGGTGATTCATCACGAATATTGCGCCAATATCAGACATCGTGAAGAAAATGCGGATCACTATATGCCGGTAGAGTGGGAAAAGAGCGAAAACAGCGTTGAGTTTGAAGCGGAATTACGCATTGAAATGTTAAATCAACACGGTGCTTTTGCGAATTTAACTTCAGTGATTACTTCTGCCGGTAGCAATATTCAAAGTATCTGGACAGAAGAACGAGATGGGCGCGTTTATCAGGTCTTTGTTGTACTGACAGCGAAAGATAAAACGCACTTGGCTGCAATTATTCGAAAAATCAGCGCAGTATCCGGTGTTGTTGAAGTTTTCCGTAACATTAATGAATAATGCAAGCAGAAACGTTACTTGATCATTTGCCTCTTACTGTTCTTTCCGGTGTTGGCGTGGCAATGTCGGAAAGATTATCTCGTTTAGGAATCCGTTCCGTTCAAGATCTCTTATTCCATTTTCCACTGCGTTACGAAGATCGCACTCACATTACTCCAATCATTGATTTGCGTCCGGATAGTTATGCCACGATCGAGGGCATTGTGCAGACGTGTGAAGTTCAGTTTGGTCGCCGACCGATGTTAACGGTTTCCCTTTCTGACGGCTCATCAAAAATTATGTTGCGTTTTTTTAATTTTAATGCCGGAATGAAGAACAGTTTTTCGAGTGGAGCCAGAGTAAAGGCATTCGGGGAAATTCGACGTGGACGATTTATGGCAGAAATGCACCATCCGGAATATCGTATCATTCACCATAATGAGCCTTTGACCTTAGATGAAAACCTCACGCCGATTTACCCTTCAACGGAAGGACTAAAACAAGCATCTTGGCGAAAATTGACGGATCAAGCATTGGCATTATTGGATAAAGCCACTATTAAAGAGCTGCTTCCCACAGAATTTAACCCTAGTGGCTATGATTTGAAAAGTGCAGTGCAGTTTTTACATCGACCGCCGGCGGGTACCCTATCTGAAATGTTGGAAAAAGGGGAACATCCGGCACAACAGCGTTTAGCATTTGAAGAGCTGTTAGCACATAACTTAGCAATGCAAAAAAGTAAGCAAGATGCACAACAGAACTCAGCGATTGCGTTACGTTATCATAGCAATATCAAGCAACAATTCTTGGCAACGTTGCCATTTACCCCAACAAAAGCACAATTACGAGTAGTAGAAGAGATTGAGCAGGATCTGCAACGATCTCAACCGATGATGCGTTTAATTCAAGGCGATGTTGGTTCCGGAAAAACGTTAGTGGCATTATTGGCTTCTTTAGTGGCGTTGGATAATCAGCAACAGGTGGCGATTATGGCTCCAACGGAAATTCTTGCAGAACAGCATTTGCATAATTTTTCTCATTGGCTGGAACCGTTTGGCATTAAGGTCGGTTGGTTGGCAGGTAAGGTAAAAGGCAAAAAACGACAGCAGTCATTGGCACAGATTCAATGTGGTGAAACGCAAGTGGTTATTGGCACGCACGCTTTATTTCAGGAGCAAGTGGAGTTTCATTCGTTAGCGTTGGTGATCATTGATGAACAGCACCGTTTCGGCGTTGAACAACGGTTATTGTTGCGTGAAAAAGGCGCAAAGAATGGATTGTATCCGCATCAACTGATTATGACGGCAACGCCAATTCCTCGTACCTTAGCAATGACGGTATATGCTGATTTAGATATTTCCGTTATTGATGAGTTACCACCCGGCAGAACGCCGATAAAAACTGTAGCGATTGCGGAAGATCGACGAGATGAATTGGTTCAGCGCGTGTTTCACGCTTGTACTGTGGATAAACGGCAAGTTTATTGGGTTTGTACATTAATTGATGAGTCTGAAGTGTTGGAGGCGCAAGCAGCCGAAGCATTGGCGGAGGATTTGCGTAAAGCATTACCAATGCTTAAAATCGGTTTGGTTCACGGTAGAATGAAACCGCAGGAAAAACAGGATGTAATGGCTATTTTTAAGGCCGGTGAAATTGATGTGTTGGTGGCAACCACTGTCATTGAAGTTGGTGTAGATGTGCCTAATGCCAGTTTGATGATTATTGAAAATGCAGAAAGGCTGGGATTATCACAACTTCATCAATTGCGCGGACGCGTTGGTCGAGGGAATGTTGAATCTTTTTGTGTACTGCTTTATAAAACACCTTTAGGCAAAATTTCACGACAGCGTTTAGATATTATGCGTAGTAGCAATGATGGGTTTGCTATTGCGGAAAAAGATTTAGAAATTAGAGGTCCAGGAGAAGTATTGGGGGTTAAACAAACAGGTGTTGCAGAGTTTAAAGTGGCTAATTTAGTGCGCAACAGACGATTATTACCAGCAGTGCAACGGTGTGCAAATCAGTTAATGCAAATAAGTTCGCCCAATATAGAACAGTTAATCCAACGATGGTTGGATCAAAAGATAGAATATTCCAATGCATAATTATTCTTTATATCGTCAATACTTACGAGAAATGCAATGGCAATCTGATTTTTCAGAATTAAAGCCAATGCATCGAAATTGGCTATCGCTACAAAATTCATTAACAGCAGCATTAAAACAGAAATGTAATGAATTCAAGGTGTTACCTCTGTTTGAAGGTTGGATTATGACCGAACAAGAGGAGCAGACCGGATTTCATTGTGATGATGATCAATGTTGGTTGAGAGAAGTTGTGTTAAGTGGAGATGGGCAAGAATGGATTTTTGCGAGAACATTTATCCCGAAACGTACTTTCGCATTTTATAGTGAGGAAATTTTCCGATTAGGGGAAATGCCATTGGGAGCTTGGCTATTTCAACAAAATGTACAGCGGACTGAAATAAAATGGGGAGAGAATCATCAGCATTATGCTCGTTGTTCAACATTGAGTTTACAACAACAACTCTTTTTTGTGAGTGAACTTTTCCTAAAAGATTTTTGGCGAAAACTTAAACATCCTAATGTTTAAGAGAAATCTGTTTATTGGTTGAATCAGTCTATTTTATGGCGGATAATTCTTCCATTTCCTTTCAAATGTCATTTGTCGCGAAGTTATTTTGATAAAATTAATTAAAGCACAACAAATCACAAACTTATAAAAATTATCTAAATTATGACAAAAAATCCAACAATTCTATTTTTTGATTCCGGTGTCGGCGGATTAAGTGTCTACCGTGAAGTGAAAGCATTATTACCCAATTATCATTATCTTTATTGCTTGGATAATGCTTGTTTTCCCTATTCAGAAAAACCGGGAAAACTGCTGGAACAACGATGTGTTGAAATTTGCCAAAAAATTGCCACAAACCAACAAATCGACTTGATTGTTATTGCTTGTAATACTGCCAGCACAATAGTTTTGCCGGCAATGAGAGCAGCTTTTAATTGTCCAATTGTAGGCACTGTTCCGGCAATTAAACCGGCAGCAGAAAAAACGCAAACGAAAGTGATAGGTTTACTGGCAACAAAAGGTACGATTACACGCCCTTATGTAGATGATTTAATTCAACAATATGCAAAAAATTGTGAGGTAAAACGTTTAGGTTCAACCGAACTGGTTGAAATAGCGGAGCAGAAATTGCACGGTAAGAAAATTGATCATCTTGCCATTATGAGAGCGGTTGCCGAATGGCGTTATGAATATGAAATGGATACGGTGGTGTTGGGTTGCACTCATTTCCCTTTATTAAAAGCGGAATTGAAGGCCTGCCTACCACAAGTTTCTTTCTTTATTGATTCCGGAAAGGCGATAGCGCGTCGAGTACAATCGTTACTTCCATCACAGACAACGACCAGTAATGATAAGCAAATGGCTTATTGCACAGCACCTTTCGATGATGCTAATGATGTCAAAAAAATGTTTTGTGATTGGGGGTTTAAACAATTGGAGATTTTGAAATAAAGTAATTCAAGATTATTTTTGAGCGATAATGCTTCAAAATAGATAAAAAATAACCAAAGAGTTAAAAAATTAAAAAAATCTGCAAAAAAGACTTGCACAAGGTTTTGAAATGCCTATAATACGCCTCCGCAACGACGCTGAAGTGTGAAGTTAAAAAGAAAGCGTCGTTTTTTGTTCTTTAAAAAAACTATCAGACAATCTGTGTGGGCATTCGTAGATAACAAATTGAGTGACTCAATAGAATTCAGGGATTGGTTAAGCAATAAAGCGTAAAGTTATCGTGATATTGTAGACTAACCCAAAAGAAATTATCTTGAATGCTGAAGAAATCAATTCAAAACGATAAGTCAGTGATTTAAGAGCGAGATTAAATTGAAGAGTTTGATCATGGCTCAGATTGAACGCTGGCGGCAGGCTTAACACATGCAAGTCGAACGGTAACGGGTTGAAAGCTTGCTTTCAATGCTGACGAGTGGCGGACGGGTGAGTAAGGCTTGGGGATCTGGCTTTTGGAGGGGGATAACCATTGGAAACGATGGCTAATACCGCATAGAATCGAGAGATGAAAGGGGTGGGAAACCACTTGCCAAGGGATGAACCCAAGTGAGATTAGGTAGTTGGTGGGGTAAAGGCCTACCAAGCCGACGATCTCTAGCTGGTCTGAGAGGATGGCCAGCCACACTGGGACTGAGACACGGCCCAGACTCCTACGGGAGGCAGCAGTGGGGAATATTGCGCAATGGGGGGAACCCTGACGCAGCCATGCCGCGTGAATGAAGAAGGCCTTCGGGTTGTAAAGTTCTTTCGGTGGTGAGGAAGGTTGGCGTGTTAATAGCACGTTAATTTGACGTTAGCCACAGAAGAAGCACCGGCTAACTCCGTGCCAGCAGCCGCGGTAATACGGAGGGTGCGAGCGTTAATCGGAATAACTGGGCGTAAAGGGCACGCAGGCGGGACGTTAAGTGAGATGTGAAAGCCCCGGGCTTAACCTGGGAACAGCATTTCATACTGTCGTTCTAGAGTACTCTAGGGAGGGGTAGAATTCCACGTGTAGCGGTGAAATGCGTAGAGATGTGGAGGAATACCGAAGGCGAAGGCAGCCCCTTGGGAAGATACTGACGCTCATGTGCGAAAGCGTGGGGAGCAAACAGGATTAGATACCCTGGTAGTCCACGCTGTAAACGCTGTCGATTTGGGGGTTGTACGAAAGGTATGGCTCTCGAAGCAAACGTGATAAATCGACCGCCTGGGGAGTACGGCCGCAAGGTTAAAACTCAAATGAATTGACGGGGGCCCGCACAAGCGGTGGAGCATGTGGTTTAATTCGATGCAACGCGAAGAACCTTACCTACTCTTGACATCCTGAGGAGAAGCTAGAGATAGTTTTGTGCTTTCGAGAACTTAGAGACAGGTGCTGCATGGCTGTCGTCAGCTCGTGTTGTGAAATGTTGGGTTAAGTCCCGCAACGAGCGCAACCCTTATTCTTTGTTACCAGCGGGTAAAGCCGGGGACTCAAAGGAGACTGCCAGTGACAAGCTGGAGGAAGGTGGGGATGACGTCAAGTCATCATGGCCCTTACGAGTAGGGCTACACACGTGCTACAATGGTGCATACAGAGGGAGGCGAAGTAGCGATACGGAGCGAAACTCAGAAAGTGCATCGTAGTCCGGATTGGAGTCTGCAACTCGACTCCATGAAGTCGGAATCGCTAGTAATCGCGAATCAGAATGTCGCGGTGAATACGTTCCCGGGCCTTGTACACACCGCCCGTCACACCATGGGAGTGGGTTGTACCAGAAGTAGATAGCTTAACCTTAGGGAGGGCGTTTACCACGGTATGATTCATGACTGGGGTGAAGTCGTAACAAGGTAACCGTAGGGGAACCTGCGGTTGGATCACCTCCTTACAGAAAGGGTACTTGAGGTGTTAGCTAGGCGTGCTCACACAGATTGTTTGATAGGGAAGAAGACACACCTACGATGGGTCTGTAGCTCAGGTGGTTAGAGCGCACCCCTGATAAGGGTGAGGTCGGTGGTTCAAGTCCACTCAGACCCACCATGAGCGAAGGTTTATGGGCGTAGGGAAGTACGACGAGGGGATATAGCTCAGCTGGGAGAGCGCCTGCTTTGCACGCAGGAGGTCAGCGGTTCGATCCCGCTTATCTCCACCAAGTCGGACGGATGAACGACACGTGATTTATTATCATTTTGACGGTCGGTCTATTAAAAGATGAATAGGCTATAAGATGTCAGAGAAGGATATCGGAGGAAGATATCAGAGAAAAGAGTGATAATAAATGACGTAAGTCGAATTGTTCTTTAAAAAACGAGACACAAGCTGAAAACTGAGAAAACTCAAAAGAGCAAGACCGAGAGGTGGCGCACAAGCGCGAGAATCCTTGAGGTTGTATAGTTAAGTGACTAAGCGTACACGGTGGATGCCTTGGCAATCAGAGGCGAAGAAGGACGTGCTAATCTGCGAAAAGCGTGGGGGAGCTGATAAGGAGCGCAAATCCCACGATGTCCGAATGGGGAAACCCGATAGATGAAGAATCTATCATTGTTGTCTGAATTCATAGGGCAACAAGGCAAACCGGGAGAACTGAAACATCTAAGTACCCCGAGGAAAAGAAATCAACCGAGATTCTGCGAGTAGCGGCGAGCGAAAGCGGAGGAGCCAGCGAGTGATAGCATAAGTTTTAGGAGAATTGTCTGGGAAGGCAAGCGAGAGAGGGTGACAGCCCCGTATCCGAAAAGACGGATGTGGTACTAAGCACGCGAGAAGTAGGGCGGGACACGAGGAATCCTGTTTGAAGAAGGGGGGACCATCCTCCAAGGCTAAATACTCCTGATTGACCGATAGTGGACCAGTACCGTGAGGGAAAGGCGAAAAGAACCCCGGGAGGGGAGTGAAAGAGAACCTGAAACCGTGTACGTACAAGCAGTGGGAGCCCGAAAGGGTGACTGCGTACCTTTTGTATAATGGGTCAGCGACTTATATTTTGTAGCGAGGTTAACCGGATAGGGGAGCCGAAGGGAAACCGAGTCTTAACTGGGCAGTTAGTTGCAAGATATAGACCCGAAACCCGGTGATCTAGCCATGGGCAGGAAGAAGGTTGGGTAACACTAACTGGAGGGCCGAACCGACTACTGTTGAAAAAGTAGCGGATGACCTGTGGCTGGGGGTGAAAGGCCAATCAAACCGGGAGATAGCTGGTTCTCCCCGAAATCTATTTAGGTAGAGCCTTATATGAATACCTTCGGGGGTAGAGCACTGTTTCGGCTAGGGGTCCATCCCGGATTACCAACCCGATGCAAACTGCGAATACCGAAGAGTAATGTATAGGAGACACACGGCGGGTGCTAACGTTCGTCGTGGAGAGGGAAACAACCCAGACCGCCAGCTAAGGTCCCAAAGTCTATATTAAGTGGGAAACGAAGTGGAAAGGCTTAGACAGCTAGGATGTTGGCTTAGAAGCAGCCACCATTTAAAGAAAGCGTAATAGCTCACTAGTCGAGTCGGTCTGCGCGGAAGATGTAACGGGGCTAAAATATAGCACCGAAGCTGCGGCATCAAGAGAAATCTTGTTGGGTAGGGGAGCGTTGTGTAAGCTGAAGAAGGTGGTTCGAGAGGGCTGCTGGAGGTATCACAAGTGCGAATGCTGACATAAGTAACGATAAAGCGGGTGAAAGGCCCGCTCGCCGGAAGACCAAGGTTTCCTGTCCAACGTTAATCGGGGCAGGGTGAGTCGGCCCCTAAGGCGAGGCTGAGAAGCGTAGTCGATGGGAAATGGGTTAATATTCCCATACTTGGATAAACTGCGATGTGGGGACGGAGCAGGTTAGGTTAGCGTACGGATGGAAGAGTACGTTTAAGTTAGTAGGTGGGTGAGTTAGGCAAATCCGGCTCACCATTAACACTGAGAGATGATGACGAGGCACCAAGGTGCTGAAGTAACTGATACCCAACTTCCAGGAAAAGCCACTAAGCGAAAGGTTTATCTAAACCGTACTGGAAACCGACACAGGTGGTCAGGTAGAGAATACTAAGGCGCTTGAGAGAACTCGGGTGAAGGAACTAGGCAAAATAGCACCGTAACTTCGGGAGAAGGTGCGCTGGCGTAGTGTGAAGTTCTTCGCGAATGGAGCATGAACCAGTCGAAGCGACGAGCTGGCTGCAACTGTTTAATAAAAACACAGCACTCTGCAAACACGAAAGTGGACGTATAGGGTGTGATGCCTGCCCGGTGCTGGAAGGTTAATTGATGGTGTCATCGAAAGAGAAGCACCTGATCGAAGCCCCAGTAAACGGCGGCCGTAACTATAACGGTCCTAAGGTAGCGAAATTCCTTGTCGGGTAAGTTCCGACCTGCACGAATGGCATAATGATGGCCAGGCTGTCTCCACCCGAGACTCAGTGAAATTGAAATCGCCGTGAAGATGCGGTGTACCCGCGGCTAGACGGAAAGACCCCGTGAACCTTTACTATAGCTTGACACTGAACCTTGAATTTTAATGTGTAGGATAGGTGGGAGACTGCGAAGCGGTAACGCCAGTTATCGTGGAGTCGTTGTTGAAATACCACCCTTTAACGTTTGATGTTCTAACGAAGCGCTCGGGACGAGTGTTCGGACAGTGTCTGGTGGGTAGTTTGACTGGGGCGGTCTCCTCCCAAAGCGTAACGGAGGAGCACGAAGGTTGGCTAATGACGGTCGGACATCGTCAGGTTAGTGCAATGGTAGAAGCCAGCTTAACTGCGAGACGGACAAGTCGAGCAGGTACGAAAGTAGGTCATAGTGATCCGGTGGTTCTGAATGGAAGGGCCATCGCTCAACGGATAAAAGGTACTCCGGGGATAACAGGCTGATACCGCCCAAGAGTTCATATCGACGGCGGTGTTTGGCACCTCGATGTCGGCTCATCACATCCTGGGGCTGAAGTAGGTCCCAAGGGTATGGCTGTTCGCCATTTAAAGTGGTACGCGAGCTGGGTTTAGAACGTCGTGAGACAGTTCGGTCCCTATCTGCCGTGGGCGTTGGAGAATTGAGGGGGGTTGCTCCTAGTACGAGAGGACCGGAGTGAACGCATCACTGGTGTTCCAGTTGTTTCGCCAGAGGCATTGCTGGGTAGCTAAATGCGGAAGAGATAAGTGCTGAAAGCATCTAAGCACGAAACTTGCCCCGAGATGAGTTCTCCCTGACTTAAAGTCAGTAAGGGTTGTTTAAGACTAAGACGTAGATAGGCTGGGTGTGTAAGCGGTGTGAGCCGTTGAGCTAACCAGTACTAATTGCCCGAGGGGCTTAACTATACAACGCTGAAGGGTTTTTGCGGAGAGTGGAGGCTGAAGAGAAGCGGAAGCGAGGAAAGGCAAGAACGCAGAGCGAGGGAAGAGAGCGAAGAGAGAAGGAAGTAGACAGCTTGTGTTAAGTTGGGAGAAGGCCGGAAAGGTTAAAGAAAGAACAAGAAGAAAGAGAAGATAGAGAATAAGCAGATACACTGTGGAAAGCAAGAGCAAGAGCAGCAGAAAGTAGGAAAAAGCAGTGTATAGACAGGATAATCCTGGCGGCGAGAATGCAATAGCACCACCTGACCCCATGCCGAACTCAGAAGTGAAATGTTGTCATGCCGATGGTAGTGTGGGGATTCCCCATGTGAGAGTAGGTCACTGCCAGGTTATAAATTAAAGGAAGGAACGCTAACCGAGAGGTTAGCGTTTTTTTTCGCTTTAATGGGAGTGAGCCACTAAATTAGCAGTCCTCAATAGGTGGTAAACTATCACAAAAAGAGGACACTAAAATGAGAAGAACATTTAGCCCAAATTACAAAGTCACCGCAGTAAAATGAGTCACTGAGCAAGGTTATTCCGTTGCCAAAGCCTGTTTAGAATTAGGGATAGGCGAAACGGCCTTACGGCGTTGGATAAAACAACTCCAAGCAGAAGAACAAGGCTATGTCTTACCAGGAACGAAGCCACTGTCGCCAAACGGATAAGAGAGCTTGAACAACGTATTAAAATTCTTGAAGAGGATAAAGAAATCCTAAAAAAGGCTACCGCGATTTTCATGTCACTCGAGCGCAACGCTACCAAGCGGTAAAGACATTAAAATCGTATGGAATAAAGCGTGTTTGTGCGTTATTTGCGCTTTCAGAACGGACGTATTATGCGCAGAGAAAGCGCCAAACTAAGCGCAATAAACATTTAGGTTTGGCGGTAGAGATAAAGGCGTTATTTGATGAAAGTCGAGGTTCAGCAGGAAAGTGAACTTTAAAGGCGAGACTTAAAAGTAAGGGGCTTGAGGTAGGATTAGCCTTAATTCGAAACCTGATGAAACAACAGGGATTAGTCAGTAAACAGCCACGAAAGCGTTGGCGTCCAGGCACCTCAGAGAAAGCGTCGACATTGTTTAATAATGTATTAAATCGGCAATTTAGCCCCCTTCAGAGACAACGGTGTTATGTGGTGATACTACTTATCTTAAAGTGCAGGGGGGAATGGCATTATTTAGCGATAGTGATGAATTTAGCACAACGTCAAGTCGTGGGTTGGCGATTGCAGAAACAGCATGATGCAATGTTAGTGGTTGATGCATTAAATCATACAATGCTAACAACGGAAAGAACGGAGAGGATGTTATTTCACTCAGAGTAAGGCAGTATTTATGGAAGTGAGGCATTTATCCAATGTGTAAAACGGCACGGTTTGATACAAAGTATGAGTCGTCGAGGGAATTGTTGGGATAATGCGCCGATGGAGCGTTGGTTTAGAAGTTTTAAATATGAATGGATGTTAAAAGACGGTTATTCTTCATTAGAAGAAGCTAAGGAAGATATTAAGCGTTATGTGTTTTACTATAACAGAGTGAGACCGCATAGCTATAATCAAGGATTACCGCCAATTTTAGCGAAAAAAAACTATCAAGGACTGCTAATTTAGTGGATCACTACATTCAAAATTTTTAGTTCCCTTTCGTTACACTTAGGGGTATCAGTTATATCACAATAAATAGAATATAAATCAAAAACTTATATAAAGCTTCAGATAAAAAAATACCTCGTAGTAACGAGGTATTTTTATCTAACCTAATAGTTAAATTAGAACTGAATTGCTAAATTCACATTACCAGAAACAGAGTTAAACCCTTTCGCAAAAGTCGATTGTACTCCAGTACTCAATGCAATATTTTTGCTAATTTGATATTTTGCTCCCACATTAAGTTCACCAATTACGCGTGATACATCACAATCATCTAATGTAAACCGATATTGTGGATAATTCACAAAACCTGCACGTAAATAATTACCTCGATATGTCATATCATACCCCACAGCCGCTTTCGTTTGTAAACTTAATCTGTCATTGACTTGGAAATCACCTTTTATACCTGCTTTTACTATAAAGGCTTCTGTACTTTGTTTATCTACTGCAAAATCAAAATCTTTTGCTCCTTTCTCTATATAATCTTCGACTTCAACTCGTTGATAATCTAATGTCAAGAATGGCGTTACTTTCGTTTGAGGATTAATTTGGAATTCTCTATTTAATGTGATACCAGTTCGAAAATGATTCGCTTTCATTTCACTTTCCGCTGTCCGCTCTAAGAAAGTTAACCGACGTTTTCCATCTAAATAAGATTGACCAACTCCTGCATAAAAATCAATATCCCATTGTGGGGTTAAGACAGTATTACCATATACACCAACCTGCCAAGTATCCGCTTTTAAGTTATGATTAGCTGATGAATCATAACTATCTGCATCAGTTTTAATATAACCTGCTGTTAAACCTAATTTGGTATTCTCAGTGACGCAACGTTCATTACCTACTGCAATACCATAATGGTTAGCTTGATAGCCTGACAATCCAAATGATCCATCTCGCTCATTCCATTCACCTAACACTTTTGCCCACACTTGATTCTCATCAGTATCCACTAAACAACGTCCTGTCGGTATTGCTTTTGTTAAAGTATCGGTTGCTTCTATTATGACTCGACTGGTACGAATACCAAGTAATGGCTGAAGTTGTTCTACCGCTTTAACCACCTCTTTTTCACTGGTTAATTTTATTAAACCAAAAGCAATATCATTGTCTGCTGATGCTTTAATTTTATCTAAGCTAACTGCTACTGGAACTAAGCAATCATCACACGCTTGTTTCACCAGATGTTCAATTAAGCCTGGCTTCGGTTCAGGAGTAGGATTTGGAGTTGGGTTAGGTTCTGGGGTTGGGTTAGGTTCCGGAGTTGGCTCAGGTTCTGATACAGGAGTAGCTTTAACATTTAAATGCATCGCTTGTGGGTCATATATCGCAGTAAAATCAAATAATATACTATTATCTTCTATTTTCGGATTAAAACGTCCTTTCAGCACCCCATCAGTACTTAACACATTTAAGAAAGTATCATCACCACCTTGCAGCTTATCGGCATACACATAAAGTTTACTACCATCATCAATCACAATATCCTTGGCACTATGTAATTGGCTGTAATCGCTATGACTATTAACATCGACTTGATAAGTGCCTTTTATCGTTAACGAATCAACCAGTTGTTTACCTCCAGCCTGGGAATACAAAGTACCATTTGGATTAACTACTATATCGGTATGCACAATGGTATTTGGTGCTAATGCAATTTTACCTTCATTAATGGAAAATGCTGGGCTTGCCGGAATAGTGATGTCTTGAAAGGTATTAGGAATATAATCTGTGTATTCTCTATATTCCTCTTCATGACCAGTAATAATCCCTTCAGCTAAGGTCCCCGAAAGGGTCCAGGTACCTGAACCATTTTTCTCAATCGTATCAAAAGCAAAGAATTTTTTACCTGGTGTGAGCTCTATAATGCTGTAATCTGAAGCTCTTATCTTTAAATCTTTTTCATTTATACCAAATTCGCTCAGATTTAAAGACAAGTCATTATCTCCATTCAAGCTCAATGTATTGGTATTTCGTAGAATATATCCCCACTTAAAAGGCTCATAATTATAACAAGCTGCAGATGCTACCAATCCTTGAATATTATTAGGGTCAGTTGCCAAATCTAATACATTCCGAATTAAAGGTGGTGTTAGATCTCTATCATTAGAATTATGCACATAATAACTATACACCTTAAGATCACCAAACCCAATTGCCACAAATTGCTTGGTATCTTCTATTGGAATAATTTTGGTATTTCCTGATATCATTACTCGCGTATTAAATCGCTGATAACGATCAGCCTCTCCAACAAAAATCCCCATATATTTCCCTTTTATAATTGTATCAGAGACCGTAAGACTACGAGTATTAATCAACTCAATACTAGAACTATCATATCCTCCCCTTAATCCCCCTGTTAGGTTAGCCCCCAATATTGTAATATCGCCAGCACTCTGAGTCGTAATAGCTGCATCTCTCGATGTTATGGTTCCTCCTTTAACAACCAGAGAGGAAAAATAATTTTTGCCACGAATTCGAAAATTATTTATATAAATCCCATTCCCATAAGTAGAATCAATAATCAAATCTCGAATAGTTAACAAGCCAATTTTATATGCACTAATCACTCCTTGGTAGGAATAAGACTTATTGGAGATTTTTCCTTGAGAGGGGCTACTTCCTTGTAAGGTAACATTTTGATCTTTGCCAACATTAATAATAAGCTCCCCATTTCCGTAGTCGCACCTTTCAGATACGGTATAAATTCCTGCTGTTGTAATTTCTTTTTGACAAGCAAAATTCTCCGCCCAGGTAGGAAAAGATATTGTTCCTAAAATAGCAACAACGAAAACATTAAAGACAAATTTATAAGGATATAGAAGAGGAGGGGGGGATAAATTGAGTGTTTATCACAGCTTTTACTGTGCTGGTTTTACTCTTTGTTCTGGTATTTTCAGAAGCACACTGCCATAACCACTGAACAGCATTCCAAACTAAACGATAGATATGCTTCATAAGAAGTTCCTTATCACGAAATAATTATTTAAAGAAATAACGGCCCACATCACTGCTACAGAAAAAAATTATTAAAAATAACTCTTTATTAATATATGCTTATTTTTATTTTTTGTCAGTTTATTTTATAGAAACATTAGTCTTTTTGTAGTGGTAGACTAATTTTGCAGTCCTCAATAGGTGGTAAACTATCACAAAAAGAGGACACTAAAATGAGAAGAACATTTAGCCCAAATTACAAAGTCACCGCAGTAAAATTAGTCACCGAACAAGGTTATTCCGTTGCCCAAGCTTGTTTAGAATTAGGGATAGGTGAAACGGCCTTAGGTGCGGTAGCTTGTTTTTTTCATTGACATACGTTTCCAGTTCAGCGGTTTCCACAGACGAAAAGAGTAAGATGGCTTTAATGCAACTGTGGTGTGATGAAAAAATTAAATACCTGTTAATAAATGTATCAACAGGTATTTAACATTATAATATTACCGACTAGTACACCCAATATTTTGTTGAATTTTGCAATTCCAGATTAAGTCTTATTAAGACACAAAGTTACCTCCTGAATTTCATTGATTCTTCAGATAAATTCGCATTTTTTAGTGCGAAATTGAGTTCCTGTAATAGTTGTAATCGCTCCTCATACGTAATAAGTGAATAATATCTGTGCTGCAATGCGCCAATGAGTTTCCAAAATAGATCTAGATGGACATTACCAATCAATTTTCTGATCCGAATATAAGTTTCTATCGCTCCTATCTGTCTTAGTGTGCGGACATTTTTTATATCAACACGATTCAATAACAACTCGTGTTTGAAATTAAGGTTTGGTAGATCCTTAATACGAGATTGGCGTTTTTTCTTAGTTTGCTGTTTTTTCTGTTTGACTTGTTCTATAGAAAGTAATATCAATGAACGATATTTTTGCTTATCTTCAGTAATTTCTTTAGGTAGATAGAAATACATATTTGAAGGTGATGTATATGGATAGGGAACACCTCCAAGTTGAATGATAAGTTTTGCTAATTCTCCAACAGCTCGAATATAAACAACATTATTTCTATAGATAGCAAACATATGAGAATCTTTGAAAATGCCATAGCCGTTAAATAGACTCTTTATTACGACCGTCCCAACTAACTCTCCCATAATTCTAGATACTTCGTCAGTGTTTCTTCCTGTATACGTTTGCAGAATCATAATAATTCACCTATAGTTGATGTAATTTAAACAAAAATTGCACTATCGGTAACGATTGCATAGAAAATATATCAATAAAAATTTTTATTTAGAAACGTTTTTATGATAAAAAAATGGATTATGTGAGGTTGATCGATAAACTGAAAAAAACTTGCATTTTTTATAACACTTTTGCCGTTATGTGAATAATAATGATATAAAATGTAAGTTTTTTTAACATTTGATGTTTGTAAATGCATCGTGTTCTGCTATACGGAAACATAAAAGAGATTAGAACAATGAAAGGAAACCATAATATGCAATGTCCTTGCCAATCTGGATTTGAATATCAAGACTGTTGTCAGCCATTACATCTATATCAAAAAAAAGCAGCAACTGCAGAACAATTAATGCGTTCCCGCTATTCGGCATTTGTATTGGCAGAGATTGATTATATTGTAAAGACGACAGCACCAGTACAGCAATCACTACTAAATAGCAAAGCGTTACATCAATGGGCGTTAAATACCCAATGGGATGGCTTGGAGATCGTGAAGGTCGTACCGGAAATGGATAATCATCACGCACTGGTTGAATTTAAAGCTTTTTTTCTGCACCAAAAGAAACGAATGACACATCACGAATTATCTGTTTTTGTGCGGATTGCGCAACAATGGTATTTTTTAGATCCGACAGTTGCCACTAAATGGGGATTAAAAGAGCCCTGTTTCTGTCATTCAGGAAGAAAATTTAAACAGTGTTGTGCTAAATATTTGTAAATAATCGTATCCTTAAATTCTTAGTTATTATCGTTGTATGTACTATACGCTTCCATCAATTCTTTTCCTTGTTTACCTCAAAGTAAAAAAACAACGGAATAGACGGAATTTCGCTATAATAGCCTGTAAAAATTGGAGAAAGGTCGAAGTTCAATCATTAAAGAGGTGTAAATAATGATGCAGGCTATTCACAAACAGGATCAAGGATATTGGTTATTAACGCAAGGATCGGCAATTTATTTGCAGCAGGGAGAGTTGCCTTATGGAGAGGCAGCATTATATGGAGTAGAAGGGTTATTTGGTTGTGTAATTGGTGAATATCACCAACACCCATTATGGTTGGTGGAAGAGATTCCTAATGATGAGCAACGCGAGTATGTATCGTTGCGTTCACAGCTTTATCGTAAAGAAGAGGAATTTAATCTATTAAATCGAGGTGTGGCGTTGAATTATTTCTTTAAAACACACCGTTATTGTGGAAAATGTGGCGAGAAAACCTATTTGACAACTGGTGAATTTGCTGTGGAATGTCCTAAATGTGGCTATCGTCATTATCCGGTGATTTGCCCTTCAATTATTGTTTCTATTAGAAGAGGAAAAGAGATTTTATTGGCAAATCATCAACGCCATATCGGCGGAATTTACACCACATTGGCAGGCTTTGTCGAAGAGGGGGAAGCATTGGAGCAAACTGTTGAGCGAGAGATTTTCGAAGAAGTTGGTTTAAAAGTAAAGAATATTCGTTATTTTGGTAGTCAACCTTGGGCATTTCCAAATTCATTAATGGTTGGTTTTTTGGCTGATTATGACAGTGGTGAGATTCGTTTACAGAATAGTGAAATTCACGATGCAAAATGGTTTCGTTATGATGATGAGCTTCCTCTATTGCCGGAGGAGGGGACAATTGCACGCAAATTGATTAAAACAACATTGGCACTTTGTGCAGAGGATTAATAATTTATGACCCAATTAAAAAATGATCGTTATTTACGCGCTTTATTACGGCAACCGGTTGATATGACACCGGTTTGGATGATGCGTCAAGCAGGGCGTTATTTGCCAGAATATAAGGCGACGCGGGCGAAAGCCGGTGATTTTATGTCATTATGTCGTAATGCAGAGTTGGCGTGTGAAGTAACCTTGCAACCATTGCGTAGATATGATCTCGATGCAGCAATTCTATTTTCTGATATTTTAACCATTCCAGATGCAATGGGATTAGGTTTGAGTTTTGGTGCAGGAGAAGGGCCTAAATTTGCAAAACCAATTAATTGTAAAGAGGATATAGATCAATTACCGATTCCCGATCCGGAGCAGGAGTTGGGCTATGTGATGAATGCGGTAAGAACAATTCGTCGTGAATTGAATGGTGAAGTGCCATTAATTGGTTTTTCAGGTAGTCCGTGGACATTAGCGACTTATATGGTAGAAGGCGGATCAAGCAAAGCGTTTACCAAGATTAAGAAAATGCTCTATAGCGAACCAGCATTGTTACACGCTTTATTGGATAAATTAGCAGATAGTGTGATTTTATATCTTAATGCACAGATTAAAGCAGGCGCGCAGGCAGTAATGGTCTTTGATACGTGGGGTGGTGTGTTAGCTCACCAACAATATCGTGAATTTTCATTGCGTTATATGGAAAAAATTGTTAAGGGTTTGATTAGGGAATCTGAAGGGCGGATTGTACCGGTTACTTTATTTACTAAAGGTGGTGGTTTGTGGTTGGAAGCAATCGCAGATACCGGATGTGATGCAATAGGTTTGGATTGGACGATTGATATTGCGCAAGCAAAAGAGCGTGTTGGTGATAAGGTAGCGTTGCAGGGAAATATGGATCCTAGTGTTTTATATGCGCCAGCAGAACGTATTGAACAGGAAGTTAAAGCCATTTTAGCTGGATATGGTAAAGGTTATGGACACGTCTTTAATTTAGGACACGGCATTCACCAAGATGTGCCAGTTGAAAGTCCTAAAGTGTTTGTTGATGCGATTCATCGTTTTTCAAAAGTGTATAAGACAGCCTAAGAGGTAGATATGAGGAACCCGATTCAAAAACGTTTGGCAAATTTGGAAAGTTGGCAACAGTGTGTTTTTATGGCCTGTTTGTGTGAACGAATGTATCCTAATTTTGTGATGTTTTGCAATATTACCGAACAACCGCAGCAGGCAAAGGTTTACCATAATATTATGAACCTTGTTTGGGAACATTTAACTATTAAAAATGCAAATATTAATTTTGAACACCAGTTGGAGAAGTTTGAGCAAGTTATCCCGAATATTAATGACTACGATTTTTTCGGTATTGTTCCGGCGGTGGATGCTTGTGAAGCATTATCTAATTTGTTACATGCGCTAATTGGTGGAGAAAGTTTAGAGCAAGCAATAAGAATTAGTTTGTTATCTTTGCAAACCATTGTGTCATTATTGGAAACGGAAGAGAATCGCCATTTTAGTGATGATGAATTGAAAAATAATGAGTTAATTATTGATGAGTTAGATATTCAATGGGCGATTTATCGTACACTCAATGAACTGGAAAAACGTGATATTGAGGTGATTAACGGTTTGAAAAATGAGATCCGTGCCACAAAAATGAGTAATATCGGAGTTGAATTAAGCAATTAATGTGACTTTTTTCTAATTTTAGTAATAAATCTCTTTTAATATGATTAAAGTTAGATTAATCTGTTTACTCAAGACAAGGCTTGAGCTGGGGTGGATCAAGGGATATTCACCAACGAGGCTATCTCGGCTTTTTCAAAAAATTGAAAGAGAATCTATTCAATTTCTAAACCACAGTAAAATATAGAGGGTAATATTTATGAACAAAACTGAATTAGTTGACGTAATTGCAGAAAAAACTAAGTTAAGCAAAAAGGATTCTAAAGCAGCATTAGAAGCTGCCTTAGAAGCAATTACTGAAAGCCTTAAAGCAGGTGATGCAGTACAATTAATTGGTTTCGGTACATTTAAGGTTAACCAACGTCAAGAACGTACAGGACGTAACCCACAAACCGGTAAAGAAATCAAAATCCCAGCAACTAAAGTGCCTGCATTTGTTTCCGGTAAAGCTTTAAAAGATGCTGTAAAATAATTTTGGTGAAAAAAGTCGCTATTTTTTATAATAGCGGCTTTTTTAATGGCTAAAAATAGGCTTTTATTGCCTGTTGAGTAAATAGTTGTTTATCTTCCCAGCGTAACATCGTTAATCTATTGCCCCAAACACAACCGGTATCTAATGCATAAATATTTTTAGGCGTTGGATAATCAACAAGGCTTGCCCAGTGACCGAATAAGATTGCTATTTGCTGATATAGTGGATTTTCTAATTCAAACCAAGGTTTTAATGGGGCTGGTGATTCATTTGGCGGTAATTTACACTCAAATTCTAAGCGATTATCCGGATAGCAGTAACGCATACGCGTAAAAACATTAATGCTGTAACGTAAACGTTCAATGCCGGTTAAGTCTTTAGACCAGAGATCAGGTGAGTTTTGATACATTTCACGTAATAATTGTAGATAATCGCCCTGTTGCAACACCTGTTCAACTTCCGCAGCACACTGTTTCGCCGTTGCCAAATTCCATTGTGGACAGATACCGGCGTGAGTAATGACGAAACCAAGATCGGAACGATCAATCAGCAAAGGCTGGTGACGCAGCCAATCAATCAAGTCTTTAAAATCCGATGCTGAAAAAATAGCATCAACGTGATCTTTTGCTTTAATTTTTTTAATGCCGAAAGCGGTAGAAAGCAAGTGAAGATCGTGATTTCCTAATACGGTTTGTGCTGATTTGTCTAATGATTTGACAAAACGTAGACATTCGAGAGATTTATCGCCACGAGCAACTAGATCACCGACAAGATAGAGTTTATCCTGTATTGGATTAAAATTGACTTGTTGTAATAGAAGCTGTAGCTCATCAAAACAACCTTGTAGATCGCCAACAATATAGGTCGCCATAAATTTTTCCCTTTATAGTGTAATGATTAAGTAAGCGAGGTAGATAAAATATGTTGCTAGTAGAATTACTCCTTCACTTCTGGATATTTTTTTACCTGTTGCTGCAAATAGCCAGAGTAATAACATACTAATAATCAACATTGCAAAATCAAGATAAGATATATCTCCGACAGCAAGTGGAAATATGCTTGAACAAGCGCCCATTACAAAGAAAATATTGAAAATATTGCTACCGACAACATTGCCAATCGCAAGATCTGAACTGCCTTTTTTGGCAGCAAAAATAGAAGTTGCCAATTCAGGAAGTGAAGTACCACCTGCAACAATAGTTAAACCGATAACAGCATCACTAACGCCAAAGTTTTGTGCGATCTGAATTGCTCCAGAAACAAAGAGATCTCCACCAATAATTAACACTGCTAAACCGATGAACAGATAGAATATTATTTTTATTGAAGAGTGCGGTGTTATCTCATCTATTTCATTCTCTTCGGTTGTATCCTGTCTTGCATTGGCAAAGGTGTAGCTTAAGAAAATAGTAAAAAACAGTAATAAAATTAAGCCATCACCACGAGAAATAAAGTCAATAGATTGATTATTCAATAGGCGATCAAAACAGAGAAAAATAAAAGCCAAGGAAGCCAATAGAGCAAAAGGAATCTCTTTTTTTACTGAACCAGCTTTGATCATAATAGGTGATGCTAGGGCACTGGCGCCAACAATGACTAATGTATTAAATAAATTGCTACCGATAATGTTACCGACAGATACACCGGAATTGCCTTTTAATGCTCCCCAGAAGCTAGTAATGAACTCTGGTAGTGAAGTGCCAAAAGCAACAATAGTTAAACCGATAATCAATTCATTAATTTGGAAACGGCGAGCAACGGCAATTGCGCCGTCAGTAAAGCGGTCTGCTCCCCAAAGAATGCTGACAATACCAATGAGTAACGTAATATATTCCATTATTATGCCTCATCCTTATTTGTTGAAAGTGGGGGATTATCAGCAAGCCAATTAGCTAAGCGAGTATAATCTGCAATAGTAAGGTTTTCAGCACGATCGGTCAGTTTAATACCTAATTCTGTAAGTTGTTCAGCTGTAAAGAGATCCATCAATGAATTTCTTAAAGTTTTACGGCGTTGATTAAAGGCTTGGGTACAAACGCGGTTTAACCAGTAAAGATCTTTTACTGGATGAGGCAATACTTTATGGGGAACTAAGCGTACAACGGCGGAATCTACTTTGGGAGCAGGTTTGAAAGCTGATGGCGGAACTTCCAATACAGGAATAACTTGGCAGAAATATTGAGCCATAATGGTTAAGCGACCGTATGCTTTACTATTTGGGCCTGCACATAAACGGTTTACCACCTCTTTTTGTAACATAAAGTGCATATCCCGAATCACATTGTGATATTGGAAAAGATGAAACATCAATGGTGTTGAAATGTTATAAGGCAAATTGCCGAAAATTCGTAATGGTTTGTCAGCCTGTTGTGCTAACTGCTGAAAGTTAAAACGCATTACATCTTGTTCAATAACATTCAACTTTTGATGTAAAAATGGATGATGGCGTAATCTTTCTGCTAAATCTCGATCCAATTCTATCACCGTTAAATGTTCAATTTGTTCAGCAACTGGTTCAGTTAATGCACCGAGTCCTGGCCCTATTTCTACTAAAAAATCATCTTGTTGAGGATTGATTGCCGTAACAATACTCTGAATGATTTGATCATCGTGTAAAAAATTTTGTCCGAATCGTTTTCGTGCGGTATGTCCTAAATGTGTTTTTGAATTCATTAAAATCTCCTTAGTACTTGAAATTTTTCTGCTTTAGGTGACAGAATGTATTTATATTGTTGTTTTAGCAATATCTTTTCTAGAAAAAATAACCGCACACAGAGTGTACGGTCGCTATTATAACTAAATTGCTTAATGTTGAATAATGAGCAATTACTTTTGTAAAATCTTAATATCAGCTGATTTTCTCAAAGTTTTTACCCAATCTTTAGAGGCTTCCATTGCTTGTTGATTAACTACTTGCTGATAGGCCTTTTGCATATAGGCTTCTTTGGTTTTATCCCCTTCACGTTTATCAACAACTTCTAGAATATGCCAACCATATTGGGTTTTAAACGGCTGAGAGATCACACCTTTTTTACTATTTTTTATCATTGCTTGAAATTCCGGATCATATACTTCAGGGAAATTCCAACCTAAACTCCCTCCGTTAGCTCCGGAAAGGTAATCTTTGGAGTAAGATTTTGCTGCAGCGGCAAAAGTGGTTTTACCTGCGATAATATCACTACGCAAATCAGATAATTGTTTTTTGGCTTGAGCATCATTTAATAGAGGATTTGTCTTTATAAGGATATGGCTGACAAGATATTGTGGAGATTTTACAGTCTGCAATGTACCTTTTTGCTTTGCTTCATTGTACATCTGCATACCCAATTTTTCTATTTGTTCACGTGAAACAGAGATACTTTCGTTTATTGCTTTATTACGAACTTCTCCCATAATAATTTGGTGGGCAATCTGTTGACGGAACTTTGCTTCACCGATTCCTTGATAATCTAATACGTCAAGGAATTGACCATAAGTTAATCCATTCTCATTGGCAATTTGATGCATAATTTGTTGAATTTGTTGTTGAGATACATTGATGTTAGCACCTTTGATTGCTTTTTGTACCAACATATCATCAATGATGTCATTCAAGGCAGCGGCACGATTGGCTTCAGTATTGGTACGTTTACCCAAAGCCTGTTTAACTTGACTACTTAATATCGGCGTACCGTCAACGGTCGCTACAACTTTTTCTACGGCATAGCTTGTTGATGCTAATGATAAACAGCCTGTTAAAAGTAAAAATTTGATCCATTTTGTTTTCATAACCTATTGTCCTATTTGCTATATTTTGTACTGTGTTCCGTTTCACATTAGATGACTAGATAAAAAGATCTTAATCATTTCTTAATAAATCTACTTGATAGCAGCCATCATATTTCATTGTTTTCACTTGTATCTGTTCCTGTCTTGAAGTAGGGATATTTTTACCAACATAATCGGCACGAATAGGCAGTTCACGATGCCCTCTATCAACAAAAATTACCAGTTCGATTTTTGCTGCTCTGCCGAAATCAATTAATGCATCCAGTGCAGCACGAATGGTTCGACCAGTGAATAATACATCATCCACTAAGATAACTTTTTTATTTTGAATATTGATTGCTTCCGAAGAGCCGTGATACACCGGAGATTCACTGGATTCCGCATATTGTAAATCATCACGA
Organism: Gallibacterium sp. ZY190522; assembly: GCF_054166015.1. NCBI lineage: Bacteria > Pseudomonadati > Pseudomonadota > Gammaproteobacteria > Pasteurellales > Pasteurellaceae > Gallibacterium > Gallibacterium sp. ZY190522. The sequence goes on from NZ_CM135118.1 coordinate 2,522,455, forward strand.
TAAAAAGTGATGTCCAGTTCCATATAAGGCAAGGTTATGCCGGTCAGCTGTGCAATTTTCTGCCGTAAAAGATCAGCAATTTCCGCTCCTCTACGGCGAATACCCACAATGATTAAATCATCCAATGTTTGGTGTTTTTCAATAATTTCATGGGAGATACGTGAGATCGTACGAATAAACTGGTTTTCATCGATAATCACTTTTTCCATAAATAAAGTAACCTTCTAATTTAGGATAAAACGGGATTAAAAATAACATAAAATCACAGTTAACGCACATTGAAAACGTATTTTTCAGAAAAATTAGGTTTTGTCGAAATGACAAAACCTAATAGCAAGATTAGATAGCCCAATGACCAGCATAGAATATCACTAAAATGATAGCAATAATGACTGTACCAAGGTTGAGTTTACGCCACTCACCGGCGATAATTCTCCCGATGACTAAAGAAGCAAATCCTAGCATAATGCCGGTAACGATATTGGCGGTTAAGACGATAAATACCGCACAGATTAAACCACTCATTGCAGCGACAAAATCATTGAAATCCAATTTAGCAACATTGCTCAACATTAATAGACCAACATACATCAATGCTGGTGCCGTGGCATAACCGGGTACTAGAGCAGCCAGTGGTTGGAAGAATAACATTAATAAGAATAATAAACCGACAACAATTGCAGTAATACCAGTTTTACCTCCGGCAGCAGTGCCGGCAGCTGATTCAATATAAACGGCAGCAGGTGCGGTGCCGAACAGACCAGAGAATAAACTACTCAAGGAGTCTGAGGTTAAGGCTTTGCCTCCGTTAATGATTTGCCCATCCTTATCCAATAAATTAGCTTGCCCTGCTACTGCTCGAATAGTTCCAGTAGCATCAAAAACAGCTGTCATCACTAAGGCGAACACAGCTGGTAATACCATTGGTTGTAATGCACCGGCGATATCTAATTGTAGAAAATGTGAGGTTTCACCGAAAGATGGTAATTTAAAAACTTGACCGGCAAATTTAACATTAGGATCGAAAATTAAACCGATAATCGTGATGGCGATAATAACTAACAGAATACCACCTTTTACTTTTAAACGCTCTAAACCGATAATGGCGGCAAGACCGATCAAAGCCATCATTACTGGGAAAGAGGTGAAATCACCTAATTTAACTGGTAAGCCAGCATTGTTAGCGACAACTAAACCTACACCGTTCGCAGCAATCAAAAGTAAGAATAAACCGATTCCAATACCGGCACCGTGAGCGATACTAGCAGGCAGATTACGTAAAATCCAAGCACGAATACCGGTGGCGGAAATCAATGTAAAGATAACCCCCATTAAAAAAACAGCACCCAATGCCACCGGAATGCTTACTTGTTGTCCAAGTACTAAGCTAAAAGCGGTAAAGGCAGTTAATGAGATTGCCACGCCAATAGCCATCGGTGCATTTGCCCAAAAGCCAATAAGGATAGAACCTAAACCTGTTACTAAACAGGTAGCAATAAAGACGGATTCAGCGGAAAAACCAGCGTTGCTTAACATTCCCGGCACAACAATAACAGAATAAACCATTGCTAAGAATGTTGTTAGCCCGGCAATAATTTCTTGGCGTAAAGAACTTTTGCGGGCGGAGAGTTCAAAACGCTGTTCAAGCATATTAGACATTGAAATACCTTAAATTAGGATAAAAGGGAAATGTAGGAAAAGAATTTTACCTGAGTCAGCAACAATCTACTATTAAAAAATGCAAACGTTTGCGTTTTTTTTGAAAATAAAACGCCTTACCTCTTTAAAGTAAGTCAGGTAAGGCGTTATTGATTTTAGCTCTGTAATGAGTAGATATTTAGGTGATCAAGTTTGTTTAAACCGTTTGCCAAAGCGGTTGCACCATTCATTGTGGTTAATACCATCACTTTATGTTGTAAGGCACTACGACGAATAGAGTGACTATCTGCAACAGATTCAGGTTTGCCGTCAACTGTGTTGATAACCAGTGCTATTTCTCCATTCTTGATTGCATCAACGATGTGAGGACGCCCCTCACGAACTTTATTAACGTGTTGAACAATAATGCCTTGTTCCGCAAGGAATTTAGCAGTGCCGTAAGTTGCGCATAAACCGAAGCCAAGTGCTTGTAATTGTTTGACTACAGTCAATAAACGTTGTTTATCCTGATCGGCAACAGATAGGAACACTTTTCCTCCGTGAGGGATATGTTCACCAGCACCAAGTTGTGCTTTGATAAAGGCTTCAGCAAAAGTTTCACCTACGCCCATTACTTCGCCAGTCGAACGCATTTCAGGGCCTAAAATAGTGTCTACTCCTGGGAATTTGATAAATGGGAACACTGCTTCTTTAACTGCAAATTTTTCCGGAATCACTTCTTTTTTAATATTTTGCTCTGCTAAGGAAATACTTGCCATAACGCGTGCAGCGATTTTAGCTAAAGGTACGCCGGTAGCTTTACTAACGAAAGGCACTGTACGAGAGGCACGTGGATTAACTTCAAGCACATAAATAGTGTCGCCTTTAACGGCAAATTGAACGTTCATCAACCCGACCACTTTTAAAGCAAATGCCATTTCAGTGGTCTGACGGCGGATCTCATCCTGAATTTGTTGGCTCAAAGAATATGCAGGGAGAGAACAAGCGGAGTCGCCACTATGGATACCAGCCTGTTCAACGTGCTGCATAATACCGCCAATAACAACTTGTTTCCCATCGCAAATACAGTCGACATCGACTTCGATTGCATTATCGAGGAAATGATCTAGTAAAATCGGACTATCATCAGAAACCTGTACGGCTTCGCGCATATATTTATTAAGTTCATCTACGTTGTAAACAATTTGCATTGCACGGCCACCTAAAACATAAGAAGGACGCACCACTAAAGGATAACCGACTTCGTCAGCTAATTTTACGGCTTCTTCTGCATTTTTTGCCGTGCGGTTAGATGGCTGTTTTAATTTCAGATCATTTAAGATCTGTTGGAAACGTTGTCGATCCTCTGCTGCATCAATGCTGTCGGCAGATGTTCCAATAATATTGACGCCGTTTTGTTGCAATTTATTGGCTAGTTTTAGTGGGGTTTGACCACCATAATGCACGATTACGCCATATGGGTTTTCAATGTGAATAATCTCTAAAACATCTTCAAGTGTTAGCGGTTCAAAATAGAGACGATCAGAAGTATCGAAATCAGTAGAAACGGTTTCCGGATTACAGTTAACCATAATGGTTTCAAAACCACTTTCTCGCAAGGCAAGAGCGGCGTGTACACAGCAATAATCGAATTCGATTCCTTGACCGATACGATTTGGACCGCCACCTAAAATCATAATTTTTTTACGATCTGATGGGGTGGCTTCACACTCCTCTTCATAACAAGAGTAGAGATAAGCAGTATCTGAATTAAATTCTCCGGCACAGGTATCGACACGTTTATAAACCGGATGCAGATTAAATTGATTACGACGTGCGCGCACTTCACTTTCACTGGTTTTGGTTAATTGTCCGATACGTTTGTCGGAAAAACCTTTTCGTTTTAAACGGCGCAACTCAGCGTAATCCAACTGATCCAACGTTTTTTGTTCCAATGCCAACTCTTCTTGTACCAGATCTTGAATTTGGCGTAAGAACCAAGGATCAATTTTAGTGTAACGATAAACTTCATCCAACGACCAACCTAAACCAAAAGCGTCGGCAACATAGAGTAGGCGTTCAGGTCCGGGATTAGAAATTTCGTGACGTAATTTTTCATTATCTTCTGAACGTAAATTAAATCCGCAAATGCCTGTTTCTAAACCACGCAATGCTTTTTGTAAACTTTCTTGGAAAGTACGCCCCATTGCCATCACTTCACCGACAGATTTCATTTGCGTGGTTAAACGGTCATCCGCTTGTGGGAATTTTTCAAAGGCGAAACGTGGTACTTTAGTAACAACATAATCAATTGAAGGCTCAAATGATGACGGAATTAATCCGCCAGTGATGTCATTGCGTAACTCGTTTAATGTGTAACCGACCGCTAATTTAGCCGCTACTTTGGCAATCGGGAATCCTGTTGCTTTTGAAGCAAGTGCAGAAGAGCGGCTAACACGAGGATTCATTTCGATCACAATCATTTCGCCGTTTTCAGGATTGATAGCAAATTGTACATTTGAACCACCAGTATCTACACCAATTTCTCGTAACACCGCAAGGCTTGCATTACGCATAATTTGGTATTCTTTATCAGTGAGAGTTTGTGCCGGAGCAACGGTAATTGAGTCTCCAGTGTGTACCCCCATTGGGTCGAGATTTTCAATGGAGCAAACAATAATACAGTTATCTGCTTTATCACGTACTACTTCCATTTCATACTCTTTCCAGCCTAACACCGATTGCTCAATTAATAATTCGTGAGTCGGGGAGGCATCGAAACCACGTTCGCAAATGGCTTGGAATTCTTCCCGATTATAAGCGATACCACCACCAGAACCGCCCATTGTGAATGACGGACGAATTAAGGTTGGAAAGCCGACTTGTTCCTGAGCTTGCCACGCTTCAGCAAAGGTGTGGCAAATGAATGATTTTGGCGTATGTAAACCGATTTTCGCCATTGCTTCTTTAAAACGACCGCGATCTTCAGCTTTATCAATTGCATCTTCAGTCGCACCGATTAATTCCACATTATATTTTTTTAAGATACCGTTTTTGGAAAGATCTAATGCACAGTTCAATGCAGTTTGACCGCCCATTGTGGGTAAAATCGCATCTGGTCGTTCTTTGGCGATAATTTGTTCCACTGTTTGCCAACGAATTGGCTCAATGTAGGTAACATCAGCCATATTCGGGTCGGTCATAATGGTTGCTGGATTTGAGTTAACAAGGATGACTTTATATCCTTCTTCACGCAATGCTTTACAGGCTTGTGCACCGGAATAGTCAAATTCACACGCCTGCCCGATAACGATTGGACCGGCACCGATAATTAATATTGTTTTAATGTCTGTGCGTTTTGGCATAATTTATTTTTCACCCATTTTACTGATTAACGTGTCACATAAGAAGTTGCTGTTTGTGTATGGCTTGCAATATCCATTTCGTGAATAAATTTATCAAAGAGATAAGCAACATCGTGCGGACCTGGGCTGGCTTCTGGATGACCTTGGAACGAAAAAGCTGCTTGTGTTGTCAATTCAATTCCTTGAACCGAACCATCAAACAGAGAACGATGTGTGATGCGAACATTATTTGGCAGACTATCAGCATCCACTTCAAAACCGTGATTTTGACTGGTAATCAACACTTTTTTGTTATCTAAGTCTTCAACAGGATGGTTTCCGCCGTGATGACCAAATACCATTTTTTTTGTTTTCCCGCCAACAGCTAAACCGAGTAATTGATGTCCTAAACAGATACCGAAAATAGGTTTTTTACTTTCTAATAATTGACGGATAGCGGTAATAGCATATTCACAAGGTTCAGGATCGCCCGGCCCGTTGGAAAGGAAAATGCCATCCGGATTAAGTGCTAGCACTTCACTAGCTTGGGTATCTGCAGGAACAACCGTAATATGACAACCACGTTCCGCCAACATTCTGAGAATATTACGTTTAACGCCGAAATCATAAGCGACAACGTGAAAACGGCAATGTTGTTGTTGCGGATAGCCCAAACCAAGCTGCCAAACACGTTCAGTCCATTCATAACTATTTTTACAAGTTACCTCTTTAGCGAGGTCTTTACCTGCCATTGACCCGAAACTTTGTGCTAGAGTTAATGCTTTTTGCTCATCAATTTCACCTGCCATAATACAACCAGACATTGCACCTTTGTCTCGTAATAGACGAGTTAAGCGGCGAGTATCAATATCTGCAATTGCGACCACATTATTTTGCAGTAAATATTGATGCAAAGACATTTCACTGCGGAAGTTACTGTGTAAGAGTGGCAGATCACGAATAATTAAGCCAGCAGCGTAAACTGCATCGGATTCTACATCTTCGCTGTTGGCACCAGTATTGCCGATATGTGGATAGGTTAAGGTAACAATTTGTTTTGTGTATGAAGGATCAGTGAGGATCTCCTGATAACCAGTCATTGAAGTATTAAAAACCACTTCACCTATGGTATGTCCTAGTGCGCCAATGGCTTTACCTCGGAAAACAGAACCGTCAGCGAGGACGAGGATAGCTTGTTCAGACATCAATTACTCCTAAATAATTTTATGTGTTAGGTTGAACACTTACGAATGCTCATTAACCACAACTTAGATCAAATGGCGATTTACGCTTTTGGCTAAATTGTGCCTGAAAGTTTTCGCTAAAACCGAAAAAATCGTATTATTTTAATTGAGCAAACGATTAAATACAATGTTTCAACCGCTAACAATCTTGTTTAATTGTTAATGTTGTAGTGTACTTTATGAAATAATATGCAATATTTTTGAATATTTATTCATTTAAGGCAAGCGGTATTTTTGATTTAACGATTTTTTTCAGCCTGAAATTTGATTAGAATAAATAAAGTTTAGAGAAAAATAAAATGGGAATGACTATGGTAAGACAATTGAAAAAAACATTATTTACTGCAATGGTAATAATTCTGGTTGGTGGTTGCTCAAGCCATCAAGATAATGGAGAACGCAGTGACCCATTACAGGGGATTAATCGTACAATGTGGAACGTAAATTATAATTATCTTGATCCCTATATTGTACGTCCTATGGCTAAAGGTTGGCGTGATTATGTGCCACAACCAGTGAAAACTGGAATTATTAATTTTGCAGATAATTTAGATGAGCCTATGAGCTTTGTTAATCGCTTATTGGAAGGTAATTTTAAACAAGCAATGGTGCATTTTGACCGTTTTTGGATTAATACGATTTTTGGTTTAGGAGGCTTTATTGATCTTGCCAGTGCAAGTGAACCATTAAAAAAGCAGGAAAAGCGTGAATTTGGTGATATGTTGGGGCATTATGGTGTTGGTACTGGTGCTTATGTGATGGTGCCAGGGTATGGTGCTGCGACACCACGCCAGGACTTAGGGCATTTAGTTGATATGACTTATCCAATGTTGTCTTTTCTTGGACCTTGGGGGCTTTTGAAATGGGGAGTTCAGGGTATTGATAGTCGTTCTAGAGTATTAGATCAAGATGTTCTATTACAACGATCACAAGATCCATATGTTACTTATCGTGAGGCTTATTTCCAAAACCTTAAATTTAAAGTGAGTGATGGTAAGTCAGAAACGAAGACAAGTGAGCTGGATAAAAATATTTTAGATGAAATAGATTAATCTTTAATTTTATTGATTGAAATTAATAACTACAGTCGAAGAATCCTTTACAGTAGTTGGCAGTTTAATTTTTGATTTAGAAAAGGATAAAAATATGGAAATGACATCCATTCAACGTTTAATTTTGGCTAACCAGTATGAATTAATGGCATTATTAAATCCAGAACAGGCAGTGCATTTTCGTCGGTTGAAAACAATTGTACAGTCAGGTTTTGCAAAAGAATTGCAAGAATTGGATAAAGGCTTCTCCTATTTGGGTGAAGCGGAATGTGATGCCGTACGAGATACTTTAGAGATGTATCACGCATTGCAGATTTGCTATAACAAATTACCGGATAAATCCGTGATTAGTGCTAACCAAATCAAGTTTATTGGTTATTGTGCTATTAGAGAGAAAAAATATTGTCAATATGTGAAATTTTTACGAGAAAGTGAAAAACTTTATGCGGATGTTGAATTTTATGCAGATGATAGTGATGCACAAATCTGTATGGCAGAAAAATATCAAAAAATGTTGGCTGTTTGGCGTAGTTGTCCACACGAATACCACCTCAGTGCGGAAGAAATACATCGTATTTTGGTAGCTTAGCAAGAGTGCATGGCAAAAACGGTAGGTTTAAGTGCCTACCGTTTTTCTTTATTTGTTTGCCTGAATTTCTATTTCTTTATTAACTTGACCGTAAATCATCATCGTAAAGACAACTGTTCCACCCAGAATATTGCCGAAACAGGTTGGCAATAAGAAAGTGATGAAGTAGTCATAAAGTGAAGCTTCACCTTGGAAAACAAGATAGGCAATTTCCGCTGAACCGACAATAACGTGTGCAAAATCACCAAGAGCTATCAGATAAATAAAGAAGAAAATCATAATGAATTTTCCACTGTTGACTGATGGCATCATCCAAACGATAGAAGCAATCAGTATCCCAGCAGGGATTCCTTTTAAAATATTTTCGGAAACAGTCATCTGTTTAACGTGCATTGCAATTTCGTGCATTGCATTGACAAATTCAGGGTTAAATGCTTGATGATTTTGTAAAAATAGTGCGGCTAATGCTGTGCCTATTAAGTTTGAAATAAGCACAATAGACCATAAACGTGCGACTGCTGCGACTTTACGCCAAGTCAATGGATTAAACAGCGGTACAACAGTTGTGATAGTATTTTCCGTAAACAATTGCATTCGTCCGAGAATCACAAGTAGAAAGCCGACAGTATATCCCATATTAGTGACCAACGGTGACCAGTTTTCGTTAGGCAAATAGGCGGTAAAAATTGCTTTAAAAACAAACGAGAATGTTACTACTAAACCGGCAGTAATACCGGAAAAGATAAGTGCTTTTGTTGGACGAGTTAGCTCTTCAATGCCATCCTGTCGAATAATTTCATATAATAATCGTGGACTAAGACGTTCATATTCCTCAATCGCCATTTTATCTCGATAGGAAAGGGTTGAAGTATCTAATTCTGATTTCATTGCGTTTCCTTTTTAGTTAAAAATTATAAAAATAATAGCGAAAACTATCTAAAAAATAGGGTGCATATCTTAACATAATGCAAAAATCACACCTAATTTTCTTGTTAAAGAAACTAGGCTAAAACAACGGAATATTTTATAATCACGCGTTCTTGAAACAGAAAGAATAAATGAAAAGATATGTTTGAAATTAATCCTGTAAAAAATAAAATCAGTGATATTAGTGAAAGAACCTTGGCACTTAGGGGGTATCTTTGACTTCGACAATAAAGTTGAACGATTAGAGGAGGTCAGCGCTGAATTGGAGCAGCCGGATGTATGGAATAATCCGGAAAAAGCACAAGCATTAGGAAAAGAACGTTCTTCATTAGAATCAGTGGTAAATACCATTAAATCTTTGCAACAAGGTTTAGATGATGTTGAAGGATTATTAGAATTAGCAATTGAAGCAGATGATCAGGCAACATTTGATGAAGCTGTTGCCGAACTGGAACAGCTGGAACAAAGTTTGGCTAAACTTGAATTTAGAAGAATGTTCAGTGGCGCCAATGATGCCGCTGATTGCTATGTAGATTTGCAAGCTGGTTCAGGTGGTACTGAAGCCCAAGACTGGACAGAAATGTTGTTACGGATGTATTTACGTTGGGCAGAGAGTAAAGGATTTAAAACTGAGTTAATGGAAGTGTCCGATGGTGATGTTGCTGGCATTAAATCAGCAACCATTCGTGTTAGTGGTGAATATGCTTTTGGTTGGTTGCGAACAGAAACTGGTATTCATCGTCTAGTGCGTAAAAGCCCATTTGATTCTAATAATCGTCGCCATACCTCCTTTAGTGCGGTATTTGTTTATCCTGAAATTAATGATGATATTGATATTGAAATCAATCCGGCGGATTTACGCATTGATGTTTATCGTGCATCTGGTGCTGGTGGGCAACACGTTAACAGAACCGAGAGTGCAGTGCGAATTACTCATATCCCGACCGGTATTGTAGTGCAGTGTCAAAATGATCGTTCTCAGCATAAAAATAAAGATCAGGCGATGAAGCAGTTAAAAGCTAAATTGTATGAGCTTGAATTGAAAAAGAAAAATGCTGAAAAACAGGCATTAGAAGAGAGTAAGTCGGATATTGGTTGGGGCAGTCAGATTCGCTCTTATGTGTTGGATGATGCACGTATTAAAGATTTACGCACTGGCGTTGAAAACCGCAATACACAAGCTGTATTGGATGGCGACTTAGACAGATTTATTGAAGCAAGTTTGAAAGCTGGACTATAGCTATGCAAGGTTTGTTTAGTAAATAAAATTGACTGATTTTAGTAAGAATTGAATAACGATTTGCAAGAATATGCATTAAAAAATTAAAGGTAAAAAAATGACAGAACATACTCAAGAGTTAGATTTAAATGGAGAAATGCTTGCTCGCCGTGAAAAATTGGCAACCTTACGCCAAAAAGGCAATGCATTTCCGAACACATTCCGCCGAGACAGTTTAGCCGGTGATCTTCATCAACAATATGAAAATGAAGATGGTGAAGTATTAAAAGAGAAAGCTATTCCTGTCAGCGTAGCAGGGCGTATTATGACACGACGTAAAATGGGAAAAGCTAGTTTTATCACGTTGCAGGATATGAGTGGAAAAATCCAACTGTATGTCGCTAGGGATTTATTACCGGAAGGTGTTTATGAAGAAATTATGGCGATGCTTGATCTTGGCGATATTGTTGGAGCAAAAGGAACGCTATTCAAAACTAAAACTAATGAATTGACTGTACGTTGTACTGCTCTTGAATTGTTGACTAAAGCATTGCGCCCATTACCGGATAAATTCCACGGTTTAGCAGATCAAGAAATGCGTTACCGCCAACGCTATTTGGATCTTATTTCTAATGAAGAATCTCGTCGCACTTTTATTATTCGTTCAAAAGTGATTGCAGGTATTCGTGAATATTTTATCGGCAAAGGTTTTATCGAAGTCGAAACCCCAATGTTGCAAGTGATTCCGGGTGGGGCGGCGGCACGTCCGTTTATTACTCACCATAATGCGCTTGATATTGATATGTACCTTCGTATCGCACCGGAACTTTATTTGAAACGCCTTGTTGTCGGTGGTTTTGAGCGTGTATTTGAGCTAAACCGTAACTTCCGTAATGAAGGGGTTTCTGTACGTCATAATCCAGAATTTACGATGATTGAATATTACCAAGCTTATGCGGATTATCATGATTTAATGGATAATACCGAAGAATTATTGCGCAAATTGGCATTGGATATTTTAGGCACTACAATTGTGCCTTACGGTGAATATGAATTTGACTTCGGTAAACCGTTTGAACGTATCACAATGCACGATGCCGTATTGAAATATGGTGCAGATAAAGGCATTGTTAAAGAAGATCTTTATGACTTTGAACGTGCTAAAGTGGTAGCTCAAAAACTTGGCATTGAAATTCAAAAGTCTTGGGGCTTGGGTAGTTTAGTTAATGCGATTTTTGAAGAGGTAGCGGAACATCACTTAATTCAGCCAACCTTCTTAATGGCTCACCCTGCTGAAATTTCACCGTTGGCTCGTCGTAATGATGAAAATCCAGAAGTTACGGATCGTTTTGAATTATTTATTGGTGGACGTGAAATTGGTAACGGTTTCTCTGAGTTGAACGATGCGGAAGATCAAAATGAACGTTTTAATGCACAAGTAGCAGCGAAAGAAGCGGGAGATGATGAAGCAATGTTTAAAGATGAAGATTTCGTGGTGGCGTTGGAACACGGTTTGCCACCAACAGCAGGTGAAGGCTTGGGAATCGACCGTTTGGCGATGTTGTTTGCTAATGCGGAATCAATCCGTGATGTGATTTTATTCCCAGCAATGAAACATAAATCTTAAAATTTTTTAGTAACGAAAAGGTTGGTTGTGAAAGGCAATTAACCTTTTTTTGTTTTTTCGATCTAGACCACATTTTTTCTCTCTTTTTGCTTGTATATCCGTCAAATACTTTATGCTGAACACCTGATATTTAAAGGAGAGCATAAATGTACTATCTATATCTATTTTTAGGTTTAATTTCTTTTTCTGTGATGGCAAAAGAGTCGGTAATGTTATTGCAGGAGTATAAAGATCAAGATTTACAAGGTTGGGTGATGAGCGAAAAACTAGATGGTGTAAGAGGATATTGGGATGGAGAAAAATTGTTTACTCGTCAGGATAATCTTTTGAATCCTCCGGGTTATTTTATTAAAGATTTTCCTCCATTTGCGATTGATGGGGAGCTATTCAGTGAACGAGGTAAATTTGAGGAGATCACCAGTATCACTCGTTCTATAAAAGATAAAGGTTGGCATAAATTAAAATTATATGTATTTGATGTACCAAAAGAAAAAGGGGATTTATTACAAAGATTAGATGTACTTAGGAAATATTTGTTACAACATCCAACACCTTATATTGAAATCTTACCGCAGATGCCGATAGAGAATAAACAAGCTGTTTATCAGTTTCTTGATCAAGTAGAAAGTTTAGGTGGAGAAGGGGTTGTGGTAAGAAATCCGAAAGCGAATTATATCGTAGGGAGAAGTAGCCAAATTTTAAAGTTGAAACGTCATCAAGATGAAGAGTGTACTGTGATAGCTCACCATAAAGGGAAAGGACAGTTTCATAATGTGATGGGATCATTAACTTGTGAAAATGAACGGGGGCAATTTAAAATTGGTTCTGGTTTCAGTTTAGCTGATCGAGCTAATCCGCCGGCGATTGGTTCGATAATTACTTATAAATATCGGGGGTTAACCAAAAACGGTAAACCAAAATTTGCTACTTATTGGCGTCAACGTTCGTCAATGTCGTCTGTTGAAACTAATTGATAATGAATAACAAAAAGTTGTTCGGCATCAGGATAAATTTGACGAATTACTTTTTTTAGCTCGGTTAGTGTCATATTTTCCTGCTGTGCGTGTTTTTCTGTTAGTTGTGAAAATTGAATTGGTGTTACAGAGAGGATTTTGATTTTGGCGAACCACTGATGTTGTTCAAACGTAAAAACATCAATGATACTGCCGATTTTAAAATCTTTTTCACTATTATCACGAATAGTAATGGTTTTACTACCATTAAGTATGTTCTCTCTAAAGCATTGATAAAAAGTGATTTCCATCATTATTTTTTCCTTTTTGGTAATTTTTCTACCCACGACCAGTTTTTATCTTCCTGATAATCAAAAACAGGGAGTCCTAAGCCAAATCGGATAGCTAGCAAACGTAATAAGAAACCGGTCACTAACGTGATTAAAATCACAATATCTTGTGAGATATTGGTATGTTGTAGTCCTATATAGATAGCGGTAGCAAGAAAAGCGATACTGGCATAAAGTTCTTTTTGAAAAACCAATGGAATACGGTTGCAGAGTAGATCCCTCAGCACACCGCCAAAGGCTCCTGTGATGATAGCGGCAACAGAGGCGATAATAAAACCGTGCCCCATAGTGAGAGCAACTTGTGCGCCAATAATGGAAAATACGATTAAACCTAGCGCATCCAAAATTAAGAAGACCGCTTTTAAATAACGCATTAATGGTGCAATAATCACGGTCAATACCGCTGCACCGGCAACGATAACGATATATTCCGGGTGTTTTACCCAACCTAATGGATAATGACCTAAGAGAACATCCCTAACAGAACCACCACCAATAGCGGTAACGGAGGCAATAATAATAACGCCGAAAATATCCATTTTTTCTCTGCCGGCAGCTAAAGCGCCGGTGATTGATTCGGCAGTAATTCCAATTAAATAGAGAATGGTGAGTAGCATAATCTTATTGAACGATGATTCAGTATGGAAGATTGTACTAGAAACTCTACCATTTCGTTAGTTTTGTTTATTGAGTTTATTGGTAAAAAGTTTTTATGTATAAAAGATAGTCAAATAAAATAATAGGGAGCATTAAATTTTAAAAAAATTAAACGCTAATAATTATTTTGGTTTAAAAACAAACCTCTTGTTATGATTATAAGTTAGTTTTTTATACTAAAAATAAATAATAATTTAGAATTTTATATAAAAATAGCTGACTATTTTAATTATCTCTTCCTGTTGCTTTCAAAAAACATTTGTGATGATATTACAAAACTGTTTCATTTATATTAAAAAAGAGACTAATTTATGACAGCATCAATAACGACTGAAGAGCAGTCCTCTACATTAAAAAGTCGTCTTTCTGCACTAGGCCCGGGAATTTTAATGGCTTCTGCTGCGGTAGGCGGTTCTCACCTTATTGCTTCAACACAAGCGGGTGCAATTTATGGTTGGCAGTTAGCGATAATTATTATTTTAGCAAATCTGTTTAAGTATCCGTTTTTCCGTTTTGGTGTGCAGTATACGCTAGATACAAATAAGACCTTGCTTGAAGGCTATAAAGAGAAAGGAACAGCTTATTTATTCATCTTTTTTGTATTGAATGTTTTTTCTACAGTAATTAACACGGCCGCTGTATCTTTATTGTCCGCTGTTATTTTATCTTTTGTTGTACCATTACCTGTGCCAACGTTAAGTTTAACAGTATTAGTGGTGAGTACTGCGATTCTTTTATTCGGGCAATATCGACTTTTGGATGGCTTATCCAAGTTCGTGATGATTTGCCTTACTTTAGCTACTGTGTTAGCGGTTGTGATTGCTGCTTCTCGAGGAGCGGTTGCGCCGGAAGGTTACGTAAGTGAAAGTCCTTGGCAGTTAGGTGCATTAGCGTTTATTGTGGCGTTAATGGGATGGATGCCGGCACCGATTGAAATTTCTGCTATCAATTCAATGTGGGTGGTAGCGAAAAAACGCATAACCAAAGTTTCTTATCGAGATGGTATTTTTGATTTTAATGTGGGTTATATTGGTACTGCATTATTGGCTTTAGTATTTTTGGCATTAGGTGCTTTGGTTCAATATGGTTCAGGCATACCAGTTGAAATGGTGGGAGGAAAATATATTGCCCAATTAATTGGTATGTATGCTACAACTATTGGCGATTGGGCTAGGGGATTAATTGCATTGATTGCTTTCCTATGTATGTTTGGAACAACACTTACTGTTATTGATGGTTACTCTCGTTCCAATATCGAAAGTTTGCGTATTTTATTGAAGAAGAAAGGTACAAGAGCCAGTTATTTGAATATTGCCTTTGTTGCTGCATCCGTTTCTGGTGCGTTAATTATTTTCTTCTTTAATAATGCATTAGGACCAATGCTTAAATTCGCAATGATTGCCTCATTTGTTACCACTCCAGTGTTTTCCACTTTGAATTTGTTATTGGTATTAAAAGGCGAACATAAAGTGAAGGGCGGACTGTTGTGGCTTTCACTTATCGGTTTACTTTACCTCACAGCATTCACCTTATTATTTATCGTTTATCAAATGGGGTGGTTGAGTTAAAACTTTTTAAAGGCAGAGTTCTTATAAGAAATTCTGCCTTTATTTTGAATATAATTAATTGATATAAGGTATTCTATTAAGTAATTTTGGAGGAGGGGTAAAAATATTTTATTATAAAAAATATATAAATATATAGGAGTGAAGGATGCTATCGACTAATAATAGAGAGTTTTCTAGTGAGAGATCTAATCGTTATAAAATAGCGACAGAAAATATATCCGATATTTGGAATGATGATGTGGCAGTTATGTTAGAGTATTTATCTCCCCAAGAGGGAGATAAAGTATTGGAAATAGGTGCTGGGACTGGATTTTTTTCTTTTCCAATTTCTAAATGTATTGGTAATAGTGGGATATTGTTTGCATTAGATCCATCTGAAGAACAATTATCAGTTATTATGAATAAAAATAAAAACAATATTATTCCTATTTTGTCAGGTGCAGAAGATTTTTCCCTGACATCTGAAGTAAATAAAATATGGAGTAGGGGCGCATTTCATCATGTCAAAAACAAAACAGAATGCATGAAATGTTGTCACAGATATTCTAGTGATAATGCAAAGTTATTTGTTTTTGATATATTCTCCCATAATAAAACTTCAAAATTTTTTGATTCATTTATTGCAAGAAGTTGTATTACAGGGCATGAAGTTTCCTTTTTGACAAAGGAATTTTCTAAGAGTTTGTGTTTTATCACTGGTTGGAAAGAACCTAGCTTTTTTGATTATTCTCTTAAATGGACTTTTTCTTCGGAATTACAGATTGGGCAATTTTTGTTTTATTTATTAGGAATAAAAGAAGAATATTCTATTGAAGAGATTCTTAATGAAACTAGAAAATATTTAACTATTGATATCACTGAAAATGGATTTATCCTTAATTGGGATATGACCTTAATGGTAAGTGAAAAGGCTTAGATATGCAACAATTGGATTTATTTTCATATCTTGTAACTTGTATAATTGCTGCAGGTACGCCCGGTCCCGGAACATTAAGTGTTATTGTCTATAGCGGTATGTTTGGTTGGAGAAAAGCGATACCAGTGATTTTAGGTATACAGATTGGAATGTTTGCAATGGCAGTATTGGCGTTATCAGGTGTTACTGCAATTATTACTGCTTCTCCATTGTTATTCTCAATATTGCAATACATAGGTGCGATATATATTGCTTATTTGGGGATAATGAGTTTGCTAGCCAGTCGTAAAAACAGCCAAATCAATATGGCAGCACAGGATAAAGGACATCTGAAAAATGCTTATCATGGTGCAATAGTTACATTTGCTAGTCCTAAAACATTATTATTTTTCACTTCGTTTTTCCCTTTATTTATTAATCCTGAAAAAAATATTTTTTCACAGAATGTGAATTTGTTAATTATACTTTTAGCTTGTACATTATGTGTACATATCGTTTATTGTGCATTTATGCAAAAAATGCAATTGATTTTGCATAAATATCAAAACCTCTTTTTCTTATTTGTTGGATTAGCATTTTTATCCCTTGCATTATATATGGGATATACTGTAGTTTAGTTTCCTTTAAAAAAGGATATATTTATGCAGCATCAAAGAGTCTTATTTGTCTGTCTAGGCAATATTTGTCGTTCACCGATGGCGGAATTTATTTTTAAACATAAATTACAACAGGCAGGTTTGTCCAAATGGGTTAATGTGGATAGTGCTGGTACCGCCGGCTGGCATAGTGGTGAAGGAATGCATTGCGGTACAGCGGATATGCTGGAGTTGCATAACATAGCCAGTAACGGTTTTCGCAGTCGTCAAATCAGAAAACAGGATTTAGCGAATTTTGATTATATTATCGCGATGGATGACAGCAATTTAGAGGATTTAGAGCGTTTTTTCGGCAAACATCCGCAACAGATTTTTAAAATTACGCAACTATGTCCCGATTTAGAAAAGGATCATATTCCTGATCCTTGGTACACACACAATTTTAATGAAACTTACCATTTGCTAGATCGCTGTTGTGATGCTTTGTTGCAAAAAGTTAAACAGAAGATAAGTAAAATGTGACGTTGTTCACAGCAGAAGAAGCGAAAAAAAGCTATATTAACAATGTGTAATAATAATATAGAGGAGAATAGTTATGTTTCCAGAGTATCGTGATTTGATCAGTGTGTTAAAAAATGAAGATAAACATTTTGCTCGTTTATTCGAAGAACATAATGAATTGGATCATAAGATTCATAATATGTTGGAGAAAATTGAATTCGGTACGCCGGAAGAGATAGAAAACTTGAAAAAAATTAAACTTCGTTTGAAAGATGAAATGTACGCTATTTTAAAAGAGTATGATGCGAAAAGAAAATAGTCATATTTAATTAAACTGAAACCCAGTATTAATGCTGGGTTTCTTTTTTGTTCTTCTCCTAAAATGATTTTTAAATTTTAAGAATAAAAACAAGGCTAAATTTATGTTTAGCCCTGTTTTTCAGTGTCAGTTTTAATTCATTGCAATCCAGTTTGGTAAAGCCAAGGAGATTGCAGGAATGTAAGTAATGGCGATCAAGAATGCTAGCATTAGCATTAACCAAGGTAGTGCTGCTCTGATGACTTGTGGTAGAGTTAAGCCAGTGATAGCAGATGCTACGAATAAGTTAAGTCCGACAGGCGGTGTAATCATACCGATTTCCATATTTACTACCATAATGACCCCAAGATGAATCGGATCAATACCCAATTGAGTAGCGATAGGAAACAGAATAGGTACTAAAATCAGAATGATAGCGGAAGGTTCCATAAATGCACCGGCAATCAACAGGATAATATTGACGATAATGAGGAACTGCCAAGCGTGCAAATCCATTTCTACCACTAAGGCGGTTAATTGCTGCGGAATCTGTTCGGTTGTTAGGACGTGAGCGAAGAGCATTGCGTTAGCGATAATAAACATCAGCATAATGCTGAGTTTACCGGCTTCCAATAGGACTTTCGGACACTCTTTCAATTTAATATCTTTATAGACAAAAACGGCGACGAAGAAAGAGTAAACCGCTGCTACGGCAGCAGCTTCCGTTGGCGTAAACGCTCCGCTATAGATACCGCCGAGAATAATCACCATCAGGATTAAACCCCATAATGCACGGCGAGCCGCTTTGAACCACTCTTTCACACTGGCACGCGGTAATGCCGGCAAATTTTTAATGCGAGCGATAACATAAATACCGATCATTAAGGCAACACCTAATAATAAGCCGGGCATAACGCCAGCCATAAAGAGTCGACCGACGGATGATTCGGTTGCCGCTGCATAAACCACCATTACCACAGAAGGAGGGATAAGAATACCCAATGTACCTGCATTACAGATAATGCCTGTTCCGAATGCTTGCGGATAACCAGAACGAACCATTCCTGCAATTGCAATGGAGCCGACAGCTGCCACGGTTGCAGGACTTGAGCCGGAAAGTGCGGCGAAAAGCATACAGGAAAGAACAGATGCAATTGCCAATCCACCACGTATGTGTCCAACGGTTGCATTAGCGAAATCGATCAATCGGCGAGCCACGCCACCAGTGGTCATAAATGCACCGGCAAGCAAGAAGAATGGAATTGCTAATAAAGTATAGTGTTCAGAAGTTTCAAAAAGTTTAATCGCAACCGAGCTGATGGAATCCTGGCTGAAGAGAATTATTACAAGAGAACCGGATAATCCTAATGCAACGGAAATGGGCACTCCAATAAACATTAAAAAGAATAAACAGGCAAATAAGAAAACAATAGTCATAAATTACTCCTTATGTGCTTCAGATTCTTGTAGTTTTACTGCATCTTTTGCTTCATCAGCCAAGCCAAGATCATTTTGTTTTCCTTGTAATAAACGGATAAATATCTCAACAAAACGGGCGAAAATCATAATATAACCGATAGGAATAATCAGACCGAGATGCCAAAGTTTGATGCCAAATTGCTGTAGGTCTTCTGCACCGACTTTAGCAATGAATAAAGCTTGAACCCAATCATAACTCGCAATAAAAATAATCCCTGAATAAATAAGACAAGTAAGACAGGCAAAGATACTGATATAGCGTTGCACTGGAGTACTAAATTTTTTCACTAATGCGTCAATACCAATATGTCCGGCAGTACGAACACCATAAGATGCACCGAAAAAGATGAGCATTGCAAAAAATAATTTAGTCAGTGCGACACTCCAAGTCATTTCTTGTGCTACTGTCATACAAAAAGTAGCGATAGGCTCGAAAATAAATTCAAGGCTCGGATAAGCATCGGCTAAATCGTAGAAAGGATTATAAAGATTATTGAACATTACATAGACAAAAGTTACTAATGTCATTAACGCTAGAGAAAAACCGATCATAAATTCTTCGAGTTTTCCCCAGAGATAATTAAAGTGTTGCATAATTGCTCCTTAACCGACTTGAGCGATGAGAGTGCGATAGTCAGCCTATCGCACTTTGAGATTTGAAAATTATTTGTTGTTAGACTCTTCGGCAGCTTTAATTAAATCAGCACCGATAGCATCTTCAAATTTTTTCCAAACAGGGCGCATAGCTTCACGCCACTCTTTTCTTTGTTCAGGAGTTAAAATAGTAATTTCTGTTGTTTTTGCATCAAGAATGCGTTGTTTATCAGCAAGGTTGAATTCGTGAGATTTTTTATTTACATCATCACTAACAATATCCATTACTTCCATCAAACCTTTACGGATATCTTCAGGTAAACCTTCCCAGAATTTGGTGTTTACGATAACCATATAAGAAAGTAAACCGTGGTTGGACTCAGTAATGTATTTTTGTACTTCGTTGATCTTCTGTGAATAGATATTTGAGTATGGGTTTTCCGCACCGTTTACTACGCCGGTTTGTAACCCTTGATACATTTCACCGAAAGCCATTTTACGAGGAACAGCTTTTAATTGTTTAAACTGAGCATCAAGTACTTCGGAATTTTGTACACGGAATTTTAATCCGCGTGCATCTTTTGGTAGTACCAATTTTTTGTTGGCGGAGAGTTGTTTTAAGTCATTATTCCAGTAGCCGATACCGGTGATGCCTTTATCTTTCATACTGTTAAGCAGGCTTTTACCGGCTTCGCTTTTTTCAAAACGTTGAACGGCTTCAATATCGTCAAATAGGAACGGTAGATCGAATAATTGGATTTTTGGCGTATATTTATCGAATTTAGCCAAAGATGGCGCAAGCATTTGTACATTATTTAATAATAATGCTTCCATTTCTTTGCCGTCACCGTAAAGAGATGAGTTAGGGTAAACTTCAACCACCACTCTACCGGGAAATTTTTCTTCAGCCATTTTTTTAAACATTAATGCACCTTGACCTTTAGGTGTATCTTCCGCTACCACGTGAGAAAATTTGATCACAATAGGATCAGCAGCCAAGGCATTGAATGATAATAGTGATCCTAATGCAGTAACAGTAGCGAGTATTTTGAACATATTTTGTTTGAATTTCATAAGTTTGATCCTCTTCTTGTGTATGAATGAGATATGTGAATGCACAGATAAGACTATGTAAATGCTAAAATTTAGTAAAGTAGATTTTTTTAAAAAGTTGATCTCTTTCTCAAAAATTTAATAAAAAATTAATAAAAATGTGAGAAATGTCATATTTGTGTGTGCTTATTGAACAATATTTTGATAAATAATTCTTGAAAAAGAAAATTAATTCTTTTGAAGTAATTAATGTAATTTTTTCTTAAATTAAAGTGTAAAAAGGAGGATAGGAGTTGAAGGTTTTCAACTCCTATACAATGCTTAATGACAAGATTTTTGTGTTTTAGAAGTAGATCCGCAACGGCAGCAATCTCCACATCCGCTTTGTCGTTTTTTGCGGAAGTTTGCGATAAGGTAGCCGACAGCGCCGATAAATAAAGCTATAACAATTAAATATTGAATCATAATCCTGCTCCTCGTGCGATATGATAAACGATATAAGCAAATAGATAAGCTAATGCGGTTAAATAGCACGTAATTAGTAAAGTCTGCTTAGCTGATTTGGTTTCGCGCTTAATAACGGCAAGCGTTGCCATACACATTGGGGCATAAACGTACCAAGCAAGGAAAGAGAATGCAGTAGCCAAACCCCAGCTATCGCGTATCAATGGAATAAGCATTTGTTGAGCGGCTTCTTCATTGGTTGAACCGACGGCATAGACTGTCCCTAACGCAGCAACTACCACTTCTCTAGCGGCAATGCCGGGTACCATTGCAATACACATTTCCCAAGTAAAGCCTAATGGACGGAAAATTGGCTCAATTAGATGCCCCAACGCACCAGCAAAACTGTAATCGATTGGTGGTGAAACGGCATTTTCAGGCGCAGCAGGAAAGCTAACAAGCACCCATAAAATGATACTTAATGCGAAGATAATCGTTCCGGCACGTTTTAAAAATGCGCTGACACGTTCCCATAAAGTGATGACAATGTGTCTAAAATTAGGCATACGATAAGTAGGCAACTCCATCAATAATGGAAATTGCTGAATTTTACCTTTATGTTTAGCGAATAATTTTAGAATGAAAGCAATAAAGCCGGCAGAGAGCACTCCAATAGTGTATAGTGCGAATAATGTTAAACCTTGTAGATTAAAAATTCCCCAGACTTGTTGATCTGGAATAACTGCTGCAATGATTAAAGTATATACTGGCAATCTTGCAGAACAAGTTAATAGAGGTGCGATTGCAATAGTAACTAAACGCTCTCTTGGGTCGGTAATTGTGCGTGCTGACATAATTGCCGGTACGGCACAAGCAAAACCGGAGAGTAAAGGGATAAAGGAGCGCCCAGATAAACCACTTTTCGCTAAGAAGCTATCTAGTAAATAAGCAGCCCTAGGCAAATATCCGGAATCTTCCAGGATAAGTAACAATGCAAATAAAATCGCAATTTGTGGTAAGAAAACTAGAACACTACTTACACCGGCAACAATACCATCAATCAATAGATCCTTAAGAATACCGTCTGGTAGAACAGATGCTAGCCATTCAGACAAAAGACTAAAACCGGTTTCAATACCATCCATAAATGGAGCAGCCCAAGCGTAAACAGCTTGGAACATTAGTAACATCACGATAATTAGAGTAAGTATGCCCCAAATGGGATGTAAGAAAATATGATCTAGCCTTTGGTGCCAACGCGGCAAAAAATTGATATTGTGTACACTTTGTTCAAGAATATGATCAACTTGTTGGAAAAGTTGATCACTATCGAGTTGATTTGTAATCTGCTCCAATTGTTGAGATGTTTTTTGATGTGTTGATACTTGTCCGGCAAGTTGTTCCACGGCTTGTTTAATTTTCTGTTGCCCTTTTTTACTCACTGCAACTGTTCCTATGACAGGTACACCTAGTAACTCCGACATTTTATTGGTATCAATTTGCAGTCCGCGTGCATTAGCAATGTCAAACAGATTAATTGAGATCACCATTGGCAAACCAAGTGCTTTTAATTCTAGAGCCATTCGCAGAGTCATTCGCAGATTGGTAGCATCAGCAACGGTAATAATAGCATCCGGAATGTCGCCAAGATGACCTAGTAAAACATTACGAGAAACTTCCTCGTCTGGGCTTGTTGTATGTAAGCTGTAAGTTCCCGGTAGATCGAGAATAGTGATATTAGTGTGTCCGAGTAAAGTTCCTTCACGGCGATCAACCGTTACTCCGGGATAGTTGGCAATTCTAGCATTCGATCCAGTTAAAGCATTAAATAGTACGGTTTTACCACAATTGGGTGGCCCGATTAGGGCAAATTTAAGTTGATTATTCATAGAGTTATTTTAAATAGCAGAGAATCTTTTCTGCTTCTGCTTTACGTAATGAAAATTGAGAGTGATGATCCAAACGAACGACATAAGGCCCACGTCCTAATAATCCTTTAGCAATAATGGTAACCGGTCGATGGGAGGAAAAACCGAGATCTGCTAAACGCCGGCTAACGGAATTATCTTGGGATCCGAATGCCGGATTGGCGATAATATCTTTAATGTAGGCTTCTTGGTGTTTGGGTAATTGATGAAGAGGACATACTGACATAATGATTTCCTTACTTCTAAAATGGAATAGCCTATTTTAATCTAAATAAGAAATATTCCTAATAATATTCGTGGCGACATTTTAGCGAACAATGACTGAATAAAATTTGATATATATCAATATTAGTAAGAGAGTAAGAGGGAGGATAAGCTGAAAAAAGCTTATCCTTTGGTTTAGATAAAAAGTAATATGAAGGATAGATAAATTAATATTCCCAAGTGTCTGGATCTATACCTTTTTGTCGCATTAATACTTTAGCCTCTTCCGGAATCTCATCGTGACGTTCTTTTAACAAATCTTCATCGGTCGGTAAAGGTTGACCGGTAAAAGCGTGTAAGAATGCCTCACAGAGCAATTCACTATTGGTTGCGTGACGTAAATTGCGAATTTGGCGACGAGTACGCTCGTTAGTGAGTATTTCTAATACTTTAATTGGAATTGATACAGTAATTTTTTTTACCTGTTCACTTTTTTTGCCGTGTTCCGCATAGGGACTAATATATTTTCCATCCCAATCAGCCATAGTTATTTCCTTCAAATCCACACAAGTTGTGGTATTTTAATCAAAATTTATTCTAATGACAATCTAGCCTTAAAGACATCTAGATTTCTTTATTTGATTATATATATTCGTGCTAAAATAGCGCGTCTTTGCATTGATATAGGCGGAGGTTTATGATGCAGCAGGTTGTTCGTCATCAATTACATAAATTTGGCGGTAGTAGTTTAGCAAATGTTGAATGTATCAAAGGCGTTGCTTCGATTATTCAGAATTACAGTAAAGAGAATGATGTTATTGTGGTATCTGCAATTGGTAAAACCACAAATTTATTGATTGAATGGGTGGAAGCTTCACATAAAGATACAGTGGGAGCTAACCGTATTTTGCAGAATCTTCGCCATCAGTATCTGTCAATGGTTAATGCATTACTTATACAGCCGGAGCCGGTTGCTCAAGCCTTCATTGATGATATTCATCAGTTTTCCGCATTGTTAGATAAACCATTCAGTGAAGCGATTTATTCCGAAGTGGTCGGACATGGAGAGATTTGGTCGGCACGGCTGGTTAGCGCTTATCTGAATCAACAATCTATTCCTTCCGTTTTTGTCGATGCACGTGATTTTATGGTGGCAGAGCGAACCGTTTTACCTAAGGTACAGGTTGCACAAAGCCAGCGTCGATTACGACCTATTTTAGATGCTAATCCCAATAAACGTTTGATTGTTACTGGTTTTATCAGCCGAAATACAAAAGGCGAAACCGTATTATTGGGAAGAAATGGCTCCGATTATTCTGCAACCCAAATAGCAGGGTTAGCTGGTATTGAGAATGTTACTATCTGGAGTGATGTAGCTGGAGTTTATTCTGCGGATCCTCGTCACGTAAAAAATGCTACATTATTGCCACTATTACGTTGGGATGAGGCAAATGAATTGGCACGTCTTGGCGCGCCTGTGCTGCATAGTCGCACACTAGAACCTGTTAAAGAGTTTCAATTAAAATTGCAGTTACGCAGCAGTTTGAAACCCAATGAAGGTACGAGTCGTATTGAACATATTTATTCTTCTTCAGCGCAAGGTAAAATTGTGACATCTCATAACCATATCGGTTGGATCGAATTGGTGATTCCGCAAAATCAGGTGTTACAGAGTTGGCGGCAACGTTTGCAAGCGTGGTTGCAAGAACATCAATTGGAGCCGCTGGTCGAGCAATTTATTGAGCAATCACGTACTTTACGTTTGATCTATACCAATGAATATATTGATACGGCGTTTATGCAGTTTAAAAAATTGCCGTTAATCACTGATTCCATTTCCATTCGCTATGATTTGGCTTTGTTGGCTATTGTGGGGGCTGGAGTATGCCAAAATTCTTTACAAATGTTACGCTTTTCACAAATGCTAAAAACACAGCCGCTAGAATTTGTATGGCAATCTGAAGATAAAATCAGCGTAGTGGCGATTTTGCGTCAAGCCGTGAGTCGGGAATTATTACGCAACGTTCACGATGATCTATTTCGTGCGCATAAAACGGTTGGCTTAGTGGTATTAGGCAAAGGAGAGGTTTCAAAAACCTGGATCAGCCTGTTTAAACAGGAGCAGGAGAAGATCGCAGCACGCAGTCATTTTGATTTTTCTTTAATCGGTTTGGTTTCAAGTCAAAAAGCGTGGTTAGATTACCAAGGTATTTTGGCACATTTAAGTGAAAATAATTGGGATCAACAGTTTGAAGAATATGGTCGAGAATTGGTGCCAGAGGAATTATTGCAATGGTTGAGTCTACATCCGTTTGATGAATTGGTAGTGTTGGATTTTACCAATAGCGATGAGGTGGCGGCACATTATGAAGACTATGCAAAATATGGTTTTCACGTGATTAGTGCCAATAAACGTGCAGCTGCTTTTGATTTAGATAAATATCATCAAATAGAGAACGCTTTTTTGCAATCTGGAAGTTATTGGTTGTATAACGCTACAGTAGGTGGTGGTTTACCTATTAATCCAATCGTACACGACTTGGTAGAGAGCGGCGATACGATTTTGTCGATTGAGGGGACATTTTCCAGTACATTAGCGTGGTTATTTTACCAATATGATGGTTCTGTACCGTTTTCAATGTTATTAGAGCAAGCGTGGCAACAAGGAATGACAGAACGTGATCCGCGAGAAGATTTAAGAGGATTGGATGCGTTGCGTAAGCTATTAATTGTGGCACGTACCGCAGGTTATGATTTAGATCGTTCCGAGATTAAGGTAGAATCTTTGATTACGGAAGATATGATTGATTTGCCATTATCTGACTTTTTTGAAAAATTGGATGAGCTTGAGCCGCTAATTTATGAGCGTTATCACGATGCTGAGGAAGAGCGCGGGGTATTACGTTATGTGGTTCGCTTTTTGGCGAATGGACAGTCAAAAATTGGTTTAGAGGTGTGTAATGCTGATGATCCGATTGCGCGTGCTTTGCCGGGAGAGAATTTATTCTTAATTCGTAGTCTTTGGTATCGTGATAATCCATTGGTGATTCACGGTCCAAGTGCTGGCGTAAAAATGACTGCCGGTGCGATTCAGGCAGATTTAAATCGCTTAGTGAAATTATTGTAGTAAGGAGATCATCACTTGAGCAAGGAAGTATAACTTGCTAAAATTCGTAACGTTTTTATTCTTAGTAATAAACATCAAGTTCGGATGAAGGTAGCTGGAGAGTAGAGAATTAACTCTACGCCGACGAGGTAAACTCTTTCAGGCGCTGTTTTACAGCATGGACTGTTACTGGACGAACCCTTGGAGAGATCCACGTTAAGTGGACGCCGAAGGCGCAAAAAAATCTTAGATTTTTGAAACGCTCAGGCAAAAGGACAGGGGCAGGAAAGATAATCTTTTTTCAAATATCAGTTCTGGATATTTCTTTTTTCTTTTCTACTCCTTGTATTTAGCTTTTTTATTTACGAGGAAGTCAATGAATTTCAATCAAATTTTAGCTGAAATTGACAGCTTTATCTGGGGGCCGCCATTACTCATTTTATTAGCAGGAACCGGTATTTATTTCAGTATTCGCTTAGGTTTTTTACAAATTAAAGCATTACCACGAGCATTAAGATATTTGTTTCAAAAAGGTAATTCCGGTGAGGGCGATGTTTCTGCATTTGCTGCGTTGTGTACCGCACTTTCTGCGACTATCGGTACCGGTAATATTGTTGGTGTTGCTACAGCAATTCAAGCTGGGGGACCCGGGGCGATTTTCTGGATGTGGATTGTCGCCTTTTTCGGAATGGCGACTAAATATGCGGAATGTTTGCTGGCGGTAAAATATCGTGTGAAAGATAAAAATGGCTTTATGGCCGGTGGTCCGATGTATTACATAGAACGTGGGCTGGGCATAAAATGGTTAGCTAAGTTGTTTGCGGTATTCGGTGTTCTGGTTGCTTTTTTCGGTATCGGGACTTTCCCACAAATCAATGCCATTACACACGCTATGCAAGATACGTTCGGGGTATCAACAGTGATTACCGCAGTTGTAATGACGTTGTTGGTAGCAATGATTATTCTTGGCGGCGTTAACCGTATTGCTGTCGTATCCTCATTTATTGTGCCGTTTATGGCGGTGTTATATGTCGGTACGTCGTTATTTATTTTATTAATTAATTGGAACGTTGTGCCACAAGCGCTAGCCTTAATTATTGAAAGTGCTTTTAACCCTCAAGCGGCATTAGGCGGTGCGGTTGGTTTTACTGTGCTTAAAGCGATTCAATCGGGAATGGCGAGAGGTATTTTCTCTAATGAATCCGGCTTGGGAAGTGCGCCGATCGCAGCAGCGGCGGCACAAACACAAGAGCCGGTGCGTCAAGGGTTGATTTCAATGACCGGCACATTCTTCGATACCATTATTGTTTGCACAATGACCGGTTTAGTCATTGTTATCAGCGGTGTTTGGCAATCGGAGGTGGCGGGAGCCGCAGTGACTAACTTGGCTTTTGCGCAAGGGTTAGGCAACAGCATCGGTGCAACGATTGTCACTATCGGTTTATTGTTCTTCGCTTTTACCACAATGCTTGGCTGGTGTTATTATGGTGAACGTTGTTTTGTTTATTTAATTGGCATTAGGGGTATTAAAATTTTCCGTAGCTGCTTTATTTTACTGATTGCGTGCGGCGCATTTATTAAATTGGATATTATTTGGAGTTTGGCTGATATTGTTAATGGATTAATGGCAATTCCTAATTTAATTGCATTGATTGGCTTGCGCAAAGTAATTATAGCCGAAACACAGGACTATTTTGCTCGTCTGCAAATTTCTGCTAAGGATCGAGATGAAGAGATAGCAGAAAATGGCAAGTTGAGTGAAAGTTATAATTGATGCTAAAAATGCGTGCTTAGCACGCATTTTATTTTCCGATACAGAAAGAGCTGAAGATATTACCAAGTAAATCATCAGACGTGAATTGTCCGGTGATCTCGCTGAGTGCGTTCTGTGCCATTTTCAATTCTTCAGCCAACAGTTCACCAGCATAGAATTGAGTTAATTGGATATGCCCTTGCTGCAAATGTTGTGCCGCTTGTTCCAATGCTTCCAAATGGCGACGACGAGCTAAAAAGCCTCCTTCGGTAACGGTTTGATAGCCGATACTCTCTTTGAGATGCTCTTTCAGTAATTGGATGCCTTGTTGAGTTTTGGCTGAAAGGGTAATGGTAGTATAACCATTTTCAGTGCGAATGCCTTCTGCTTCGCCGCTAATATCTGCTTTATTACGAATAATCGTAACAGGGATTGATGGCGGCAATCTGGACATAAATTCCGGCCAAATTTTTTCCGGCAGCGTTTCATCCGTTGTTGTGCTGTCGAGCATAAATAATACACGATCGGCTTGATCAATCTCTTGCCAAGCTCGTTCGATACCGATACGTTCCACTTCATCCGTAGCAGTACGCAAACCGGCGGTATCAATAATATGCAACGGCATCCCATCCAAGTGAATATGTTCTCGCAATACGTCACGAGTTGTGCCGGCAATATCAGTAACAATGGCAGCATCACGACCAGCTAATGCATTCAACAGGCTTGATTTGCCGGCATTCGGACGACCGGCAATCACCACTTTCATCCCTTCTCTAAGTAAAGAGCCTTGTTTCGCTTGAGATTGAACTTCCGCTACTTTGGCTATAATTTGATTTAAATGTGCTTCGATTTTGCCATCGGCAAGAAAATCAATTTCTTCATCCGGAAAATCAATTGCTGCTTCAACATAGGTTCGTAGATAGATCAATTCGTCCACTAATTGATGGACTTTGGTGGAAAATTCGCCTTGTAGTGATTTTAAAGCTGAACGTGCTGCCTGCTCCGAACTAGCATCAATCAAATCAGCAATTGCTTCAGCCTGAGTTAAATCGATTTTATCGTTTAAAAAAGCCTGTTCTGAAAACTCTCCTGGTCTGGCTAAACGAACACCTTTAATCTGTAGAATGCGTTTTAAGAGCAGATCCAAAATAACCTGCCCGCCGTGACCTTGCAATTCCAAAACATCTTCTCCGGTAAAGGAGTTGGGTGCTTTGAAAAAGAGGGCAATGCCTTGATCAAGTACAGAGCCGTCAATGTCTTTAAAAGGAAGATAGTTAGCAAAGCGAGGTTTTAATGTTTTTCCCAACACCTCTTTGGCAACTTGTTCAGAAAGTGGGCCGGAAACCCGCAAAATGCCTACTCCTCCTCGACCAGGAGGGGTTGCTTGCGCGACAATCGTTTCTTTTTCTATCATATTTTTCTCTTGTTTCTATATAAATTTAAGGCATCTTAATTAAGATGCCTTTCTGTTATTTTGGAAATTTATTTATGACGAGAGTGTAATCCTTTTTTCTCTAAGCCCCGATAAATTAGCTGCTGTTGAATAATGGTAATGATGTTAGACACCAACCAATAAAGCACTAAGCCTGAAGGGAACCATAGGAAGAAGAAAGTAAACATCACCGGCATAAACATCATTACTTTTTGTTGCATTGGATCGGCAACAGGAGTTGGTGACATTTTTTGCAATAAGAACATTGATGCCCCCATCAATAACGGCAGAATATAATATGGATCCTGTGCCGATAAGTCTTGAATCCAACCGAAGAACGGTGCGTGACGTAATTCAACCGCTTCTAAGAATGTCCAATATAGTGCGATGAAAATTGGCATTTGCAGCAAAATTGGTAGACATCCACCAAGAGGATTCACTTTTTCTTCTTTATAAAGTTTCATCATTTCTTGGCTCATACGTTGACGATCATCACCGAAACGTTCACGCATTTCTTGAATTTTCGGTTGTAACATACGCATTTTTGCCATTGAAGTATATTGAGCTTTAGTAAGCGGATAAAGAATGGCTTTTACAACAATAGTAACACCTATAATTGCCAAGCCCCAGTTGTGAACAAGGCTTTGAATAAACTGCAATAACCAGAAGAGTGGTTTTGCAATAAACCAAGCCCAACCATAGTCAACAGTTAAATCCAAGTGTGGAGCGACGGTTTCCATTTCATTTTGTAATTTTGGCCCAACCCAAAGTTGGCTGGTAATAGTATCAGTGGCTCCGTTGGCAATGGATGTGATTGGACCGCGATAACCGATGTAAGCGAAATCACCTTGTGTTGAAGTATATAGTTGATTATCGGCATCTTGATTTGGAATCCACGCAGATACGAAATAGTGCTGAAGAATCGCAGCCCAACCTTGTTTAGTTTTAATTGCAAGATTGTCTTTTTGCATATCTTCAAAAGAGTATTTTTTGTAATTGGTTTCTGATGAAGAGTATGCACCACCGGTATAAGTCGGCATTGCAATGTTTCCAGAGCTTTCTACTAAAGTATGTTTAAGCTGACCATATGGTTGGACTTGAATAGTTGAACCACTGTTATTGGTTACTTCAAAATTCACTTTTACATCATAACTGTTTCGGTTTAATGTAAAAATTTTGCGGTAGGTAACACCATCTTTGGTAAATGTAAACGGAATGCTAAGTTCATTTTGACCTTCTGCTAAAGTGAAATTATCGCCGTCTACTTGATAATCAGCACGCCCAGCAACAGTATCGCTACCATTGGCACCAATTAGCCCACTTTGAGCAATATAAACGTGTTTTGCTGTATTTTCCAGCAAAGCAAAAGGGGTTTCAGAGTGTAATTCAGCGCCATATTTTAATAATTGGGCTTCGACAATATCACCACCTAAAGTATCAATTTTTAAACGCAAGACATCACTTTGTAAGGTGATGATTTTACCTTGCTGTTGATTGTTATCAATTGTGGTATTGGCTGCTGTACTGACAGTTGTTGGCACTTCACTCTTATCAACTTGAGTTTGAGTGGCAGTCTGTGCCGGTTGAGGATTATTGTCTATTTCCCATTGTTGGTAAATCAAAAATGAGATAAAGAACAAAGCAATTACGAGTAAACTACGTCTTGAATCCATTATTTTTTTCTCTGTGGTTTATGATTATCAATATGTGGTGGCACAGGATCATAGCCTGATGAACCAAAAGGATGACATTTTAATATACGCTTGAGTGTAAGCCAACCCCCTTTTATCACTCCGTGTGTTTGAATTGCTTCAATCCCATATTGAGAGCAGGTCGGGGTGAAGCGACAACGTAGACCAATTAAAGGGCTAATTGCAATCTGATAAAAGCGGATTATGCCGATGAAGATTTTTTTGAAAAGCGTAGATGTCGTTGCCATAATTTATCTAACATTTTGAATAACAACATATTATCTATGTCACTAATGCCTTTTCTTGCAATGATAATAAAATCATAATTAGGTAATAAATGCTGTTGTAAACGAAAGCTTTCACGACAAATCCTTTTAATACGATTACGTTGATTGGCACGTTTTACATATTTTTTGGCAACAGTTAAACCTAATCGAGGATGTTGCAAACTATTGGGACGAGCGATAATGGAGATTTCAGGCAAAGAAGCTCTGAAAGGTTGTTGGAAAACAAAATTAAATTGAGAGGGAGTTAGTAAACGTAACTCCCTTGAAAAACCTAGCTTAGACACTCGATAATCAGATTATGCACTTAAACGCGCACGACCTTTAGCACGACGACGAGCTAAAACTTGGCGACCTTTTTTAGTTGCCATACGAGCACGGAAACCGTGGGTGCGGCTACGTTTTAATACAGAAGGTTGGAAAGTACGTTTCATTTTCTTATCTACCTAATAAATAAAGTTTTAATATTCAAAATGTGAACCTGTTACTGCAAATCTAAACAGTACCATTTTATTAAAACAAAAAGTTACAATAAAAAGAGGTCGCAATTCTAATCATAATTTTGCTGTTCGTCAAATATTAAAGGTAAAAAAGCAGTTTTTCATTTGCTTCAACTGGTAATTCTATGATTAGAGATTTGAATGACATTAGAAATAAAACTAAAAATTGATCTTTAGTGAAGATCTTAACTTGAGTTTATTGTATGATACACATCGATTTTAAATGAATTCATATAGAATAGATAACCATCAATAGACCAGACCT
>NZ_JBTBYI010000002.1:0-5394 GCF_054166015.1 Gallibacterium sp. ZY190522
ATGCTTCAAACATTACTTAATGACAAGCTTTGGTTGAAACTAAAGCCTATTATCCTAGATTTGAATATCTATGACAAACCAAATTTAAGAAATATTTTCACAGGAATCTTATATCGCCTGAAAACAGGCTGCCCATGGCGATATTTACCAGAATGCTTTGGAAAGTATAATACTGTTTTTAAAACTTTTAGAAGATGGACAAAATTGGATAAATTCACCAAAATTTTTAAACAACTTATTAAAGATCCGGATATGGAGTGGTTATGGCTATCAAGGTTAATATCGTCAAGGCGATTAGGGTCGGCAAGCGATACATTCTCACGGTATTTTTTATGACTGTTTTTTTGTACAGTCTATGCCTCGGGCATCCAAGCAGCAAGCGCGTTACGCCGTGGGTCGATGTTTGATGTTATGGAGCAGCAACGATGTTACGCAGCAGGGCAGTCGCCCTAAAACAAAGTTAGCCATATCGGGAGTTAAATTGAAAATTTCATTGATTTCTGCAGTGTCAGAAAATGGCGTAATCGGTAGTGGTCCTGATATTCCGTGGTCAGCAAAAGGTGAGCAGCTAATCTTTAAGGCGCTCACATACAATCAGTGGCTTCTTGTTGGAAGGAAAACATTTGACTCTATGGGAGTTCTTCCAAATCGCAAATATGCAGTAGTGTCAAAGAATGGAATTTCAGGGTCAAATGAAAACGTCTTGGTTTTTCCTTCAATAGAAAATGCTTTGCAAGAACTATCTAAAATTACAGATCATGTATATATTTCGGGTGGGGGGCAAATCTATGAAAGCCTTATTGAAAAAGCAGATATAATTCATCTATCTACTATTCATGTTGAGGTTGAAGGTGATATTAAATTCCCTATATTACCTGAAGGTTTCAACTTGGTTTTTGAACAGTTTTTTGTGTCTAATATAAATTATACATATCAAATTTGGAAAAAAGGCTAACAAGTCGTTGCAGCACCAGTCGCTCCGCTCCTTGGACAGTTTTTAAGTTGTGGTTTTATTAAAATCCATACACCTTTCTGCTAACGCCCTGCGGTTGTTCAATCCTTGTAAACTCAAAAACAAGTTTTTGAGCCTGCAAGGATTACGATTTAATTCTCTTTGTCATAATCCCATTCCCTTTTCCTGTTTTTTCTGTTTGGCTATTACCGTTTCAAGTTGTTTATTAAATTCTGCAACGTTGCTAATTGCGTGCTGATTTCGTTGTATTGTTGAATGATCAAGGCGTTTTCTGCTCGCAAGCTCTGCAACTCTTTCGATAAAACTTTCCGCTCTATCTCTTGCTGTTCTAACAAGGTTTTCAAGGTATTCTCTAACATTACTTCGATTTCGGTCGCCATTTATTTTTTCCCCTGTTTCTTGGTTTCGTGGACTTCGATTATCTTCAGATTGTCGCCCCACGTTGAATTCATATAATCCTTGTCTATTGCTATGCAAGGCTTGCCCCCTGCGTCCGTTTTGCACATTGATAGCTTGATCCCCCCGCTCTGCTCTTTGGCGATTTCTGCCGAGTGTTCCCACTCTATCATCTCTTGATAGGCGTTCTTTGCCTGCCACGTCAGAACGCCTGCGGTTATAGCTATCAAGGCTAATATCGTCAAGGCGATTAGGGTCGGCAAGCGATACATTCTCACGGTATTTTTTATCAATTTCGCCTGCTCGATTTGGATATTTTCGGCTAAATTCTTGTTGGCGTGCTGTAACTGCTGTATCAAGTTTTGCTCGTGCTGTTTGATAGCGTTCTGCACTATTTCGCCTGTATTCTCTAGCTCTTTCTGTGATGTCTGCTGAAAGGTCGTTGCTAAATCTAAAATCTTGCTCATAGAAAGCCCCTTTTAGTCTTAAATTTTGTCCGTCTGTCTTGATTGATAGGTTTTTAGGTGTAATGCGTGCAATCTCAAAGCCTGCACGCTCTAGGGCGTTTATAACGTCTTTTCGGTCGTTTATCTGCCCTGCGTTTGCCAATGCGGTCAAACCGTCTGTAATCGCCTGTAACGCCTGTTTTTTATCGGTTGGTAGGTCTTTGCGGTCAATTAAGCTATTTTGCTTTATTGGGTCGTTTGGGTCGCTTAGGCGGTATTCGTGGTTGATTACCTGCTTAAAATTTTCAGCAAGTGGGCGGTCTGCCCTGTCGTAGTAGGGTTGTAGGCGTTTTCCGCTTGTCAGTTCTACGTTCGGAATAACGAAATTTAATTCAAGTCGCCCCTTGTCCGTGTGCTGTACCCACGCAATGTTATATTGTTCAGGTTCAAGCCCTGCAAACATTGCCTTTTCAAAGCGTGCCATAATCTCACGCTTGTAGCTTTCGGGTAGGTCGCTTTCTTCAAAAGACAAGCAACCTGCGGTATAGGTGTTATTAAAATCAAGGCTATCAGCAATATTTTGCGATAGTCGGGGATCGCCCTGCAAGATTTGGGCGGTATCGTCAGGCTTATTCAGTAAATAATCTATGCAAGCCTTGCAACTACTAGCTTTTCCCTTACCGTGTTTCTTAAAAAATTTGACGATCATAGGCTCAATTCTCGCAATTTTTTGAGATTTTTTTCAATTTCTCGCAAGGTAGCCAATACGCTAACAAGGTCAATACTAGGGCGTTGGCTGTTGCATTGTCGGGCGATTTGGTTCAGGTTTACGCCTATGCGGTTCAGCTCGAACAGTAACGCAGGGTCGATTACTTTCGGCTGTCGCTTAGGTTGCTGTTCTAGGGCAACTTCCCGAACCCATTCAGCAAGCCTTGCTTTCGTCTTACGTTCAAGCAAGGCATTGTATTCATCTTCCGATAAGGCGATTTCTAGGCGTTTGGTTCGCTTTTTCATTCGGTGTCCGTTCTTCAAATTAGCGGTGAAACCGCAAGGGGGTCAAGGGGGATTTATCCCTCTTGCAAGGGCATAGACTTAGTTTCGCAGATACGGGTCTATGTGTCCTTGCTCTAACTTTAGACAATAGTACACCAAAAGCCCCGAGAGTGATATATAAAAATCAGCGGAGCCGAAGGCGACTTCGTCTTTCTAGCCCGTAGGGCTTTCATAATCAAAAACAAAAAAACTATTATTATTGACCCTGTGGAGCTTGTGGGCGGTAGGTTTTTAGTGTGGGTAATGCCTGTGTGATTACTTGTGTGCAACTCGTAGAGTTGTGCAAGGCGTAGCCGTCAAGTTATCCATTAGGCTTATCCACACGGTGGCAAAGCCAAAAAACCGTTAAACCGTCCACAAATCCATAGGGTTCAGAAAGAGCGATGTTCTTTTTGCTTCCTTTCTGTCAAATGGCTAGTGAATGGGTAGCCAGAAAGACTAAGTTTATTTTTTCAGGTTGGGAATTGCAGACCCTCAACAATCAATTCCGCTGTTATCCTTAAATCTCGCTTATCAGGTGTACTTGTATTTCTTGGGGCTTTCGCCTTTCTAACCGTAGTACGAAACGGAGACAGAGCTTAATTTTCGTATTAAGAACGTTATCACTTCTACGCCTGTTTATTCTTCCGAAGTCCGAGCTGAAGACCGTTCGATTTAAGGTTTGCGTTTCTTGTTTACGTCGTTGAATGGTTTTTTGGTAGTAGGGACGCTTCGCAATCTCTTGCATTACTAGCTACCCTTTGCTAAGATATGACTTGTCTATGGTCTGTATCTTAGCAAAGAACGCACGAAACAGATTACAGAAAAAGGGATCGAATGTCAAAAGTTCGATCCCTTTTTCTTTCTAAAGCATTGGTATTAAAGGCTTTAAGGTGTATTTTATTAAAATCTGTACACCTTTGTGAAAATCCATACACTTTCTTACCGTGTAATTTTATGAAAATTCGTGCACCTTTCTGCTAACGCCCTGCGGTTGTTAGACTAAAAAAGCCATTGAAAGCAAGTTTCAACGGCTTTTTCAGTCCTGAATAAAACAAAACCGCCCTGTTAGGCGGTTATGTGATAAAATCTTCCTTGTGCTATCGGCAAACGGTGTAACGTGTCCTTAGCACGTTGCCCGATTGCCTTAGGCTTATAGCACTAAGGGGGTGATCTATGTGAACGCATTACAATACTTCGTAATGATACTACTGCTCACCGTAGTAGTTGCGGTATTAGGTTTTCGAGTTCTTACCATTCTCGACCTAATTACTTACATCTTGAATAGATTGTCCTAAGACAATCGGGAAGGGGGTAGTTGGTAGCTATCCCCGACCTTTTTCCATTGTATGCCCTATCCCCTGATTTTTCAAGTTATCTACTTTTCAAATAATCTTATTCTTAATTCGTCTAGAGTTGTCGTTTTTCAAGAAAACAATACGATCACCCGGCGCAAATTCTCGACCGCCTTTTTCACTCTCAAAGCGGGCGCTACCGCGCAGCTCGCCACGCTCTTTACGGGCTTCACGTATCGCCTCATTAAGCGCCTGCACATCCTTGTTGCTGTGCGTTAAAACAATCTGACTACCCATGCCTGCTGAACCGCGAATATAGAGAAATATCCCGAATGTGCAGTTAACGAATTCTTGCGGTTTCTTTCAGCGCCGCCAATACCGCCAGCCCGTCGCGCAAGGGGCGCGGCTCGTGTGTGCGGATGAAGTCAGCTCCACCTGCGGCGGCGGCAAGCTCTGCAGCGAGTGTCGCGGCCCCGACATCCCCCGGACCACGGCCTGTGAGCGCGCGCAGAAAGGATTTGCGCGAAACAGACAGAAGCACCGGCAAATCGAAGCGCCGCCGCAATTCATCGAACCGCGCCAGCACCGAGAGCGAGGTTTCGGGAGCAGCCCCCAGAAAAAACCCCATGCCGGGATCAAGGACAAGGCGGTTGCGTTTGATACCGGCACCCGTCAGCGCCGCGATGCGCGCGTCAAAGAACGCCGCAATGTGATCCATGATGTCGCCAGCGGGTGCCTCGCGCCGATCTGCCTGCCCGTCTTGCACCGAATGCATAACGACGAGTTTGGCAGATGATTTCGCCAATTGCGGATAGAACGCAGCGTCTGGAAAACCGCGAATATCATTGAGATAGGCCACACCACGCGACAAGGCATAGGCTTGCGTCGCGGGTTGATAACTGTCGAGCGAGACGGGAATGCCATCTGCCTTGAGCGCGTCCAGCACCGGTGCGATACGCGCGATTTCTGTGTCGGACGAAACAGGCGCGGCGTCGGGATTGCTGGATGCCGGACCGAGGTCGATCACATCTGCCCCCTCGGCCATCAGCTTACGCGCCTGCGCAATGGCTGCGTCTGGCGCCAGATACCGGCCTCCATCGGAGAAACTGTCCGAGGTTATGTTGACGATGCCGAAAATGATGAGCGATTTATTCATGGGGGCTTCTATAATAGGGTCTGTTGAACATTTGAAATAAAAAAATAGAGAGTAGTAAAATGTAATCGCAAAAAATAATACTAACTCTCTATTCTT